>CAZTSQ010000007.1:61911-67176 GCA_964615915.1 uncultured Sangeribacter sp.
TACCAAAGGACCGCAATCGTGACTGAAATGACAGCGGCCGGTACGGCGACTGCGGCCTTGAGCCAGCGTGAACCTTCGTAGCGGCTGATCAGGATGACGGCGAAGTATACGAAGAAGGGATAGGCCGGGAGAAGATAGACCTGGAGTTTGCCGCTGATGAACGAGAGCATCGCGAGCGTCGTAACCCCTGTCGAGAGGAAGAACAGTTCGAGGTCACTCTTGATAAGGGAGCGGCGAACGAGGGCAACCAACACACATCCCAAGACAAGGAAGGCCCAGGGCATGAATGTGTACCACATCGAGACGAAATAGTAGTAGAACGGGCGCTTGTGGTGGAATGAGTTGACCGCCCGGTCCATAGTCTGATGGAACAGGAGATTGTCTAGATACTCCTTGCCCCCGTCGATATAGACACCGGAGAACCAGATGGCGCAAAGGCCCAGCAGAAGAAGCCATGTTCGCCAGTTCCAATAGTGAAACCATGTCTTCAAGCGCCCTACCTCAAAGAGATAGAAGGCCGTTCCGACCAGCGGGATGAGGAAGCCCATCGGCCCCTTGGTGAAGACGGCGAGGAATATGTAGATCGGAAAGAGCCACTTGGTCTTGGGAGTCTCCTCCCCTTTCGTCCATTTGAAGAACTCGTAGAGCGCCAGAACGATCCACATGGTCATCAGCATGTCCATCCTGAGGGTGACCATCATTCCGGTAAACAACCCGCAAGTCAACAACAACAGCGTAGCCATAGCCCGGAACGGCGCCGACAGCACCGGTTCGCACCATCGGTTCATAACCAAAGCGATCACGACAGCCGGGATCAAAGAAAAGAGGGAGATAATCCACAGACAGTCGGGTCCGGCTATCCAGCGCGCAGCGATCACGAGCCACATATATAATGGTGGCTTGTCAGCGTAAGGAACACCCTGGTTCGTGAAGGCGAACACCTGACCGTTGGCAATAGCTTCGTCGGCAATACTGATATATCTCAGCTCATTGGCCGGCAGAAAATCGCGGACGAAAAATAGAGGTATCAACGCGACAACGACCCACAGAATGGGAACCCACACTGAAGTGAAGAGCGGAGAGGTGAAGCGCTGATTATATTGAATACGGTCTGTTGACATACGAACGGAGAACATCCCCCTTAGCGGGGATAGTTCTTCACGCTACAAAATTACAAAATTGAAGCGGTTGAAAAAAATTTTTGCGAAAAATTTGGTCAGGTGAAAAATATGACGTAACTTTGCACTCGCAAAAGGGAAACGTCCCCGACGCTCATCTGGCTTTGACAGGTGATTTAATGGTTCCATGTCCGAGTGGTTAGGTACCGGTCTGCAAAACCGTTCACACCAGTTCGAATCTGGTTGGAACCTCCATGAATGCGAAATCCAAAAATGGATCTCGCATTCTTTTTTATATCACTTGGCTGGTATATTTGTTCGCCAGCCATGTGGAATCTGAAAAGAAGTTGGCACAAAATGAAATAGAAATACCCGGACGTCATAAAGGCATCCGGGTATTGTGTTTCACTTGTTGTATCGGGCGTAGATTTCAGCACCCTCGCGCTTGGCCTTCTCGATTTCGGCCGGTGTGACCTTCGAGCAGTATTTGGACAAAGGGGGGATGACGACACGCGTGCCGGGACGAATACGGTCGGGGTGACCCAGGATGGCCTTGTTCTCCTCATATATGTAGGGCCAGAGGTTGAAGTCTCCATAGTGCTCCTTGGCCATGGTCGTCAGATAACGGGTCTTTGATATGGTGTCATAGACCGGCTCGTCAGCTTTCTGTGAGTCGGATTCGGATGTGGGAACATCATCGGCAGATTCAGTGACAGCCGGGCTGTCGACGGCGGGAGCTGAATCTTTCTGAGGCTCCGTTGTCTCCTGATCTTGAGACGCTTCCAAACTCGAGGACTCGACGACGGCTACCGCCACAATTTCTTCGCGTTCTTCGCTACTTCCGAAGCCCGGATATTTTTGTAACATGTAGACGAAGGCGGCTCCCATACCTATCGCAACTGCAAGAAGACACACGACAAAGCCAATAAGGAATCCTCGCCCGAATCGGAGCGTGCCTCCTCTTTTTTTATTCTTGACCGGTACATTTTCTGTAGGTTCAGAGTTTTCAAGGACCTGAGGTTCCTCTTTGACAATATGTACTTCCTCGACCGATGATTCAGCCACTTCCTCTATTGATTCTTCAGTCGCGTCTTCGGAAGTGAGGCCGTTCTTTTCCTCCAGAGGTTCCTCAACGTCTTCCGGTTCATCGGTGGTCTCCCCCTCTTCGTCACCTTCGTCGGTACCGATCGCATCGAGCTCCTCCTCACTTACGGAGTCGTCGAGTTCGACAGCCTCGAAGAAATCGAACGGTGAGTTGACTTCTGTGGCCAGCTCCTTACAGGGCACAAAGACTACCTTCGTGTGCTCGGCTATCTCTACTGGCTCACCCGAAGTCACGTCGACACTTCGGCGTGCGTCGACCTTCGTGAGTCTGAAAGTTCCGAGACCCTTGACTTTGATCGGCTCTGCGTCCGTGAGCGATTCTGTGATGATGTCTGTCAATCCTTTGAGGAAATCCTCACACTGTCTGATTGTCAGTCCGCTCGCGTCGGCCATCAGTCGCGCTGCTTTCGGGAGGGTAATTTTCTTGTTCATTCGTTGACTTTTTGCTTGAGGATAGAAGAAGGGCGAAAGACGAGGGCGAGTTTCGGAGGAATCAGCAGCCGTTTACCCGATGCCGGGTGAACGGCCACTCTCTCGGCCCGCTTACGGACTTCGAACGTTCCGAAACCGGGGAGTGCTACAGAATCGTAAGTCGATGCCGCGTCGGCAACGACCCGAGTGAAGGCCTCCAGAAGTTTAGCGGCTTCGGCCGGGGTTGTCGCCGAACGTACGGATAATTTATCTATCAGTGTCTTTGAATCGATTGTCATATCTGTTCTGAAGCAGGCTGACTGCTTCATTGGCGACAAATTTACGAAAAATCCACGTCAAACGCAAATGAGATGAAACTATCCGGGCTTTCCGAGGTCTCATATAATAAGGTGTGGATAGGCCAACACTTATTTGGTGGTCTATTGCCGCACCTCAATCAAACTAAAACAACCATCACAATGAAAAAGACAATCTTCTTGGTGGCAGTCGCCATCCTCTGCAGTCTGTGCGCGAATGCGCAGATATTCTACAAAGTTTCGGGCAACGGGCTCGAGAAACCCTCGTACATCTTCGGCACCCATCATCTGGCGCCGCTGAAAGTCCTGACGGAGAACCCGAAGGCGATGGATGCCTTCAAGAACGCCTCGGCTGTTGTCACCGAAATTGACATGACGCAGAACCCGATGGAGATGCAATCGGCAATGGTTCCGTACATGCTGGCCCCGGCCGACTCTACCCTGTCGAAAGTCCTCACTCCAGACCAGCTTGCGAAGGTTGACAAGGTCTTCACCGAGCTTACCGGGATGCCGGTTGCCGCCATGGAACCTTACCGTCCGTTTCTGGTGATTACCAACATCAGTGTGATGACGATGATGAAGAACATGCCTGAGTTCGTTCAAAATGAGCAGCTCGATACCTACATATGTGGGCAAGGAGTTGCCAATGGCAAGAAGTCTATAGCTTTCGAAACTCCCGCTCAGCAGGCCCAGATCCTTTTCGCCTCTACACCGATCGCCGAACAGGCCAAGTCGCTCGTGGAGCTGGTCGAAAATCCGGAAAAATGCATCGCGATGACAAAAGAGATCAACGACGCCTATTTCGCCCATGATCTTAACCGGCTCATGGAGCTCTCGCTCGAAGAGGATGACAATCCTGAGTTCATGGAGAAACTTCTTGACCAAAGAAACGCAGACTGGCTTCGACAGCTGCCCGCGATGATGAGCGAGCAGGATGTCTTTGTCGGCGTGGGCGCGCTTCATCTTGCAGGCGAACAGGGGCTCGTCGAGGGACTGCGCCGTCTGGGATACACCGTAGAGTCGGCCGAATAAGGGTTGAAGAAATTTTTTCGCAAATATTTTCCACATATTTTTTGCATATTACGGGAGAATTGTGTAACTTTGGGGCGTGAAAAAGGCCCATTGGAAAAGAGGTGTTTATAATTTCTAAATAATATGCACCTTTTCCGTGAGCGTTCTAATACAAAGTCCAAACCAAACATCATAATTCAAATCATGGAAATTCCTTTTGCAGAATCATGGAAGATTAAGATGGTTGAGCCCATCCACAAATCTACCCGCGAAGAACGTGAAAAATGGCTGAAAGACGCCAAGTACAACGTGTTCATGCTCCGCAGCGACCACGTCTACATCGACTGTCTGACCGACTCCGGCACAGGCGCCATGTCTGACCGCCAGTGGGCCGCAATGATGACCGGCGACGAGTCTTATGCCGGTGCCCGCTCTTTCTTCGAGCTCAAGGACACCATCAAGCGCATCACTGGCTTCGACTATGTGATCCCGACTCACCAGGGCCGCGCAGCTGAGAACGTGCTCTTCTCTCACCTCGTGAAGGAAGGCGACCGCGTTCCGGGCAACTCTCACTTCGACACCACAAAGGGTCACATCGAGAGCCGCAAGGCATTCGCCATCGACTGCACTATCGACGAAGCCAAAGACACCCAGCTCGAATATGACTTCAAGGGAAATGTCGACATCAAGAAGCTTGAAAAGGAACTCGAAGAACACGCCGACAAGATCCCCTTCATCATCGTCACTATCACCAACAACACCGCCGGCGGCCAGCCCGTTTCGATGGAGAACCTCCGCGGCGTTCGCGCTCTTGCCGACAAGTTCAACAAGCGCGTGATCTTCGACTCAGCCCGCTTCGCTGAGAACGCTTACTTCATCAAGACCCGCGAAAAAGGTTACGAGAACAAGACAATCAAGGAGATCTGCCGCGAAATGTTCGATCTCGCCGACGGCATGACCATGTCTTCTAAGAAAGACGGTCTCGTAAACATGGGCGGTTTCATCGCCACCCGCTGGGAAGACATCTACGAAGGTGCTAAGAAATACTGTATCCCCTTCGAAGGCTTCCTTACCTATGGCGGTATGAACGGCCGTGACATGGCCGCACTCGCAGTCGGTCTCGACGAGAACACCGAGTTCGACATGCTCGAAACCCGCATCAAGCAGGTTCAGTATCTCGCAGCCAAGCTCGACGAGTACGGAATCCCCTACCAGCGCCCCGTAGGCGGCCACGCTGTCTTCATCGACGCCGACAAGGTGCTCGACCAGGTTCCCAAGGAAGAGTTCCCCGCTCAGATGCTGAC
>CAZTSQ010000008.1:0-64162 GCA_964615915.1 uncultured Sangeribacter sp.
GTGGCTATGTCCGCTTAATCTTTTGGGCTTAAGTAAACAGCATTGGGACGCGATTAATCGCGTCCACTATGGTATCGGTTTTGTCGTGGGGGACGCGATTAATCGCGTCCCTACTGAGCTTCGGGGCTCTTCAAAAACCTGACGGTTGGGAGGGCTTCGGGTGTTGGCTGTTAGGAAATTTTTGACTACTTTTGCGAGTTGGAAGAGGGGACCTCAAGTTTTTGAGCCATGAAGGAATTTAGCGAACAGGATATCGAACGGTTTCAGAACCTTATCGACAACGACGACCGAGCGGCCGCCGTCGATGAACTGCGCGATCTTCACCCGGCGGATATCGCCGAACTCTTCCAGGACCTGAACCTCAAGCAGGCCGAGTGGGTCTTCAACCTGATCGACGACAAGGAGAAGAAGGCCGACGTCCTGATGGAACTCGACGAGGAGGACCGTAAGAAGCTCCTCGAGAACATGAACCCTGAGGAGATCGGTGAGTTCATCGACCTTCTGGACACCGACGACGCCGTCGACCTGATCCAGGAACTCGACAAGGAGGAGCGCGAGGAGGTGATCCAGCACATCGACGACGTCGAGCAGGCGGGCGATATCGTCGACCTTCTGCAGTATGACGAAGACACGGCCGGCGGTCTGATGGGCACCGAGCTGATCGCCGTCAACGAAAACTGGTCGATGCCGGAGTGTCTGAAGGAGATGCGCCGCCAGGCCGAGGATCTCGACGAGGTCTACTATATCTATGTGGTCGACGACGACAACCGCCTCCGCGGAATCCTCCCGCTGAAGATGCTGATCACCCACCCTTCGGTCTCGAAGATCAAGCATGTGATGGAGAAAGATCCCGTCTCGGTGAAGACCGACACGCCGATCGACGAAGTGGCCATCGACTTCGAGAAGTATGACCTCGTGGCGATGCCGGTTGTCGACAGCATCGGGCGCCTCGCCGGCCAGATCACGGTCGACGACGTGATGGACGAGGTCCGCGAGCAGAGCGAACGCGACTATCAGCTGGCCTCGGGTATATCGTCGGACGTCGATGCCGACGACTCCGTCTTCGCCCAGACGAAGGCGCGAATCCCATGGCTGTTGATCGGCATCATCGGCGGCATCATCAACTCGGTGATCCTCACCGGATTCGAGGCTCAGATCGCGGCCGTCACGGTGCTGGCAATCTTCATCCCGCTGATCGGCGGCACGGGCGGTAACGTCGGCGTGCAGGCCTCGGCGATTGTGGTCCAGGGTCTGGCAAACGGGCGCCTCGACATCAAGAACGCCTGGAAACAGATCGGGCGCGAGTGTCTGATCGCGCTTCTGAACGCGGTCGTGATCTCCTCGGTCGTCCTGGTCTATGTCCTTTTGACTCAACCCCATATGTATGCCGTGGCCTTCGCGGTGGCGGCCTCGCTCTTCTGTGTCGTCATCTTCGCGACAGTCTTCGGGACGTTCGTCCCCCTGACGCTCGAAAAGCTGAAGATCAACCCGGCGCTGGCGACCGGACCCTTTATCCAGATCACCAACGACGTCGTCGGCCTGCTGATCTACGTCTCGATGTCGATCTGGATGTTGCGCATGATTCCCCTGCCGAAGGGTTAAACCATTATCAATCAACCGAATCAATAACCTCAAAATCTCCTGAAACGTGGCCAAGATAGCGGAAACCCCGTTGATGAAACAATATCTCGAAATGAAGAAGAAGCACCCCGACGCGGTGTTGCTCTTCAGAGTAGGAGACTTTTATGAAACCTTCTCGGCCGATGCCGTCACAGCCAGCGAGATTTTGGGGATCACCCTCACGCGGCGCGCCAACGGTAGCGCCGCCTTTGTGGAGCTGGCGGGATTTCCACACCACGCCCTCGACACATATCTTCCGCGCCTTGTGCGCGCCGGCAAACGCGTCGCCATCTGCGAGCAGCTCGAAGATCCAAAGCTGGCCAAGAAGCTCGTGAAGCGCGGAATCACCGAGCTCGTCACCCCCGGCGTCGTCACCGGTGACGCCTCGCTCGACGCCAAAGAGAACAACTATCTCGGGGGCGTCTGGTTCTGTAACGACAAGAAAGAAGACCGCGGACTTGTCGGCGTCGCGTTGCTCGACCTCTCGACCGGCGAGTTTCTCTGCTCACAGGGGACTGCGACCTACGCCGACAAACTGATTGCGAGCTACAAGCCGAAGGAGATGCTCCGTCCCCGCGGTTCGCGTCAGCAGTTTGAAGAGACCTTCACATGGCGCGGTCCGGTCTTTGACCTCGACGACTGGATATATACCGACGACGCGGCCAACATGCGTCTGCTCAAGCAGTTCGGGACCGCCAACCTGAAGGGCTTCGGCGTCGACGGCAAACGCGCGGCCGTGATAGCCGCCGGGTCGTTGCTCCACTACATGGACATCACCAACCACACCGATCTGGCCCACGTCACCTCACTGCGCAACATCGAGGAGAGCGACGCGATGAGACTCGACAGCTTCACGGCCCGCAACCTCGAGCTCCTTCACAGCAACGCCGGCGAAGACGGCCTCTCGCTCCTCAAGGCCCTCGACCGGACGCTGACCCCCATGGGGGCGCGCCAGCTTCGCGGCTGGGTGGCCTTCCCGTTGCTGGATGTCGGGCAGATCAACCTCCGCCACGACGCCGTAGACCACTTCTTCCGCAACCCCGAGTTGCGCGACAAGCTGACAGACGCCCTCAAGCGCATAGGCGACTATACGCGTCTTCTCAGCAAGGTGTCATACCGCCGCGCGACACCGCGCGACCTCCTCTCGCTGGCCGAGTCGATCAGAGGAGCGGCCGAAGCCCGCAGACTGCTGGCCGAAAGCGGAAGCGAGACCCTGGCCAAGATAGTCGGGAAGATGACCGACGACGTACCCGTGGCCGACACCATCACCCACAGCATCAACTCGGACGCTCCGGCCCTTCTCAGCAAAGGGAACGTCATCGCGACCGGCATCAGCCCCGAGCTCGACGAGCTCCGCCAGCTGGCCTACCACTCGCAGGAGGCCCTCGACGCCATCTGCACCCGCGAGACGGAGCGCACCGGAATCGCCTCGCTCAAGATAGGGTTCAACAACGTCTTCGGCTTCTATCTCGAGGTGCGCAACACCCACAAGGACAAGGTTCCCGAAGAGTGGATCCGCAAACAGACGCTGACCAGCGGCGAGAGATACATCACCCCCGAGCTCAAGGAGCTGGAACAGAAGATACTGAACGCCCGCGAGCGGATCGAGGCCCTCGAGAGTGAGATTTACTGGCAGTTGATCGACCATATCGGGGCGCACGCCGCATCAATGCAGATCGGTGCGCGGGCAATGGCCACTGCCGACTGCCTGCTGTCGTTCGCCACGGTCGCCCGCGAGTTCAACTATGTCCGCCCGGTGGTCGACGAGTCGATGACCCTCTCGATAACCAACGGGCGCCACCCGGTGATCGAACGCACACTGCCCCCCGGCGAGCCATATATCGCCAACTCCGTACTGCTCGACCCCGACTCGCAACAGATAATGATGATTACAGGCCCGAACATGAGCGGTAAGTCGGCGCTTCTACGCCAGACGGCGCTGATTGTGCTGATGGCCCAGATGGGGTCGTTCGTTCCGGCAGAAGCGGCGACGGTCGGCCTCGTCGACAAGGTCTTCACGCGCGTCGGGGCGTCAGACAATATCTCGTCAGGCGAGTCGACGTTCATGGTCGAGATGAACGAGGCGGCCTCTATTCTCAACAACATGACCGCCCGCTCGCTGATACTCTTCGACGAGCTCGGACGCGGAACCTCGACCTACGACGGCATCTCGATCGCATGGTCGATCGTCGAGCATATCCACGAGAACGGCCGTTGCCGCCCCAAGACTCTCTTCGCCACCCACTATCACGAGCTCAACGAAATGGAGAAGAGCTTCAAGCGGATCGTCAACTTCAACGTCTCGGTCAAGGAGCTCAACGGCAAGGTGGTGTTCATGCGCAAGCTGGCCCGCGGAGGGTCGGAGCATTCGTTCGGCATCCACGTCGCCAAGCTGGCCGGCATGCCGCCGTCGATTGTCAAACGCGCCAACCAGGTTCTCGAGCATCTCGAAACGGCCGCCGTAGCGACCAAAGAGGGGGAGAAGATGAAGGCCGGCGACGTGACAAAGGCGGCGCTCGGAGGGATGGGCGAAAGCCGCGAAGGCTATCAGCTCTCGTTCTTCCAGCTCGACGACCCGCTGCTGTCACAGATTCGCGACGCGATCCTCAACCTCGACATCGACTCGCTGACTCCGATCCAGGCGCTCAACAAACTCCATGACCTTCAGGGACTGGTCACCGGTAAGCCATGATAGATGTACATACGCATAAGGACGGGGCGCGCGAAGCTCCGGCTTCGCCGGGGCTTCGCAGTCTGACCCTCGCTGAAGCTTCGGGGCTGTTCAAAAACCTGACGGATGGGGGAGCTTTTGATACCGGCTGGAAGCCGGCGCTACTGCAGGGGCTATTCTCGGTGGGGTTTCATCCGTGGGAGTTGGGGGCGACGGGACCGAGTGCGGAAGAGTGGGAGGTGTTTGAGCGGATCGCAGAGCGGCCGGAGGTTGTGGCGATTGGGGAGTGCGGACTTGACCTGCTGAAGGGGCCAGTGCTGGCCGTGCAGATGAACGCGTTCAAGCGTCAGGCAGAGACGGCATCGCGACTCGGAAAACCTTTGATAATTCATTGTGTGAAGGGCTACGAGCAGGTGATGGCCCTGAAAAAGGAGCTGAAGCCGGAGGTGGCGTGGATCATCCATGGCTTTCGCGGAAAGGCATCGGTCGCGCGCATGCTTGTCAAAGCCGGCTTCTACCTCTCGATAGGGGAGAAGTTCAACCCGGACGCATTAACCGAGATTCCGCGTGACCGCCTGCTCGTCGAGACCGACGAATCGGAACTCCCCATCGAAGAGATCCTGACCCGTGTCGCCGAAGCGCTCGGCGAAGACCCGGCGGAGTTGAGCAAGACCATCGAGGAGACCGTAAAGAGGGTCCTGAAACTTTGAGTGGGCCATTAGCAACCTCTCTACCGAGGAGGAGTCATTCCTTCTTCGGAGGGACGGGATCGTAGCCGCTGCCGCCCCAGGGATGGCAGCGGCTTATGCGTCTGAGGGCGAGCCATAGGCCCTTGAGCGGGCCGTGGGTGCGAAGAGCTTCGATGGCATATTGGCTGCAGGTGGGTGTGAAGCGGCAGTTCGCCCCGAGATGGGGGGAGATGGCAAGCTGATAGAACCGGATCGGGAGAACCAGCAGGGCGGTGGCTATTCCTCTGAGGGTCGGTCGGGAGTCGGACTGCATGTGGCCAGAAGTTTGCCGAGGAGCTTTTTCATTGACTTTTCGATCTTAGAGTAGCTCTCGTTCTTGTCGGCGATATAGATGAGGGCAATCGAGAGGGTGCGGATGTCATCGGAGGCGCTGACGGCCTCGCGCAACTCGCGACAGTTGAGGCGAAAAGCCTCGCGGATACGACGGCGCACCAGCACACGGTCTACCGCATGCTTGCGCTTCTTCTTCGGGACGGTCAGCATGATCTGAAGCGGCCCGATGAGGTCGGGTACATGATCCTTGAAGTTGGCCCGGAGTTCGTCGTCGCTCAGAGGTCGCGCCGAGAGACGGATGGGATAGGCATAATGAGAATGGCCTTCCGAAAAGACGCGCTCGATCAGCGAACGGTGGCGAAGCTTGGCGCTCTTCCGGAGGGTCAGACGCGGAGTATCCTGGGCCTGGGGGGAATTCATGGTGCAAAATTAACAAATCTCGGGGAGACGGGCAAAGGAATCGGGAATTAGGAAGGAGGAATGGGGAATGGGGAGGGTGAACCTTTCGGAGCGGAAATTGGTTTAAAAAGAAAAAAACAGAATTATGGAAAACACAAATCAGAACGTCAGCGCTCTCCTCAGCCAGGCTAAGGAGAACCTCAAGAAGAATATGCTCGACCGCAATATGGCGGCCATCATCTGGGACCTTTCGTCGGCAGGCTTCCACTACATCCCTTCGGTCACTCTCGAGAACGGGAAGGTGCTCCGCGTGACGGGTCTGTATGTCTCTGGCGACCAGCTCTATCTGATCGACGAGGAGTGCAAGCGCGCCAATATCGACAACTTCTATGACCCCGACACGGAGGTACGTCCGACGGTTGTCTGTCTGACTCCCAACGTAGCCCCCGGCGATCTGGGCGCCCCCTCTGAAGAAGACGGCTTCACACAGGCCGGCTCTCTCGAAGAGTGGATGGTAGTGGCCGACTGCTACTTCGAGGCGCTCAACGAAGAGTCGCCCTACAAGGACTGAACAATCCCCCCTTTTCTATAACCGGTCTCACCGCCGCGACGCGTAAAGTGTCACGGCGGTGTCTGTCGTTTTGCGGATATGAAGAATTTTTTGTAAATTCGCCAAATTAAAGCGGGACGGATCGGCCATGCAGATGGGCGACCGCCGCCGGGAGAAAGAACTGATGATCGATTCCACACTGACCGAGGCCGAACGGCTCGACATAGACAAGAGGTTCCGCACCCTCGAACACGAATATCTCGCCAGCAACCACAGACGCAAGATAGACGTGATCGGGCGGGCGTTCCGTATGGCCGCGCGCTGTCACGCCGGGCAACGCCGACGCAACGGGGAGCCGCTGATCACCCATCCGCTCGAGGTAGCGCTGATAATCAGCCGCGAGCTCGGACTGGGGTCGACGTCGATCATGGGGGCGTTGCTTCATGAGGTGCTCCGCTCGGGGCGCACGACTGTCGACGAGCTCCGTCTCAATTTCGGGGACTCGGTGGCCGACATCGTGGCCAATCTGGAGCGGATCTCGGGTGGCATCTTCAGCGCCGAGGCCGAAGAGGAGGCCGACAAGTTCCGGTCTCTGCTCCTGTCGATGAACGCCGACGTCCGCGTCGTGATAATCAAGATGGCCGACCGGATCCACAACATGCGCGACCTGACGGCCATCGCGCCCGAAAAACAGCAGCGTATCGCCCGCGAGGCCCTCTATGTCTACGCCCCGCTGGCCGAACGCCTCGGACTCTACGCGCTCAAGCGCGAGTTTGAGGAGCGGGCCTTCGCCTGCATCCACCCCGAGGTCCAGGCCGAGATAGCCGGGATGGTCAACGAAAGCGAACAGGAGAGGATGGCCATCATCCGCGCCGTCAAGGCTCCGCTCGAAGAGAGTCTACGCGAACTCGGCTATGAATTCGAGATCAAGGCGAGGGTGAAGAGCCCGTACTCCATCTGGCGCAAGATGAAGAAGAAGGATATCCCCTTCAGTGAAGTGTTTGATGTCTACGCCCTGCGCGTGATCTTCGAGGCTCCGGGCGACGATCCCGAGGCCGAGGCCGACGACTGCATGCGGATCGCCGACGCCGTCACCTCCCTCTTCGAGGAGCACGAGGGGCGCCGTCGCGACTGGGCTCGACACCCGAAGGCCAACGGCTACCGGGCGACACATCTGACTGTCCGCGGTCCCGGCGACCACTGGGTCGAGGTCCAGATCCGTTCGCGGAGAATGGATGAAATTGCCGAACTCGGATATGCGGCCCACTGGAAATACAAGACCGGAGTGATCGGCACCGACTCGGCCGAGTTCGAACAGCTGATGGGACGCGTGAAAGACACGTTGGCCGCCCCCTCGCCGACGGCTCTCGACTTCCTGGCGACCGTCAAACTGAACCTCTTCTCGCCCGACATATACGTCCTCACGCCCAAAGGCGAGGTCATCAACCTCCCTTCGGGGGCGACGGTGCGCGACATGGCCTACGCCATCCATTCCGATATGGGCAAAGGGTGTCTGGCCGGTCAGATCGGCCACGACCTCGTTGGGCCCGACCATCCCCTCCAAAGCGGCGACTGCGTGAAGATCATCTTCCGCCACGCCTCACTCAAGAAACGAAAACCCAAGACCAATGAATAATCCCGATAGCGAGAAAAAGAGACTGCTCAGCCGCCCCGGGTGGATGCGCGTCCTCTTCGCGGCCGCGATGACAGCTGTCATTCTGCTCGTGCTTCCGTTTGCCGACCGTCAGAGCTTCACCTACGAGCTCAATCAGCCGTGGCGCTACGCTCTGCTGACGGCCGATTTCGACATGCCGATCATGCGCGACTCGGCTTCGGCCCGCATACTGCGCGACAGCGTCGACGCCCGGTTCGTTCCGTTCGTGATCTACAACAAAGAGACGGGAATCAACAACATGGAGCGCTTCACGACCTCACTTCGCGGTCTGGGTCTATCGCTCGAAGAGTGCGCCCGGCTGACGGGATTGCTGACCAAGGCCTATGAGGACGGAATCGTCAGCTCGTCGCTCTATGACGACCTCCACAAGCGCAACATGACCAAAGTCAGGATCAGCGCCGCGACTCCCGAGGCCAATTCGGTCAAGGAGGTCGACGCGAGCTCGCTTCTCTCGCCGATCAAGGCATTCGAGCAGATCGACTCGGCCTACGTCGCCACCTCGAAAGGTCAGAAACGCCTCTCGCCACAGGTGGCCGACGTCATCACCCGCGCCCTGGTGCCCAACGTCACGCTCGACACCGCGTCTGACAACAAATTCCGCAAGCAGGAGTACCTGAACGTCAGCGCCGCTCTCGGCGTGATCAAGAAGGGGCAGAGAATCGTTGACCGCGGCGAGATCATCACCCCCCAGATCTACACCAACCTCGAGACTTACCAGCAGATGCTCGAAGAGAGCCACGGCGAAAGAAAGGAACACACCTACTTTCTTGTCGGTCAGGGCCTTTACATCATCATCTGCATCACGATCCTATACATCTACCTCGCGCTTTACCGGCCGGCGTTCTGGGCCGACATAAAGAAGATGGGGTTCCTGATGAGTTTCATCACTCTGTTTATCGTCTTCGCGATCGAGATGTTCGAGCTCTTCGCCACAGGCCTGTCGCTCGTACCGTTCGCGGCTGTCCCGATCATCATCCTCGTCTTCTTCGACTCGCGGACGGCGATTTTCTCGCTTTTGATCACGGTGCTGATCACCGCCCTGGTGGCGACGTTCGCCTTCCCGTTCATCTTCACCGAGTTGGCCGTCGGGCTGCTGGCGACCTTCAGCCTCAGGCAACTGAGCAAACGCGCCCAGCTGTTGCGTACCGCCTTCATAACCTTCATCGTCTACATCATCTGTTACGTCTCGGTCACACTCCTGACCGAGGGTACGCTCTCGACCTTCTCGTGGCGCCTGGTGATGAGCTATGGCATCAACAGCGTCCTCCTCTCGTTTGCCTATGTCCTCATCTGGCTGATTGAAAAGGCATTCGGGTTCACTTCGACCGTGACGCTCGTAGAGCTGTCGGATATCAACAATCCGCTTCTCAGACGTCTGGCCGAGGAGGCACCGGGAACCTTCCAGCACTCGATGCAGGTCTCGACGCTCGCCTCCGAAGCGGCCCGCGCGATCGGCGCGAACACTCAGCTGGCGCGAACCGGCGCCCTCTATCATGACATAGGCAAGATGGAGAGCCCCGTCTTCTTCACCGAGAACCAACACGGCGTCAACCCCCACGCCGGCCTCGACCCCGAGACCTCGGCCCACAAGATCATCTCGCACATCACCGACGGCCTCGATATGGCCTCGAAAGAGAAGCTCCCGCAGGTGATCCGCGACTTCATCTCCCAGCACCACGGCCGCGGAGTGACGAAATACTTCTACAACACGGCCGTCAACGACCGCGGAGCCGAGAATGTCGACCCCGAGAAGTTCCGCTATCCCGGCCCGAACCCGCAGTCGAAAGAGACGGCCATCCTGATGATGGCCGACGCCATCGAGGCCGCCTCGCGCTCGCTCAGCGATTACTCACAGGAGAACATCGACCGGCTGGTAGACGGAATCGTGGACTCGCAGATCAAAGACGGCCTCTTCAACGAGAGTCCGATATCCTTCCGCGATATCCAGAAAATCAAGAACACTTTCAAGCGCCGTCTGGCAACGATCTACCACACGCGCATCGCATATCCCAAACTCAAGAACTGATGTTTTCTCCCGATATCTTCTATCCGGTCTGCTACACGATGATCGCGCTGGCCGTCATCGTCTTCTTCGCCCTCCAGAAAATCACGGCCGGCTACGGCATGGCCTACTCGCCGAAGTGGGGGCCGTCGGTCCCGAACCGGGTGGGCTGGATCCTTATGGAGGCCCCGGTCTTCTTCGCCATGCTGGCCATCTGGCTCTGCTCGCCGCGCCGCGGGGAGGCAGCCCCGGCCGTGATGGCGTCGCTGTTTCTGTTCCACTATTTCCAGCGCTCGTTCATCTTCCCGCTGCTGATCAAGGGGAAGTCGCGGATGCCGCTGGCGATCGTCTTGATGGGAATCACGTTCAATCTGGTAAACGCCTACATGATCGGCGGGTGGCTCTTCTATGTGGCGCCGATTGACCGCTATCCGGTTTCGTGGCTGTGGTCGCCGGTGTTCATCATCGGGACGGTCATCTTCTTTGTCGGTATGGCCATCAACTGGCACTCGGACTATATCATCCGCCATCTCCGCAAACCCGGCGACACGCGCCACTATATCCCCCGCGGTGGGATGTTCAGATATGTGACCTCGGCCAACTATCTGGGCGAGGTGATCGAGTGGAGCGGATATGCGATCCTCACGTGGTCGCTTCCGGGTCTGATCTTCCTCCTGTGGACCTTCGCCAACCTCGGGCCGCGCGCCAAGTCGCTCCACAACCGCTATGTCACCGAGTTCGGCGAGGAGTATGTGAAGCTCGGGCGCCGCTATATCATACCTTTCATCTATTGAACCCAACCTCATGAAAGACATACTGTTCACTCCAGCCAAAATAGGTCCCGTCGAGTTGCGGAACCGCACGATCCGTTCGGCCGCCTTCGAGGGGATGGGAAGCGAGAACGGGCCGACCGAAAAGCTCGCGCGCTACCACTGGTCGGTGGCCGAGGGTGGCGTCGGGATGACGACCCTGGCCTATGCCGGAGTCTGCCGCTCGGCCCTCTCGTTCAAGACACAGCTGTGGCTGCGGCCGGAGATCGTCGAACCTCTTCGGCGAATCACCGACGGGATCCACCGCGCCGGCGCGAAGGCTTCGATTCAGATCGGCCACTGCGGAAACATGACCCATATCTCGACGGCCGGGGGTGTGCCCGTAGGGGCCTCGACAGGTTTCAATCTCTACTCGCCGACCATTGTCCGCGGGCTGAGGAAGGACGAGCTCGTCAAGCTCGCGCGCGACTTCGGCGACGCTGTCCGCACCGCGCGCGACGCCGGCTTCGATTGCGTTGAGGTTCACGCCGGCCACGGCTACCTCATCTCGCAGTTCCTGTCGCCATACACCAACCACAGGCGCGACAAGTTCGGAGGCTCGCTCGACAACCGCATGCGCTTCATGCGCATGGTCATGGACGAGGTCATGAAAGCGGCCGGCTCGGACATGGGGGTGCTCGTGAAGACCAACATGCGCGACGGCTTCAAGGGGGGTCTGGAGATAGACGACTGTCTGACGGTCGCCAAGGAGCTCGAGCAACTCGGCGCGCACGCGCTGGTTCTCTCGGGCGGGTTCGTGAGCAAGGCGCCGATGTATGTGATGCGCGGCGAGATGCCGATCTATACGATGACCTACTACATGAAGCAGCTGTGGCTGAAGTACGGGGTCCGTGCGGTCGGGAAGCTGATGATCCGCGACGAGAAGTTCAAGCCCCTCTTCTTCCTTGAGGATGCGTTGAAATTCCGCGAGGCGCTGGGATTGCCGCTGGTGTATGTCGGCGGGGTGATCGACGGTGCCGGGGCGCGCAAGGTCATGGACTCGGGCTTCGAATTTGTCCAGATGGGACGCGCGTTGCTCAACGAGCCGGACTTCGTCAACCGGATCGCGGCCGAAGCCGACCATGCCTGCGGGTGTGACCATGTGAACTACTGTATCGCCCGCATGTACTCGCGCGAGATGGCATGTCACCACCATGTGAAAGACGAGCTCCCGAAGGGGATTCTGCGCGAGATAGACAAGATCCGCGAGCGCGACTTGAAATCGTGAACGAAAAAGACCGATTGGAGATGAAGACGAAGAAATCCTTGAGAGGAAAGATAGCGATCGTCACCGGTGCCGACGGCGGAATCGGGACGGAATTCTGTCGTGCGCTCGCGCGCCGGGGTGCCGACCTGGTTATGGTCAGCATCGACGGCGACGCGGTCACGGCGCGCGCCGACGAGGTCGCGCGTGCCTTCGGCGTCAGGACCTGGCCCGTCAGACTCGACCTCACGAAGCCCGACTCGGCGATGAGGCTCATGTCGTTTCTCGAAGCGCGCCGGCTCGAACCGTATATCCTGATCAACAACGCCGGCATCTTCAGCTTCGCTCCGGTTCTGGAGACCTCCGAGGGGAAGCTAAACGCCTTCATTGATCTCCACATGCGCGCTGTCGTCGACCTCTGCCAAATCTTCGGGAAGCGGATGGTCTCCAACCGTAAGGGATACATACTGAACATGTCGTCGATGTCGTGCTGGATGCCGATGCCCGGTCTGGCGATGTACGCCTCTACAAAGGCTTTTCTGCGTGTCTTCTCGCGCTCCTTGAGCTACGAACTGCGAGAAAGCGGGGTGCGGGTGATGGTTGCCTGCCCGGGGGGAATAGCGACCAATCTCTTCGGCCTCTCGCCGAAACTGACGCGTCTGGCCCTCAAACTCGGCGCCATAGCGCGTCCGGAGGTCTTCGCCGAGAAAGCAGTCTCGCGTCTGCTGAAAGGGAAGATGCAGTATATCAACGGACTGACAAACCGTCTGGCCATCGTCTTCGTCTCCTCGCTCCCGATCCGAGCGCGCCTGCTTGTCAAGCACATGATGCTCGACAAGGGTGTTCGCCGATGAGCCCTAACTTGAAGAAAAACATATAATTAACATAAACTTTTATGAACAACAAGATCGTTTATCTCTGCCTCGGAGGCGCACTCCTGATTTCGGGCGGTTGCTCGAAGAAACTCGCGCAGTTCAAGGCCGATTATTTCTCGACAACTCCGACCCCGCTCGAGACCGTGGGACAGACCGTCCCGGCAACCGTGACGGGTAACCTGCCCGCCAAATTTATGGTCAAGAACGCCAAAGTGACCGCAACGCCCGTGCTCGCGTGGAACGAGGGTGTCGACGTCGGTGAGGTGAAGGGACAGCCCGTCACCATCCAGGGTGAAGACGTCCGTGCAAACGGCCAGGTCGTTTCCTATCAGCGCGGCGGCACGGTGACAATCCCCTTCCGTGCTGACTATCAGCCCGAAATGGCCCACAGCGACCTCTATCTCGACTTCAGCGTCGACCAGAACGGAAAGATGTACACCCTTCCGCGTGTGAAAGTCGGCGAAGGTGTGATCGCCACCTCTACGCTCGCATCGGCCGCCACCGTGAAGCCGGCTGTCGCCGCCGACAAGTTCCAGAAGGTAATCGAGGAGACATATAGCGCCGACATACGCTTCCTCGTGAACCAGGCCAACATACGCGCCACCGAGACCAACAAAGAAGATTACAAAGACCTCAACCGCCGTCTCCAGGAGGCCAACGCCGCCGCCAACATGGAGATCGCCGGCCTGACCGTCAACTCATACGCCTCGCCCGAGGGCTCGCTCGAATTCAACACCCAGCTCGCCGAGAAACGCGAAAAGAACACCACCGCTCTCGTGGAGGGCCAGCTGAAGAAAGACAAGATCACCGAGTTCGGCGAACTCACCTCTTCGTTTACCCCCGAAGACTGGGAGGGATTCAAGAACCTCGTCGAGAAGAGCAACATCCAGGACAAGGATCTGATTCTGAGCGTTCTGTCAATGTATAACGATCCCGAACAGCGCGAGCGCGAGATCCGCAACCTCTCGGTTGTCTTCAACGAGCTGGCCGACCAGATTCTCCCCCAGCTCCGCTACTCGAAAGTGATCGCCAAGATCAACGTCCTCGGAAAGAGCGACGTCGAGCTGATCGACCTCTACAACACCGACCCCTCTAAGCTGACGGTCGACGAGATCCTGTATGTCGCCACCCTCACCGACGACAACACCCGCAAGCAGCAGATCTACCGCAAGGCCACCGAGCTCTTCCCCAACGACTATCGCGGATACAACAACCTCGGTCTGACGCAGTATGTCGCAGGCGACTACACCTCGGCACGCAACAACTTCAATATCGCTTCGCGCATGAATCCCGCCTCGAAGGAGGTCGAGATGAACCAGGGCCTCCTTTCGCTTCTTGACGGTGAATATCAGAAGGCCAACGAACAGTTCGGCGCCGCGGCCGGCGTTCCCGAAGCTGCCGATGCCCTCGGTGTCTACTATCTCTCGCAGGGTGAGCTCTCGAAGGCCGAGAATGCCTTCGGCGATTCGAACACCAACAACGCGGCCCTCGCCCGCATCCTGGCCAAGGACTATAGCGGCGCCCGCTCGATTCTGTCGAAGATCGCCGTTCCCGACGCAACCACCTACTACCTGACCGCCGTTCTCGGCGCGCGCACAAACAACGAGAACATGGTGATGACCAACCTCCGCCAGGCCGTCCGTCTCGACCAGTCGCTTCTCAAGCGCGCGAAATCCGACCTCGAATTCGCAGCCTACAACCTGTCGTTCCTCTAAACGGGACGTTTCTTTCAGCCCCTCCTTTCTTGAGGGAGCTTCTTATACAAACCTAACTATTTATCTATGAACCAACCTGCAAGACTTCTCACACTCCTCGCGCTGGCGGCTATGGCCGTCGGCGCGAGAGCGACAGATGACGACGGCGTGCGGGTGATTGCCAGAAATGGAGACGGCGGCCTCGTCGGGAGTGTCCCCGTCAACCTCGACAGCAAGATCCGCTTCGCCTCAGACGGCGTCGAGTTCTTCGAAGGTGACACCCGCAAAAGCGCTTTCAAGTATGGCCATTTCGCCACGCTCGCTTTTCTCACCCCCGGAACGGGAGTGAACACCGTCACCGCCGAGTCGCCCCTGCGTCTTCTGTCGAATCCGGTCGGGGAGCGGCTTGAAATTTCGGGCCTCGACTCCGACTGCGCCTCGCTCGTGATCACATCGCTCAACGGTGAGTTGAAGCTCCGCGTCGCCGAATGGCGCGGCGAAGCTCTCGATGTCACCACCCTCACCCCCGGCCTCTATTTCGTGACCGTAGGCCGTACAACCCTCAAGTTTATCAAGAAATGAAAAAGTTTTCTATGTTCATGGCCTCTCTGCTGACACTGTCGGCAAGTGTGGCCCACGCCGAAGAGGCTAATCCCAACCGCGTTCTCGTGACTGACAAAGGGGGTGTGACAAAGGGCTTCGTGATCGACTATGTCGAAGACATGAGCTTCGCCCGCGTTGACGGCGATGTCCTCGCCGAGGTGACCGTCAACGAAGTGAGCCTCACCACGCTCCGACTGACGATCCGCATGACCCCCGAGTGCCGGTCTTACCGTCTGGCCGTTCTTCCGCAGACAATCGCCAACCAGCTCGGAAACGACCCCAACGCCATCCGCTATATCAACAGCCTGCCGCCAGAGAATGTCCCGACCCTCTACGAGGACTTCAACAACGGCCAGCTCTCCGGTATCGAGCTCAACCCGGACAGCAAGTACTCGGTGATCACAATCGGTATGGACATGTATGGAGTCGAGGCGGGCGTCTTCCGCGCCGATTTCGAGACTCCCGCTCCGCCGATCGTCGGCAATCCCCATGTGGATGCCAAACTCGTCTCGAAGACGCTCGACTCGTTCACGGTCCAGTTCACTCCCAACAGCGACGTTCAGTCATACTGGATGGTAGCCGGAGAGAAGGGAACCATGCAGGCTCAGTACGAACAGTTCGCCCCCATGTTCGGCTTCTCGAATTTCAACGAGATGATCAAGATGTGGGGAATCGAATACCACGGTCCGGTCGAAAACACATGGAACGAAATGGCTCCCAACACTGACTATGAGGTCTTTGTGGCCATGACCGACAAGAAAGGCAACTTCGCTCCCTACGAGACCTATGAATTCTCGACCGAGTCGCTCGGAGGCAAAGGCGAGGCGTCAGTGGCTATCCGTCTGGAATCGTTTACGGCCTCCGACTGGGGCGGCGAGATACTTCCGACCCAGGCTATCCGCTTCACCCCCAACGACCAGGCTTCATGCTACCGCATGATCGTCTATCTGGCTTCGGTCTATGACGCAGACAAAGAGGCTATTCAGTCGGAGCTCTGCTCCGATCCCGATATGCCGTTCGTAGGTTGGTTCCAGTACAGAGAACAGGTCGGCGAATATCAGCTGAACCTCTCGACCGACTATGTCGCTCTCGCGGCCGCCAAGAATATCGACGGCAAATGGGGCAAGGTCACCGAGCTTCGTTTCACCACCCCGTCGACCTGTCCCGGCTATTCGCCGCGTCCGGGCATCGAGGCTGTGAATACCCCTCAGCGCCGTCTGGGCAACCACCCCTCATCGCTGATCAAAGCGGGCGTGATCCCCTCGATCAACCTCGCTCCGCGTCGGGTGACTCTCGAACATTAATCTGACCCTCCCCCCCTACATAAGAAGGGACATCGCGATCCGGTCGCGATGTCCCTTCTTTATGCGTGGATAGGGGTATCAATAATGGAACGAAGAGCCGCCGAGGAACTCTCGGAGAAGAGAGGTCGAGGGAATCTGGTCGGAGGGGATGGCGGCGAAGTAGCTAAGGAAGCGCAGAAGACGGTTAGCCTCGCGATATTCGGGAACATTGTGGGGAACTTCCTGCAGGAGGGGCTCGGCGAAGGTCTTCATCACCCCGAGCTCGAAGAGCAACGAGGAGTTGAAGGTAGCGTCGGCGTTCTCCTGATAGGGGAAGATCCATTTCTCTTCGCCACGGCGGACACTTGGCCAGCGGCGGATGGTGTCCAGTGCGCTGGTGTGGCGGTAGCGGTAATCGCGGACAATTCGCCTCAGAAGGCGGTTGTCGTTGGGCGATATCCAGTTGTGCTCGTCGATTCCGAGAGTTGTCAACGCCGAGACATAGACCTTATAGATCTGACTGTCGGGGATTGAGCGGGTGAGCTCGGGGTTGAGACCGTGGATACCCTCGATCAAGAGGATATCGTCTTTCCCAAGCGAGAGGGGCTTCTCTCGTTCGATGCGCGTTCCGGTCTCGAAGCTGTAGGTCGGGATGTTGACGGTCTCGCCGGCGAGGAGCCGGGTGAGGTCTGAATTGAAGCGCTCGAGGTCAAGGGCATAGAGCGATTCGTAGTCGTAGTCGCCCGATTCGTCTCGCGGTGTGATGCTGCGGTCAACGAAATAGTCGTCAAGCGAGATCATCTTGGGGACCTTGAGGTTGGTCATCAGCTGGATGGCCAGACGCTTGGTGGTCGTGGTCTTTCCCGAAGAGGAGGGACCGGCGAGCAGAACGACACGGGCGCCACCCTCGTCGTGGCGACGGGCGATGGCATCGGCTATCCGGCCGAGATACTTATTGTGCATCGCCTCGGCGACATTGATGAGCTCGGCCGTGTGGCGCTCCTTAACCTCACGGTTGAGCTGACCGATGGTGCTGACCTTGACCACGCGGTTGAACTCCTGATAGTCGGCGAAGGCGCGAAACATCTTCTCCTGCGGTTCGGGGATGCGAGGACGCGAAGGATCCTTCTGGTCGGGACCCATGAGGAGGAAACCGTCGTGGGTCGGGACGAGGGCGAAGGTGGGACAGCACCCCGTGCTCGGAGCGAGAGGGCCGTAGTATGAGTCGGTCAGGCCGTCGAGCCGGTAGAAGGTCGTGTAGAGCGAGCCGGTCGTTTCCAGAAGGAGGACCTTGTCGTCGAGGTGTTCTTCACGGAAGGTCTTGAGGGCATCTTCGGTCAGTCTCTCCTTGCGGACAAACGGAAGATCCTTCTCCACGAGGCGGGCCATATGTCTCTCGAGGCGCTCGATAAGTTCATCGGGGCAGTCGGCGGCCTGTCCGGTCTCCTGCGAGAAGAGACGGCAGAAGTATCCGCGCGAAACCGAGTGCTCGATTCTCAACGACAGACCCGAAGCCTCGACCGTCACGGCCTTGAAGAGCATCATACACAGCGAGCGGATGTAGGTCCGGTAACCGTCGGGGGCCTCGATTCCGACAAACTCGACCTGTTTGGGCGAGAACAGGGGATAGGAGAGTGATTCGGTCTTGTTATTCACGCGCGCGCAGATCGGCTCGAAGTCGAGAGGGGTATCTAGACGGCGGGCAACGTCGAGAAGGCTTTCACCCCCGGCGAAGGGGATGTATCGGTCGATATTCTTGATGTAGATTTTCATGATCAGAAGGTCGGGGACAGATATAGTTAACAGTGGAATCGGAACTCCTCCCCCCGTTTTTGTTAACGCGAAAAGAGGTGTGAGGGTTTTCTTGGTCGAAAGGGGAGTGAGGAGGAAAAACTGCACACATTGCAAAATTTTGTGCGATTTTTGGCCAAATATTTTAGTATTTGGAAATAAATGATTTACTTTGTAGTCCAAAGAGGCCGTATCCGGCCACTTCGGGCGAAGGTTGGCAAACTGAAATTGCTGATTTTCAATAACATAGTAAATAATACTAACAAATAAAGCCAAAAGACAATGTCAGAAATCGAAAACAGAGTGAAGGCTATCATCGTTGATAAGCTCACCGTAGACGAGAACGAAGTAACTCCCGCAGCTGAATTCAGCAAAGACCTCGGTGCAGACTCTCTCGACACTGTCGAGCTCATCATGGAGTTCGAAAAAGAGTTCGGTATCACAATCCCCGATGAGGATGCCGAGAAGATCACAACCGTAGGCGACGCTGTCGCTTATATCGAGGAGCACCAGGCTTAATCAAGCCTTTCCCGCTGCGCTCCCTCTCCGAGCCGGAAGGAATCTCCACCCATCATCGGCCGCCGTCACCCGGCCGGCCGATTTTCTTTAACTAATCTACCCCCGTTCTTATGGAACTTAAAAGAGTAGTAGTGACCGGCCTCGGCGCTCTGACTCCCATCGGCAACGACGTCGCCACAACCTGGGAGAACGCCAAGAACGGCGTCAGCGGCGCCGGCCCCATAACCCACTTCGACGCTGAACTTTTCAAGACCAAGTTTGCGTGTGAGGTGAAGGATTTCGATCCCGCCGCACACTTTGACCGCAAGAAGGCCAGAACCCTCGACCTCTACGCGATGTATGCCATCGTGGCGGCCGACGAAGCCATCGCAGACGCAGGCCTCGAAAACGAAGGCATCGACAAGAACCGTGTCGGAGTCATTTTCGCCGCCGGTATCGGTGGTCTCCACACTTTCGAGGAGGAAGCCGGATATTATGCCCTCAACAAAGACAAGGGCCCCAAATACAACCCCTTCTTCATCCCCAAGATGATCGCCGACATCGCTGCCGGCCAGATCTCGATTGACCACGGCTTCCACGGCCCCAACTACGCGACCGTTTCGGCCTGTGCCTCTTCGAACAACGCTCTGGTCGACGCCTTCAACGCGATCCGTCTCGGATATGCCGATGCTATCGTTGCCGGTGGCGCCGAAGCCGCCGTCTTCCCCGCAGGTGTCGGTGGCTTCAACTCGATGAAGGCCCTCTCGACCCGCAACGACGACCCGAAAGGCGCTTCGCGTCCCTTCTCGGGCTCGCGAGACGGTTTCGTGATCGGCGAAGGTGCGGCTGCACTCGTGCTTGAAGAACTCGAACACGCCAAGGCACGCGGCGCCCATATCTATGCCGAAGTCGCTGGCGGCGGCATGAGCGCCGACGCATACCACATCACCGCAACCCACCCCGAAGGTCTCGGCGCGCGTCTGGTGATGGAAGGTGCCCTCCGCGACGCCGGCATGAAGCCTGAAGACATCGACTACATCAACCTCCACGGAACCTCGACTCCCGTCGGTGACATCTCGGAGGCAAAAGCTGTCGTTCAGGTCTTCGGCGACCACGCCTATAAGATGAACCTCAGCTCGACCAAGTCGATGACCGGCCACCTCCTCGGTGCCGCCGGCGCCCTCGAGGGTCTCTTCAGCGTCAAAGCTATCGAAGAAGGTGTCGTTCCCCCCACGATCAACCACGAAGAGGGCGACGACGATCCCGAAGTTGACTACAAACTCAACTTCACCTTCAACAAAGCTCAGAAACGCGAAATTAACGCTGTCCTCAGCAACACCTTCGGTTTCGGCGGCCACAACACGTCGATTATATTCAAGAAATATAAAGACTGATCCCCACAGTCATCTCTTTTCACAGCTCCGCCTTCCCTTTTCGGCACGGCGGAGCTGTTCGTTTTGAAAAATATTTAGTAATTTTGGGGTCATGAAGATTGTCCTTAGGCTCTCGGCCTTTTTACTCATACTCCTCGTCTCGAGCTGTCGCGGAAAGTCGTTTGAAATCGAGTTCGACATGAACCCCGACGTCGAGGCGAACTATCAGCTCGTATATTACGCCTCAGACCGCAAGGGAGGACGCTGGATCGAAAGCGCCGCCCCGATTCACCTCGGGAAATTCTCGATAGAATGCCCGACAATCAACCCGACGGTCGTCTATATCTACCGCCCGAACGGCAATCTTCCCGAAACCTGCTTCTATGCCGAGCGCGGCGATCATATAAAGATCACCGGAGACAACACGCAACCCTTGACATGGACAATCCGGGGCAACAAACTGACCGACCGCCTTAACGAGTGGCAGTCGGCCAACCTCCGCCTTCTCGAAGAGCGGAATCCGGAATCGACAAACGAGGCCGTCGCCTCGTTTGTCGAGAAAAACAAGGACTCGGAGATCAATCCTCTCCTGCTGCTTCTCTGGTATGACCGCGCGCAAGATCCGGAAGGTTTCGTGCGCCTCTGGAACACGATGGGCTCCAAGCTGAGGAAGTCTCCTTTCGTCGATATGGTGGCGATGCCCGACCTGATGGCGCCCGCGCCCCTTAGTTTCGACAACGACGGGAAGGCCATTCTGGCCCCCGGCAAGGAAAAGTTCCCGCGGCTGAAGGTCCGCACCCCTGAGAAAGGGAAAGATGTCTTCAATCTCGCCGTCAAAGGGCGGAAGGCCTCGTTTATCTCTTTCTATCACCTCGGCGATCCGCGGCGCCATGAGTTCGTAGACTCGCTCCGCAATCTCGCACGCCGTCACCGCGCCGACTCCACGCGTCTCCTGATAGCCGACATCTGTCTCGACCCCGACTCAAACCGATGGCTGAACGCCCTCCGCTTCGATTCGCTCGGGACGGTCAAGCGGGGATGGTGGCCCGACGGGCCGGCCGATACCCAGGCAATCAAACTCGGGGTCGGCGCATACCGTACCTTCGTCGTCTTCGGCCCAAAGGGGGAGGTCCTCTATCGGGGAGACAATATCAACAAAGCCTTAGACCACCTGAAAACCGCAATGAAATAACCGCCATGGCCTCCGAACAGAATCAAGATAAGCGCCCGCTCCTCTCCAAGCTATATTCCGCCTCAATCTGCGGTATCGACGCCCTGCCCGTGATCGTCGAGACTTTTATCGAACGCGGCGCCCAGTTCACAATCGTCGGCATGGCCGACACGGCCGTGCGCGAGGCCTATTCGCGAATCGCTGCCGCCTTCACCCAGCAGGGAATACATTTTCCCCGATACCGGGTACTAATCAACCTCGCCCCGGCCGATATAAAGAAGGAGGGTGCGGGCTTTGACCTCCCGATCGCCATAGGCATCATCGCCGCCGCCGGCTACCATGACTTCCCGGACCTGGCCGATTGTATGGTCATCGGCGAGCTCTCTCTCGACGGCTCCGTCCTCCCGGTCCGCGGCGCGCTCCCGATAGCCGTCAAGGCGCGGTCTATGGGCATCAAGAAGCTGATCGTACCGGAGGCTAACGTCACCGAAGCGGCTGTGGTCAACAACCTCGAAGTCTACGGAGTCCGCACCCTCAACGAGGCAGTCGCGGTCCTTGCCGGCATGGAGGACGCTCCCAGACCGACGGTAATAGACACACGGCGGATCTTCGCCGAAGAATCCGAGCAGTTCGATCTCGACTTTGCCGAGGTCAAAGGGCAGGAGAGTGTAAAGCGAGCTTTTGAAGTCGCCTGTGCCGGAGGTCACAACCTGATAATGATTGGCCCTCCGGGAGCGGGCAAGTCGATGATGGCCAAACGTCTGCCTTCGATTCTCCCACCACTCAGTCTCGGCGAGGCACTGGAGACGACCAAGATCCATTCGGTCGCCGGCAAGCTTTCGCGCGGTTCGATGCTGATGACCAAGCGACCCTTCCGGACTCCCCACCATACCGTCTCGCCCGTCGCGCTGGTCGGAGGCGGCGCGTCGCCGATGCCCGGCGAGATCTCGCTGGCCCACAACGGTGTCCTCTTCCTCGATGAGTTCCCGGAGTTTGCCCGCAATGTCCTTGAAGTCATGCGCCAGCCGATCGAAGACCGTGTGATAACGGTTGCGCGCGCAAAATATACGGTCGACTATCCCGCCTCGTTTATGTTGGTGGCCTCGATGAACCCATGTCCCTGCGGTTACTACGGGCACCCGACCCGTCCCTGCACCTGCCCGGCCGGCGCCCAGGCGAAGTATATGAACCGCATCTCCGGCCCGCTGCTTGACCGCATCGACATCCAGATTGAGATTATGCCGGTTGAGTTTGACGCCATGGCCGACAGAGAGCCGGGCGAGCCCTCGGCAGCGATCCGCGAGAGGGTCGTCAGAGCGCGCCAGCTACAGCAGGAGCGCTACAAAGACGAGCCGGGGATCTACTGCAACGCACAGATCGGCTCGCGCCTGTTGAGGAAATACGCCTGGCCCGATGCCGAAGGGCTTGCCTTGTTGAAAGACCGCATGACCAAGCTCAACATGTCGGCCCGCGCCTTTGACCGCATCCTGCGCGTTGCGCGCACCATCGCCGACCTTGACGGCTCGCCCACCGTCGAAGCCCGCCACATGTCCGAAGCCATCTCCTACCGCAGCCTCGACCGCGGCTAAAAACCAGGCCCCGCCCCTCTCCGCGAAGCCGGTTTGTCGCTCCGCGAAGCCGGTTTGTCGAAGGTGTGGGCCGTTGCTCCCGCCTAGCCCTCCCCGCGAAGCCGGTTTGTCGAAGGTGTGGGCCGCGGCTCCCGCCTAGACCTCCCCGCGAAGCCGGTTTGTCGAAGGTGTGGGCCGCGGCTCCCGCCTAGACCTCCCCGCGAAGCCGGTTTGTCGAAGGTGAGGGCCGCGGCTCCCGGCTAGCCCTTCCCGCGAAGCCGGTTTGTCGGAGGTGAGGGCCGTTGCTCCCGGCTAGCCCTTCCCGCGAAGTCGGTTTGTCGAAGGTGTGGGCCGTTGCTCCCGCCTAGCCCTTCCCGCGAAGCAGGTTTGTCGAAGGTGAGGACCGCGGCTTTTCTAACTTTTTTAAACCTAATAACTTATGAGTTGGTCAGAGATAAAACCTTTAAAGGAGACGAGAGAGCATTCCTACCATCGGAGGGCGTTTCGTCATGACTATTTCGCGCCGTTTATCTACCATATCATCCTTAAAAAAACAAAGCGTTGCGAAAGTTTCGGCTCCGTTGTGGGAAACGCTCAAATTCCTCCCGGTTCTCCAGGTTGCGCCGCTATCAAGGAGTCTCCTCTCGGCCAAATTATCGCCAAGAGCATTATCCACCTTCCCTATGAATTCCCGATCATAAAACTTCACCAATTTTGTGTGATGCCTGACCATGTCCACATCCTTCTCCAAATACTATTTCGAGACGAAAAACACTTGGATTTCTACATCGACTCCCTTAAGAATAAAATTACAACCAAATTCTCGAGAAGAGTTGGCAGACCCATAACAGAAGAGGAGCTGTTCGAAATCGGCTATTGCGACAAGCCCCTTTACGATAACCGCTCCCTCGACACCCTCTATCGCTACATCATCGAGAATCCCCATCGGTTAGCCATGCGCCGACAGTTTCCCCGGTTCTTTCAGCGAACCCGAAGGGTAACAATCGGCAACCGGCAATATGAAGCCTACGGCAACCTCTTTCTTTTCCGGAACCCCGACAAAGAGGCAGTGAAAGTTAGTTCGAAATTCACTCCTGAGGAAAAACTTAACAACAGAAGCCGTTGGCTTGCCGGCGCCGCCCAAGGGACTGTCCTTGTCTCCCCCTTCATCTCTCCCGACGAGAAAGCGATTCGCGACGAGGCCGAGGCGCTCGGCGCAAAGATCATCCTGATCACTCACGAGGCCTTCGGAGAGCGCTTCAAGCCTGCCGCCCGGGACTTCGAGCTCTGTTCAGAGGGGCGCCTCCTGATAGTCTCGCTTGGCCTTCCGGCCAACACCACGCTCTCACGAGCCCACTGCCTCCGGATGAACGACCTCGCCGTCGAAATCGCCCAAGGTCAACCCGAGCCCCCACAACCCAGTTGACCCCACCTCCGACAAACCCCTTTCAGCCACAACGCCTCCGCTTGCGTCTTTCCGCTCCCAGGCCAACCCCATTCCCGAAGCCTCCCCGTTGCGAAGCCGGTTTGTCGAAGGTGCGGGCCAAAGCCAGTTCCCAGGTCAACCCTATCGCGAAGCCGGTTTGTCGAAGGTGCGGGCCAAAGCCAGTTCCCAGGTCAACCCTATCGCGAAGCCGGTTTGTCGAAGGTGCGGGCTCTAAAAAGATGAGGACCCCAACAAGATGAGGACCCCTAAAGAGGAAGCGGGTGTATCATTCGGTCTGATACACCCGCTTCGCTTCATAGTACTGCCTTAGCGCTAGTGTAATCTACAAATAAATCGTCCTATATTTTCGGTAAATAAGTTTTCGGCACTATCGGTAAGATTCAATCGGCACTTTTTATTGTGTCGGCTTTTGGTCAGGGACATGCCCCTGACCAAGTTACCGATTACACCAAGCCGAAGCTCTTTCCCGTTCGCGAAGCCGGTTTGTCGAAGGTGAGAGCCATTAAGAGGTGGGGGCCCTAACAAGGAGAGGCCCCGAAAGAGGAAGAGGTTACTGGCAACGAGCAAGATAGGAAGGAGCTATGAGGATTCCTTGGGGAACTCATTTATCCTTTATTATCTCGGCAATCAACTTTGCCAACCGAGGAGGATTAAAATGTCGCTTTGGGGCGCAAGGTGAATCTGTCTGAATGAAAATAGGCCCTTCTATAGTAGGTATTATATAGTCCGAGGTGCCCTCTATATATTGAGCCGTTGCGTACTTCTTGTCTGGTTCGTAACCGAACTCACTTAGCACTTTTCCTTCCCATTTTTTTCCTATATTCTTTCCATCTTTGGATTGCTTACTGTCGTTTATGTTGGCTATTATATGGTCAGCATATGAATCGACCTCATGGAAGCTTTTATGAAACTTTTGAAGGGTACCCCCACAAATTACTATTGCCGGTTGGTAAAAGTGAATGAGGAGTTTTATGAGAGGTATATTGACTATTCCCCATAGCGTAACATACTCCTCCTTAATATCATTAGAATTAAAGGCAAGACCGGGGAAATGATTAACCTCCAAGATGCAGATATGATTCATGACCTTGTTCTTCACTTCTTCATCCTCAGTGTATCCCTCACTTCCTTTAGCATTATTTAGTTTTTCTTCCTTTAATCTCTTTATCTGTGCCTTGAGTTTCTCATCCTTGATCTGTTCAAGTTCAGAGCTATCCATTTCGGCAAGTAAAGCCAGAAGCTTATGGGTGTCGGTTATCAAGTTTCTCTTCGCACCTCCACAAGTGGTATTATTACTCTCCTCCCTAATTTCTTTCCATGTTGGGAAACCATCCTTCTTTGATGTTTGATCGATCCCTTCTTCTCTACCCCTCATCTGATTAATATCTTTCAGACTAGGCTCCTTGAGCAACCAAAGAATCCTGAGGGTATCATCCTTAAAGTAGTCATCCTGCTTGTTGGTATTCCAGGGTCCAAATGAATATCCGTATATCTTGGTGTATTCTGTTGAAGCCGTTCCTTCCCTTTCTCCGTCTTCTAGTTCAATTTTGACATCAGCGGAGTAGGGATCTAGGGTTCTGTTACTGCTAGAACAAGAAGTGTCTAGTACATTATTCTTAACCAATATAAAATCCTTCCTCAACAGAGCCATTAGCTCTCTTGATTTCTCCGCCTCGGACAAGCTGGAATTAATCACTTCTATGACTGCCCTGAGCAGGTTATCGGTTTTGCTTTTGTATTTTTGGTTGTTATGTATATTCATATTTAATTTATTCTTTCCCCTCAGACAACTCACCCCTTCGGCGCTTTTCACACCAAAGATCCTCGATCTACTCGAGAGGGAATACTGCCCAACAGAGTGCGGCGAATGTTATTTTTCCGATCCTTGTAGTTTTTCCGGATAGCTCCCACATACAAATAGTGTCCGTTTCCGTCCGATCTGGCCTCCCTCCTTACAGTTAGATAGTCTTCCTCATTAAATGGGACAGCCTCCATTATCTCGTACCCACTGATATGGTGGGCTAAGGTATCAACTGAGTTGTCTTTGAGAGAGTGTACCAACACAACCTGAGTTGAATCAGGCATATTGTGGTAGGTTACCAACTCTTGACGGTCTCCCTTGAGGGAGACAACTCCCTCATTAGATTTGAGCTCATTGATGATCTCGGCGGCCTTCTCCGCGGGAGAGGAGAACGCACACAGTACCGATCCGACCACTACGGTCAGAAACAATTTGACTATACATTTCGCTTTTGATACAGTATTTATTCTGCCACACTTACAGGCAATCTAAATGATATCGGGAGGGTAAAATAACTTCTAACAAGAGATACCCCCATATATGCTGGATACCATTTCGGCATGCTCTTAACTAATCTGATAGCTTCTGCATATAAGAGTGGATTCTTTCCTTCTTTTATTGTGGCAAATCTAATTGAGCCGTCTTTCTCAATAATAAAACGTACTGTTACACGGCCTTGAATCCGTTCTTTAGTTGCAGCTTCAGGATATATCAAGTTGGCGTCTAACCACTTGGTCAGAGCGCTTTGTCCTCCAGGAAATTCAGCCTGGGTGTCCACAATGCTATATATTTCCTCTCCATTATTTTCAAACTCGCTAAGTATTTCTCTTTCACGGTTTACTGAATTATATCTATACTCCTTAGAATCTCTAAGACTCATACTGCTTAAAGCACTTAGAAGCTCCTCGAACTCCTGCTCCATAGTTACAAACCGATACCGAGATAGGTCTATTGTACAATTTTCTCCATGACCACGGCTCACTTCACCGGTATCGAATTTCTCTTCTATCCAATCAATGGTGTAAAGTTTTGTCTCGGGATTAAAGTCGTGATTGATTTCTTTCTTATGGTAGTTGCGCTTTACTTCAGTCCATTTACCAACTGGGTAATCATAAAAATATTGACCGGTTATTTTCCTATAGCTAGTTTCACACTTGAAAGGACCGTTTAATTTTCCTCTCGTAAAATTACATTCCAATACCCCGTCAGAATTTCCGTGAACAAACTTAAGGATTACTGGTCCGTCAATGACTCCGTCATTGAAGTTTACAGTTAGGTGGTAATCGAGCATATTCACCTTCATCCAAAATGCTTCCCATTTACCGTCTTGTTTGTTATTTTTGAAGTTACCTTTAAGATACTGGTTTTCCCAGAACCCCCATATATATTTAAAGGGCCCTTCAAATATCCTCCCTCCTTCGGGGTTATCCCGATAGCTATATTCTACAGTTCCATACCTCCCTTTAATTATATCAGGATATTTTCCTTTGTAGGTCTTAAGCTCTGACTGGGAGTAGCCCATCAGACAGCCTACCACTAGGAACACCAGGGCAGCCAGTACTTTGGAGGGAGTATCCTTATAGCGTACCGTCTGGCTATTGATGCCTTTTGCAACGGAGGAATTGGCAAGGTTCTCTTTACTCTGGATAGCTACTCGCTCGTTGATACAAAGAAATTTTTTCATGTTGTTGGTTTTTTGGTTATTTGAACTTGCTTTAGGTGAATATTGGGGGGTGAGGCTTATTCCTCAGTGAAGGTGACAAAGGAGTCTTTTTGGGACTTGCCCCACTTGCCTTCGTATCGATAGCTTCCGGAGGGTAATTCGCTCGGCACGGGGTAGAGGATCCAATCCGATTTCTCACCGTCGTGACCCAATTGGATGTAGAGGCTGTTATCCCGGCGGATATATCCATTGAAGTCGAGATTTATTCCGTTCTCGTTGTGATAGCGTCCATGAATGGTTCCTTCTTCAGTTATCCACCCCTTCATAGAAATGTTATGGGAACTAATCATTCCCGTTGCTTCAATGGGAACATTCGTTGAACCGGTTTCCATATAGAGCTGATCCATTTTCTTATCTGACCCCATTCTATAGGTCGTGAGCTCATAGGTAAAGTATTGGGGGTCGATATGGTCAGCAATGTCTACCAGTGAGGGTACGTTTCCATTGTTCCCGTAACCGTAGTCTTCTTCGACTACTTCCTCTACCTCTGCTTCATCTGCCTCAACAGGATAGGCCTCTTCTTCGGTGTCTCCGAAGGAGCCAAGGTCGTAGTCGCTACCGTCGGTTAACGAACGAGCGGAGAGGATGATGCCCAACACCATGAGGACAACGCAGGCTCCCGTGACGATCCAGTCAGGCATCTGCCAGTGACCTTCCTCTTCTGTGTCCTCGTATTCCGACTCCTTACAGAAGAAGATCACCAGAATGATGGAGCCAATGGCGGGTATGAGAGCCAATAGGAGCAACCACGGATTCTTATCCGCGTCGCGCAGACGACGAACGCACAACGCCAGGCTCGGGATTACCAATGCGAGACCGATGAGACCACCGATAATGCTACCGGCAGTTATCCCACCCACTCCGAAGGAGGAGAGCAGGAGGATCAGTCCGCCTAATCCGACACTGAGAATCATGGTGGCCACATAGGTCAACCAGAATGATTTTCTGGAGGTATACCCCTTGAAATCGGCATATCTCCTAACATAAGGATTGACGAAGTAGGCGTCAAAGAAAGATGGCAGTTTAGTGCTCTCTTCCGTCGCCGAACTCGTAGTCTCCTCTGAGTTATAGGCCGGTGGTGGAGATGTAACCGGTGTGACTGGAGATATTGCCTCAACCGTCGCTGGCTGAGCGGAAGGGCTTGGAGTAGGAGGCTGCGAAGGAGCGGCTGTCGACTGCTCCTGACCGGATGGCTGCACTCCTCCGGTGACAAGCCATTCTCCGCAAAATCGACATTTCTTGGCCGTAACCGCTATCTCTTCCCCACAATAGGGGCATTTCTTCTTTTCCATAGGGATAGGCATTGACAGAGTGTTGGGGGGTTTTTTGGTTGTTCGAACTGTTTATTTGAATATATCAGTGAAGGGAGATGTCAATCATCGTCCTCGTCCAATTCTTCCATATTCTTCTTTCTGGCTTCGAGGTGCCCATATACGGCTCCTAAGGCCACGAAGATTCCGATTACCCAACCTGCAGCGGTGCTACTGAAGATTCCGGCACCGAACAGGCCCGCTATGAGTCCCCAGGCAAGGCCGATAACCACACACATGGCCGCTCCGATGAAGGGGACCATCAAAAGGATAGAACCGCCGATGGCTACACCAAAGAACCACCACCAGGACCCCATTGCAACTCCGACAGCGACCGCGATGAGGAATATCTCGGTAAAGATCCAGCCTGGTGCACTTCCCGAACTGCCGCTACTTTCAACGACGACAGTCTGCTCCACATTCTGCTCGACCCGCTGTTCAACCGACTGCTGGTTGACAACATTGACAATGATCGGTTGGCCACCGACAGACTGAATAGTCTGGCCGGGGGCAGGGGTAGGCGCTACGTTAGGTTGATTGTAGGCTGCCATAGGCTGGTTAGGTGTTTGGGCGGGGACATATCCGTCACCTGCCGAACGGACTTCCAAAGGTTCAGCCACGGGTATTGCTTCTGCATAACCAGCCGATACCATTTGATTGTCCGGAACAGGTGCAAGTTCCTCAAGCCATTCTCCGCAGAACCGGCATTTCTTAGCCGAGTCCGCTATTTGTTCTCCACAGTAGGGACATTGTTTTGCCATAATGAATAGATGTTGGATAGTTTGTTAATTATATTGAACTGCTAAATGGTTACTCTGTCGGTATGGGATCGCCGTAACCGCCTGAGAAATATCCCTTCTCGTCCAAAATCTTGTATAAGGCTTTGGAATCAAATTCGTAGGAGGAATCCATCCAGGACGAGGTCTCGAAGTCATAGTCGAACTCTCCGTCGAGCACTACCAGGGCCGTCATCATGTGGGCCCAAGAGGAGTTGAAGTGCTTGAGAATGAGTTTTTTGATGTCGGATTTAGACTTTGAATTACGTCCGGAATCCTCAATGAGAGACAAAAAGTTTGCTGCATCACTCCCGAAAAGAAGACCAATCGCGGCATAGGCGGTATTGTTGATCGGGATTCGGAGTGTGAAAATATCTCCCATCGACATGTAGTCTGTCTCACAGTCTCCACTATAGAGTTCCTCCGGATTCTCGGCGTAATTCTCCAAAGCTTCCTCGGCGCTTTTCTCGATGTCATTTTCCACCTCATCCCATGCATCCTCCACCATGTCGGTTAGACGATCCTTCTCGTCTGAGCAGGATGAAAGGAGAAAGGCCAGGAATGGAATCAGAGCCAGTTTAAGGAATAATTTCATACTCTTATTTTTTGAAGACAGTTCGGGTTATTTCAGCAGGGGGGAATACAACACGATACTCTATATCGCCCGTGGCTACTCCTACTATAAGCGCCTTCCCCTCCTTGACAACCCTCGCGAGGATTTCACCTTCCTGGAGATCTTTCAGTATTTCCTTTCGAAATTTGTCTCCCAACTCTTCATGACTCCCGAGCCAAAGGATCTTAGCCTTGTTTTCGGGAGTGTCGTCAAGTTGATAGACTATAGCGTAGTATGCAGAAGTATTGTAGACCTGAAAGTTGTCGTAGCCTGAGTCCTTGCTGTTGATCTCTTTCATCGTATCCGAAAGCAAAGTTTCCGGATTGTGAGATTCCGAGCACGAGACCGCAAAGAGACAGAAGAGGCCCATAAGGCCGGTGAGTATTTTTTTCATGTCGCTTTTGTGTTTGGTTGTTTGAACTCGTATGCAAAATTAGGGGACGGAGGGAGGTTCTCCAAAAGTCAAGTTAAGGCACAATGAGTCAAAACAGTTCATTCCGAACCAAACTGGGGCATTGCGAAATCAATCGAACTTTTTCTTATATTCTCACACTCTTTTCTCAGTCTTCTCTCACTCTTCTCTCAGACTCTTCTCTCACACTTCTTTCAGGCTTTTCTCTCTCTTCTCTCTCCCTCTTCTCGCAGTCTTCTCACGGTCTCACGAGGGGGTCGGAGGGTTTGCCGACTCCCGATTTTTTGTGTACCTTTGTGGCTATGAATGTCGAATCCGGTTTCTTGAGCAGGGGTGGTGCCCCCTCCGTCGGGCCTGAAAGCGCGAGCCTCTCGGGCCTGCAGACCCTCTATGTCTCTGAAAGCGGGTTCTTCCGGATCCTTATTGGTAAGCATCTGGGGCGAAAAGTGGTTGTCAAGACCCTTAAGAAAGAGTGTCGGGACAATCAAGTCGCTATCGTTCAGCTCAGAAAGGAATTCAGCGTCCAATTCCCCCTCTCGTCGCCCAATGTCGCCCACGCCTTCAATATGATCAGGCTCGAAGAGGGCACCCCGGCGATTGAGATGGAATGGTGTGACGGCCGGGATGTACGAGAGCTTCTGGAGGGTTCGTTGGCGCCTGAAGATGTGGTCGAAATCATCCGCGGGGTCCTCAACGGTCTGAAGGATATTCATCAAGCCGGAGTCATTCACCGCGACATCAAGCCCGAAAACGTGATCTACGACCCCTTCCGGAAGGTGGTCAAGATCATTGACTTCGGGTGTGCCTATTCAACCGGCTCCCTCACCCTCCAAGGACCCAACGGAACCGACGGCTACACCCCCGAAGCCAAAACCCACGTCGGCTCCGAAGCCGAGCCCAAAGATGATCTGTTCGCCCTCGGCGTAATGGTCGGCGAAATGGCCGAGGCGATCGATTCCCACGCGAAGAGGGTCAAGAAGCAGCTTAAGCGCTTTGCCGAGAACCTCAGAGCCGGCGAGTATGGGACCTCTGAGGCTGCGCTCGAGGCCTTCGGGAAATTGTCAGCCGGTAAACGGACTCGCCGCGTCGCCCAAATTGCAGCGAGTGCGGTCATCCTCCTCGCCCTCCTGATCCCCTTGGGCCGATTCCTCCACACCCCCAGGGAGGCGGAGATCACACCCTCGGCGGCAACGACATCTGATTCTCCGGTCGTGGATGCCCCCGCGCCACCCCCTGATGTCGCCGAGCAAGAACATAAGGCCCCACAGGAAGAGACAAAGACACCGAAAGAACCTTCTGAAGCCGCCTCCGGCACCGAAACGGGCCGACCGGAACCGGCGAAACCAGCCTCGACCTCCCAGCCGAGGGAATATGTCAACCCATATTCAGCCGTCTCGGCCGAAGACGAAGCCGCATATGAGCTGGCAATCTATGCCGGCAAGCTGCTGTCGGCTGCCAAATCGAAGAATGCACCGCTCCAGACCAAAATGGACGCCTTCGTCGTTAACTTCTGCGACTCCCTCTACCGGGCCGAAAAGCTCTACTCCAAAATATCCTTTTCGATTGAGGAAGACGACCGCCGGGAACTGGCCAAGACGCTCTCGGCCCAATATGGCGCCCAGATGGAGAAGGAGTTCCGGCGCACCTTTGGAGACGAGGGGACCCCACATCGCCGGAGGGTGCTCCTCGAAGGCCGATTTTACGGTACTCTGATGCTCTATCACAGCGCTCCGAAGCGAAAACAGGCGGATTTGAAGAGTTCCGGAAAGTCAAATTGAGTCTTTACAATTCCTTTTGTGTCAAATTATGTCAAGCTATTGCATTATGAGTTAAATTTGCGCCAAAATCTCGTTGATATGGATACCTACGGTAAATATATAGAAGCGTTAAAGCACGACATAGAAGACAAATTCAATCGGTCGTTCAAGTCGGCTACAGACTTCGACAAGCTCGAAGCACTGATCAAGGCTCATTCGACCGACACTTTGAATGCCTCGACCCTCAAACGGATCTGGGGCTACTCAAAAACGAACTCGAAACCGCGGCGCACGACCCTCACGATCCTCGCCAATGTACTTGGGTACAGGGATTGGGAGAGTTATGTCAGGAGGAAGATGGAGGAGCAACGGAGCGAAAGCGGCTTCCTGTCGAACACGATAGTCAATGTCTCCCGGTTGCTGCCGGGCGATGTGATCAGCTTCAAATGGAACCCCAACCGGTCGATCACCCTTCTCTGTCGCGAGAAGGAAATGTTCGAGGTGGTTGAGCAGGCGAATTCGAGTCTCTGTCCCGGCGACACCTTGCGGATCCCCTTTATCCGCGAGGGTTATCCGATCTACTGCAAGGATGTCATTCGCGAAGAGCGCAACTTAGGCGACTATGTCGCCGGCGAAGAGACCGGCATCTACGGCTTCAGCTACCAGTCTAACAAAGACCCCGACCCGGCTCCCTGCCAGTAAGACCCAATAAACGCGAAGCGGCTCCGACCGGGTGGTCGGAGCCGCTTTGGGTTGGGGAGGGTAGGGAGGTTATTTGTCTTTGTCTTCGGGGGCCTGGTCGATGAGGTCGAGGAACTCGTCGAGCTTCGGGGTGATGATGATCTCGGTGCGGCGGTTGCGGGCCTTGTTGTCGGCGGTGCTGTTGTCGACGAGGGGGTTGAATTCGCCACGGCCACCGGCGGTCAGACGCGCGGGGTTGATGCCGAACTTGTTCTGAAGCACCTGTACAACGGACGACGCACGGAGGGCCGAGAGGTCCCAGTTGTTGCGGATGTTGGTCTTCGAAATGGGCACGTTGTCGGTGTTGCCCTCTACGAGAACGTCATAGTCGCTGTAGTCCTTGATGATCTTGGCGATCTTGCCGAGAGTGGCCATAGCGGCGTCGCTGACTTCATAAGAGCCCGATTTGAAGAGCATGTTGTCTGAGAGCGAAACGTAAACGACACCCTTGAGGACTTTCACGTCAATGTCCTTCATCTCCTCGCGAGAGAGCGAGCGGGTGAGGTTGTTGGTCAGCACCATGTTGAGCGAGTCGGATTTCGACTTGGCGTCGACAAGCTGCTTGATGTACTTGTTCGAAGCATTGATCTCATCGACAAGCTTGGAGATGTTGACGCTGCCCTGGGCCGAGCTTTCGAGGCTCTGGTCGAGCGAGTTCTTGAGACTCTGATAGGCGGCCTTCAGTTCGTCGTTCTGCTTCTTGGCCTCCTGAAGGAGGTAAGTCAGGCTCTTGGTGTTTGCGTTACATTCGGCCAGACCGTTCTGAGAGGTCATATACTCGCCCTGAAGGGTCTTGTAGTCATTTTCGAGAGCCGCATATTTCTTTGCGGGCACACACGAAGCCATGGCCAGCGAGAGGCCGGCGAGAGCGATAAGAAGATGTTTTGCTTTCATTTCTTGAGGTGTTCGGCTGCCGGGGGGACAGCCCTTTTGGTTAAACTTTGTGCAAAAGTAGTCAAAAAAGCCGAGACACAGGCTCTTAAAGCTCCAAAAATTGCTTGACTGTGACCGTGTCGGCTTCGGCTTCGAGGCGCGTGGGGACGCCGAGTGCAATCGGACGGTTGGCGTCGATGTGGCCGTAGGGGGCGTCAAAGACGATGGGGATGTCGGGAAGGTCCCAGCGGGCGAGGCGGCGCGTGATCATCTCTTCCATCGAGGCGTGGTTGCGGTCAGGCTTATAGTCGGTGAACTGCCCGAAAATCAAACCGCGGACATACCCACCCGTCAGCGCACCGGTCAGATAAAGCCTCATAAGCATCCGCTCGACGGCATATATCTTCTCCGAAACATCCTCAAGAAGGAGGATCGTGGGCTCAGAGGGGTTGAGGACATCCCACGGAGTGGCGGCCAAGGCATTGACAACCGCAAGGTTACCCCCGCGAAGTGTTCCCTCGGCAACCCCTCGGCGGTTGAGTGGAGAAGCGGGGAAGGTGTCGGTTATGACCGTACCGGCCGGAGCCGTCAGATACCTGAAAAGAGCCTCCGTCTGAGGGTCGTCGGCCGGAAACTCGCCCAGGTGTTTTGCCATCGAGGCATGCATCCCGGCGACGCCATTCGTGTTCGACCAGGCGTGAAGCGCCGAGACGTCAGAGAAGCCGATGATCCACTTGTCAACCCTCCCCAGCCGTTCTAGGGCCGGCAGGAGATGGACGCAACCGTAACCTCCGCGCGCGCAGAGAATCGCGGCCACTTCCGGATCGGTCAGGGCGTCGGTCAGTTCGGCGATACGCTGATCTTCCGGGGCGCTGAACGAACCGCACGGTTCTCCCAGAGCCGACGGATAGACACGGACACGATACCCCCGTTCCTTCAGCGCCTGCTCGGCGCCGAGTACACGCTCGCGCAAGACGGCCGAAGCCGGCGCGAGAATGGCGATCAGGTCCCCCTGTTTCAATGGTTTCGGCATAGGGCGTCAGTTTACCTGCACTTTGATTCCCTCGGCCCGTACGGCTTCGGCTATCTCCTCGAGCCGTTCACGCGGAACCTTACGGAGTTTTTCGGCCGGAGTCGTGCGGTCGATACTGTAGATCATCACCTCGCGCGGCCGGATTGCCTTGTAGGCTTCAATGAGCGCGCGGATCTCTTCGGGCGATGTGTTCGAAACGTCCTGGCCGTCGTGCTCACCCTCGAGAATCATGGTCTGGATGATGCCGGTACCCGAGAAACGTTTCAACTGTCCGATTACCTTCTCGACCGTGAACTCGGGCGAGTTGGGACGGTCGATCAGACGCATGGTCTTCTCGACGGCCGAGTCGAGCTTGAGGATATTGTTGTCGACACGCTCGAGAGCACGGCAGACCGACTCACGGTCGAGGCGGGTCGAGTTGGTCAGCACCGATACCTTTGCGTCGGGATAGTACCTGTCACGCAGGGCGATCGTGTCGTCGATGACCCCCTCGAATTCGGGGTGAAGGGTCGGCTCGCCGTTGCCCGATAAGGTGATGACGTCAAGCGGGTCGCCGGCCTCGCTCATAGCCTTGAGTTTGGCTTCGAGATCACGGGCTACCTTCTCGCGCGAGGGGAAGCCGGTTGTCCCGGCGCCCTGGGCATTGAAGCCAGCCTCGCAATAGAGACAGTCGAACGAGCACACCTTCCCGTCGTTGGGGGTAAGATTGACGCCGAGCGACACTCCGAGGCGGCGGCTGTGGATAGGGCCGAAGATGGTCGAATGGAATAGTACGGTTTGGTCTTTAGCCATGGTATATGTTTAACACATAGCGACATCGCCCCGAGATGCTGAACCAAGTTCAACATCGCGAAGCGATGTCCCTACAGAATTAGGTTATCCTCTCCCATGAGGGGTTATTCATCAATTTCAAATTCGTCGCTAAAGAGATCGGTCGGAGCGTCCTGCTCCTCTTCTTCTTCATAAACCTCCTCTTCCTCGCCCTCAGACTCGTTGTCGACGCGGGCAGCATCTTTCGAGGGAGCGAAGGCATCGCCGGGGTTCATCGGTTTCTTCTTCTGGTTGTCGGCCGAGAAGAGAAGCTCGCGGATCTTTGCGTCGAGTTCATCGGCCAGCTCGGGGTTGTCGGCGATCACACGCTTGACGGCGTCGCGGCCCTGGCCAAGTTTGGTTCCGTTATAAGAGAACCATGCGCCCGATTTCTTGACGATTCCGTGCTCGACGGCCAAGTCGAGGATCTCGCCCGCGCGGGAAATGCCCTCGCCGAACATGATGTCGAACTCGGCTTTCTTGAACGGAGGCGCCACCTTGTTCTTGACCACCTTCACCTTCGCCAGGCGACCGATTGTGGTCTCGCCATCCTTGATAAACGACGAGGGACGGATCTCGATTCGAACCGAGCTGTAGAACTTCAGTGCGTTGCCGCCGGTGGTTGTCTCGGGGTTGCCGAACATGACGCCGATCTTCTCGCGCATCTGGTTGATGAAGATGCAGCAGGTGCGGGTCTTGGCGATGGTGCCGGTCAGCTTACGCATGGCCTGGCTCATCAGACGGGCATGGAGGCCGACGTTCTTGTCGCCCATCTCGCCTTCGATCTCGGCTTTGGGGGTCAAGGCGGCCACTGAATCGACCACGAGGACGTCGATCGCGCCCGAATTGATCAGCTGCTCGGCGATATCGAGCGCCTGCTCGCCGTTATCGGGCTGGGCGATCCAGAGGTTGTTGACGTCCACGCCGAGTTTCTCGGCATAGAAGCGGTCGAAGGCATGCTCGGCGTCGATGATCGCGCAGATGCCCCCCTGCTTCTGGGCCTCGGCGATCACGTGGATTGCGAGTGTGGTCTTACCTGAAGACTCGGGGCCGTAAATTTCGGTCACGCGGCCGCGGGGAAGACCGCCTACGCCGAGGGCGTAGTCGAGGCCAATAGAACCGGTAGAAATGGCTTCGACATCCTGAACCGAATCATCGCCGAGGCGCATGATCGCTCCCGAGCCGAAATCTTTTTCGAGATGCGCGAGAGTCACGTCGAGTGCCTTGCGCTTCGCGTCGAGATCGGACACGCGTCCGACCGGCGCTTTCTTAGGTGCAGCTTTCTTTGCCATATCTTATAGTGTTTTTTAGTTTTGTTGGAGTTATACGAGCTCTAGGAGAACTATTAGTTCTAAGATGCTCTTAACGTTTACGGATTGTATCTGAAACCCGCCACCGGATCCCTGATCTCCGTTTGCGCCTGCAAAGTTAACACATAGGGGAGGCTTCTCCTACTGTTTTCATATTAAATATCCTTAACAAAATCGGCCTCACTGCAACTTTTTGGCAGTCAATGCAAAATTTTTGCAGTCTCGGCCAAATTTTTTTATCTCTCACCGGACCCCCCACAGAAGCTTGTTTCTCAGAGGGATGGCGAAGTCAGTGTTCGGGCTGAGGAGGACATTGACCGCAAAATCTGCCTTTTCGATGCTGATTTTGCTTCCTGCGGGCAGAAGACAGCCGCAGCCGTCGAGACTGAGTCGGTAGGAAACGGCCCGGCTGTCGGTCCGCACCTCGACGCGCGAGCGGCCGCTGATCACCAGCGGGCGCATCGTCAACGTGTGCGGCGCGACGGGGGTGACGATCATACACTCCATCGAGGGCTCGACGATAGGACCGCCGACACTGAGGTTGTATCCCGTCGAGCCGGTGGGAGTCGAGATGAGGAGTCCGTCGGCCAGATAGTCGGCGAGGAAGAAGCCGTCGACCGTCACACAGGCGGTGATCATCGACGAGGTGTCTTCCTTCACGACGGCCACTTCATTGAGCGCATAAGGCCAGAAGTCGGCCGGGAGCAGGTCGGAAGTGACCTTCAGCACTTCGCGCGCCTCGATCCGCATATCGCCCGAGAGCAGACGCGTGAGAAGAACCGGAGCGTCGGCGAAGGTGTAGTGTGACAGGAAACCGAGGTGGCCGGTGTTGATTCCGAGAACCGGCACACCCGACGCTCCGACCCTGCGTGCGGTGCGGAGAAACGTCCCGTCGCCGCCGAGACTTATGGCCGCTTCGGTGTCGGGAGGCAGCATGTCGAAAGAGGATATGTCCTCAGAGACTTCGACCCCCTCCGATTCCAGATACTCCCGGAACTTGCGCTCGATCCAGACTGAGAATCCGCGTCCGAGGGCCAGGCTGAGAAACGCGCCGATGTCGGCGAGGAACTCCTTCTGGTACGTGTGGCCAAAGATGGCTATGTTGTTGATGGCTTTCACTTTGATGAGTAGATTTTTTCCATTTCGGAGGCGAAACGACTCCATGACAGTCGTTCGAGCCATGTCTCGCGGGCAGCGACCCCCATTTGACGGCGCCGCGCGGGATCACGGGCCAGAACACGCATGGCATCGGCCAGTGCGTCGGCATCGCCGGGGGCGATGAGAAACGAGTCAACCCCCGAGGTGAGATACTCGGCCTGACCGCCGTTGAGTGTGCCGACAACCGGACGTCCACAAGCCATATATTCCAGATTGGCAAGCCCGAAGGCCTCGGGTTCCTCACTCGGGAGGACGCCGAAATGGGCTTCGGCAATCAGCGGCAGGGGGTCGTCGACATGCTTGCGCCAGTCGATACTGTCCATCACACCGAGCGACTGGGCCAGAGTCCGCAAAGAATCGACATAGTCGGGATTTCCCGAACCGACTATCCTCAGGCGCAGCGTCCGCCGCGCAATCAGCGAGAGGGCGCGAAGGAGTGACTCGAGACCCTTGCCTGGAGCGAGGCGACCGTGATACATTGCTATTACCGGCCCTTTCTCAGGCTCTCCCGGAGGCTCCTCAACCGGGAGACAAAGGGCATTGTGGATCGTCACCAACGAATCGGCCGCGAAGGGGAGGGGTCGATCCGCCCAAGTCGAGAGGAAACAGTCGTGAACCTTTCGGGAAACGAAGAGGTGGGAATCCAGCCGGCGGTAGATGAACCGGTAGAGGGCCGTGTCTCTTCCGGGAGCGACCATATGGAGAGTCATCACGATCCTGACGTCGCTCCGACCCGAAAGCTTGCGGGCGAGTATGGCGCGCAGGGCGTCGCGATAGCGATGAACATGAATGACCGTTGGCTCCGCCTTCCCTTGCCTGCTCCTCAGGGTCTTCACGAGTGCGAAAACGGTCTCGCAGTCGAAGAATCCCATCAGCGGCGCGTGGCGGAGCCGGATCCCGGCGTCGGCAAATTTATTGTCGACCGCCTTGGCGTCGCGTGTAAGCGCCTCCACATCCCAACCCCGGTCTCTGAAATGACGACAAAGGTCGAGCGCATAGCGTTCGACCCCCGACCAGTTGTTCGAGGCTAAGATATGAATCAGACGCATAGGCCGTTACGATTGGTTCCTACGCGCTTAGTTTCTGCCGGTGATCATCACGCTGATATCGACACTCGGCATCGACAGATAAGACCCGACGAGTTTGTCGACCAGTTTTCCGCGATAGGTGACGATTCCGCTCTGGACGCCGTCGGTGGTGGCGATCATGCCGTCGAGTCCACCCTTGAGTCTCATCTCGTCGAGGAAGTTGACCAGCACGTTCGAGAGAGCCATAGCCAGCGTTCTGGGGACGGACACCGAGGGGTGCATCTCCTTGAAATTAAGGACGAAGGCACTCTCCTTCATCGCGGCCGAGAGGCGTTTGGGGAGTTCAAAGGGGCGGGTGGTAGTGCCGATGAGGATGACGTCGGCCGTCTTCACCTTATTGAAAAGGACACGCGGATGGATCGACAGGGTCTGGACACCGTTTCCGAGTTGGCGCCGGCAGTGTTCGAGCGCCGAGACGTCGTTGTTCATCAACGTCACGATCGCGCCGGCGTTCATGGCTGTCCGCGCGGCCGAGCAGACATCGGTGCCGTCGCCGATGATCAGCACTTCACAAGGATTGACCCCGGCGAGGCCGGCCAAGAGGACGCCCTTGCCCCCGCCGAGATACGACAGGTTCTCCTGGGCATACATGATCGCAGCCGCGCCGTCGATACAGTCGATGATGTCGGCGAAGACCGGCTCGTCGTTGTGGCTGTACATATTGTCCAGACAGCCGAGGGTGATTTTCCGGTCAAGCATGGCCTTGACGACTCCCGGCTCGAAGAGCAGGGGGCTCATCATGCAGAGCAGGGCCGAGCCCGGGGTCATCTTCTCGATATCTTCAACCCGCAGGGGGGCGTAAGAGAGAACCACGGGACACTTCAACGCCTCGTCGCGGTCAACTATATTGACGCCATACTCGCGATAGGCGCTGTCAGGAAAGCTGATGTCAATTCCCGCTCCCTCTTCCATACACATCGTCAGCCCCCCGGACGTGATGAGGCCACAGGCCTCCGGGGTCAGAAGAAATCGGGTCTCGTCTGTGTCGGGATAGTTGCCGACAAGACCGATCACACACTTCGGTCTCTCTTCTTCGAGAACCTCAACCTGAACCTGGGTTTCAAGTTCGGGAGTTTGATTCAGGGGATCTCCGGCGGCGCCTTTCCCCGATCCGGTAGGGTCGAATTTGTCTTGTGTCATGGTATGTTATATAATCGCGGAGAAATCTCCGCCTCAGTTTCAGACCTCTAAAGTAGAAAAAAAGTCCGAAACGGCCAAAAATCGGCCATTTTTTCTTAAATCGTGTTGCTCAGATTTACGGAATAACATTAAAACTCATGTTAAGCCCTCACAAAAACGCCCAATAAAGGGAAATTTCCCGCTGAAAATTTTGCAGTTAACATAAATTTTGCTAACTTGCGCCTCGTAATCAATGACCGACACCTCCCAACGAGGGGGCAAGACGGTGTTTTTCTTCATACCTATTCTCACCTAAGTTTATATGAAACGATTTATACTTTCGACTGCTGTAGCCCTCGGGGCGCTGTTTGCTTCGGCGGAAACGACGATGACCTACGGAATCTGTGACGATGCCATCACCGGCGTCGGAACCGGCTATTCCGGCACGAACTACAGCGCGGCCATCGAGGTCCCGGAAGCTGTCGCCAAAGCCCTTGAGGGCTCGAAGGTGACAACCATCAGTGTGGGCTTCGCCTCGGGCCTGTCCAAGATCGTCAACGTCTATCTGACCTATGATCTGGCAGGCGAGCCTTTCTATACCCAGGAGGGACGCGTGAAAGTAAACTCCTTCAACGATCAGGTACTCGACACCCCCTATGTGATCGAAGGGCGTCGCTTCTATATCGGCTATACCTATCGCCAGAGCAGCGCGACCGGCAAGCCCATCGGTTTCGACAACAATAACCTCGGCGGCATGTCGGCCTTCAGTAACATAGCCATATGGCCCGACGGAGGCAAGGCCGAGTGGCAGGACGGCTCGCAGTTCGGAGCCCTCTCAATCCGAGCCACAATCACCGGCGACAAGACAATCGACAACTGTCTGATCCCCGTCGGCCTCCAGCTTCCGCAGTCGCTCAACCTCGGCAAGGAATTCTCATATACCCTCGACGTCCTCAACTTCTCCACACAGCCGGTCAACAGCCTCGGCGTCTCCTCGACCTTCGGCGGCGAGACACCTATTACTTATAGCGAAGACCTCGCCACACCGCTCGCTCCCGGCCAGAGGACATCGCTCACCCTCAACGCAAGCTGTTCTGAAGAAAACGCCACCCTTCCGATCACCGTCTCCATTCCGACCGTAAACGGAAAGGAGAACCTCTGGAGCATGACTCCGGCCACAGCCTCGATCATCTGCTCGAACCTTATCTCGCCCCGCACCATCGTGATCGAAGAGGCAACCGGCACACAGTGCAGCTGGTGTCCGGCCGGATACGTGGCCATGGAGATGATGCGCGAGAACCACCCCGAAAACTATATCGGCATCGCCGTCCACAACTACACGGGAGACCCGATGGCCTGCGTTTCATATGAACCCTGGGTCACCCGCCACATCAACGGCTTCCCCAACGCGACCATCAACCGCAGCCCGCAGGTAGGAACATTCTCGCCTCAGCCCACCGCCTGCGAAGCCAGATATAATGAGCTCGTCGGTGTCCTTAACCTCCGCTTCGTCATGGAAGCCGAGTATACCGACGACACCAAGACCAAGGCACGCATCGCCACATATCTCGTACTCGGAACCGACGAAGAGAACCTCAACTACGGAATCGCCCTCGTCGAGACCGAAGACAACGTCGGCCCCTATATCCAGGCGAACGGCTATGCCGGCGGCTCGAGAGGGGAGATGTACGGCTGGGAGAAGAAAGAGTCTTACGTCTCGACGATATATAACGACGTGGCCCGCGCGATCTACAACTGGCAGGGCAAGGAAGGCTCCGTACCCCGCGAGGTCAAGTCGCGCACCATCTACACTTATGAAGAGACCGTTCCCCTCCAGACTCAGCTCGACAAACATGGCGACATGCACCTGATCGCCCTGCTGATCGACAGATCGACCGGCGAGATCGTCACCGGCGCGAAGTGTGTCCCCGACAGGATCACGAGCCCCGAGGAGGCAATCGGCCCCCTGCCCGAAAACTCTTCAGTCAGCGAAGCGGTCGCTCCCTCATTCCGGATCTCTGCCGTCAACGGTGCCCTCGCTGTCGAAGGCGAGTTTGACGCGGCCGACATCTTCAGCCTCGACGGTCGCCGCGCCGCCTCTCTCTCCGCACCCGGCTCGGTCAACCTCAACGCAGGCCTCTATATCGTCAGCGTGAAGGCAAACGGACAGACAAAAACTTCTAAAATCATAATCAAGTAACCCTACAAACCTATCAATCAACTGAAATGAATTTTACCCGATCAGCAATTGCCCTCGCAGCGTGCGCCGTCCTCTGCCTGCCGCAGAGTGTCAGCGCGGCGGCTGTCGAAGGCGAAACGTGGAAGCCTATCGGAACCGGACTGTTCCGCGAAAACTTCCTGCACGTGACCTGGAACCTGAGCTCCTATCCCGAAGTGGAAGTGGAGATCATGGAAAGCGAACAGGTTCCCGGACGTTACCGTATCATGAACCCGTATGCCAACTATCCGGCCGAGCTAATCGGCTCGCCGGGATGTAAGGAGGGAGAGTGGTACATCACCGTCGACGCTTCGGATCCCGAACACTGCTATATCGAGACTTCGCGCACAGGTTTTTATGGCGGTGTCGCCGCGTCCGGCGCCCTGGCCGTCCTTGTCGCCGGTTCTGTCGCAGACGACTATTATAACAATCTTTACGGTGACTGGGAGTTGGCCGAGATTGAAAACCGATGTGGCAAACTCGTTGACGGCGCGATCACTTTCCCGCCCAACGCCCTGCTGACCTCCTACTGGCCCGAAGATGTCGAGTTTGACCTCGGTGATATCAGCTGGGCCCACACCGACGAGAAAGGAATGTTCCGTCTGAAACTTCCCGGAGCTCCCGACCTCGATATCGCCGGCTCGCTCAAGGGCATCAACGACGCCAAGACTGAGCTCAGCTTCGAAATTACCCTCGGCGCTTCGGTCGAGAAGGCACGCGTGGCCCTTGTCCCCGGAAGGAACTATGAGGGCAACGACCACGAAGGTGTGATCTCAGGCGAGACCCCGTCGGTAGAGATCAACGCCAGCGGCACGGTCACTTTCCCCTATACCGAAGACGGTTTCTACACCCTTGTGGTTGTTCCCTATCTCGACGGCACTCCCCGCACCCCCTTCTTCAACACTATGGAGATTGCCTTCAATGAAGACGAGTGGCGTAAGGCCGGCCAGGCCCTCTATCGCGACGGTATCTTCTCGGGTGTGGAGGAAATGATCCCCTACGGCTTCGTCTATCCTACCTACGAATATTATGTCGACGTCGAGGAATCGGTTGAAAAGCCCGGCTACCTCCGCCTTGTCGATCCTTACGGAGATTGTTCGCCCCTCAGCTCGGGCTATACTTATGACACGACTTCCAAACATTACCTCTATATCGATGCCACCGACCCTGACTTCGTGATGATCGAACGCATGAACGATGTCGGTCTGAACCTCGGGTATGGACGTATGGAAATCTGGTCGAAGACTAACCGTCTGATGTTTGGCAACGACAAAGACTACTACCAGTTGTGGGTGAACGCAAAATGGAGCGAAGACGATATCTATCAGATGGCTTGTGACAACGCCGGCCTCTTCTATGAAGACGAGATCACGTTCCCCAAGAACGCAATCCATGTGTCGTTCAGCGACGTCCACTATGGGGTATGGTACAGCGGCAACTCGAAAAATGAGTTCCGTCTCAAATTCCAGCCCGGTCAGATTCGCGGCGCTCAGTCGACCGACGTAAACACAATCGCCGCCGACATCGACGCTCCGGCCGAATACTACCGTCTCGACGGAACCCGCGCCGACGCTTCGGCCCTCACTCCGGGTCTGTACATCATCCGTCAGGGTTCGAAGGCAACCAAGACTCTGATCCGCTAATAACGAACAATTTAATCAAGGACCGGCCCGGGGGCGGTCATTCCCTTCCCGGTCCGGATCCACCTAACATCAAACAATATGAATCTTAAACTTACCCTTCTCGGTGCGAGTTTTATGATCGCAGGCACGGCGGCGGCAGCCAATATCAACGCCTTCCCGCCCGTGATGCCCGTCAATCAAGCCGAGGCCGCAGGGGCCCGCAACATCATGCGCGCACCCCTCAACCCCAACCTCGACAAGGGGACCAAAATCTTCGGTTACACAACCGTTGACTATGACGGCGTGAAGAACTTCGTGAACTTCTACTCGTCGACTCCCCGCAACCTCGACAAGTTCCGCCAGATCCTCATCCCTGACAATCACTACGACGAGGATTTCCCCAGACTCGTAGCCCTGTCATCGGGTTGCTGGGCCGGCGACGCATACTACGCATACCGCCACTTCCACTACACGTTCTCGACCGGCGTTATCGGTTGGGCAAAGATCGACCCCAAGACCGGTGTGGCCCAGGAGCTTTGCGACATGAATGACACATTCGGCAGCACATCGCCCTCATGGTGGTCAATGTCGCAGGCTACTCTCTGGAACCCCAACAAGCCTGAAGATCTTTATGTACTCGCCCAGAGCAAATCGGGCAACGTCAGCTCTGTGATCCACAAGATCGACCGCGCCAACGGTGTCTATGGCGAGAAGGTTGTCGAACTTCCGAACTACTACTTCTCGGCTGCCTATGACTATGACAACAACATCTACGCCCTGACCTGGAAGTTTAACGCGAAGGGGGACGTCACCGGCACCCTTCTCCATGTGATCTCGCCCGAAGAAGACTACGAGATCATCTCCGAACAGGAAATCAAGGTCGACGGCCAGCCCTGGCTGATCTACTACGACAACAACATGACCATCGACTACTCGACCGGTGACATCTGGTGGGCGGCCGCTTCAAGCGTTGACTACAAGCGTACGCTCGTGAAGATCGACCCCAAGAGCGGTGCGACCGAGAGCTTCGGCGCGTTCGGTATCGACGATCACATCGGAGGTATGTATATCGAGTACCAGACCGCAGAGAAGCGCAACGCTCCGGCGCGCGTAAGCAAGCCCTCGTTCACAATCGACCCGCAGGGTGCGAACAAGGTGACCCTCAACTGGACCAACCCCTCGACCTACTGGAACCGCAACACGATGAAGAACCTCTCTTCGGTAGAGATCTATCGTGACGCATATCCCGGCACTCCGATCGCCACTCTGACCGCCACCGGCCAGGAAGGCAAGGCAATGTCGTATACCGACGAGGGAGCCTCAAAGGGTATCCACACCTACTATTTCGTGGCCGTCAACCCCAACGGCAAGGGCGTTCCCTTCCAGATTGACGCTTTCGTCGGCACCGACGTCCCGGGTCCGGTCAACGCACTGGGTGCAACCTCGCCCGAAGGCAAGACCATCAATATCTCTTGGGAAAAACCGACCCGCGGCGACAACGACGGATGGTTCAATGACTCAGACCTGACATACAACATCACCCGTCTGCCCGACAACAAGAACCTCGGAACCACCAAGGAGACCCGCTTCACCGACAACACGCTCGGCGACGCAATGCTCTACTCATACGTAGTCACCGCTTCGAACGCCGATGGCACCGGTTCGCCCGTTGAGTCCAACTCGGTTATGGCCGGCAACGCCGTGCGTCCCCCCTTCTCGACCGAGTTCCAGACCCGCGTCGACGCCGACCGCTTCACCACCATCGACGTCAACCGCGACTACCAGACTTTCGAATACCGCTTCAATACCCATCTGGGCCGCGACACCTACGGTATGGTCCTCTCGAACCAGGACAACCAGGATATCCTCGTTTCGCCCGCACTCCGCGTAGAGAAAGGCAAGACCTATAAGGTGACCTTCGACGTTTTCTATGGCGGCTATGGTGACCAGACCACCCGTGAGATCGTCACTCCCTGCCGTCTCGTCGGCGGACCCGCCGCTACGGCAGAAAAGATGACCGAAGTCCTCTTCGACGATCCCGACAACATCACTTCGTTCCCCCCGAAGACCGTGAAGTGGGAAGCATACTTCACCGCTCCCGTCGACGGCGAATACTATGTTGGCTTCGAAACCCTCGTCTCCAACGAGGCCGATGCATGGATCTATATCGAAGGCTTCTCGATCGATGAAGCTCCCTCTGACGACCTCGAGGCCCGCTCGCTCGACGCCTACCTCTATCTGAGCACTATCGAAGAAAACGAGATCAAGGTCGAAGTCTACAACAACGGCGACAAGGATCAGTCCAAGTATAGCGTCAAGCTCGCTCTGCTCAACGATGACAACCAGCCCGAAGTATTCGCCGAGACCTCTGATGTTCCCGTTCTGAAGGCTCACGAAACCGCAGTTGTCAAAATGTCGGAGAAGATGCCGAAGTCAGGCGCCTTCAACCTCGTGGCCATCGTCGAGCTCGAAGGCGACGGCAACCCGACCAACAACACGACCGAGCCGCTCTATATCCAGGCCGAGGACGTTCAGCCTCTGAACTATACCGTCACCGACGAAGACAGCGCCACGAAGATCACCAACATTCCGTTTAACCACTACTCGGCATGCACGACTTCGCAGACCATCTACACCCCGGCGATGACCCTTCTCGACCGTGTATATCCCGACCAGACTCCGACCATTACCCGTATCGCATGGGAGGGCAAGAGCCTTGCCAGCCTCAACGAGTTCAGCGACACTAAGATCACCGTCTACATCGGCCAGACCGATGAGGCCGGCTATTCGACAGACGATCCCATGTTCATCCCCGTCGACGAAGATCCGATCTTCGAGGATATGGTGACACTCCGTTCGGGCCGCAACTATGTTGTCGCCGACTTCGAGGAGCCCTTCGCCTTCAACCCGAAGAGAGCTCTGCTCGTGACTGTGGCCAAGGAAGATTTCAACCACGCCGACTTCCTCTTCGACTGGTACACGTTCGACGCCGACTGGTATGCTGTGAAGAAGCACACCATCCTCTGCAGCGGTAACGAACCTCTCGATCTGACCGATCCGACCGTCGGCAAGATGAATGTCTACGCTGACGCTCCGGTTCTCCACATGGCCATCCAGGGCAAGAAGAACAGCGGTATCGGCCACCTCGTGATGACCGGCAAGGGCGCGATCTACGTGAACGCTTCTACCGGAACTGTAGAGACCAGCTTCCCGATTGCATCCGTTGAGGTTTACAACTTCTCGGGCCAGCTCGTCGAGAACGTGAAGGTTGCCGACGGAGCCACCTCCGCACGTCTGAACATCGAAAACGGCATTTACCTGATCAAGGTGAACGGCGTCGACGGTAAGAGCCAGACAATCAAAGCACAACTCTAACCTGAAAAACGAGGCTGTCGGCCGAATCCGTTTCGGCCGACAGCCATTCCCGTTTTTCATAATACCCTACATACATGAAAAAAACATTACTGATTCTGGCTGCCGCCTTAGCCATCGGCTCGGGCGCCACGCTGGCCCTCACCCAGGGCGCGGCCAAGCAAGCCACAAAGGCTGAATCAACGGCCCAGACAGCGCCGAAAAAGGCTCAGGACGTCAAGACAGCTGTCATGCCCGGTAGCGGATACTGGTCGAAAGACTATCCGTATAACATCGGCGGTTATGATTTGCAGAACTCTTCGGCTATCTATCCCGCTTCGGCTCTCGATGCCCTCGTAGGTCTCGACAAGTACACCATCACCGAAATCGTTTACCCGGTCAAGAATTGTCCTACTTCGGGCACACTCACCGTGAGCCTCATGGGCGCTACCTCTTCGGCAACTTCACTCACCGAGCCCTATAAGGGCGAGATGCAGGCGCTGGCCACCAACTACATCATTGACTTCGAGAATGTAAGCAGCGATGAGATCAGAATCCCCCTGACCACACCTATGGTAATGGAAAAGGGTCAGTCGCTGATTCTCAATCTGTACGTGACCAAGAGCTGGGTTTACGGAACCCCGACAGTTCAGAATACGGACTTTGGTGACGGTACAGTCAACCATGTATACTATACGATGTGGGGTGACGCAGACTGGTATAGCGGCTCAGCATTTGCTCCCTGCTTCAATTTCGACTATGTCGAAGGCGAAGTTGCCGGCGGCGGTGATACCCCCGACTTCAAGGATGCAGTTATGAGCGGCAGCGGATACTGGTCGAAAGACTATCCGTATAACATCGGCGGTTATGATTTGCAGAACTCTTCGGCTATCTATCCCGCTTCGGCTCTCGATGCCCTCGTAGGTCTCGACAAGTACACCATCACCGAAATCGTTTACCCGGTCAAGAATTGTCCTACTTCGGGCACACTCACCGTGAGCCTCATGGGCGCTACCTCTTCGGCAACTTCACTCACCGAGCCCTATAAGGGCGAGATGCAGGCGCTGGCCACCAACTACATCATTGACTTCGAGAATGTAAGCAGCGATGAGATCAGAATCCCCCTGACCACACCTATGGTGATGGACAAGGGTCAGTCCCTGATTCTCAATCTGTATGTCACCAAGAGCTGGGTTTACGGAACTCCGACAGTTCAGAATACGGACTTTGGCGACGGAACAGTCAACCATGTATACTATACGATGTGGGGTGACGCAGACTGGTATAGCAGCTCAGCATTTGCTCCCTGCTTCAATTTCACATATGTTGAAGGTGAATACGCTGGCGGAGAGAAACCCAAAGCAACAGATCTCTCAGCTTCGAAACTGAACGCTCCTTATGGTCAGCTTTACACTGGCGTAGGTTATGATTTCGAAGTTACCGTTCGCAACTCCGGTGACCTCGATGTTAGCCACTACACTGTAGAACTCTACAATACCGAAAACAACCAGGTGCTCGCTTCTGAGGAAATCTGGAGCACTCTCTCTGCAGGTCTTAGCAAAACAGTGACGCTTACCTACTCGTTCGAAACTGCCGGCACCTTCAGCCTCGCAGGCCGCGTAGTTTGTGACGAAGACACCAACGACGATAACAATGTGACTGAGGCTGTAACCGTTGATGTTGAGGCTCTCGCATATAGAGCTTGCAATGTTCTCGGTAATGCTACCCCTGAACTCAACACTAATGAAGTTTATCAGGTTGTAGTGCTGAACGAAGGTGACACCGATCTCATTGACTTCCAAGTAAGCCTATATCTCGTTCGTGAAGGCATGGCGGATCAATTGATCAAGACAATTTATGTTGATGCGCCTCTTGCTCCTCAGCAGCCTGTCTTATATTCCTTCGACTACAGCTTCGCTCTCGCCGGCAATTACGGCCTGAAGGGTGTGGTAGTCAAAGGTGATGGTCAGCCCAGCGAGACTGCCGTCTTCAACGTGACTATCGATCTGGACAAGCTTGCTCCGGTGATCACCAATCAGTTCCCCAAATGGGATGGCGCTACTTATGACTGGTACAGCAGAGCTGTCAACCGAAGCTCTTGGCACTCCGGCAGCCTGTTGCTCTACCCGTCCTCATACTTCGGTGAGCATGAAAATGCCTATCAAATCCAATCGCTCGGTTTCACCGTTCCTTATGAGGAGTATCCGGTTCAACCCTTCAAGATAAAGGTATATCTGGCCCAGACTGAACTGGAGGCTCTCGATGCAGAAGCACTCATCCCCGAAGAGGATTTCACTCTTGTCTACGACGGTATTTTCTCAACAGAGCGGGCCGGTGCTCAGTTATCGTTCGATCCTCAAGTTGTGACTCTTGAGCTCCAGAAACTGTTTACTCTCGAAAGTGGCAAGGGTCTGGCAGTTAATCTTGAGATTGATGCGATGGAGAAAGGTGTCTACTATTTGGCTATGGCAACTGTTAAAACTGAGGAAACCTCAGTACTGTACACTGTCACCGATGCAGATATTCCTGGCTTCTCTATCTACAACAGAGGCGGCGGCAGAATTACGACTTATACCCAGCTTCCCTGTCTGACCCTCGGTTACGCTCTCGAGCCGCTCGCAGAGAAGCTTGACCTCGCTGTCACCGGCTTCGAGCTCCGCACCGCTGTCGACGAAATCAAGGCTGACGAGACCGAACTCAGCTTCCGCGTCAACTTCACCAACGCCGGCACCGTGGCTGTCGAAAGCGGCGAGTACACCATCGAACTTATCGACGTCAACACCACCGCACGCTCCGGCGAGCCTCGCGTTCTCGCAAGCTTCGAGGGAAGCCGTGACCTCGGCCCCGGCGCTTCTTCGTTCCAGACCGTGAAGTATGTCTTCAACCAAGGCGGTTCGTTCAATGTGGCCGCGCGCATCGTGATCGACGATGACGTCAACACAGCCAACGATATCTCAACCGAGGTTATTCCTCTCGAGGTTATCGGCGAACAGTCAGGCGTAGATTCGCTCATCGCCGAAGGAACCCTCAGCTACGACCCGGCTACTTCGACTCTGTTCGTAAACCTCGGCAAGTGCAAACTGACCGTCACCGATCTGGCCGGTCGCGTGATCGCTTCGCAGAACCTCGACGGAGCCGCTGAAGTTAGCCTCGAACTCAACGAAGGCGTTTATGTTATCAGCGCCAACGGCAAGTTCATCAAGATCCGCAAGTAATCATCTCTAAGTAAAGGCCTGTTCCACACGTGGGGCCGCAGGCTCTACCCTGTGGAACAGGCTTCTATCAAACTTCTACACAAACCTACATCAATGAACAAGAAACTTTACATCATCCCGACCCTGATGCTCACGCTGGCTGTCCCCGCCGGCGCACATCTCTTCAAGGTCAGCGGAACACCCGACGCCGACGGCACTCTCCAGGGCCGCGAGAAGACGGTTGATTATACCTTCAAGAAGGCTAGCGCGAAAAAGACCGACGCTATCGCCAAGACCATCGGTTATGTCGGCGATGCGGCAGGCGAAGTGGAAAAGCTCGGCACCCTCAAGCTCCTCTTCGAAGAGGATTTCTCGAAGATGTCTACCGGTTCGATCGAAGAACCCGACACCGATATCGAACTCTGCATCCCCTTCGACTCTAACGAATACACCTACCCCTGGTGGAACCTGAAGCCTCAGTTCACCAACGCTCCCCACTGGGGCGCCGGCGCGGAAGATCCGGGCAAGTGTGGCGCCGCCGGCGGGTGCTACTACATGGAGATGGCCCAGACCCCTATGGGGGGTTCTACCCAGGCTCACATCAACACCCCGCTGATCAAGGCCGACGAGGATGGCGCGACGGCCATCTTCGAGTTCAAGGCACGCACCAAAAATGCAGGCGAGACCTATGACGGACTGCTCGTCGAACTCGCCGAGACCAACGACATGGGTCCGACCTGGCGCTATCCCGACGAGACTGTCCTCATCCAGGATATCCCGGCCGAATGGACAACCTATCGCGTGCTCTTCCGCGACTGCGGCCCGACAACCCTCTTCCATCTCGTCGGAGTCCTTCCGGGTAACGTATACATCGACGATATCAAGATCTACCAGCTGATTCCGAACGTGATGTATCCGACCACCCTTCCCCACACCGACTACAAGGGTGAGTCATTCACCGCTAACTGGACCGCTGTAGAAGGTGCCGATTCATATCTGCTCAACGTCTACAGCCTCAACGACGACGGCACTCCCGATTACCTCCTGAAGGATCAGGCGGCCACCACCAACAGCTTCAACGTGACCGGCGCTGAGTCTGGCGAACTTTACTACTACACCGTCCGCTCGGTTAAGGACGGCAAGGAGTCTGTCGAAAGCTTCCCGACCCGCGTCTACGCTCTCGTAGCTCCGACTATGAAGGAGGCTCAGAAGATCAATGGCTGGACCTACCGGGCGATGTGGAACGACGTTCCCGGTGCCGACGTCTACAACTACATGGCCTGGGCCAAGCGCGTGGCTACCGAAGACGGTCCGTTCATCGTGACCTATGAAGACTTCACAGGTATCACCGACTTCGATGGCTTCAAGACAGGTCTGACCAAAGAAGATCCCTCTCCCGAGTCGATCAGCGGCAAGTTCTATCCCACCACCCTCAACCAGCAGGGATGGTATGGCGAATCCGCAATGCCTTATGACGACTACATCGCCTTCGACGCCTTCCACTATGAGACAGGTGGCGGCCAGGCCGGCTTCATCTCGCCGGGTCTCGACCTGAGCAAGGACGGCGGTAAGTTCACAATCGAATGTGACCTCGCAGCCGAGACCGACGCCATGGGCAACGTCACCAGCTGTGTCGTTGGTATCTTCAACTGGAACGATGTCAAGGGTGACTACGATCAGGTTGAACTCATCTACGTTGAAGAGCCCCTCTCGATCGACTGGGCACGCTTCCAGTTCACTTCAGACAAGGGCACCGAGAACACTGCGATCGGTATCTTCGCCATCTCGAGCTTCGGAAACCTGTATCTGGACAATCTGAAGGTTACCCAGAACTACAAGGCCGGCGAATATCTGATGGACCCCTTCCAGTACACCCGTTGGCACGGTCGCAACGAGACTGACATCCCGAGCGAGATCGAGGTTGAGGTTGCTCCGCGCGTACAGGGCCTCGACATCTACCACCAGGTAAGCGCCTTCAGCCGCATGGCCGACGAGCGCAACCAGGTATACGACGACCGCGAGAGCCCCATGTCTGAGCTGACCTTCGTGATGACCTCCATCTCTGGCGTCGAGGACATCGTTTCCGACGCCGTAGAAGCCGCTCCCGAATACTTCTCGATCGACGGCAAGCAGATCAGCGCCAAGGAGCTGACTCCGGGCCTGTACGTCGTTCGTCGCGGCTCCAAAGTCACCAAAGAAGTCATCAAGTAACACTCCCTCCCTTTCCCATCATAAAAGAGGCGGTTGCACCCTACGCAACCGCCTCTTCTTTGTTCCTAAACCACTTGCGGGCCGCTTCTCAGCGACCGGTAGACTGGAGGTAGGCGAGTTTCTTGAGTTGGAACTGGCCGTAGGCCTCGATGAATTTGTCTTGCGACTGGAGATAGAGCGTCTGGGCGTTCAGAAGGTCGGTGATCGTTGTCGTCCCGGCGGCGTAGAAGTTGCGGTTCAACCGCAGGTTCTCTTCCGACTGGGCGATAGATTCGCGGGCTATGTCCATCTGTGTGTAAGCGGTCGTCAGGTCGTTCCATGCGTTGGTCATCGCTATTACCAACAGCTCCGAATTGTCTTCCAACTGCGTGCGCGCAATCTGAGTCTCAAGCTTCTTCTTCTTGATGTTGTGCGAGCCGCCCCACCAGTCGGTCAGGGGGATACTGACGGTGACGTAGACGTTGACAAACGTATGACTCTGGTCGAGAAGACGTTCGTAATTATAGCCGGCGCCGGCCGCAACCATAGGGAGGTTGCTCCCGACCGCCATTTTCTGTTCAAGCTCCTTGGCCTTCACATTCTGGGTCAGCAGACCGAGGCCGACGGTCTGGTCGAGACACTCTTCGGGGGTACGATATATATCCTGCGGAAATTCCGGCATGACGCCGACCTGCAGGTCAGAGGTGACGTCGACTGTACCCGACGTTCCCTTGCCGATATATTGCGAGAGCAACATGCGGACCACCGAAATTCCATTGTCGAGCTCACTCCGGGCCACGAGCATCTCGTTCCTCTTCAACTTCACTTCAAGCAGGTCGTTGAGGGTCGTCACTCCGGCGTCAACATAGCTCTGGACCTGACCAGTCAGTGTATCGAGCATGGCGATGACGTTCTCAAGCGTCCGGTGCCTGGAGTGAAGCGAAACGAGTTGCCAGTAATATTGCTCGACATCCTTCCGGACCTCGTCGGCAGTCTGACGTTGCTGAAGACGGCTGACCTCTTCACCGACCCGAGCCAGACGGTTGCCGTTGACGATCTGACCACCGACGAAGATCGGTTGCATAAGGTTGATTCCGGCTACGGTTCCCTTCTTAAGTACGCTCAAGTTATAGTCCATATCGGGCAGACCGAGACCGAGCATCGACAACGGGAGTTCGAAACGATGCTGAAGCATCCCGTGGTTGGCGGTGAAGGCCGCTCCAGCCGCGCTCACCGAAGGGATATATTTGGTGAAGGCCTCGCGCGAGGTTTCATGAGAGGCCTTAACGTTGTACTCGGCCGTGCGGATCCGGGCGTTGTTCTCGAGAGCGAGGCTGACACACTCGTCGAGAGTCAGTTCCTGAGCGCTGACAGTCAGCGAACTCATCAGCAGGGCGGCGGTCAGTGATAGTATCTTGTTCATTTCGAAGCGGTGGTGTTAGTCTTTTGTTTTTTCGCCATGACTTTCCAGTAGAGCACCGGAATGACGGTTACGATGAAGAAGAAGGTAATCAACGTGCCCCAGAAGATGACAGTACCCATCGGGCGCCAGAGCGGAGTGCCGGTCAGAACCATCGGGAGGACACCCATCGAGGCGGCGGCCGAGGTCAGGAAGATAGGACGCATACGCCGCTCGGCGCTGTGGAAGATGGCCTCCTTGACATCCATCCCCTCCGAGCGCTGAAGTTCTTCGGAATAGTCGATCATGATGATCACGTTTCTGACCAGGATACCCATCAGCGAGATGAAACCGAGCGTACATGTCAGGGAGAGGACTTCCCCCTGGATAGCCAGTCCGATACCGGCTCCGGGCACACACAGGACGATGCAGAAGAGAAGCAGGGCGGCCGTGGCGACGTTCTTGTAGTGTGAAAGAAGAATGAAGAAGATGATGACAACAGCCATCGCGAGCGCAGAGAGGATCGGCGGCCACATTTCGAGCGACTGGGCATAGTCGCCGCCATATTCGATCTCGACACCTTCGGGAAGTGTCAGTTTGTCTAATTTTTTCTGCAGTTGCTCAGTTACGACCATCGAGAAGGCGCCGCGCTCAACCTCTGAGGTAACCGTCACGCAGGGAATCCCATTTCGGTGAGAAAGCTGGCCGTAGTTCCATGTCGGCTTGACGTCGGCGACCTGTCGCAACGGAGCCGAAGAGAAACCCATAACCGGAAGCTGCTCGTTCCGAAGCTGATTGACGTCAGAGTGTTCTGAAGTCGGGGTACGGAAGACGACCGGGGTGGCGTAGGTACCGTCCCAAAGTGTAGCGACCGGGATTCCGGCGCTCGTGTATCTCATCGCCAGGTTTGTCTCAAGCGAAATGTCGCTCATTCCCAAGCGCGAAAGGGTCGTGAAGTCGGGCGAAACCTGAGCCGCCACAAGCGGAGAGTTGAGACTGCTCGTCACCAAGTTGAGTTCCGGAATTGAACGCATGATGTCCATGACGGTGTCCGATACGGCCTGTAGCTTGGCGTAATCGTCACCTTTCACACGCACTTCGACCGGATAGGCGGCGTTGGAGTATGACAGCTGTTTGAACCTGATTTTCGCTTCCGGGAAGTAGTCGCGATACTTGGCCGTGTACTCGTTGAGAATATCTATAGTGGCCTCGCTGCTCTCGGTGTTGACGATAAACTGGGCGAAATTCGGGCCACCTACCTGAGGAGCGTAAGTGGTTTGGAAACGGGGCGATGAACAGCCGTGGAAGTTGGCGACCGAGACGACACGCTTGTCTTTTCGCAGAATGTTGGCCATCGAGTCGGCGACAACGTTGGTCCGATCGAGCGGCGCGCCGGTCGGGAGGTAAATCTCGACTGCAAACTGATTGCGCTCGGCGATGGGCATAAGCTGCATCGGACGCTCTATCAACAGCCATCCTCCCCCGATTGTCAGGACACCGGCGCTTACCAGCACGAGCCAGGGATGAGCGAAACAGCGGACGAGTATCTTGTCGTAGACCGACTGCATGACCCTCAACAGAGAGAAATGTTTCTTGGCTTTCTGAGTCTGCGGCTCGGGAGCGTTCTCATCATACTGAGCCACTTTGGCGGGCTTGATAAAGCGATATTGCAACCATGGAACCAGGAGCTCGGCTATCAGCAGAGAGCCCGTCAGAATGATCGTGATGGCCCAGGGGAAGTCGGTCAGGAAGTCGCGGAACATACCCGTCATCGTCAGCAGGAAGGGGAAGAAGGTGATCGAGATGGCCAACGTGGCGGAGAAAATTGACTTCAAGAACTCCGAGGCAGAGCGGATCGTCGCCTCCTTGCGGTCCATACCCTCGCCGATCAATTCGACATAGTCGTCGATGATCACCACAGAGTTGTCTACGATCATACCCAGCGACACAATCAGACAGGCGAAGGTGACCGTGTTGAGCTCGATTCCGAATATGTAGAAAAAGCCGAGAGAGATGAAGATGGTGATCGGGATGGTGGCCGCGGCTATCAAAGCCACCCTTATGGGCAGGAGAAGAACGATGACCACAATGACGGCAATGACGGCGATCAGCAGTTCGCGAAGAAAGTCCATCACACTGTTGTTGACCACCTCGGGTTGGTTGGTGATCCTGAAGAGAGTGACATCTTCGGGGAGTTCGGCTTCGAAGGCGGTCAGCTGTTTTTCGATCTCGCGGCCCATCTTGACGACATTGTTACCCGATTTCATCTCGACAGAAAGGAGTATGCAGTTGCGGCCGTTGTTGGTGATGAACGATGTCGGCTCGGGGTACTCGCGCTTGACTTCGGCGATATCCTTGAGGCGCACAACATCACCGGCCGGTGTCGAGAGGACAATCTGGTCGGCTATGTCGGCCACAGAATTCATCGGGTTGTCGACATAGATCGGCGAGGTGTATGAATCCGTACGGATCTCACCGCCGGTGGTCTGGAATCCTTTGGCGAACAGGGTGGCGGCCAGTGTCTTCTCCGAGATGCCATAGTGTGAAAGCCGCTCGGGATTGATGTTGATCGAGATCTGCTCGTTCTGCTTGCCGAAAACGTTCATGGTGCCGACACTCTCAACTGTCCGCAGACGGTCCTGGAGGCGGTCCATATATGTTCCCAACTCACGATAGGTCTTGTCCTCGCTCTCCATCGTGATCAGCAACGCCGACGTGTCGCCGAAGTTGGAGATAACCTCGACAGCCAGAACTCCCGGAGGGAGCTTGGCCTTCACCGAGCTCATCTCGCGACTGAATGTGTTCCAGAACGAGTCGGTGTCTGTGATCTTGTCGTCGAGCTCGACATATATCATCACCATCCCGTTGGTGGCGTTCGAGGTCGTCTTGACCTTGTTGACCTCCTTGAAGCTGAAGACATAATTTTCGAGCGGCTTCATCACCTGCTCCTCCATCTCGAGCGATGTCGCTCCGGGATAGACCGCTACGACCACACCTTCGCGGATGGTGAAGTTGGGAAACTCGTTCTTGTTCATCGTCTGGAGCGCATAGACACCGAAGATGACCAGCACGCAGACCATCAGGACGACGACATTGGCATATTTGACTCCCCACTCTACGAGCGGCGAGTTCTTCACGGGAGGTAGCTTCGAAAGCAATCCTCCCTCAGTTTTCTTGTTTGTAGAATCCATAACTGCGGCAGTCTCAGGTTAGTTTATGGATTTGACTTTCGTTCCGCGGGAAATCTTGTCCATGCCGGCTACTATGACTTTGTCGCCGTTTCTGATTCCCGATTCAATCATCACGCCGTCGGGGAGCATGGCTCCGACTCGGACCACACGCTTGACAGCCACACCGGCCGAATCGAGCCAGACGAAGTTGGGGTTGTCAGATGCCAGGAGAACCGAAGAGAGGGGGAGAACCACACCCTCGACCGGCGTGCTATTGGACATCACCACTTCGCATATCATCCCCGGCAACAGACGCCCGTCGGGGTTGTCGACATGGAACTTGGCGGTATATGAACGCGAAAGGGGATTGGCGGCCACACCTTTTTCGACCAGACGGCCCCGATAGACCTTGTCGGCCGATGCACCGGTTGTGACAGTGGCTTCTGTTCCTGCCGCCAGGCTCGAGATCTCATTTTCAGGTATGGAAATTCCGACCTTGACCGAGTGGATGTCAACGATTTTGACGACCGGCACACCAGGAGCCACAGTCTGACCGACAGAAGCCATTTTTTCTGACACCACACCCGAGACCGGAGCGTACAGTTTGGCATCATTTAAGGCGATACGGGCTATCTCGGCCGCACTCTCGGCCTGGCTGAGTTTGCTCTGAACGTCAACCCACTTGATATCGGGCAGTGAATTGGATTCGTGAAGGATCTTCATCCTGTTGTAGGCGTCGCGCGCCTGATCGAGCGTAGCCTTGGCTATCTCATAGGCGTTTCGGAGCGAACCGTCGTCGAGAGTGCCGATCAACTGACCCTTGTTTACACGTTGACCCTCGGAGACATTGAGGGTCTTGATTGTCCCGGCTGCCGAGAAACTGATGACAGTCCCGCTGTCTTCCTCAACAGTGCCTGAATAGGTGTAGTTTTCATCGACACCGGTATTGGTCATGGTCATAGTCTTGACCCTCACGGCCTCGCGCGCTTTGTTTGAGTCTGAAGTATCATGTCCGCAAGCGGATAGCAAAACAGAGGTTACGGTCAGGAATAAGACCCGACACGCCAGTTGATAGTTCATATCTTATCTATTTCAGTTGATTATTCGAGATGCAAAATTACTTCTTAAAATTGTCCTCATAAATGTCAAAGAAGTAGATAAAATTGTCAAGGAGTTCGAAATTTAGGTCTTTATAGTGATAATTTGGACTAAAAATGTTTATTTTGTTCTCTAATCAGTTTTAAGATGCACCCCTCGCTCAACATAGACCCAGTTCTCATCACCCCGGCCGACATGGGCCTCACCCTGGAAATGACAGACCGTTGTGCCTTCGCTCTGTGCAGGAAGGGAGAGTTCACGATAAAGATCCTCAACGAGAGCTATCATGTGAGCGAGGGGTCAGTCTTTGCCTGCATGCCCTTCGTCAACATGGAGTTGATCGATGTTGCTCAGCCAAGCGAAGTTATCTGCGGATACATTGACCTTAAGGATGTTCCGCGGTTAATCAACCGCTGGATTAATACAGAAAATCTCGGCACCATCCAGAACTATCCGCACATAAGGATTGACGGCGATGCTCTCAATCGTCTGTTGGAAATGATCGAAGCCTACCGTTTTGAATGTGAACAGAAAGAAAGGCAGGAGGCTCCCCCAATTTGCCGGAAGATCGAGGAGGATCTCATAGACTACCGTTCAAAACTCATAATCGGCGAAGTGCTGAGGATTTTCTTCGCCCACATACCTGTGGAGACCACCGGGCGCACTCATCGCGATGATATCTTTCAATCCTTTCTTATAAAACTGTACAGCGACTTTCAGGAACACCGCGATGTCCGATACTATGCGGACAAGTCCGGAGTCAGTCTGAAATACTTCTCGACGGTGATTCGTCAGCAGTCGGGCTCTACTCCCTCAGAATGGATCGAGACCGTAGTCATAGGCGAAGCCAAGGCGCTGTTGAGAGATCCCAACCGCAGCATAAAGGACATTGCTACCACACTGAATTTCCCGGACGCGCCGACCTTCACCAAGTACTTTCGCCGCGTGACATCACTCACCCCCAGAGCCTACCGGCGCACCCTTCCGTAGCTCACAGTCCGAGTTCTTCACGTTTTTTGCCGCTGAGGTGGTCGACGATCAACTGATAACCGTTGCGGATCAGAGCTTTGATTTGTGAGTCCGGCATATCGGAATCGAGTTTGACTCCGAGCCAATGTTCCTTGTTCATATGCCAGGCAGGGAACGCGGCCTGATATTTTGACTGCATCTCCACTATGACCTCGGGATCACATTTTACGTCAATGAACTTCTCGTCAGGATTGAACAGACAAAACCATTTGCCTCCGACTCTGAAAGTCACGAGCATTTGATACTGCGGTTCTGTCCACGGTTGGTCTTCGGTAGCCTCCGGCAGTGAAAGACAATACTCTCGTAGTTCTTCTGTATTCATATGTACGTCATTTTTAATTTCTGACTTTAAAACAAACGCCTCGAAGAAAAGATTTAAAAGTATTGTTTTGTACCATTTTATTCCTCATTTGGACTATAAACCATTAGCTAACAGGTCGACAAACTTTCATCCCTCGTGGAATGTTGTATACTGTGTACACTGAAGAAAAAACATTTATTATGGAAACTCTAAAGAATACGCTGTTAGTGATAGGCGACCCGTACTGGCCACTGTCTATCTACAACAAAATAATCGTTGAAGATCTACAGAAGTCTATCCCGGATCTCGTTGTCAGCAACCTGTTTGAACAATATCCCGACTATAAGATTGATGTCGAAGCTGAGCAGAAAAAACTGACAGCCGCCGATAACATCATCGTCCAAGGTCCTCTCTACTGGTACTCCCTCCCCTCGTTGATCATGCGCTGGGTGGAAGAAGTATTCACTCACGGATGGGCATACGGAAGCACGGGAACCGCGCTGGCGGGGAAGAAAGTGGTTGTGGGAATCACCGCCGGAGCCACAACAAATGACTATCATGACGGTCGGTTCGCAATCAGCGAACACGATATCGACGTGAGGTTTCAGGCAACGTTTGAACTGTGTGGCATGGACTACAAAGGCGTAGTCTTCGACGGAGGCTTCATGAATATGGGCAACGGAGTAGCCGACCCCGCCATGGTTGCAGCCGCCCATCGCCACGCCGAATCCATTATCAATCGCCTTAAATGACGATTCCAAACTGACACCCATTCCCTCCACGACACAACATTCCCTCCACGACACAAAAGCAGCGTTGACATCTTTCTTGACATCAACGCTGCTTTTGTGTGACTCGGGTGAGGCTCTAATCTATCTTCTTCCCACTCTATTTTGGCAAATGTACGAGAGACTCGGTGGTATCTTCCGCATCCCTTATAGGGATATGCAATTTTTGTTTTGCATCCGAAGGCAATACAACCTTTACCGAAGTGTCAGGGATATTCCAGATTGAAAGGAAAGGTCTCATTTCATTTTTCAACGCATCCTGAAGTGTGACCATCCTTTGCTTATCAATGGATATTCCCGGGTTCTCAGGCAGATTAAGGACCAAGACGAAACGTAATTTACTCAGGTCAAGGGTTTTCTCCGGAAGATGAATACCCTTTTGTCTTTCCTCGCCGTGCCTCTTCTCCATAATTGCTTTAAGGAGAGAAAATGAATCAATAAATTTCTTAGATATCTCCCTTAGGTAGTTTCGATAGTTATCTATGACCTTCCAATTAGATGGCAGAGGATTTCCCTCTAATGTCACTTTTTTAGTGTCTCCATTGGGCCCTTGAGGGGCCGACTTCTTAGCTTCTATGAAGTAATGGCGTCCCCCGATTATGCTGACACACTCACACGCCATTATATTTGACGTTTTGTGAACCAGAGGATCATCCTCTATGCAGTAGCAGTTTGATTCCTCGAATTCAAATATCAACCCCGATTCTCTCAACGTCATCATAATGAGAGTTCTTCCTCATAAAGTTTAATGGATTCGCCGACAATCTGATTATCCGGCATTCCATCTAAAAGATCGTCAACACGATTCTCTCCGGCCGAATCGAATGATATGACCGGTATAGACATTCTGTTGATTTTCGCCATCAGATAAAGCTTCTTTATCACAAAATACGAATGGCTGGCTATGAAGAACTGTATCCCGTAATGAGACAGTTCTCCGATAATATCTATCAGCTCGACAAGCAGACCGGGATGAAGGCCTGATTCAGGCTCGTCTATAAAGACGATGGAATCTTTGCTCAGAAAATGGTTGGCTATAAGAGTGTCAAAGATAGCAATCTTTTTTGTTCCTTCTGAAGTTATGTGAAGATCAAAAATATTTTTGCCTTGAATATACTGCCATGCTTTCTTCTCTTTGGAAAATTCAATTCGACCACCCAGTGCGTTCTCCAGTCGTGACCGCACGCTGGTGAACGGTTTGGCTATCTTTCCTTGTGTCGGAGGTGTAAGGGCGGTAGCCAAATCGTAATATGTCTCGTCAAATCCAAACTCCATTCTGAGTTCTCGGCTAGACTTAATTAAATCATGAAGAGAAAGTATCTCTTTAGCCGGAATAAAAACCGAGTTCGAATTGCGGGGAGAGGATGTGGTATCGAATTTAATGATCTTTTTTTCTGTATCGGCTCCAAACGAGAACGAGAAAACGCTACCGTTCATTTCTTTCATCTCAAAACTAAGCGGACCGCTCTCGGGCCTTTTAACCAGACTTCCTATTTTATCAATCTGAAAAGTCCAATATAACTTATTGGCCAGGATTTCTTTCCCGGATATGGGATTCTTTCCTCTTCCCGTAAGCTCCAAAGTCCTCTGAGCGCAATAAAGGGCTTTGAGTAAAATCGACTTACCCGAGCGATTAGGCCCGATGATAAGATTGATTTTACCCAATTTATCCACACTTAACCTTGTAATAGGTCCGAAATTATTGAGTTTTACGGATTGAATCATAGACTGATACTTTGCGCTCACAAAAGTACACAAAAATATTGTTTCCGAAAAATAATCCACTCATTTTGGAACGAAGACTCAGTCAAGGTGTAGCAGCTTTTCTGCGGTGAGATGGCTGAATTTCTCTTTGTCAGTCTCGGAAAGCGGGGCATTGTCTACAAACGAGCGCGCATCCGTCATCGGCACGTATGGCCAGTCGGCAGAGAAGACCAACCGGTCAATTCCGAGCTTGTTGACACAGAACTGGAGCGCATCCGTATCATAGACACCGCTCGGTGAAATCCATACGTGCTTCTTATAGATATTCGTGATGGTGTCGGAAAGGCCGGTTACCTCGGGCTTAAACATCTGGTCGAGGCGAGGCAGGAAATACGGCACCATCTCTCCCCAATGCCCTGAAAGAACCTTCAGCGTCGGATACTTCTCGAAAACGCCTGCGAGAATCATTCGGATCACCTGAACGCCGGCTTCATAGTGCCATCCATAGCCGTATGCACTCAGAATGGTATCCAACTGAGGATTCAGTCCGGAATAGTAGGCGTTGCAGGCATCGATCGACGTATAGTTGGGATGAATATAAACCGGAAGGTCGAGCTCTGTCAGCGCCTCCCACATAGGATAGTATATGGGATCGTCGAGAAACACATTCCCCGTCTGGGGACGCCCGGATACGACCTGTTGGGAGTATACCTGGATTTCGCTTTCAATTCACTTGTGGGCGAGCTTAACCGATCGCTTCATAGCGTTGGATTGCCTCTCAATCATGCGCAGTTTGTGATATTGCAAAAACTGTTCATCAAAGATGGACAGAGTCAAAGTGATATCGCAAGAAGCATAGGGAAAGACAGAGCCGGGATTAGCCGATCGCTTAATGTCCTGGAAGAAAACGGTTTTATAAGGCGCCAAGCTGTCTCCGGCTCAAAGAACGGGATATTTCTGACCGAAAAGGCCATTGAAAACCGCCGCAAGATCACAGAAGCCATCAATATTGCCACTCAAAAGGCCCGGAAAGGGATCACCGATGAGGAATACGACCTCGGCATCAAATTCCTCAAGAAAATCAATTCCAACCTATGATTGGTTTTTTACTTGCCGTAGATATTCCGAAGGAAACTCCCCAGTCTGTTTCTTAGACCTCCCCATATCGGGCGTTATTGGTAAAAATGATACAAAGTGCGATGTATTTGATACGCCAGCCGGGAGTTTTGAAAGTAATTTTGTAATAAATGATTAAACAAAAGACATGAAAAGATACTGCATCCTTTCATTAATAATGATATTAGCATTAAGTATTATGG
>CAZTSQ010000009.1:0-21054 GCA_964615915.1 uncultured Sangeribacter sp.
TTTTGCCGAAGAGCATCTTCTCGCCGTGGCGGAGGTGGATGGTGTGGTCGAAGCGGAGATCCTTGTCGCTCATGTAGGCGTGGATACCGTTGTTGAAGATCACGCAGTTCTGCATGATTTCGACTACCGAAGCACCTTTGTGTTTGGCGGCCTCAACCATCACTTCGAGAGTGGTGTCGAGCGAGATGTCGAAGCTGCGGGCAAAGAAGTTTCCGCGTGCGCCGAAGCAGAGCTCGGCGGGGATGAACGGATCCTCGGTCGTGCCGTAGGGCGACGATTTGGTCACCGCGCCGCGGTCTGAAGTCGGAGAGTACTGACCCTTGGTCAGGCCATAGATCTTGTTGTTGAACAGGAGGATGTTCAGGTCTATGTTGCGGCGCATGGCGTGGATGAAGTGGTTGCCGCCGATTGCGAGGCCGTCGCCGTCGCCCGAGATCTGCCAGACGGTGAGGTCGGGGCGGGCGGTCTTCACGCCGGTTGCGATCGCAGCCGCGCGGCCGTGGATCGTGTGCATGCCGTAGGTGTTCATGTAGTAGGGCAGACGCGACGAGCATCCGATACCGGAAACGACTACGGTGTCTTTGGGAGCCACACCGATTTTGGCCATGGCCTTGTGGAGCACGTTGAGGATGGCGTGGTCACCGCATCCGGGACACCATCTTACGCTCTGAGAGTTCTTGAAATCGCCGGGGGCGAAGATACAGGTATCTTTTTCCATGGGTCAGAATCAGTTTTCGGGGTTCATGTGTTTGATCACGCCGTCTACGATCTCTTTGACCATGAAAGGCTGGCCCTCGATCTTGTTGATGCGCTTGATAGTCTTGCCGGGGAGGTGCTGCTGGAGATAGTCGGCAAACATTCCGGTGTTGAGCTCGGCGACGATGATGTTGTCATATTTCTCGAGCGTCTTCAGCGCGTTCTTCGGCATCGGGTTGATGTATCGGAACTGGGCGAAGGCGACTTCGTGGCCCGTGGCGTTGAGTTCCTCACAGGCGGTATAGAGGTGACCGTATGTGCCGCCCCAGCCGACGAGGATCGTCTTGGCGTCGGGTTTGCCCATGATGGTCAGTTCGGGGATCGTCTCGGCGATGCGGGCGATCTTTTCGCGGCGGAGGTTGACCATGCGTTCGTGGTTGGCACCGTCGGTCGAGATGACTGAGGTGTGCTCGTCTTTCTCGAGACCGCCCACGCGGTGCATAGCCTTATCCAGACCGGGGATGGCCCAGAAGCGAGAGAGAGTCTCGGGGTCGCGGTCATAGGGACGCCATCCCTTTTCGAGCATCTCGGGAGTCACGTATTTGGGTTTGATTTCAGGATAATCCTCGGTCTCGGGGATACGCCATGCCGAAGAGCCGTTTGCGATGAAGGCGTCGGTCAGCAGGATGACGGGTGTCATATATTCGACGGCGATGCGTGCGGCTTCGAAGGCCATCTGGAAGCAGTCTGTCGGGCTGACGGCCGAAACTACACAGAGGGGCGACTCGCCGTTGCGGCCGTAGAGGGCCTGCATGAGGTCGGTCTGTTCGGTCTTTGTCGGCAGGCCGGTCGACGGGCCGCCGCGCTGAACGTCGACGATCACGAGCGGGAGCTCGGCCATCACGGCCAGTCCGATGCCCTCGCTCTTCAGGGCGAGGCCGGGGCCGGAGGTGGTGGTGACGGCGAGGTGGCCGGCATAAGAAGCGCCGATAGCCGAGCAGACGCCGGCGATCTCGTCTTCCATCTGGCAGGCCTTCACGCCGAGGTCCTTGCGCTTGGCGAGCTCATGAAGGATGTCGGTCGCGGGGGTGATGGGATACGAACCGAGGAAGAGGGGACGGCCCGACTTTTCGGAGGCGAGCACGAGGCCCCAAGCGGTGGCGGTGTTGCCGTTGACGTCGGTGTACAGGCCCGGGCGCACGGCTTCGGTCTCGATGCGGTATGTCGGCATCGAAGAGTGTGTATTGTGACCGTAGTCCCAGCCGGCGTGGATAACCTTTGCGTTGGCTTCGTAGACTGCGGGTTTCTTGGCGAACTTAGCCTGGAGTTTGCGGAGCACCGACTCTACGGGTTTGTCGAAGAGCCAGCAGATCAGGCCGAGGGCGAGCATGTTCTTGCACTTGAGGACAGCCTTCGGGTCCATGCCGGAGTCGGCGAGGGTATCCTTCAGAAGGTTGGTCATCGGCACGAGCATGATGTGGTTCGGGTCGATTCCGAGTTCCTTGACGGGGTCGTCGGTCTCGAACTGAGCCTTCTTCAGGTCGGCGGGACGGAAGGTGTCGACGTCACAGATGATGATTCCGCCCGGCTTCAGATAGCGAAGGTTGGTCTTGAGGGCGGCCGGGTTCATGGCTACGAGTACGTCGGCTTCGTCGCCCGGGGTGTGGACCCCCTTTCCGATGTGGACCTGGAAGCCGGAGACACCGCTAAGCGAGCCTTGCGGGGCACGGATTTCTGCGGGATAGTCGGGGAAGGTCGAGATCTGGTTGCCTTCACCGGCCGAGACGTTTGAGAAGATGTTTCCGGCCAGCTGCATACCGTCGCCGCTGTCTCCGGAGAATCTCACAACTACCCGGTCTAATGTTTTCACATTGGTAGATTGAAGCATGATATTTAAGGTTAGTTGGGTCCAGACCCCGCGGTTGTGAGCCTCTGTGGCCGCTGGCCGTGGGTCGGATTTACATTTGTTCGGTTAGAATGAACGTGAAACGTCCCGGTGTCGGGACACTTCACGTTGCAAAATTAATACACGTTGTTCTCTTACCAAAACGAAACAACATATTTTTAAGCATATTTTCCGATAGAATCGGCCTTTTCCGCTTATCGGATGAGAATCCGCTCTGTTTTCGAACCTCTGACGACGATATAAAGGCCCGGATTCAGGTCGCGGCCGGTCAGCTCACGGCCCTGGAGGTCGAAGATGCGCTCGGCTGCGTTATCGCCTGAGACACAGTTGACTCCCGACTGGTTCGGATCGTCATCGTCGTTGTCGTCATCGTTGCCCGGACCGATAGCGGCCTTCATCGTGAAGGGTTCGTTCTTTTTCGAGCCCCATATGTGGGCGGCGAGCTCGGGATAGTCCACGAAGGGGTTGCGGTTGCCCTGAATCTCCTGGATCATGTCGTTTCGGAAGGTCTCCTTCTCGCTGACGGGGTCCGTGTCGCTCCACCGGATCATCATGTTGTAGGCCCAGGGTTCGAGCACGGCCTTCCCGCCCGAGACGGTGTACATCCACGCGGTCTTCGAGGCCCACGAGATGTTGTCGTATACGGTGAAGATATACATGAACACACGCGCGAAGTCGCCTTTGTACTCGTCACAGGGTTCGTAGACGTAGGTCGCGCCTCCGCCCTGACCCGAAACGGCCTTGCCGTATGAGGTCTCGCCGTTGGTCCACTTCGGCGACCCGCTGATCTCGCCGAGCGGATAGTTTGCCTTGCGGTTGTTGGCGTCGGCGTCCGAGGGGTTGAGGTGAACGAGGTCCTTGTAGGCGTCGTTCTTCGTCTTGCCCCACCATGAGTTGGCCACGGAGTGCTCGATGTTCATCCCTGAGGCCGCTCCGGTCACGGGATAGCTGACCCTCACGAGGTTGGGCGAGTACATGTCCCACCAATAGTCGACTCCGTTGACGGTCTTGACGTCCATACGCGCGAAGGCCTTCCATGTCTCGGAGCCGTAGTCGATCACGTTGTGTTTCTGGACGGCCTTCTTGACCGCCTCCTTGAGTTGATCGCCGCAAAGCCCTTCGAGCGAGTCATAATAGCCCGTCGGGGCTTCGGCGAAAGCCCCGCAAGCGATCGCGAGGATGCTTGCGGCGGCTATGAGAAATCGTTTCATTTTCACTTACTTGATGATTTTGACGGCACGGTCGCCCTTGACCACAATATAGAGGCCCGGAGCGAGGGTGCGTCCGGTCATTTCCTGGCCCTGGAGGTTGAAGATGCGTTCGGTCTCGAAACCGACGGTGATTTCCTCGACAAAATCGGGTTCCTTCGGTCCCTCGGGGTCATAGACATATAGCTGAACCGGCTCCTGCGACGAAGTGTAGGGGACGAAGCGAGGCGAGCTGGTGTTGAACTGGAGAGTGCCGTTGGCGCCGAAGTCGATGACCGAGAATTCGGTTCCGGGAGTAACCGTGGCTGTCGAGAACTGGTTTGTCGAGATGATCATCTGGCGCGCGGCCTTGGTGTAGAGGGCGCCGATATATGAGCCCGAGAGATTGTGGACCGAAATGATCAGCGGCGCTCCGGCTTCACTGACTTCATAGATGGGGAATTCCACTTCAAGGTCACCGTCGGTCTCGTCTGCGCGGCCGAAGGCGAGGAGGGCGGCGTTTTCGGGAATCGAGGTCACCCATCCGTCCTTGACCGAGACGGTGCCGGCGGTCGTCACATACTTGTTGCTCGACGAGGCGTCGCCCTCAGCGCTCATGATGTTGAAGGTCTTGGTGCTGACGAGGATATAGAACGTTTCGTCGCTGAGCTGATCTTCTTCGGTGAGGGCTCTCCATGTGGCGTCCTTATAGTCGGTCTTCTCGGGATCCTTGGCGGTCAGCGTCAGCTTCGAGACGGACGATGTGAGGGTCAGTCCCGAGGCGGTCCAGCTGCAGCGGGCCTCGACAATGAGCTTCTCGCCCTCTTCGGCTGCGCCGTCGATAGAGATTCCGCCGGTATAACTCTGCCAGTTGCCTCCGTTCAGACGGTATTCGGCTGTAGCACCGCGCTCTACGTCGAGGTCGAGGGTGAAGCCGGTCCACCAGCGTCCGGCATAGGTGTTGAACTCGGTGATCTCGTAGTCGCCGAAGGTCGGGGCTTCGGGACGGTCAACGGGTGTCGGGTCTTTCAGACCGTCGGCCTGGAAAACGGTCCCCTTCTTGTCGCCCCACACGTATTGGGCCAGCTCGGGGATGTCGATAAAGGGGTTGCGGTTGCCCTGGATGCCGTAGATGGCTTCGTTGCGGGCCAGTTCATATGAGTCGACGGGATCCTTCTCGGCCCAGTCGAGGAGCATGTTGATGGCCCATTGCTGAAGCGTCGGGTATGCCCACTCCTCGGTGTCGTACATCCAGTCGGTCTCCTCCATCCAGGGGAGGGCGTCGTAGGTGGTGAAGACATAGAAGTAGGCGCGTGCGAAGTCACCCTTGAACTCGTCGGCCGGTTCGAAGACGGTCGCCGCGCCCCCGCCGGTGCCTCCTGTCGGAGAGCCGAGTGTGGTGATTCCGTTGGTCCAGCTGACACTGCCGACGATACCCAGCGGCCAGTTCGACTTGCGGTTGTTTGCGCTCGGGTTCGAGGGGTTCAGATGGAAGAGGTCCTGATAGGCCTCGTTGACGGTTCCGCCCCACCATGATTTGGGGACGGAGTGCTCGATGTTGAGCGAGCCGTGGCCGGTCTCGACCCACACGAGCTCGTTGCTGTACATGTCGCGCCACGCCGGACGGTCGCCGACAAGCACGACGTCGGTCAGCTCGAAGGCGGTCCATGTTTCTTCGCCATAACTGACGACCTTATGGTCTTTGCCCAGGGCCTTGGCGGCCTCCTTGAGCGCTGATTCCTTTTTGCCCGACAGGGAGTTGTAATATCCCTGGGGTATCGCTGCCGAAGCCCACACTCCGGTGAGGGTCAGAAGCGTTGCGGTCAGAAGTTTCTTCATTGGTTAGAGGAAAGTGAATCGGTTAGAGGACTATCTTGTTGAATGCGCCCGTCGGTGTTGCGATCAAGTATATTCCGCGGGCCGGGAGGAGGATGCGGTCGCCGTTGGCGACGCATTGCGAAACCACAAGGCGCCCGTGGAGGTCGAAGACGTTGACCTCGACAGAGTCGAGCGTGGTGATGACGATTATCCCGTCACCACCGGCGATGAATCGGGTCTCTCCTTCGGCCACTTCGTTGACGGACGAGCCCTGGTTGACGATGATCTCGTTCGACGCTTCGGAGACGAGACCGAGACGCACGCTTGAGACGGTATATGACTCGGTGACGGTCTCCTCGCGGCCCTCTATCAAGGCGCTGTTCGTGCTCGACTGGATGATGGAGGCCTCCTCACCGTCGGCGGTATATCGGATTCGGTTGACGATATAGTAGTCAACCACTTCGGGGGCTACTCCCCAGTTGGCGCGATATGAAGTCGGGGTCACGTCGGTGGCCGGCAGCGCGGTCAGACGCGAGAGGACCGGGACTTCACATCCCTCGCCGATCAGCTTCACGCGGACACTCTGTCCGTCGGGCAGACCGCCGTCATAGAGCGCGAGATAGGCTGTGTGCTCCCCTTCTCTGTCGGGGGTATAGAAGATCTGGAGGAGATAGGTGGCGCCGGTGTTGATCTGCGCGTTCGGGATCGAGTTTGTCTCCACGCGGAAGAGGCCTTTGTCGGCACCCATGATGCTGACCGTCAGCGATGAGGTCAGGTTGGCGCCGGCCACTTCGAGAGCGGCCGAGACGGTATGGTCGATGGCCGCCTGACCGAAGTCGAGGGCGGTGTTGTTGACCGGCATCGTCAGCTCCGGGTCGCCGGTGATCGGCGGGGGCATCGTCCCGCCCTGCTGGGCGAGATAGAAAGTCTCTGAAGTGCGGAGGCCCCAGATGTATTCGGCCAGCTCGGGGAAGTCAATGAAGGGGTTGCGGTTTCCCTGCTTGAGCTCGACGGCGTTGTTACGGTCGATCTCTTTCTGGGAGACGGGATCCTGGCGCGCCCACTGAAGGAGCATGTTGTAGGCCCAGTCGCGGAGCGTCGGCCACGGCGAGTTGGGCATGAACATCCAGCCGTAGACCCAGGGAAGGTCGTCATAGACGGTCGCCATGTAGAAGATCGTCCTGGCGAAGTCGCCCTTGTATTCGTCGCCCGGCTCGAAGGCCATCGGGGCCGAGCCGCCGTATCCGCTGACGGGGGTCCCGACCTTGGTCACGCCGTTGTCGAACGTGGCCGAGCGCACGGGGGCGAAGGGATAGTTGGACTTGGCCATGTTCGCCTCTCCGTCCGAGGGATAGAGGTTCCACAGGTCGGAATAGGCCGGGGTGTACTCGACGTCGTTGTTTTTCTTCCACCACGATTTGGGGATCGCGTGTTCACGCTGCATGTGGTAGCCCGAGAAGCTCTGGAAGGCGTTCTGGTTGTTGCGGATGAGGTACATGTTGTTGCTGTACATCTCCCACCATCTCAGCTGGCCGTCAAAGCGTTCGGGATAGACGTCGGTGTCGATCCACACGCCGGGCAGTCCCGAGTACTCGAGGCGCGAGTGGGCCGAGACACACTTCTTGGCGGCGGCCTTCAGGGACTCCTTGCGCTGGCCGTCCATGGCGTCGTAATATTCCTTGGGATAGGCGGCCGAGAGGGTCGAGAGCCCGAGGAGCGCGAGAGTGAATGAGCAGACGATTTTCTTCATGTCGTTCGGTGAAAATCGGGGTTGGTAAATCGGCCCGGAGAAACCGCGGCGTTGCGCGCTCCTCCGGGCCGTGTGTTCAGGATTCTGTAGTTGGATTATTTCTGGCCGGAGATCACGAGGTTCTTGACCTCCCAGGTGTCGGCGCCGGTCGTATCAGACTGGTACTTGAAGGCAACCTGGATCTTCTTGCCGGCAAACTGCTCGAGCGAGATTGAACCCGATGAAGCGAATGTCCAGACGCCGGCTGCGGGCCACTCGGGGATCTCAAGCTCGGTCCATTCGGTCTGGCCGACTTCGCGGACGCAGAACTTGCAGAGCTGCTTGAGAGTGGTCTGGAACTTGGCGGCCTGGTCGAAGGTGGCCTTCGGGCTGAAGACGCCGGTCAGGTCGATTTCGGGCGAAACGGCATAGCCGAGCGCATCTTTGGCAGAGCCGACATAGCCCGATGCCTTCAGATAGGGAGGATTGTAGGTGGTGTCCCATTTCCAGACATACGAGCCGCCGGCGGGGATGGTCTTGTTGTCGAAGGTCCATCCGTCTGCGTTGGCATTCAGGCCGGTGTAGACGATTGTCTCTTCGCGGATCACGAGGCCTTCGAGATCGAAGTCAACGAGCGAGCCGTTGCCACCTTCGATACCGGCCATTCCGAGATAGTTCTCGAGGTTGCCGCGGATCTTGAGCTTCTTGCCGAGGTTCTGCGGGTTGCCTTCAAGGTTGAGATACGAACGGAAGTCGGTTCCCTGCGGGAGGGCTACGGCGACACACTGCGTCCAGTCGCGGACGTCGGTCGAAGCGGCGATCACGATGTTGTTCGAGATATGGTCGGTGGCGGTGAAGTTGATGTCATCGTTAGAGGTCACTTTGCTGACGCCCGGAACGACCGAGCCGACGATCACACCTTCAACCCATCCTTTCTTGCCCTGGCCCTGGTTGTTGATGGCTTCGGCGACGCTGAAGGGCTCCTCGAACGAACCGGTGGTGTCGAAGACAACATCCCCGAGGCTGCGGATCAGCATCTGCCAGCCCGGAATCAGGGCGGCGTCTGAAGTCGAGGCCGAGCCGTTGCCATACCACGAGAGGATGCCGCTCACACTGCCGACACCGGCGGGAAGGGCGACGTTATAGAAGTTGGCGTAGCCCGAGTTGCGGACACAAACCTTGTCGGTCTGGCTCTCGTTGTAGATGTATCGGTTGACCGACTCCTGGAACGGAGCGTAGGTGATTCCCTCGTAGGGGCGTTGCCATTCGACATCGCGGAACTCCACGAGCTGAGACATCAGGAGGACACACTCTTCGCTGAGTGCAGTCACGTTGCGCAGTTCCGAGGGAGTCATCACGATCTTGTACATCTTGTCGGCCGGATAGTCGTCGCCATACTCGACGAGCTCGACGTCGGTCTTGGGGAAGCCGTTCATCTCGACGTGGCTGTAGAAGATGTCGAAGTCCACGAAGGTCAGCTGGTCCTGGCCGTCATAGGGGTCGCCGAGCATACCGATCTGGAGCAGGTTGTTGTACTTGCCGACCCAGAGGTCCGTGAGGTCGATCACCAGCTCCTGGCCGACGTGCCAGTAGTTGTAGAGCGACGCGCGGTTGATCGAGAAGGTCAGCGCGGCTGTCTCGTCCTGGATCACGAGGGCCTTGTATATGTTGCCCGAGGCGTCCGACGAAATCACGCGGCCGTGGATGATATAGTGCTCGCCGTTGTCCTTGGTGGGGACGAGGGTGGCGTTGTCGTTCATGAAGAGGGTCTTCAGCTCGGCGATGGTCGTGTTGGCCTTCATCGAAGCGACCGGCGCGGTGATCACCGGGTCGTCGAACTCGTTCTGACAGCCGGTCAGCGACACCGTCAGTCCGAGAAGGGCTACCGAGGCAAGAAGTGACTTATAGAGTTTCATTGAGAATCTGTTTGATTGATTTGAGATTGATTTGGCCGCCTGCCCCTCGGAGGGGGCGAGGCGGGTGCTTTTATTCTCCGGTTGCGTTTCTTACTGAATCACTTCGCCGTCGAGTTTCCAGAGAGTGGGGTTGGTGCCCTTGCCGGCAGTCTTGTAGGCGCCGAACGAGCCGTACTGGGCGCTGTATCCGATCGTGGCGGTCGTTCCGGGGATGCACTTGTTCGAGATGACGAACGTGCCGTCGGCCTGGGGCTCGACTGTCCAGTAGATGTTCGTGTCGTCGTTGGTCACCAGGGTTTCGTAGCCCGACTGGATTCCGAGCTTCTTCCCCTTGGCGGTGGTGAGTGTCCAGCCCTTGTCGGTTTGGGTGAAGGTGTAGGCCGATTCGGTCGAGGGCATGAGGATCTGGCCGTCGACGGGCTCCGATTTGGTGACCTTCAGCCAGCCGTAGTTGGCCGTCAGACCTTCGGCTACCTGGTTGCCGTCGCCGACGATCAGGTACTGTGCGCCTGATTCGATCGTGGTGGCCTTCTTGAACGAGTACTGTTTGGTCGGAGCGACAACCTCGGGAGCGTCGCCGATGTTCACGTCGTCGAGACAGTATGTGGCAGAGTTGTTGTTGCCACCCTTTTCAGACCAGTAGCGCCAGCCGATGTAGACAACGCCGGTGAACTCAGAGAGGTCGAGCTTGCCGCTTTCGGCCCACGAGCTGTAGGCGCTTCCCGAGCCCTTGGCGATGTTGGCGTCGAGCTTGGTCAGCTCGGCCTCGGTCGGGTTCTGGCTGCCCGAGAGGACAAAGACCTCGAGGCCCGAAGTAGCCACTGAATATCCTACCTGAGTCTTGAAGGTGAGGGTCTTGGTCTCCATGGCGTCCATGTCGATGGCGGGGGTGATCAGCCAGTTGACATAGGGACCGTCGTTTTCGGTTCCGAGATATGCCGAGACGGTGGCGTAGTTGGTTCCGCCGTAGTTCTTGATATACCATCCCGAGAGGGTGCCCTCTTCGTTGAATACGCTCCAGTAGCGCTCGGTGTAGTAGGAGATCGACGAGTTGGAGTCGAAGTTCTCCCAGAGCTGGCTGACGGGCGAACCGTCGCCGATCGGCTCCTCATACGTCCCGACGGGGCCGTATTCGTAGGCCGAAGTGGACTTGACGCCGTAGATTCCGCAATATTTGACGCCGAGCGAGCCCTTGATGGTCACCTGTTTGCCGAGGTTGCCGGGGTTGTTCTGAAGGTTGAGGGCGTCGCGGATGCCACCCGAGGGGAGCTGGACGGACATCATGTAGTTCTTGTCGGCCAGAGTGGCGTCGGGCGAGGAGGCGATGACCATGTTGGTGGCCGCGGCGTTGTCTGCGGTCAGCATGATGGCGTTGCCGTTGTCAGTGTCGAGCCATCCGACGATGTAGCCGGTGACCCAGGCCTCTGCGCGACCCGGGATCGTGATTCCGGTCGAACCCTGGGCGGCGTTCAGGGGGTGGTCCCATGTGCCGTCTCCCATCTGGTCCATGTCCAAACCGCCGGGATAAACGATCGGCGGCAGCTCCTTGTTGCCGGCACACGAGCCGAGCATGGCCGCGGCGGCGAGCAGAAGCATTGAGAATATCTTGAGATTCTTCATCTTTTCTTTGTCTTAAAAAATAGTGTTTCTCTCGTCGAGGTCGATCAGAAGCGGATTCCGACGTTGAAGAAGACCTTGATGCCCTGGGCGTATGAGAGACGGTTGGGATACTTGTTGATGTTGTAGTCCGTATAGTCGAGCTTGTTCTGCTGGTAGCCGCTCATCTGGATGTTGCGGTTGTTCAGAAGGTTCGACACGCTGAGGTTGAAGTTGAGCGAGCCCCACTTCATGTAGATCATCTTGCCGATAGAGGCGTTCATCACGAAGACGTCTTTCAGACGGTCCTGATGGGTTACGCGGCGCTGGGCGTCGCGATATTCCTCTTCGCTGAGGGCTTCCTTCCAGAGGCCGGGGAGCTCCTCGTGACGGACATAGGCTACGCTGTAGTAGTTGTCGTTGAGAAAGTTGGCGTTGACCTCGAAGAACCACATGTTGATGTTATACTTCAGCGCGAGCGAGTATGCCTGCTGGGGGGCGTTGCCGATATAGTAGTTCTTTAGGAAGACCTGCTTGGTGACGTCTTCCTGGGTTCCGTTTTCATACGAGCGGGTGCCCCAGGGGTTGTTCTTGTACTGATAGCGCGAGAAGGTGCCGGCGAACGTTGCGCTCAGACCCTGATAGATCTTCACTTCGGCGCCGAGGGTGATTCCGCGGTATGAGGTGGTCACGCCGTGGAGGGTGTAGTTCATGAACGACTTGAGGTCGTAGTCATAGAAGCCGGTGTGTTCCATGCCGTCCCACATCTTGGTGTAGAAGCCGGTGATGCTTCCGCGGAAGGTCGGGTAGTTCCAGGTGTATGAAACGTCGCCCGAGAAGAACTTCTGGCTGTCGATGTTGCCGTCGCGGTTATAGGCGGCCTCGTCTTTGGTGCGCGAAGAAACGTAGATGTCATAGGGCAGGGGGTTGCGCGAGCCGCCTTCGGCGTGGAGCGAGAAGTAGTTGCGGCCGTCGAGCTTGTAGGTGACGCCGAGTTTGCCGGCGCCGTTGACGAAGTTGTGGAACTTGCCGTTGCCGTACGAGTTGTCCGGGTTGCGGCCGTTCTGCATGTTGCCGTGGCGGCGGTATCCGGTGTAGGAGACGTTGGCGCCGAAGTACAGATCCCAGTGGGTGGTGTTGATCTGGTCCTGTGCCCAGAGGTTGGTGCGGAAGTAGCGGATGTTGTAGTCGTATCCGTAGGTGTCGCCCTCTTTAACGCGGCGGTTGGGGTTGCGCAGGTCGTTCTGCATCTTGTCCTGGTCCTGGATACCGAAGTCGCGTTCCGAGTATGTGTCGACGTCGAGCCAGTATTCGGCGCCGAGAAGGTCGTCGACGGTCTTGAAGTAGTGGGCGTCAGAATAGTTGAAGGCCAGACCTCCCTGAAGGGCGTTGTGATTGTTGAAACGGTGGTTCAGGTAGGAGTTGAGCATGTATGAGGTCACATTGCTGTGGTCCTTCTCGAGGATGGTCGAGGCGTTCCCGAGCAGGTCGGGGTTCTTGTCGTTGCTCGTGCGGTTGAGCCAGTTGTTCTGATAGATCTGGTTCCAGTCGAGCTGGGTGACGGTCGGGTTCTCGTTTTTCCAGAAGGAGGCCATCTGCTCATACTCGTTCATCTGGGCCTGCCAGAGGGCCGACCCCTCTTCGGCGTCGGGATAGAAGTATGAGGGCATCTTCGAGTAGTAGTCCGGGTCGGGGTTGTTGCCCGTGTAGTCGAGGCGCGTTCTGGCGTATGCGTTGTGGCGGAAGCCGAAGGCGGTGTTGAGGGTGGTTCCCATCTTGGGTTTCCAGATCCAGTTGAGGGTCACCGAGGGGTCGAACGTTTCGGTCACGCGCGACGAGCGGCGCTTGCCGTTGAACCAACCCCAGCTCGGGTTGTAGAGGTTGTCGCCGGTGAGGTCATAAGCTTCCTGGACCGAGGCGCGGCCGGTTGCGCGCTGGGTCGGGGCGCCCCATGTCGTGAGGTTGAGGCTGTGCTGATTGTTGAAGATCTTCTGGACCGAGAAGCTGTAGCCGAACGAGTTGTAGAACGTTCCGGGGATCACACCCTTGTCGGCGTAACGGCCGATGATGCTGCCCGAGAATGCCCAGCCGTGGCGGTTGACGCCGCTCGAGAACTGTGCGAGGGCGCGGAGCATGTAGGCGCCGTTCTGATAGCTGATGTTGCCGCGGAAGCCGGGGGCGTATTCACCGGCGTAGGTCGTGTGGTTCGACGAACCGTTGAGCGAGCCGAAACCGTAGGCCGCCGCGTCCATGCCGAGCGTGGTCGTGCGGTTGCGGAAGGCCGACGAGGTCATGCCGCCCAGCGAACTGTATGAGAACTGGCCGCGCATCGGGTCGGAGAAGTCGATACCATTGATGTATCCGGTTGTCCACTTGTTGTCAAGACCGCGGGTCTTGTAGTAGACGACGCTGAAGTTGTAGTTCGAAGCCTGGAAGAAGACGTCGTCGGTTGCGCCCTGGATGGTGCCGACGTTCTGGGCGAGGCCCTCGTCTTCGTTGATCTGCTCTTCGTCGAAGATGAATTCGTTTGAGTCATAGGCCTCGAGGAAACCGGACTCCTTCATCTTGATGTCGCCCATGTCGAAGGTGACGCCGGAGAGGATGTGTACGTCAACAAAGGCTTCCGAGTAGCCGTAGGCAACGACCTGGAGCATGTCCTCGCCCGGGGCCGCGTTCGGGATGATGAAAGAGCCGTCGGTCGTGGTGGTCACGAAGATGGCCTGATCGCGAAGCATAACGTTCGCATCGGCGATGGGCTTGCCCGTCACCGCGTCGACCACTGTGCCCTTCAGACCGGAAGCCGCCAGCATCGGCAGCGTCACGCAGAAGAGCGTCAGCAGTGCTATCAGATGTTTTCGCATTATGTTTGTTTGATGTTTGGTTATTAGAAAGTTAAGGGGTAGGAGTGCGGGCCGTTACCGGACGTCCTGGATCAGGAAGATTTCGGTCGGGAAGTGGTCGGAGTATCCGCCGCTCCATGCGCCGCCCGAGAATGTGCGCCAGGGGTAGCCCTTATATTGGCCGTCGCCCTGCTTGAGGAAGTCGAAGTTGAGGACCTTCGCGTCATAGAACTTCAGGCCGGCGTCGCCGCTGACGAGGTTGTAGTTGACGATGATCTGGTCGAACAGGTCCCAGCCGCCGCGGTAGATATAGGAGCCGATACCCTTGTCGAGCATCTTCCAGAAGGGGTTGTAGAGGCCGCCGGGCTTGCAGTTGTCGGGGTTCTTGACGGCGTTGAGCGTCACGGCGCAGCTCTTGTCCGAGGGGTCGTCGTTGAGGTCGCCCATGATGATGACGCCCATGTTGGGGTCGACCGTCAGCAGAGAGTCCGCTATTTGACGCGTGAGGGTCGCCGCGGCCACACGGCTCGCGACGCTCTTGTCGCCGCCGCGGCGCGAGGGCCAGTGGTTGACGATCACGCCGACACGCTTGCCGCCGAGCAGGCCGACGACACACATCTGGTCACGCGTGCGGAAATTGACTGTCGTCAGGCGGTGGTTGGTGACGTTGATCAGCTGGAAGAAGCGGGGGTTGTAGAGAAGCGAGACGTCGATGCCGCGCGCGTCGGGCGAGTCGTGGTGGACGATCTGCAGGTTGAGGTCCTTGATGGCGTCGGCCTTCACGAGGTCCTCAAGCACCGTGCGGTTCTCGACCTCGCTGACGCCGATGATGGCCGGCCCCAGCGGGGTGGTCTTCGTCTTGAACTGAGAGATGGCGTAGGCGAGGTTGTTGATCTTGTGCCAGTATTTATTGCCGTCCCACTTGTTCGAGCCTTCGGGCGAGAATTCGTGGTCGTACTTGCCGTTGTTGTTGATCGTGTCGAAGAGGTTCTCGAGGTTGTAGAAGGCCACTCCGAACATTCGCTTGCCCTGTTTCTGTGCCTGTGAGGGCAGAGCGGCCGACAGACCGAAGATGGCTATGGCCGCGAGTGCAAAAAATCGTCTGAGATTCATGAGATTCAGTCAGAAAGAAGTTATAGGGGAGGGGTGAATCGGATCAGAAGTACTTCACTTCCTGGCCTTCGAGGCTCGAGAGGACGGCGTTGGCCAGCGAGCTGGCGCCGATACGGAAGAGGTCGTGGTTCAGCCACTCCTCGCCGAGGATCTCCTTGACAAGCGTGTAATATTCGACGGCCTGCTCGGTTGTGCGGACACCGCCCGAGCACTTGAAGCCGACGCGACGGCCGGTTAGCTCGTAGTACTCCTTGATACACTGACACATAACCCATGCGGCTTCGAGCGAGGCGCCGGGATACTCCTTGCCGGTCGAGGTCTTGAGGAAGTCGGCGTCGCTGTAGAGCGAGAGGACGCTGGCGCGCTTGATGTTCTCGGCGGTCTTGAGGGCGCCGGTCTCGAGAATCACCTTCAGCTTGGCCCCTTTGGCGGTCTGCTTGAGCTCGATGATCTCGTCGGTCAGGTCTTCGTAGTTGCCGTCGAGATACATACCGACGGGGAAGACGATGTCAACCTCGTTGGCGCCTGAGGCCACGGCGAGGGCGACGTCGGCAACCTTGACGGCGGTGAAGGTCTGGCTCGAGGGGAAGGCACCGGCCACGACGGCGATGTCGACGCCCGGAACGTCGAGGGTGGTCTTCACCACTTCGGCGAAGTTGGAGTAGACGCAGATCGCGGCCACATTCTTATACTGCGGATAATCGTTGTCGAAGTCATTGACCTTCTGAGTGAAGGCAGCGACACTCTTCTCGCTGTCTGTGGTGGTCAGAGTCGTGAGGTCGATAGAATTGAGGATTAGCTGATAAACCTCGGGGGTGGCGTTTTCGGGGGCCTTCTCGAGGATTTTCTTCACCTCTTCCTTAACCGCCTGATCGTCAGAGATGACTTTCGAGGCGTCGAGAGCTTTCTGGTATCTGTCCATATTTTCGATAAGTTGCTTTTGATTATAGATTAAGGGTTCAGTCAGTTGGAAACTAACTCGCAAAAACGAATGAGCTTCCGACCGTAACGGACAGCACGCGTTCGGGCGCACTATCCATCAGAGTGCAAATTTATAGTATTCGCCCGAAAAAAGCAACTGAAACGCCAAAAAAATCTATCCATCCCCCGCCTCAAGTCAGAGCCCGTTACAATACCGAACTCTTTCTATAACTGGATAATGTTTAATCCGTCCAACTTTTGGGGGTCACTTCATTTTGACACACCCTCATTTTCCGTAAGGGGGCCGATATTTGGCGGTGCGGGGGAAATTCGCTAATTTTGTGGTCTCATTCACAAAGTATATAGACAAAATTAGATATGGCATTAAAATGCGGCATCGTCGGCCTGCCAAACGTCGGCAAGTCGACGCTCTTCAACTGTCTGAGCAACGCCAAGGCTCAGTCAGCCAATTTCCCGTTCTGCACTATCGAGCCCAACGTAGGCGTCATCACCGTCCCCGATGAGCGTCTGAATAAGCTCGTCGAGATGTGCAACCCGAAGTCGACCGTCCCTGCTACGGTCGAGATCGTCGACATCGCCGGCCTCGTCAAGGGGGCTTCGCAGGGCGAGGGTCTCGGCAACAAGTTCCTGGCAAACATCCGCGAGACGGACGCTATCCTCCACGTTCTCCGCTGTTTTGACGACGACAACATCACCCACGTCGACGGCACCGTCGATCCGGTCCGAGACATGGAGATCATCAACTATGAACTTCAGATAAAGGACCTCGAGACCGTCACCAACCGCCTTCAGAAGACCATCAAGGCCGCACAGACCGGCGGCGACAAGACCGCCAAGCTGCAGGCCGACGTCCTCACCCGCTTCAAAGAGGCCCTCGAAGCCGGAAAACCGGCCCGCAGCGTCGAGTTCGAGACCAAGGACGAACAGAAGTTCGCCAAGGAGCTCTTCCTGCTGACTACCAAGCCGGTGCTCTATGTCTGCAACGTCGACGACGCTTCGGCGGTCAACGGCAACAAATATGTCGACGCTGTCCGCAAGGCCATCGAGGGGGAAGGTTCGGGCCTTATGATAGTCGCCGCACAGACCGAGAGCGAGATCGCTGAGCTCGACACCTACGAAGAGCGACAGGAATTTCTCGAAGAGATCGGCCTCAAGGAATCGGGCGTCTCGCGTCTGATCCGCGCCGCCTACAACCTTCTCGACCTCCAGACATACTTCACCGCCGGTCCCGACGAGGTCCGCGCATGGACGTTCATGCGCAACACGAAAGCCCCCCAGGCAGCCGGCATTATCCACACCGACTTCGAGAAGGGCTTCATCCGCGCCGAGGTCATCAAATATGACGACTTCGTCACGCTCGGCTCCGAGACCGCGGTCAAGGAAGCCGGCAAAATGGCTGTCGAAGGCAAAGAGTATGTCGTTCAGGACGGCGACATCATGCACTTTAGGTTCAATGTCTGAACCGCGACAAATATTTGAGATATAATATTTTATATCTGATGTCTGATAGATGGGCTACCAGCCGCTGATTCCCGAAACGCGGGCGTAGGCGTAGGTCTGGATCCCGTCGACCGAATTCCAACGCATATAGAGAGTGCGGCCGGAGTCTGAAAACCAGTAGTTCATGGTTGAGGCCTGGCCGCTTTCATATTGTATGTTCACCTGATACTGCGAGTAGCCCGAGTTCGACTGCTGGCACCAGTAGGCGATCCGCTCCGAGCGGGGCGTTCCCTTGCGGTAGTAATAGTACTTGCCGTAACCGTCGCCATAGAAGTCGAGATAGTTCGATTCGTAGCCGCCTACGGCCTCGCCGTTGACGTTAGCCAACTGCCAGTAGCCCGTCAGCCGCGGGTCCTGATAATCCCAGCCCGAAGGGCCCGAGGGTGCCCACACGTCGATATCGCCACACCCCCCGAGGAGGGTCAGCATCATCAGTGTCATCATTAGGCCGCCCAACCGGCGACCGAGCTTTGTGTTTTTCATAGGTTATCTTGGTTTGTGATTACATGCTGAGATAGAGCTGAAGTTCGCGAAGGCGCTGCGAGGCCATCTCGAGGGCGCTGTCGACGCGGGCGTGGGTCTCGACGACGTCGAAGCCATAGCGCTCCAGGTTGCGGACAACGTGGGTCGGATCCTCACACCTCAGCTGAAGCGTCACCCGGATCCTCCCCCCGGGAGTAGGCGACGTCCAGAGGCCGACGACGTGAACGTCGGCATCCTCGGCCGCATGGGTCAGAAGGGCCGCCGAATAGTCGGCCGGCAGGCACTCCAGTTCGACCACACTGCTGTCGTCGCGCGCCGGGAAGAGGCGCGCAAGCCCCGAGAGAACCGACTCGGTGTCGATCGCCCCGAGTAGTTCGCCCCCTTCGGTAACTCCGAGAAGCCGGTCGGGAGTGTCCAGGAGCCGGGGAAGGATGTCGACAACCGACATCGATGCGTCGACCGTCGCTACGTTCGGCGGAATCCGGTCAGCCGGCATGAGAGAAGATATTATATCGCGTGCTGTCATATTATTTCCTCCTTGATTGCGTTTGCCGTCTGAGATTTTTTTTCTACTTTTGTTGTCGGATTCTGCTCCGAAAGGGGTCGGATCCTTAAAAATCAGATCCGCCGACGGCAAACGAAATTCCAAAGTTACAAATTTCGTGCCGATTAACGCGGATACTTAATTTTTTTAACACTAAAACGTTACTCCCCGACTTTTGGTTGAGGCTCTGATATCAAAAAATGACAAGACTAAGTGTCAACGTAAACAAAGTCGCCACCCTGCGCAACGCGAGGGGCGAGAACAACCCTGACGTGGTCCGCTTCGCTCTCGACTGCGAGCGTTTCGGCGCACAGGGAATCACCGTTCACCCGCGTCCCGACGAGCGCCACATCACGCGCGCCGACGTGGCCGCCCTCAAGCCGGTCCTGACGACCGAATTCAACATCGAGGGCTATCCCTCCGAGGAATTTATCGAACTCGTCTGCCGCACCAAGCCGGCCCAGGTCACCCTTGTTCCCGACCCGCCGGGCGCGCTGACATCGTCGGCCGGATGGGACATCGTCAACAACGGTGACTTCCTCCGCGAGGTCACCCGCCGCTTCCATGAGGCTGGAATCCGCGTCTCGATCTTCGTCGAGGCCGACCCGAAGCAGGTCCGCGCAGCGGCCGAAGTGGGGGCCGACCGTGTCGAGCTCTACACCAAGCCCTATGCCGACAACTACGCCACGGACCGTGAGTCGGCCGTCGCCCCCTTCGTGATAGCCTCGCAGACGGCCCTCGACTGCGGCCTCGGGCTCAACGCCGGCCATGACCTCAGCCTCGAGAACCTCGCCTATCTCAAGGAGAAGCTCCCCCTGCTCGACGAAGTCAGCATAGGCCACGCCCTCATATGCGACGCGCTTTATCTCGGAATCGAACGCACTATCCACGAATATCTTAACTGTCTCAAATGAAAACGCTCTCATTCTGGTCGCTCGTCGTCGACGGCGGCTACATCATGATACCGATAGCCATCCTCCTGTTGGTGGCCATCTATATCTTCATCGAACGCTGTATCGTCATCTCGCGCGCCTCGAAAGACGACCCGACATTCATGAACCGTATCCGCGACTATATCCACGAGGGTGACCTGGAGAACGCAGAGCAGTTGTGTAAGAAGACCGACACTCCCTATTCGCGTCTGATCCTGAAGGGTGTCACCCGTATCGGGCGCCCGATGAACGACGTGCTCGTGGCCGTCGAGAACGAGGGCAATATCGAGATCGCCAACCTCGGACGTGGCTTCACATGGCTCTCGACAACGGCCGCCGGAGCCCCGATGCTCGGCTTCCTCGGGACTGTGATCGGCATGATCGAAGCCTTCTTCTCGCTCGAGAAGGCGGGGACGAGCGCCAACATCACCGTGCTGGCCGGCGGTATTTACCAGGCGCTGGTGACGACCGTGGCCGGTCTCGTGGTTGGAATCGTGGCCCTGTTCGCCTACAACTATCTGGTCTCGCGCGTCAACCGCGTGATGAACAACCTCGAGACCAAGTCGATGGAGTTTATGGACCTGCTCAACGAGCCGGCGAAATAATCTGAGGATACTATGGCTCTCAAGAGACCCTACCAACGGCTCGAGACGTTCTCGATGTCTTCAATGACCGACGTCATCTTCCTGCTGCTGATCTTCTTCATGGTCACCTCGACCCTGATCTTCCCGGCGGCGATCGATGTCGACCTGCCCCAAAGCTCGGAGCAGACGTCGGAGAAGCCTCTGACCGAGGTGTATATCGACTCGGTGGCCAACTACTATCTGGTGGCCAACCGCATGGACACCGCCCAGGCGCGCCAGCGCGCGGTCAACGAAGAGGAGCTGATCGTCGCCCTCCATCAGATTCAGGCCGAAGACTCGACGCGGACGATCGCCCTCTATGCCGACGAGCGTGTCGAATATGGCCACGTTGTCAAGGTCCTCGACATGGCGGCGCGCAACCGACTGAAGATGGTGCTCGCCACCAAAGCGGCCACCCAGCCTAAGAATTGAATGACAAACGATTAACCTTCCGACACAGGAATTCCAAACGATATGGACCGGCATAAGAAAGATTCCCTACTTGCGGCGGTGATCACGATGGGCGTGGTCGGCGTGATTCTGCTTGTGCTGTTCGTGTGCGGCCTCCCTTATCACGACCCGCCGCTGGCCGAGGCCTCGATTCCGGAGCTGATGCCGATCGATCCCGACGAGGAGCTGTTTATAGCCCCCGACCTGATTCAGGATGCCGGCGAACCGGAGGCTGTGGCCGACGCTGAGCCCTCGCCGGTGGCCGAAGGAGTCGAGGAGGCCAAGAGGGCGCCGACCCCCAAACCCGAGGCACAGACGGCCCTTGCGACTGAGAAGCCGCAGAAGGCCCAGATGAAGAAAGAGAAGGAGAAGACCGAGTCGCGACCCAAAGAGAAAGAAGACCGCGAGACTGTCAACCGCGAGCGCGAGAAGGCCGGCGAGAACGTACGTAAAGGCTTCGCGAAACCCTCGGCCACGGCCGGCTCGGGAGGCTCGGGCGTCGGAATAGCCGGTTCGGCACCGGGACGTCGCTTCCTGGGATGCAACAAGCCCGACATTGCCCTGCGAGAGCGCACCGTGGTTACCGTCTCGATGACCGTCGATGCCGACGGACACGTAATCGCCGTCGGCGACGTCCGCGGCGGCACACCCGAGATGCAGACCAAATGCAAAGCCTCCGCCTGGTCCGCCCGTTGGTCGGCCAAGAAAGGCGCCGCTCCCACCCCCGCCACCATTACCTTCACCATCACCCCCCGCTAATCGCCCCTGCATGTACCTCA
>CAZTSQ010000009.1:21154-63124 GCA_964615915.1 uncultured Sangeribacter sp.
TGGAAGCAGGGCCGGAAGGTTATTTCGGCTTGGATTCGCAGTAGACGCAGCGGTAGGTGCCGGGCTTGTCGGAGGCAGGTCGGAAGAGGGGCTTGACGCCGGGTTCCATGTTGGAGATGCAACGGCGGTTCGAGCAGACGTGGTGGCCTTCGACGGCGTCGTCAGGGATGAGTTTGGTCTGCTTGTCCTGACGGTCGGCCCATTCGAGAAGCTTCAGTATCAGGGCCATGCGGACGAATTTGCCGTTTTCGACCTGACGGAAGTAGGCGGCGCGCGGATCGGCGTCGACGTCGGTCGTGATCTCGTTCACACGCGGAAGCGGATGCAGGATTCGCATCTCAGGCTTGGCGGTCTTCAGCTTCTCGGCGTCGAGCACGAAGCAGTCTTTCACGCGGTCATAGTCGTCCTCGTCGAGGAAGCGCTCTTTCTGTACGCGGGTCATGTAGAGTACATCAAGTTCGGGCATCACCTCTTCGAGAGTGTCGACCTCGCGATAGGGAACGCCGTTGAGGTCGCAGACCTCGTGCTTCATATAGTCGGGCAGACGGAGCTGTTCGGGGGCGATGAGGACAACGTTGACCCCTTCATAGCGCGAGAGGGCCTTGATCAGCGAGTGGACGGTGCGTCCGAAACGGAGGTCGCCACAGAAGCCGATCGTGATGTTGTCGAAGCGGCCGATCTCGCGCTTGATAGTCAGCAGGTCGGTCAGCGTCTGAGTCGGGTGAGCATGAGAGCCGTCGCCGGCGTTGATCACGGGGATCTTAGAGTTCATGGCCGAGACGAGCGCGGCCCCCTCTTCGAAGTGGCGCATGGCGATGATGTCGGCGAAACAGTTGATGACCTTCGTTGTGTCTGCGCAGGTCTCGCCCTTGCTGACCGACGAGTTCTGGGCGTCGGAAAAGCCGAGGACGTTTCCGCCCAGCTCCATCATGGCCGAGGTGAAGCTCAGACGTGTGCGCGTCGAGGGTTCGTAGAAGAGGGTGGCGAGCTTCTTGCCGTCGCAGGCGTGGGCATATTTCTTGCGGTCGGCGATTATGTCGAGGGCGAGGTCGACGATTTCTTCGGTTTCCTCGCGCGAGAGGTCGGTGGGATCAATCAGGTGCTTCATGATTGGTTGGTTTTCTTCACAATTGGTTGAAAAATGGGGATGGCGCCCGCCGGCTCAGTCTCTCCACGAAGGATCTGACGGATTGTCGCGGAATTTGAGCAGGCGCGCCTTGTCTTCGGGCTGGATGTAGCCCTGTTCGGCGGCTACCTCGACGAGGGCGTCGAGATTAGAGAGCGATGTGTTCTCGACCTCGGCTGCGGCCAGGCGGTCGAGACCTTTCTTCATCCCGTAGGTGAAGATCGAAACCACACCGAGCACTTCTGCACCGGCGGCACGGAGAGCCTCGACAACCTCGATACAGCTGCCGGCCGTAGAGATGAGGTCTTCGACCACGACTACCTTCTGGCCCTTCTCGAGACGTCCCTCGATCTGGTTCCCGCGACCGTGATCCTTTGCCGAACCGCGGACGTAGCCCATCGGCAGACCGAGCTTGTGGGCGGCGATGGCGGCGTGGGCGATGCCGGCGGTGCTGGTGCCCATGATGACCTCTGTTTCGGGATAAAGGCGGGCGATCGTGCGGGCTATGGCGCTCTCTACGATGTCGCGGGCCTCGGGCGAGGTGAGGATCAGACGGTTGTCACAATAGATGGGGCTCTGGATACCCGAAGCCCAGGTGAACGGCTCGTCGGGACGGAGGAAGACGGCCTGTATCTTGAGGAGTTGGTTGGCTATTTCTTTCTGCATGATGCTTTATGTTTTTATCGGTCAGTTATTTGGGCCGCACACGGTTATTCGCCGACGAACTCGGCCACACAGCGACGGTAGGCCGCCACGGGATCTTCGGCGGCTGTGATCGGACGGCCGACCACGATGAAGTCAGACCCGATCTCGCGGGCACGGGCGGGGGTGGTTATACGCACCTGGTCGTCAGCCTTGGCGTCGGCGAAGCGGATTCCGGGGGTGACGGTCATGAAGTCGGCGCCACAGGCCTCCTTGACGAGTGCCCCTTCGAGCGGAGAGCAGACAACGCCGTCGAGACCGGCCTCGCATGCGTTCTGAGCATAGCGGGCGATGGTGTCGTTCATCGGAGTGTCGATCAGCAGCTCGTTCTTCAGGGTCTCGGGCGAAGTCGAGGTCAGCTGGGTGACGGCGATCAGGCGCGGACGGGTTCCGTCTTCGCGTGTAAGGCCTTCGAGCGCCGCACGCATCATCGCCACACCGCCGCCGGCGTGGACGTTGGTCATGTCGACATCGAGGGCCGAGAGAACGCGCATCGCCTTCTTGACCGTGTTGGGGATATCGTGAAGCTTGAGGTCGAGGAAGATCTTGTGGCCGCGACGTTTCAGTTCACGGACAATCTCGTTTCCGGCTCCGTAGTAGAGCTCCATACCAATTTTGACGAAAGGCTTGCGCTCTTCGTCCTTGAACTTATCGAGGAAACGGAGGGTCTCCTCAGCATTCGGGAAATCGCATGCAATGATTACGTCGCGCATATCTTGGGGGTTGGTTTAAAGTTTCAGATTAGATTGCGAGGTCGCGGAGAGAGGTGAGTCCGAGACGTTCCATCTCGGCGGGGAGGGCGTCGATGATGTCGCGGCATGCATAGGGGTTGCGGAGGTTTTCGGCGCCAACCTGAACGGCTTTGGCACCGGCCATCATCATCTCGATCACGTCGCGGGCCGAGGCTACGCCGCCACATCCCATGACCGGAATCGAACAGGCGTGTGAAACCTGCCACACCATCCGCACAGCCACCGGGAAGACGGCCGGGCCGGAGAAGCCCCCCATAACGTTGGCGATCACCGGGCGGCGCGTCTTGACGTCGATGCGCATGCCGAGCATCGTGTTGATCAGACACAGACCGTCGGCACCGGCCTCTTCGGCCACGCGGGCGATGGCGACAATGTCGGTCACGTTAGGGGTCAGCTTGACATAAAGCGGTTTCGTGGTCACTTTCTTGACCTCGCGGGTCACTTCGGCCACGGAGTCGGTGCAGGTGCCGAAGCTCATCCCGCCGCCGTGAACGTTCGGACAGCTGACGTTGAGCTCGATGATCTCGACCTGCTCTTCCTTGTCGATCAGCTCGCAGCACTCGACATACTCGTCGATCGAGAAGCCGGAGATGTTGGCGATTATGGGTTTGCGGAAAGCCGCGCGCATCTTCGGGAGTTCTTCGGAGATCACCTTGTGGATTCCGGGGTTCTGGAGGCCCACCGAGTTGATCATTCCGGCCTCGCACTCGGCCACGCGCGGAAGCGGATTGCCGAAGCGGGGCTCGCGTGTGGTCCCCTTGAACGAGATCGAACCGAGACAGTTGATGTCATAGTATTCGGCCATGCCGTAGCCGTAGCCGAAACATCCGCTCGCCGGAATCACCGGGTTGTCGAGACGCACACCGCTCAGCTCGACGCTGAGGTCATATTTCTTGTTTTCAGACATATATCAGTCAACTGTGTGTAAGGGGGTCATTCGAAAATCAGCTCCTCTTTCTTGAAGACGGGGCCGTCTTTACAGATTCTCTTCGCGCCCGAACGGGTCTTGATCGAGCAGCACATGCAGACACCGAAGCCGCAGGCCATGCGCTCGTCGAGGCTGAGCTCGCCGGGACAATCCATCCCGAGGGCGAGGGCGCGGAGCATCGGCATCGGTCCGCAGGCGTAAAAGTACTCGGTAGGCAGGCAGTGTTCACGGATAGCGTCGGTGACGAAGCCCTTTGTGCCGGCCGAGCCGTCGGCGGTGGCTACATAAACCTCGGCGCCGGCGAGCCGGAGCTCGTCGACCAGCACGATATCCTCGGCCTTGTTGAATCCGAGGACGGCGATAGGACTCCGGCCGGCCGCCACGAGAAAGCGGGCGAGCAACAGGAGGGGAGCGACACCGATTCCGCCACCGAGAAGGAGCGGACGTTCAACGTTACAGTCGGGGTCGAAGCCGTTGCCCAGGCCGGTCAGTGTGTCGACAAGATGGCCCGGTTTCCAACGGCTCATGAGTTCGGTACCCTCGCCCACGACGTCATAAAGGAGCGTGAGCTTGCCGTCGGCGGCGTCACAGAGAGAGATCGGCCGGCGAAGGAAGTGGCCCTCGACCTCGAGGTTGACAAACTGCCCCGGGGTCGTGATCCGCGAGGTGTCCCCTTCGAGCACCATCCGCCATGTCTTGGCGGCCACTTTAGTATTTTCTATTACCTTGAATATGGTTTTCATATATTTTTCAAGCAGTATCCCAATAATTTACTTATCCTCCTTACGATAGGCAATTTCACCGTTGTGGATCGTCATCACCACGTCGCCCTGAAGTTCGAGACCCTCGAAAGGTGTAGCCTTGCCCATCGAAGCGAAAAGCGAGGGGTCTACGGTCCACCGGCGCTCGGTGTCGACAATCGCGAAGTCGGCCGGTGAGCCGGCTTCGAACGGGTTGGGTAGGCCGAGCAGACGGCGCGGGGTGAGCGACATGCGCTCTGCGAGTTGCCCGAGGCTCATCAGTCCCGAACGGACCATCGCCGTGTATGACGCGCCGAACGAGGTCTCGAGCCCCACGACACCCATGGCGCTCTTTTCGAGGCCGCGGCTTTTCTCTTCGGCCGAGTGGGGAGCGTGGTCGGTGGCGATCGCGTCGACTGTGCCGTCGGCCACACCGCGGCGCAGTGCCTCGCGATCTTCGGCCGAGCGGATCGGTGGGTTCATCTTGAAGCGACCATCTTCCTGAAGATCGGTGTCGGTAAACGTCAGATAATGAGGCCCGGTCTCACACGTCACCTTGACTCCGCGCTTCTTGGCCTCGCGGACAAGCTCGACACTCTCTTTTGTCGAGACGTGACAGATATGGAGCCGGCAACCGGTCTCCTCGGCCAGACGGATGTCGCGTTCGACTTCGCCCCACTCGCTCTCGCTGCAGATTCCGCGATGGCCGTGGGCGGCGGCATATTCGCCGTCGTGGATGTATCCTTTGTTGAGAAGCGACTCGACTTCACAGTGGGCGGCCAGCAGGGCGCCGGTCGGGGCGATTGCGGCCATTGCGCGGCGCATCACCTCTTCGGACTGTACACCGGTGCCGTCATCCGAGAATCCGGCCACACGGCCGGCAAGGGCCGGATAGTCCACCAACTCCTCGCCGAGGCGCTTGCGGGTAATGGAGGCGTAGGGCATCACGTGGATGACCGCATTGTCGGCTATCAGCTTCTCCTGGACGGCGAGCGTCTCGTCCGAGTCGGGGACAGGGTTGACGTTCGGCATCGTGCAGACGGTCGTGAATCCGCCGCGGGCCGCCGCACGGGAACCGGTCTTGATCGTCTCCTTGTATGAGTAGCCCGGTTCGCGGAAATGGACGTGGAGGTCGACCAGACCCGGGAGCAACGTCAGCCCGCGGGCATTGATGACCGTCGCCCCCTCGGGCACGGGAAGTGAGGAGGCGATTGCGGCCGTCTGGCCGTCGGCGATAATCACGTCGATAGCCTCGCCGGTGGCATAGTGGCGCGCCTCTTTGATCAGAATCGTTTGCTTCATCTTCTGTGGGTTTTGAGACAGAGAGGTGGATGGGTGGGGGAAAGAGGGGAGGAGGATTGAGACAGAGAGGTCTGATTTTGAGAAAAAGGCAAGCCAAAAAAGCGGCCTGCCTTTTTCAATCTATTTGGGATCAGAGGGTTTTCAGAGCCTCGGCGATGTTGGTCTCGAGTCGCTTCTGGAGGTCGGCCGACTCGGCTCGCTCAAACTTGCGCCCCGTGATGTGCTCATAGAGCTCGATATATCGCTCGGAGACTTCGTTACAGTATTCGGGAGTCATCTCGGGGACCTTCTCGCCCGGGCGCCCCATGAAGCCGTTGGCGATCAGCCATTGGCGGACAAACTCTTTCGAGAGCTGGCGCTGTTCCTCGCCCTTCTCGAAGCGCTCCTGATAGCCGTCGGCATAGAAGTAGCGCGAGGAGTCGGGTGTGTGGATCTCGTCGATGAGGATGACTTTGCCGTCGTGGAGACCGAACTCATATTTGGTGTCGACGAGGATCAGACCGCGGTCGGCCGCCATCTCGGAGCCACGTTTGAATAGGGCCAGTGCATACTCCTCGACCTGCTTGTAGACCTCTTCGGGGACGATTCCGCGGGCGATGATTTCCTCGCGCGAGATGTTCTCGTCGTGGCCTTCGTCGGCCTTGGTGGTCGGGGTGAGGATCGGGTGGGGAAGCTTCTCGTTCTCGCGGAGGCCGTCGGGAAGCTTGACGCCGCAGATTTCGCGTGCGCCGGCCTTATATTCGCGCCATGCGGAGCCGGCCAGGTATCCGCGGACAATCATCTCGATTTTCAGCGGCTCGCACTTGATGCCGACAGTCACCATCGGGTCGGGCACGGCCAGTTTCCAGTTCGGGACGATATCGGAGGTGGCGTCGAGGAAGTACTCGGCGATCTGGTTGAGGACCTGACCCTTGAAGGGGATACCTTTGGGGAGAACTACGTCGAAGGCCGAGATGCGGTCGGTGGCGACCATGACCATGAGGCGGTCGTCGATATCATAGACATCGCGCACCTTGCCGTGATAGAGCGAACGTTGGTTGTCAAACTTGAAATCGGTCTGAGAGAGAGTAGCCGGCTGGCTAACGTGCTTAGCTTCCATAAGAATACTGTCGGGTTAGGATAGTTTTGAAAGGCGGGCGGACACCACTGAGGCTGCCGCGGTCCGTTTCAACTGCAAAATTAGCGATAATTTACGTAATACGAAAATAGAAACGCTATGGGTATAAAGAAAAAGCGATCGCTTCGATGAAACGACCGCTTTGTCGGGGTGACAAGATTCGAACTTGCGACCACACGCCCCCCAGACGCGTACTCTAACCGGGCTGAGCTACACCCCGAGGTGTTATGCGCTTCCGATAAACTTCCCCTTAACGTCTTGGCAAGATCGCTGAGGCCTTGTCGAGGGGCTTCCCTCGGAATTGCGGTGCAAAGTTACAACCTTTTTTCGACTCCACCAAATTTTCGCCCAAATTTTTTCACACTTTCTTCTGATTTCACTTCCCCACCCCTCCCGCCCCAAATTATTTTCGCCCTTTCAACCCCCGATTCGGCCCTTTCAACCTCTTTTTCCGCTCTTTTAGTGATTTTCAGATTAATCGGGGCTGGTCTCTCTTTTGTTAATTAACCTAAAAATTTGTAAATTTGCCGCGAGATTTAACACTTGTACTAACCCATTTTTCAACAAGGACATGAAGAAATCCTATCTGATCGCAGCCGTAGCCGCCCTGGCCCTCTGCTCTTGCAGCTCTCTGACGAAGACTGCCCACTACGAAGACGTAAACACCGCCCTCAACTCTCGCGCCACAGCTGATCTGAAGGTCAATCAGACCAAGATCACCTACACCATGAAGCCCTCGAAGGCTATCCAGAAGGGTGGTCTGAAGAACTGCAAGGAAGCTGTCGTTGCCGAAGCACTCGCACAGAACGGCGGTGATATCCTCGTGGCTCCCCAGTTCGAATACAACATCAAGTCGGGCAAGGTGACCTACATCACCGTCACCGGCTACCCCGCCACATACACAAACGTTCACCCGACAACGGTTTCAGAGGCTGAAGTGATCAGCATCCTCGGCGGCAAGCGCAAGTGATAACACACCAAGATTTCCGCGCTATGAGAAAATCCTGGTTACTCACTTTAGGCATCGCCGCCATCCTCCCGCTTGTATCCTGCTCGTCTTTGACGAAGACAGCCCAGTATGAAGGCGTCGATGTTCAGGTTCACTCAGTGACTGTCGCCGACCTCGACGTGAAGAACGAAAAGGTCACCAAGAGCGCCGAATGGAAGTGGAACCTGCTCAAACCCTTCTCGGTAGAGGAAGGCAAGAAGAACGTGATGGCCGACCTGCTTCACGAACAGAACGCCGACGTGCTTGTTGAACCCGAGTTCACCATCACGCGCCGAGGCTTCATGAGAGGCGGTACGGTGACTGTCACCGGCTTCCCGGCCACCTACACCGGCTTCCACCCCATGACCCCCGAAGAGGCCAACGCCATCAATCCCCGCGAGAAGAAGGTGATCACCACTCCGATTCCCGCCGCGGGCAACCTCATGACCGCTGCGCCTCAGAAAAAATCGCGCATCTCCGACCCCAAACAGCGCCACCACATGATCAACATCCTCGGTGGTTGGGTCCCCAAGAGCGATCACGTCGCCGGCGGACAATGGGGTCTGATGTACGGTAACTACAAGAACCACTGGGGCTGGTACGTGAAGGTACTCGTACCGTATGCAGAGATGAAAGACCTCCCGAAAGGTGTGAAATCAAGCGGATACGAAGCGAACATCTCGATCACGGCCGGCGCCATCTGGCGACCGTCGAACAACTGGCTGTTCAACTTCGGCACCGGCTTCGCCCCCGCCTTCGAAGGGTACAGGTCGCTCAATAAGGCCTATGTCAACGCCGAAGCCGCCCTCCCGATTGACCTTGCGGTCAACTGGCGCTGCTACGGCCCTCTGAACGTCATGTTCGGCCTCCAGGCCATCCTCCCCTACGACACCGGCTACACCTCGGCCTACCCCTACCTCGGCGTCGGCGTCACCTTCTGACCGTCCACCCAAACCCCCTACAATACCCAAAGAGTCTGGCTCCCCGCCGGACTCTCTTCATATCCCCCTCACCGGAAGTCTCCCCTCCCCAGACGGAGGGACGCCTCGTCCCTCCGGTCTAAGCCAGTGTGCGGTTAGAGGGGTTCGGAGAGCCAGGAGTCGATGCGGCGCTTTTCAGAGGAGAAGTTGAGGCCGATGGCGATGATCTGGCGGTTGTCGACCGACCACGGGAGGTGGTATTCCTTGCGCTTGATCTGAGCGAGAGCCTCCTCGGCAGAGCTGTCATATTTCAACTCCATGATGTAGACGTAGTCGGGGGTGCGGACAAGGATGTCGATCCGGCCGTCCGACGTGTGGTATTCGGCCTCGGTATATAGACCGACGAGCTTGAAGACAAGGAACAGGACGTTGCGCACATCCTTTTCGGCGTTGATCTCAAGATCGTACGAGAGGCCCGCAAAAAGGGAGATAAGGCGCTTCATGACAGCCTCGACGTCACCCTTGGCAAAATCATCTATCAGGTCAATGATAAAGACCTTGACATTCTGGTGCCGCAGATTGGCATAGTAAGGAAGGATGTAGGCATAAAAACCTTCCGTCACCTCTTCATTGGGATAGCCGAGTTGGTACATCTCAAGATCTTCGTCATATGCCTTGATCGTCAGATAACCGGTCTGATAGAACAGAGCTATCGGATCCATGTTGTCGAAGTCTAGACCCCCCAATTGCTCTTCGCTGCTTTTGGCTTTATAGATGGTTTCGAGGTCGACATTGGTGCGTCTGAGCTGGGCCATCAGAAGAGACGGGGTCCCGGACCGGATCCAGTAGTTGCCGAACTTCTCGTCCTCGAAGGTATTCAACAACGAATATGGGTTGTAGATATCCGGACAGTTCTCCGAAAAGTGGTAGCCGTCATATCGACGCTTGAGCGTGGCTATGATCTCATCACGGGATTTCCTACGTGCTTCTGCCAGAGCCGAAATGCCCTCCTCGAAGTTCTCGAACATCTCGGTCTCCGTGATTCCGCATATGGCCGCGAACTTGTCATTGAACGAGATATCCCGTATGTTGTTGAGATCGGAGAAGACACTGAGCTTGCCGAAGCGTGAGACACCGGTAAGGAACACTAGTCGGAGATACTCTGCAGAGCTCTTGAAATTGGAGTAGATCGACGCCAGTTTGGACCGATACCGTTCAAACCGGTCTTTGTTGTCAAGACTGTTTACGAGCGGCTTATCATATTCATCCACCAGAATCACAACTTTCTTTCCGGTCTTCTCGTAGGCACCTCGAATAATCCTTTTGAATCTAATCGCGTGGCTATCTCCTCCCGCCTCTATTCCATACTTCTCTTCCCACTCTCCCAAATGATACTCCAGCAAGTCCTCGAACTCACCTTCGACTTCATAGTCTGCGGTATTCAAGTCAAGATAAAGAACGGGGTGCGGTTCCCAGGCCCAGTCGATGGTCTCCACGAAGAGCCCCTTGAAGAGCTCCCGCTTACCCTCGAAGAAGCACTTCAGAGTAGACAGGAACAGACTCTTCCCGAAGCGTCGCGGACGCCCCAGAAAGTAGTATTGGCTGCCCTTGGCCACCATTTCCACATAGCGGGTCTTGTCTACATAGAGCCAATCGCCTTCGCGCATCTGCTCGAAGGATTGTTGCCCAATGGCATATTTTACCGGTCTATTCATGGTCTGGGGTTCTTTATCGTTGGCAAAGATAGTCAAAATTTGCTTAGCATCCAATTTTAAAATACAAACGCATGTAGCGCAAACGGGGGTGTCTGAGCTACATGCGTTTATCGGTTCTCTCAGGCGGAGGTGTCTGAGCTACATGCGTTTATCGGTTCTCTCAGGCGGGGACACGCCTGAGCTACATGGGTGTTAGCCTACCTGGGCGCCGGGACGGACCTCGGCCGAGGGGGAGAGGACCGTCAGGGTGCCGTCGGGATTGACGGCCGAGAGAATCATCCCCTGCGACTCGATGCCCATCATCTTGCGCGGCGGGAAGTTGGCGATGAAGCAGATCTCCTTGCCGACCAACACCGAGGGGTCGGGATAGCTCTGGGCGATGCCGCTCAGAATGGTGCGCTTCTCCATCCCGTCGTCAATCAGGAACTGAAGCAGTTTCTTCGACTTCTTCACCGGCGCGCATTCGAGAACCTTGCCGACACGGATGTCGACCTTCTCGAAGTCCTCAAACGAGCAGTCGGCCTTCACCGGCTCGGGCTTCCAGCCCTGGAGTTCGTTGGCCTTCTTGGTGTCGAGCAGCTTCTGGATCTGGGCGTCGATCACTTCGTCTTCGATCTTTTCGAAGAGGAGCTCGGGCTTGGCGATCTCGCGACCGGTGGGAATCAGGTCGAAGCGGCCGGCCATATCCCAGCGGAGTTCCTTCTCGCCGAGCCACTCGGCCAGACGCGCGGCCATGAAGGGGGTGAACGGTTCGAAGACAACCGAGAGGTTGGCACAGATCTGAACGGCCGTGTTCAGAATGGTGGCCACACGCGCGGGATCTTCCTTCCATACCTTCCACGGTTCGGTGTCGGCCAGATACTTGTTGCCGGCGCGGGCTACGTTCATGGCCTCCTTCAGCGCGTCGCGGAACTTGAAGTGGTCGAGGTTGTCGGTCAGACGTTCAATGGCCTCCGAAATCTCGGTGATCACCTCGGTCTCGGCTACGGTCAGCTCACCCTTCTCGGGCACGCGGCCGTCGAAGTACTTGTGGAGAAGCACCAGCGCGCGGTTGATGAAGTTGCCGAGGATGGCCACCAGCTCGGAGTTGTTGCGGGCCTGGAAGTCCTTCCAGGTGAAATTGTTGTCTTTGGTCTCGGGGGCGTTGGCGGTCAGGACATAACGGAGCACGTCCTGCTTGCCGGGGAGCTCGCGGAGATACTCGTGGAGCCATACGGCCCAGTTGCGCGAGGTCGAGATCTTGTCGTCCTCGAGGTTGAGGAACTCGTTGGCCGGGACATTGTCGGGAAGGTTATACGAACCGTCGGCCATAAGCATCGAGGGGAAGACGATGCAGTGGAAGACGATGTTGTCCTTGCCGATGAAGTGGATCATGCGGGTCTCGGGGTCTTTCCACCATTTCTCCCAGTCGTCGCCCGTGGCCTCGATGGTGTTCGAGATATATCCGATCGGAGCATCGAACCAGACGTAGAGCACCTTGCCCTCGGCTCCCTCGACAGGCACGGGGATACCCCAGTCGAGGTCACGGCTCACGGCGCGGGGCTGCAGGCCGAGGTCGAGCCACGACTTGCACTGCCCGTAGACATTCGGGCGCCACTCCTTGTGCTCTTCGAGGATCCACTCGCGCAGACGCGGCTCCCATTTGTCGAGCGGGAGGAACCAGTGAGAGGTCTCCTTGAGGACGGGGGTGTTGCCGGTGATTGCCGACTTGGGGTTGATCAGGTCGGTGGCGTTGAGCGACGATCCGCACTTCTCACACTGGTCGCCGTATGCGTTGGGAGCGTGACAGTTCGGGCATTCGCCCACTACATAGCGGTCGGCGAGGAACTGACCCGCCTCCTCGTCATATAGCTGCATCGAGCTCTTCTCGATAAACTCGCCCTTGTCATAGAGCTTGCGGAAGAAGTCCGAAGCGGTCTTGCGGTGGGTCTCGGAGGTTGTGCGGCTGTAGACGTCAAACGAGATTCCGAGCTCCTCAAACGAGTCCTTGATTATCTTGTGGTAGCGGTCAACTATGTCCTGGGGCGTCACACCCTCTTTCTTGGCCTTGATGGTGATGGGCACGCCGTGTTCGTCGCTTCCGCCCACCATGAACACCTCCTCGCCCTTGAGGCGAAGATAGCGTGCGTAGATATCGGCCGGAACATAGACGCCGGCCAGGTGACCGATGTGGACCGGTCCGTTGGCATAGGGGAGCGCTGTCGTGATCAGCGTGCGTTTGAAGTTCTTTGTCATATATGTTATTGAGATATTATTTTGCGGGAATTGTTTGGTCTGACTCCGTTGGTCTTGACTGTGTTTTGACGGTGCAAAATTACGAAAAAATCTCGACACGCGGGAATGCGTCGATATACGACCCGGGCGTGGCGTTCGTTATCCGTGCGCCGATCGAGTCGGCATAGTCGGCAATATGGTGGTATGACCTGAAGGCGACGGTCATGCTTCCGAGGATATCGTGAAGGTGATAGCCCTCGTATTCCTTGGCCACGCGGTCGAGCTCCTTCTCATTGTCCTTGTAGAAATGGGGCTGGACCGAGACGACGCGGTTGTGGTCGTCTACCCATAGAGACTGAAGCCACGTGTGGTCGGCCCCCACGATGACAATGTCGCGGAAACCCTCGCGCAGGGCGACCATCAGCGCCGCGATCAGGACGTTACGCGGTCGCGGGGTCGCCAGCCCTTTGCGATAAAGCCTGTGGCGGATCGGGCGCGCACCCTCGGCCGGAGTGAGGTTGAACCACTTGAGACTCACATTCGCCGGCACACATCCCTCGCGGTTGAAGAACCCCTCGATCTGCGCACGGTGCTGGATCGGGAGGAAGAGGGTCATCGGCCAATCGGCGGCGCGAAGGTTGGTCCACAGGCGCCCGACGTTCGGGTCTTTCGCTCCGCCGGTGAAGAAATGTGGGTCAGCCAGCACATAATAGTCTGGCCTCAGGCGGGGGAACTCCGGGGCGTTGGCGGCGAAGTTGACGGCCAGTGTGGTCTCCGAGGCCAGACGGTCGAGCGAAGAGTCGAGGACCTTGCGCAGAGACGGCCCGTTGGCCATGATGATCAGCCGGCCCTCTTTGGGCTCTCCGGCCGGGAAAGGTCGGCGCGAACGCAGGGCCGCCTTGGCTACATCGGCCACGCCCCGGCTCCATTCCGTAAGCTTCGTTACTGTTGATTCCAGACTCATCGGCGTCGCTTCTTGAAATAGTCGTTGTAGACCTTGATTGAGAACACAATGATCGAACAGGTAGCCGTGATCAGGTTGGTGATCACGAGCGGCCAGTTTGAGAGCATGAAGCCCTGGATGATGAAGAAGATCGCCCCGAGGCCCATCATGCAGAAGGTTGGGAGCGCGATCCCGTCGGTGTCGCGCGTCTTGATTGTGGTGACGGTCTGCGGAAGATAACCCAGAACCATACACACGGCGGCCGAATAGCCGACAATTTCAGTCCACATAACTTGCTGCCTGTTGGATTAGAAACCGAGGGCGGACGCCCACGCGATGTGGTGTCCGCCCTTTATGATTTTGATTTGGATATAGGAGGAAGGGTCCGCCGTTTAGCGGAGCATCATCTTCGAAGTCTTACCGTTCTGCTTGACGATATAGAGGCCCTTTGCGGGGTTCTCAACGCGCTGGCCCTGGAGGTTGTAGTACTCGGCCACGCCTTCGTTAGCCACGATGTCGGCCACACCTGTACCTTCGGGGTGGAAGATAACCTGGAAGTTGAGGGTCTCGCCCTTGATTTTGATCGAGCAGTTATAGGTGCGGTCGTACTTGCCTTCGGTGGCGCTTACGTTGGTGTTGTCAAACTCCCAGACCATATTGTCGTTGGGCTTGGCGGTAGCGGTATATTCGGTTACCGGAAGACAGCTGTTGCCCTCTACCGCATTGTTGAAGCAGAGCTGGAGACCACCCCATGCCGCGGGATCCTCTTTGGCCATGGCTTCGGTCGGGTTGTCGCTGTAGTGGGCGATGAACTGGTTGGGAAGATCTGCTGCTGTCTTGTTGGTCACGCGGATAGAGGCGGTGTAGGAGTAGCCGAATCCGGGAACGAGAGATTCCAGATCCTCGTAGTGAGTGCACTTGAGGACAGCACCCTCGGTGATTTCAGTGAATTCGGGGTTAGCGAGGTCTGAAAGTTTACCGTCACAGAACTCAACGGTGGCGTAGTCAGTGATGGCTGCGTTTGCCGAGAAGGCAAGTGCGGCTACAGCTGCGAAAAGTAAAGATTTTTTCATATAGTGTTGTTTGATAGATGATTCGTCGGGTGGAAGATCCCCCTCTTCCCGGCAAAGTTAGCAATTAATTTCGACTCGCGAAACACTACGGTGAAAAAATTCTATTAAAAAGTGTTTAAGAGCCCGATCAGCTTCGGCAGGAAGATCGCCACGCCGGCGCCGACAGCCCCGAAGACACCGAGCAACACACCCCCCGCGGCGACATCCTTGGCCCGCCCAATGAGGGGCGCGAAACCGGGCGACACATGGTCGGCCAGCGCCTCGACAGCCGAGTTCATCGCCTCGAGAGCCAGCACGAGGCCGATAGCCAGCGCTATGACAGCCCACTCCGTGGCCGAGAGGCCGAAAAAGAGGCCGGCAATGACGACGAGCACCATGACCGCGAGGTGAATCCGCGCGTTATGCTCGCCCACAAAAAGATAGCGTATCCCGCGCCACGCATACACAAACGAGCGCCCCCGGGCCTTCCAGGAGAACCGATTTTCGCCTTTTGAGTTCATCTTTTCCACTTTGACGGTCGAAAAATTGCTAATAAACCATAAATTTAGTAATTTCGCGATAAATTTTGGCCCCGTGTTGTTATCTCATTAGAGCCTGAGGCTCTCGCGAGGCCACTGATAGAGGTCTCAGTATTATGTAAACGAAGCCCGTCGGGCATTTGGTGTGAATGACTGCCGGATTCTCTCTCAAGAGAGCGTCGGGAGTCGGTCGGCACCGTTGCGCGACAGCTGAAAAACACTCACGAGTCAACAAAAATCAAACAAAAACCTTTAAATATCAAGTTAAGCACTATGGCAGAACTGGATCTTTCCCAGTATGGGATCAAGAACGTAAAGAAAATCATCCATAACCCCTCTTACGAAGAGCTCTACAAAGACGAGACCGCTCCGGATCTCGAGGGCTACGAGAAGGGTATCAAGACTGACCTCGGCGCTGTCGACGTGATGACCGGCGTCTACACCGGCCGCTCGCCTAAAGACAAATATCTCGTGAAAGACGAGGTGACCGAGGATACCGTTTGGTGGACAACCGACGGCTACAAGAACGACAACAAGCCCATCACCACCGAAGTGTGGGATCACCTTCGCGAGAAGGCTGTCAAGGAGCTCAGCGACAAGGTCCTCTACGTTGTCGACTGCTTCTGCGGCGCCAACCCCGCCACCCGTCTGAAAGTCCGCTTCATCGTCGAGGTGGCTTGGCAGGCTCACTTCGTGACCAACATGTTCATCCGTCCGACCGCCGAGGAGCTCAAGGACTTCACCCCCGACTTCGTTGTCTTCAACGCCTCGAAGGCAAAGGTTGAGGACTACGAGGAGCTCGGCCTCAACTCGGAGACCGTCGTAGCCTTCAACATCAAGCAGAAGGAACAGATCATCCTCAACACCTGGTATGGCGGCGAGATGAAGAAGGGTATGTTCTCGATGATGAACTACTTCAACCCCCTCCGCGGTATCGCTTCGATGCACTGCTCGGCCAACACCAACATGGAAGAGACCGAATCGGCCATCTTCTTCGGCCTTTCGGGCACCGGCAAGACCACCCTTTCGACCGACCCGAAGCGTAAACTCATCGGCGACGACGAGCACGGCTGGGACGACGAAGGCGTCTTCAACTACGAAGGCGGTTGCTACGCCAAGGTGATCAACCTCGACAAGGAGAGCGAGCCCGACATCTACAACGCCATCAAGCGTGACGCCCTGCTCGAGAACGTGACCGTTGTCGACGGTGTCTGCGACTTCGCCGACAAGAGCGTGACTGAGAACACCCGCGTCTCTTATCCTATCTATCACATCGAGAACATCGTCAAGCCCGTCTCGAAAGGTCCCCACGCAAAGCAGGTGATCTTCCTTTCGGCCGACGCCTTCGGTGTGCTGCCCCCGGTAGCCATCCTCAACGACGAGCAGGCTCAGTACTACTTCCTCTCGGGCTTCACCGCAAAACTCGCCGGCACCGAGCGCGGAATCACCGAGCCGACCCCGACCTTCTCGGCATGTTTCGGCGCAGCGTTCCTTTCGCTCCACCCCACCAAGTATGCTGAAGAGCTCGTGAAGAAGATGCACCTCAGCGGCGCTCACGCATACCTCGTGAACACCGGCTGGAACGGCACCGGCAAGCGTATCTCAATCCGCGACACCCGCGGCATCATCGACGACATCCTCGACGGTTCGATCGACAAGGCTCCGACAAAGATCCTTCCCTACTTCGACTTCGTGATCCCGACCGAGCTTCCGGGCGTAGATCCGAAGATCCTCGATCCGCGCGACACCTACGCTGATCCGAAAGAATGGGATGTCAAGGCGCGTGAGCTGGCCGAGATGTTCATCAAGAACTTCAAGAAGTTCGAGACCAACGAAACCGGCAAGCGTCTCGCCGAGGCCGGCCCCCACATCTGATTCGACACTGAATCCCCATAAACAAGTCGCCGACGGTCCTTTTCGGATCGCCGGCGATTTCATTTTATATGTAGGGGAAGTTATCGGTCGGGGAGGGGAGTCACTTATAGGAGTCTCCTATCGGGAAATGAGGGTCAGCTGACCTTCAACGGGCGGCGCGAGCGGATGATGGTGCGGATCTGGCCCGAGGCGGCGCCGTCGCCCTCGCGGACGGGGGTCTCCTCGATGCGGTCGATCACAAGGTCATACACGCCGGTGACGGCCGGGATGACCACTTCGGCTGTGGGCGAGGCGAAGTTGAGGCTCTCGATGACGTTCAGCTGAGTGGGGGTCGATGTTGCCGTGTTTCCGACGAGCCACACCTTGATGTCGGCGACAAACGCGCCGTTGAGCAGAATCTTAACCCTTTCGCCACCGTGAACATCATAGAGCGACGTGTTTTCGGTCACCACGGCCTCGATCGCTCCGTATTCGGAGGTGTTGGTCAGCGTCTTGCCCGCTGAGTTCTTCAGACGGAAAATAGCCTTCTCGTGGTTAGTGGCCAGCGTGGCGAAGTAGGTGTATTCGGGCTCTGTGGGCGACGTGGGAGACTGATAGTACATCGGCAGCATGTTGACCGTCAGCTTGCCCTCCTTGATCTTCACGCGCTCGCCCGAGGGGCCTCCGAGGCGCAGATTGGCAAACGCCGAGGCGTTGCCGTTCTCGACCAGCACCTCATATTCCTGATAGAGGTTCGCGGGGGTTTCCTCTTCCTTGTCACACCCGCCGAGCATCATAACAGCCGGCACGGCCAGCAATGTCAACAGTCTTGATAGCAGTTTCATTTAGACAATGTTCAGGAGGTAATAGTTCTTCTTTCCGCGCTGGGCGATGATGTGTTTGCCGGCTACGAGATAGCTCGGATCGATGGTCGCGTTCGGGTCGGTCACCTTCACCTTGTTGAGGCTGACGCCGTTGCCCTGGACCATCTTGCGTGCCTCTCCTTTCGAGTTGAAGATGTTGGTCTTCACTGCAAGCAGGTCGAGCAGGGGTATTCCGGCCTCGAGCTCCTCTTTGGAGATCTCGAAAGTGGGGACACCTTCGAAGACATCGAGCAGGGTCTTCTCATCGAGCGAGGCGAGGGCGTCGGCCGTGTCGTTGCTGAAGAGGATGCGGCTGGCGGCGACGGCTGCCTCATAGTCTTCGGGCGAGTGGACCATCTCTGTCACCTCCTTGGCCAGACGTTTCTGCATCGGGCGCTGACCGGGATCCTGAGCGTGTTCGGCCACGAGGGCTTCGATCTCCTCCTTGGTGAGCGAGGTGAAGATCTTCAGATATTTCTCGGCGTCGGCGTCGCTGACGTTGAGCCAGAACTGATAGAACTTATAGGGCGATGTGTAGCGGGGATCGAGCCAGATGTTTCCACTCTCGGTCTTGCCGAACTTGCCGCCGTCGGCCTTGGTGATCAGCGGGCAGGTGAGGGCGTAGGCCTCGCCGCCGACCGTGCGGCGGATCAGCTCGGTGCCGGTCGTGATGTTGCCCCACTGGTCCGAACCGCCGAGCTGGAGACGGCAGTTCTTGTCCTGATAGAGATGGAGGAAGTCATAGCCCTGGAGGAGCTGATAGGTGAACTCGGTGAACGACAGGCCGTCGCGCGCCTCGCCGTTCAGACGCTTCTGGACCGAATCCTTGGCCATCATGTAGTTGACCGTGATGTGCTTTCCGACCTCGCGGGCGAAGTCGAGGAAAGAGAAGTCTTTCATCCAGTCGTAGTTGTTGACCAGTTCGGCGCGGTTGGGGGCGTCGCTGTTGAAGTCGAGGAACTTCCCGAGCTGTTTCTTGATTGCCTCCTGGTTGTGGCGGAGGGTCTTCTCGTCGAGGAGGTTGCGCTCGGCCGACTTGCCCGAGGGGTCGCCGATCATGCCGGTGGCGCCGCCGACGAGGGCGATCGGCTTGTGGCCGCAATTCTGGAAGTGGCGGAGCATCATCACGCCGCAGAGGTGGCCGATATGGAGAGAGTCGGCCGTGGGGTCGATACCGAGATAGGCGGTGGTCATTTCCTTGGCCAGCTGCTCTTCGGTTCCGGGTATCATGGAGTGGATCATCCCACGCCATGTCAGTTCTTCGATAAAGTTCATTTTTTATGGTGTCGTTTATTGTTTCAGTATGAGAAGGTCAGAAGTCTTTGACAAACCGGAGGAGGGACTGTCCGACCTTTCCGAGCGTCTCGCGCGAGATGCCCGACATGTCGTCGGCCGCGGTGTGCCACTGCGGGCAGAAGCCTTCGCCGTCGCGATAGTCGATGATGTCTATGGCGGGGATTCCGGCTTTGAGGAGCTCCACATGGTCGTCGGTGACGGCCGAACCCATCGACTGGGGGAAGATGTCGGAGTGACCGGCGCGCGAGGCGGCCGACCAGAAGGCGTCGACGAGGGCCGGGGCGTTCGTCTGCGAGAAGTACTCGCGCGGAAAGACCGCTCCGGGAGCTCCGACCATATCGAGGACAACCGCCGCTTCGGGAGCGTAGCCCGGGCGGGGAGGATGGTTGGCGAAATATTGGGTTCCGAGGGCCCACGTGGAGTCGTCGCCCGATTCGCCCCAGTCTTCGGCATCGACAAAGAGGATGTCAACCCCGACGTTGGGGTTGAGGGTCTTCATCTGGCGGGCGGCTTCGAGAAGCACGCCGACTCCGGAGGCGCCGTCGTTGGCGCCGTCAACGGGTTGGGTACGCTTGGCGGGGTCCGGATCCTCATCGGCCCAGGGGCGGCAGTCCCAGTGGGCCACCAACAGCAGACGGCGTGTGGCTTCGGGCTTGAAGCTGGCGAAGATGTTGCGCGTCTTCAGCGCCGTGCCGTCGAAGGCGGTCAGTGTCGGGGTCTGTTCGATGACCTCGGCGCCGTGGCGCTTCAATTCGGCCACCAGCCAGTCGCCGGCCTTGCGGTGGGCTTCGGTGTTGGGGACGCGTGGGCCGAACTCGACCTGGCGCGCGACATAGCTGTAGGCGCTGTCGGCGTCGAAGGCGGGAGCCGGCGACTCGGCCGCAACCTCTTCGGCCCGGGCCTCGGCGTTCCCGGTGTTTTTACCCGAGGCTCCGCAGGCGCCCAGAGCCAGCAGAGGGAGTATGGCCGAGACGAAAAGCTTAATCATTCTGCTCTTGGTGAAGATGATAGTCGTTGAAGCCATGGTGTTCTTCGTCTTCCTTGGGTTCCTTTTTCAGCTCCGGAACAACGGGATGTGTCTTGCCGGCTATCACGTCGTCTATGAGGTCATAGAATTCCTGCATAGCCTTGTCCTCGTGGGCTTTGGCCATCGCGCAATAGAGCTGTAGGGCCTTGTTGACCGACGTCACGTAGCCGTCTGTCCCGTAGCGGATCTTCCCCTTGAGGAGGTATTCTTTCAGGAATTTGGTCACCGGGACGTGGAACATCTTCCAGGTCGATATGCGGTGGTTCTTGGCCATGTGCTCGCCCTGGGCCGACGATCTGTGGTTGAGGATGCTCAGCAGAGACGAGAGCGAACGGGGAAGCTTGATGAGGGCCAGCTCGCCTTTGGTGGCGGGAATTTTGTTGACCTTTCCGCGAATCTTCGGGTCGGCGTCGACGTCCGAGTTCCACGTCGTGTCGGGGCGGTGGAAGAAGCGGAGCTGATAGTCGGGATATGTGTTGTCTCTCAGTCGGTTGAAGACATAGTTCTTTCGGGGGATTATGAGACCCTTAGCCTCGCCGGGGTTCTTGATGAACTCATAGAGGTATTCTCTCAGATGGGGAGTGACGACTTCGTCGGGACGCAAGACAAGCACCCATGAGGATTCGGCGTGGTTGAGCACGTAGTTTCGGATTTTCTTGTGGCTGTCGGGCCCGAGGTGGTCGATGTTGACGACCTTGGCGCCTGCCTCTTCGGCGATCTTTACTGTCTCGTCTGTCGACGACAGGTCACAGACCGTAACCTCGTCAAATTGTTTCACACTCTCGAGTACGCGTGCGATGTGGCGCGCTGAATTATGTGTTCCTATGATAACCGAAATGCCCATACGCTATAGATATATTGAAGAAGATTTTTGTTTATGATTGTCTTGCTTTTCAGGAGACTCGGTCGGTTCCGGATGATGAGGGGCCTTTCAGTGAACCTCGATGGGTTTTCCGATCTGTTCGTTGAAGCGCCGGCGCTCCGGATCTTTCCACCATCCCCATTTGTTGAAGTATCTGATGATGTTGGCCGCGTGGATCATGAATAGCTTCGGCTTCTTCTTCGACTCGGCTCTGTGGGCGTGGATGATCGAGACTTCGGGCCAGTAGAGGGAGATGTACTTCTGGTGGATACGGCGGGTGAGGTCGATGTCTTCGGGATACAGGAAGAAGCGCTCGTCAAAGAGACCGATGTCCTTGAGGGTGTCGAGTCTGAGGAACATGAAGCTGCCCGAGTGGAAGGGGGCGTTGAGCGGCTTGTCGAGGTCGAGATATTTGAGGAGGTAGCGGTCGCGCGAGCCTTTGAACCAAGATTTGGGGAAGAGGATGCGTGTGACCAGGTCGAAGGGTGTCGGGAGGCGGCGCGCGTTATATTGCATTCCGCCTGCGGGCGAGAGGATCTTGGGCTGGATGCAGCCGGCTTTGGGGTTGCGGTCCATTTTTTCCGACAGGCGTCGGAGCACATCATGATCGAACTGGACGTCGGTGTTCATCACCAAGTGATAGGGCGCGAGGTCTTTCTCGAAGGCCTTGCGGATGGCTTTGTTGTGGGCCGCGCCGTAACCTACATTGTCGCTGGCGATATACTCGACGTTGGGGAATTCCGAACAGATTTTCCGGATACGGTCTTCCCGGCCGTTGTCAATCACCCAGACGTATTTCACGTCCGGGCCCTGAAGACAGCCCAGGGCCGTTCGCAGTTCGTCGTCGGCCGTATGATAGGTTACTATAGATACCGTCAGCATCTGGTCATAGTGTGCTTTAGATTCTGTTTCAGTTGTTTCTCATCCCTTCTCTCCGGTTTTGTCTTCGGCCTCGCGGGGTTCGGTCAGGAAGCTGACCTCCTTGAAGGCGAAGCGTCTCAGGCGGCCGTCGCGGTCTTCAAGGACCAGAAGGCCTCCCGGCTCGACATCCCCGATCCGGGCTTCGAACCGCTGTCCGTCCGGAAGGGAAAAGGGGTGAAATTTCCCGTCGTTGCGCCACATCTTCTTCAGGAACTCCCGGTGAAGGTCGCGGCGCCCCGCTTCGGAGTATGCTTTCTCACAGTTTTCGCGGATCCGCTTCGTGACATTGTCGAGAAGCGTCTCGCGGTCTGTGTCTCTGCCGGTCAGTTGCTTGATCGAGACGGGATTCGGGGCGTCAGACCGGAATATGGTCTGGTTGACGTTTATCCCCGCTCCGGCGACGGTGTGGGTGAGGTTCATCCCCATGACCGCGTGTTCGAGCAGCAGGCCGCAGATCTTTCGGTCACCGACATATATGTCGTTGGGCCACTTGACGAGGGCTTCGACGCCTTCGTCGCCCAGTGCGCCGACAACAGCGAGCGCCACAGCCTCCGACAGCGAGAACTGATCTCGCGCCCTGAACTCTTCGGGGCGGAAGAAGACCGAGAAGGTGAGGTTCTTGCCCTCTTCGGACTCCCAGCTGTTTCCGCGCTGTCCGCGGCCTCCGGTCTGGCGCCGGGCAGACACTGTGGTCCAGTTCTCCAGCTCGGCGGCATGGGCCGCGGCGTAGGTGTTGGTCGACTCCGTTTCTTCGAGATTCAGCAGCTTCATTGATCGAGAGTTATGAGTCGGCTCCCGTCGGGGAGCTCTTCGATTCTGACGACCGCCGTGTCTTCGGGCAACAGGGGGGCCACACGGCCGCTCCACTCCATCAGACACAGCTCGCCGCTGTCGAAATAGTCGTCCAGGCCCAGGTCGAGCGCTTCGGCAGGCGTCTCGATGCGATAGAAGTCGAAGTGATAGACCTTGCGGCCCGTCGCCTCGCTGACATATTCGTTGACGATACTGAACGTGGGGCTCGAAACCTCATCGTCCATCTTCAGCACCCGACACAAAGCGGCTGTCAAAGTCGTCTTCCCGGCGCCCATCGCCCCCTCGAGGGCCACGACACGCCGGTCGCCCAAAGCCGCCAGCAACTGCTCCGCGGCTTCGGGAAGTCTTTCTATATCAGAGACTTCTATCTTCATATACCGGTTGGTCCGGCCGGACGATAATCCGACCGGATTCCACAAAATTACAATTTTTATATGAAACGGCAAAATTAAGAGTGACATAAAGTGTTGCGCACCTCCATTTTTTTCCTTATTTTTGCAATCAAATATCAGACAATAGTATGGGAAAAGTACTTATCATCGGCGCCGGAGGCGTGGGTACCGTAGTGGCCCACAAATGCGCCCAGTATCCCGAGGTCTTCAACGAAATCGTGATCGCCTCGCGTACAAAAGAAAAATGTGACCGCCTCGCGCAGTCTATCGGTGCGAAAAACATCACCACAGACCGGGTCGACGCTGACTCTGTCCCCGAACTCTGCGAACTCTTCCGCCGTCATAAACCCGACATCTGTATCAACGTCGCCCTCCCTTATCAGGATCTGACGATCATGGAGGCCTGTCTGGCGTGTGGAGTCAACTATCTCGACACCGCCAACTATGAGCCCAAGGACGAGGCCCACTTTGAGTACTCGTGGCAGTGGGCATATCGCGAGCGCTTTGAAAAGGCCGGTCTGACCGCCATCCTCGGATGCGGCTTCGACCCGGGTGTCTCGGCTGTCTTCGTAGCCTATGCCGCCAAGCATCACTTCTCGGAGATGCAGTATCTCGACATCGTCGACTGTAACGCCGGCAACCACGGCAAGGCCTTCGCCACCAACTTCAACCCCGAAATCAACATCCGCGAGATCACCCAGAAAGGCAAGTATTGGGAAGACGGCAAGTGGGTCGAGACCGAGAACCTCGAGATCCACCGTCCGCTCAACTATCCCAACATCGGCGAGCGCGAATCGTACCTTCTCTATCACGAGGAGCTCGAGAGCCTCGTCCAGAACTTCCCGACTATACGCCGCGCCCGTTTCTGGATGACCTTCGGCCAGGAATATCTCACCCACCTTCGCGTGATCCAGGACATAGGCATGGCCCGTATCGACCCGGTGATGTACAACGGTCAGGAGATCGTCCCCATCCAGTTCCTCAAGGCTGTCCTTCCCGACCCCGGTTCGCTCGGAGAGAACTATACGGGCGAGACTTCGATCGGCTGTAGAATCCGCGGCCTCGACAAGGAGGGCAAGGAGAGCACATATTATATCTACAACAACTGCTCTCACGAAGCGGCCTACAAGGAGACCGGCGCACAGGCTGTCAGCTACACGACCGGCGTCCCCGCCATGGTCGGCGCGATGATGTTCCTCAAGGGCGAATGGGTGATGCCCGGCGTCCACAATGTCGAGGAGTTCAACCCCGATCCGTTCCTCGCCCAGGTCGCCGAGTCGGGCCTCCCCTGGCACGTGATCGTCGACGGTGACATCGAACTCTAACCCCTTGTTTCAATATATGAAAGCATTCATTTCAGCGCTGCTGGTCCTGCCGGCAGCGCTTTGCGCAGACGCCTCGATGGCGCCGGGCGCTTTCTATACAGACGGCGGCGAGGTGATAGTCAACACCCCGCGCGGCGAGATTCGGGTCCTTCCGACCGACGAGGGTCTCTTCCGTGTCCGCCAGGTTCCGGCCGGAACGCCGGTCGATTTCTCGCTCAGCCAGGGCGTGGTCGCTGACGGAGTGAAGGCCGACCATAAGGTGTGGGCCGACGCCTCGAAAGTCGTTGTCTTCACCCCGACCACTTCGGCCCATATCGACCGGGTGACGGGTCTGGTGACCTTCTATGACGCCGACGGCCGGCTGTTGCTGACCGAATTCGAGGGTATCGACAACTCGACACCGGGACAGCGCTCGGTTTCTTTTCTCCGTAATCCGGGGCGTCTCTACGGCGGAGGCGAACGTGGCCACCGACCCACAGTCGAGGGCGACACACTGACGATGTACAACCGCCAGAACTACGGCTACACGGCCGGTGACCCGCGCATTTCGCAGATGGGTATCTCGGTTCCGTTCATCACCTCTGACGACGGCAGCGGCGTCTTCTTCGATGACTTCGACAATGCCCTGCTGGTGACCGACAACAACCATATCACCTACACCTCGCCGGTCAAGAACGGCCTGGGATACTATTTTGTCAACGGCAACGGCAATCTGGCCGGCGCCACCGAGAAATATACCCGTCTGACGGGCCGTCAGCCTCTGCCGCCGCTATGGACCCTGGGCTATGTGACCTCAAAATATGGCTATCACAACGAACAGGAGGCCCGCGGAGCTGTCGACTCGCTCATCTCGCGCGGTTATCCGCTCGACGGTATGGTGCTCGACCTCTACTGGTATGGCGTGGAGACCGACATGGGGCGTCTGGAGTGGGACAAGGCGCAGTGGCCCGACCACGCGAAGATGCTCTCGGACCTCAAGGAGAAAGGGGTCAACATGGTCCTCATCTCACAGCCCTATATAAATAAGAAAGGAGCGATCGACAACTACAATATGCTCTCGGAGAAGGGAATGTTGGTCAAGGATGCCGAAGGGAACACCCACGACGTGACGACATGGGTCGGCGACGCCGGAATGTTCGACGTTTCGAATCCCGCGACAAGAGAGTGGCTCTGGAACCGACTGAAGGGCCTGACGGCCGAGGGTGTGGCCGGATGGTGGGGCGACCTCGGCGAGCCTGAGGTGCACCCGCTGACGATGGTCCATGACAACGGACTGACCGCCTCCGAATTCCACAACGCCTACGGCAACGAATGGTCGCGACTGATCTACGAAGGACTGCGCCGCGACTATCCCGACATGCGCCCGATGCTGATGATGCGCGGCGGCACGGCCGGCCTTCAGCGCTATGGCGTCTTCCCATGGACGACAGACGTTTCGCGCTCGTGGGGAGGCCTTCAGCCTCAGGTGAACCTGATGTTGAGCTCGGGCATCTCGGGCCTCGGATACATGGGCTCTGATGTCGGCGGCTTTGCGGTAGATCCTGCCAAGCCCTATGACCCCGAGCTGTATGTCCGCTGGATACAGATGGGAACCTTCTCGCCGATGCTCCGCACCCACGCGCAGGATCGTCCCGAACCCTACCATTATCCCAAGCAGGAGGAGATCATCAAGCGCTTCATCAAGATGCGCTACGAGTGGCTGCCCTACAACTACACGCTCGCCTATGAGAACGCCGCCAACGGATGGCCTCTCGCTCGCCCGCTCAACTTCCGCGGCGACAACCCCGAGGCGAAATATGCCGAGGTAAGTGACGAATATCTGTGGGGCGACAACGTGCTGGTTGCTCCGGTGATGAAGGCCGGTGCGACTTCGCGCAAGGTTCTGTTCCCGAAAGGGGAGTGGGTAGACTGGAACAACCCCGCGCAGGCCTACAAGGGAGGCACGACGGCGACCGTAAAGGCTCCGCTGGCCACACTCCCCCTCTTCGTTCGCGCAGGCTCTTTTATCCCCCAGTATGACCGCCCGATCCAGAACGTGACCGAATACAACCCGCAGTTCCTGACAATCAAGTACTTCCCGTCGACAGAGAAGACCGAATACACCTTGTTTGACGACAACCGTCTCTCGCCCACGTCGCTTGTAGACGACGAGTACCAGCTGATTCACCTGACAGGCCGCGAGATCAAGAACGGCGCCTCGAGTGAGATCGAAATTGGTTTGGCCGACAACGGCGGCCGCTACGAAGGGATGCCCGACTTCCGGATGCTGACCTTCGAGATACCCAATGTCCGCAAGGCTCCGAAAGAGGTGACCATGGACGGCAAGCCCATGGAAAAGGCAGTCAGCCCCAAGGCTATCCGCCAGAACGGCTGGAGCTACGACTCCGCCACCCGCACCCTGACCCTCCGCCTCACCTGGGACTACACCCCGACCACCCTCAAGGTCGCCCTATAGCAAACGCATGTACCTCAGGCGTCCCCGCCTGAGCGGAACAGCAAACGCATGTACCTCAGGCGTCCCGCCTGAGCGGAACAGCAAACGCATGTACCTCAGGCGTCCCGCCTGAGCGGAACAGCAAACACATGTACCTCAGGCGTCCTCGCCTGAGCGGAACAGCAACAAATTTTTAGAGTCACTGAACCGTCGCCCGGTTCAGTGACTCTAACTTTACTTAGACCCCTTTACTTCCCCCTCTCCCCGCGATAGACGAGCCAGAAGAGCGCAGCGGCCAACGCCACATCGACAACGTTCCATGTCTCGCGATCCAGCGTCAACCCCGTCTCGGCCCCCCTTCCCCTGCAACCTTGCAAGCTCACTTACCGGTAGTTTCAACCAATGCGCAGGTGTCATTCCACGCCATAAGCGGCTCCCGACCCTCGATTGTATCCGAGACTATCTTCTTTGAATAGTAGGCCAGTGCTTCGAACAACTCCACCAGTTCGTCGGGTATCGTGAATACCTCCTTGATCTCATCGCCCGAGATGGCCGAAGCTTCGAAGAGATAATCTTCTTCAAGGAACTGCTGAAGCTTTGCGCGCATATTTACGTGCATCACTGGATACAGCCTCTGCATTTCAATTTTCCGTATGGCCTCCTTGACATTCTGCTTAAACCCAAGCAGGCGTGACTGCAGAAGACGGTACTCACTGCTTGAGGGCTGAGAAGACATGCGTAACACCCACTTGTGTAGCTCATCTCGTTGGGTGAAGATATGATCATGTAATGTGTCAATGATAAACTGGGCGTAGAACACATTGTGGTACGCCTTGACGATCAAGTCCTTGTCATCGGTCTTAGAGAGGGCATAGTGGAATACCTGGATGTCTATAGGTCGTAGCTTGCTTGCGAGCTCCGTTAGATACTTCTCCTGTTGCTCGATAGGCAGGTTTTTACGTCGGTAAACCACGCCGTCATAGCGCATTGCCTTCTCTTTCAACTCCCGATTCTTGAAGGCTTTCATCACCTGATAGTCAGACATTCCTTGAAGGAACTCCCTCAAGAGACGGTTGTGGTCTTCAGTAAAGGGATCTTCTACTTCAGTCTCTACCTTCACCTCCTCGTGAGGATTGAAACCGCATAGCTTACGGTTGAAGAAGAGACGGTGACGATTGGGGAATGAACGTTCCGACAGCTCCGTGTTCAGCAAGTCCATAAACTCGGAAGCGGTCGCAACCGGCACTTCAATCTGCTCGGCAAATTTAAACATGGTGTCAGACGAGAGGTCAAATATATGTTTCGGGACCAGACCGATCGCCGGCTCGTTGTTGAGGGTAGTCTCGGGACGCATAGTTGATCGGATGCGAGCGATACGTTGAGAACGAGTCGGATGGGAAAGCCACGGATTCTTGATCTGCACCCGGCTGTCATAGAAGTTGATGTCGCTTTCTGTCATCCTTGTTGTGGGCTCTACCTTCTTGCCGTCAAACTCCTCGCAGGCCGAGATAAACATAGTATAGGCAGTCCAATATGAAGCCGGCCGACACTTCTTTGAAGTTATAACGCCTGTCAGCATCTCCTTATACATTTCGTAGCGCTTGTCGATAATCTCGATCTTGCACATAGCCGACTCAGCAGTTTCGTTGCCCACAGTGTCGGCTGACACCCGGTCGGCGTCATATTCCATCTGGCGCGAAAGACCGAGGAATCCCTTCTGAACAAAGACGTAGGTCTTGTTCATCACCTTTCGCAGACCGGAAATGGTCAGGTAGGTCAGGCCTCCGGTCAGCTGCCAGGAGAAATGTATGTCGTTGTTGCGCCAGTTGTCTACCAACTCGTCGAGCCAGTCGCGGCGGTTGACAAGGTTACCGATGATCTCATAACCGACCGAGACGACCGACCCGATCTTCATACTGTTCTGGGCGAAATGGCCGAACTCATGGGCAAGGATAGCCTTCAGCTCCGAGCGGTTGAGACCGTAGAGAAGGCCTAGACCGACCTCGAGATTCTTCTTCACAGGGAAGAAGATGTTCCAGAACATGGTGTCATAGAAAACACATGCGTTCACACTTGGCGACACATAGACACGTTTAGGCATCTCGACCCCGGTTTCCTTGGCAGTCTCCTCAATAAGCGCGAAGAGTTCTGGCGCATCCTTGGGTTGGATCTCGATCCGCCGCGGATCCTTGTGTGCCCGGAACTGGAACAAAGGTTTGATAAGAAAGACGGCGACCGTCGCAATCAACAGCCACAGACCGATCCCCATGATTATCGTCAGCACTGTCACCTCACTCCACATCCAAATGGTGTACTTCACGCCAACCCACACCAGAAAGACACCGATCATAATCGAAAGCAGATAGATCACGACGAAGATCCCCATTCGTAGAATGACATTCGTTCCGGTGCGGCGAATCGACGTGCGCGAGTCGTCTCGACTGTTGGTGAACAAAACACCGAGCCACAACAGGAACCACACCCCACACAAGGCGCCGAAGATCGCGAGCCACGTAGGGGAGCGGAATATCGAAGCAAAAAATGAGGGCTTTTTGTCCTTTTCCGCCACAGCCTTGGGATTAGGGTGGTTGAAAAGGAACTCCGTGACCGACAGGTACTGAGCTTCGTCGGGCTTGCCGGCGTAGTCCTTATAGCGTGCCCCATCGTTATAGACGATACCGTTGATCATCTCCTCTTCATGGTCAAAGAGCCACTGAAGATCCCCGGTCTCAACCACAGGGTCGGTAAGTATCACACCGTCACGTCCGAAAATCATCTGATGTCCATTATAGACCGTGTCTCTCCCGTTCTCTACATAGACCAAGGGGGTAGAGAGCCGATGTCGGTTCATATTGTAATCAGGCTCCCAGGCCCAATATACTTCGGACCCCGGACTTGACTCACGGATCGCATCGAGAAGCTTGTCGAAACTGAAGATCCTCATCCGGTCGTCATTAACGTGGCCCACCGGCCTATATGTAAGGATAATTCCGCGGTTAAGATCCTCGACAAACGAAATCGTATCGGGGATGATGAATCCGACAACGTTGCCGACCTTTTCCGGATCGTTTCCCCAATAGTTGACCAAAATCTCCCGGCTTGTGTTAGCATCGAGGAAACTGAACTCCTCAGGGAGTGTGATCGAGAACGGGGCGTCGTCGACATGAACCTTACCCTTGAGGCTCTTCAAGTGCGTGCCCTGTTCCGGAGCGACGCTATAAGGTCCCTGGGCACGCCCCATGAGAACGCCCAAGACCATACACGCCACCATCAAAATCCCCGACATTCCCCGCCCTACTCGGTCTCTCTTCATCATCAACAACTTATAGTTACGTCTTTTCCCTCATTGCCCCTTTCTCACCCCTCCCCCTTAATAATACCTAAATCTCCCAAAATGTAAACGGCCACACGCTTCACATCTACCCCTCCGTCCGCGCGAAGCCCCGGTCCCACCGGCTTCCAGCCGTTATCGCCATCCCTCTCTCCGCGCGAGGACGTTTACGCCCCGGCTATGCCGCGATCACCTTGACGAAGGTCGGGCGTCAACGTTAGGAAGAAGGAACCTCCGAACTCGTAAACTCTCTTCTTTTGCTTTAGTTGCTATTGATTATTGGTAGTTGCGTTTTTTTTGTCTGCCTTGTAGATAACCAGCCAAAGCCTTGATGCTTTAGCTTTAGCTACTTCAGCTTTTTCATCACCCTTTGCCAAATGACCTCCCATATGCCAACGTATGGCAAGACTTTCCTCCTCATTGAGCACTAGTTCACACAACTTAAGCAACTTGATAGATCTGGATCCATGTCCTTTGATATGAATATGGTTATGGCAGATATTCTCAGAATTATCGTAATATAGCATTCTCGCTTTACATACGTCATGAAGTAGTCCGCAGATTATCAAACTGCTCAAAGGAAGATCTCTAGCAGTGACAATCGCATTTTCGCATACTCCGAGCGCATGTTGTGCAAGTCCTCCACGCCAATTATGATGTCTATCTTTTGAGGATGGAGCGTAATAGAATCCACTTTCATCAAGATATGCCAAGACTTTATCAATCCCAGGTCGCTGAGTAGCGCGTAAAAGATCGACAATTCGTTGTCTATTAATCTCAATTTCCTTATCTGTCAGACTCATCCTTACCTATTCTTGTACTTAGAGATAGAATCTATTGTAATGGTTCCCTTTATTATGCCGCGATCACGCCGACCGTTCACCGCCACAACATATGGAGTCTTCTCAGCCCCATTCCAGTACCCCAAATCGCCTCCACATACCCTTGTTGGTTAATTAGAGAGTGGCTCAGACGACTCTTCTGGTTCATACTTTGGGAGTATCTCCGTTAGGGCCTCGTAGGGTACCATATAGCCGGGAATCAAGAAGATTAAAGACACCACTAGCGTTACCCAAATTATTTCATGATGAACTAGAAACATATTGATCCAACATAGGAAGAAAAAGGCTCCTACCAACTTTAGAAATAGACCTATGGCAATCTTTTTACGTGCCTTTTTATCTTCCCCTTCAAAGCGAGAAGCAATTTTTGCATGCTTCGCCCCTTTCCGAGCCCCGAAAAAGAGGGCTATTTCTAAAATACCGACTCCCAGATTTCCGGAGATGTTGCCACTGGTAAATGCAGTTACGCATGTGCAGATCCCTAAAAATAGGACTATCCAAGCTAGGATTGTGAAAATGATGGATATAGTTTTCATATACGTTTTTTAATATTGTTGAAGTTGTTTTTCGATCTCGCAGACGCTTACTTCTGAAGAATTGGTATCATAGGAAGCAAATCTTGGAGAGAAGTGTCGATGAAGACCTTTTCTCCGTCCAGGTTGATCTCAGTATAGTCATGGTCATAGAAGAAACTTTTGTACTTCGAGGGAAGCAGAGTCATTATGAAAGGATGGATGTCGTTACCCATGAGATGAAACCGCCCGTAGACTGGCTTTGCCCTAAACGGCAGACCCTTTGTGCGAAAGGCATGGTTGAGGGTCTCTGCAGTCAACTGAGCGTAGCCTACGCAGTTGGCCTTTCCTTCAGCCAGATCATTCTGATAGGAAAACTGAAGGCTATCGCAGACGATCCGTGAGCATCGCTTAATGATCGCTTCAGCCTCCTCCAATTCAGCACACTCCTCCTCGATTGCTTCCGCCATAGCCCGGCTCATCGTGCTCTCCCTCAAAGGCCTGTCCGCGATCTTCTCCAGGCGCATACACCTAACCGCCAGATACCCGCCTACGATCGCCGTACAAAAGATTGCTAAGCAGAACGTGAATAACCACCTTTTTTTCTTGAGTTGCGCCATTATGTTGTTAGGAGTTTCTATTTACAATTCAGATGCGGCTTGATGACATCAATACTCCACGCGTAGTTCAAATTGGCTTGAGATCCATCCGCAAATGTCCCCGAAGTGATCCCTACCACCTCTCCGTATTCATTTATAAGAGCTCCTCCACTGCTTCCGTGATCGATGAGGGCAGAGATTTGCATTAAATCCTTGTCTCTCCATTGGGAGATTTCGCCAGAAGAAAAAGTGTTTTCCAGACCTAGAGGGCTCCCTATCGCAAAGACTTTCTCGCCTACTTGAGGCTTGTATCTCGCTATGGGGATAAAGTTAGTGCTTGGAACATCAACTGAAAAAAGAATGAAGTCTTCATCCTCGCTACAAAAGATGACTTCCTTAACCTTATAGTCGGTGTCACTATTAGCTAGTTTAATATGCTCTGCTCCTATTTGAGTGCCCTGGAAGACATGGTAGTTGCTTACTGCCAATCCATTAGGATTAATAAAGAACCCGGACCCCTGATATCCATTATATCCATCAGATGTAAATACCATGAAGACAGCTGTATTGAACTTGGAAAAGATTTGAGGACCATCCAATTTATTTTTCTTACCATGTTGATCAGAAATCACAACGTCCACAATACTCTTTTGCTCATTGGTCTGTGCCTTATCTCTGGCCTTACCACCGATAGAGGATTTTAGCCTTTGAGGATTATGGCCCGACTTGTGGGCACATGAAGATAATAAAGCCAAAATGGTCAATAAAAGTATTGGATTTTTAATTTTTATCATTTGCTGTTTCAAAAATATTCTTGGGAAGTATATGGATAAGGAATCGTTGATTATCTCGCTCGTTCCCAATTTCGCGCATTGAATGAGTGTCCAGTTTCCCATCTCCACTTCCAGATATCAAAATTTCACAGTTTGTACCAAAAGAGATATCAGACTCCTCGATCCAATATCTCATGAGACCTAGAGCTCGTTGATAACTTAGCTCGTAATTATAGAGATAATTATCCCTTGAAGCTTGACCCTCGATAATCAGGATATACTGATTGTCTCCGTGCTTCTCTAGGAAGCTCTGAATATCTCGACCCGCTTCTGTCAGTTGGCTGAGTTTTATTTCTTTATCCTCAGCTATCATATCATTCAGATCGGACTTTCCTGAGGGATAACGAACCTCTATCGTAAGTACATACTTTTTATACTCCTCCCGATAGGCAAAGAAATTGTTGTTACTCAATTCCTTAGTCGACTCCTCAATTCTTCTTATCTCTTGCAACTGAGCCTCGGTTGCTTCCATGCGTTTATGAAGAAGTACGATTACCAGGATAAAGAGAACTAACATGACGAAAAACAAGCTCGTCATGAGGTCCGAATAACTAGTCCAAAAGAATGATTCTTTTTTTTGCGCCATGGGTCAATCTATCAAACAGAATCAGCTTTTTGCGTCGCTATGCTATCATTGGATGTTCCAACGGTATTCGCAGGGGGAAGAGGAGCTTCTGTCGCTTCGACAGACTCCACATAGGATTGAGTCTGCAGATCAGGGTGCTCGTTGGGGATGAAATAAACTACGACGTTAAAAATACAAGCCGCCGCAATCACGACTAGAGCTGAGATTGCCGTCCATTTCATCCATGCGGGCATCATTCCGCCATTTTCCCCACTACCGTTATATTCCAGCAATAGATTTCCTTGAGAATTTGCAGACTGACTCAGAGCTTTATAAACGTTGTCTGCTAACTTGTTATTGGATTTTTCAACTTTCTCTATAAGTTTATCCAACCGAGCGGGAATAGAAGAAATTTCCTCAAGTTGCCTTGCAATTTGGGGCATCTGAGACATTTGGGCATTGAACTTGTCGTTTGTCTCTGTCAAGAACCTCTCGAACGCTTCTTTTTCATTAGACAGGATAGTCTTGAACTGCTCGCTCTGTTTCACGAAGCTGGAGTGAAGTTCACTTACATTTGTGGCCGTTGATTCCTTTAGAGAATTAAGTGATTCTTTTAGTGTTTTATCGGCATCTGCCGTTGTCTTCGATATCTCCGACTTATGGCGCCCAAAGAAATCTCTTATCTCTTCCAAAATATGTAGTCTTTCGGCCTGCTCTCCAAATTGTGCTTCGAAATTGTGAATGGCCTCAGTGTAGCCCTCAATATCATTCAGATATTGGTTGAACGTCTCTAATTTATCTGTACATTCTTTAAGCTCGTTTAGTACACGAACATTGGCATTAGCCATTTTCATGACATCCATGTCATGCACTGCCTTAATGATGTCAGCTTGTATCCGGTAAGACTGATTTACGGCATTTAAGGCATTCCCGAGATCGGAGGTGTTCTCTTTGAACGTGCGATTGAATTGATTGAGATTTTTAACAAGATTATTTAAGGCTTGTGAAGTATCGGACGGCAATTCAGGAAGCAGTTCAGACTGCATCCATGCGAGAAAAGAGTTCTTTCCGGTCTCTTCTTTAAGTTTACAACGTTTGAAGAGCAACGAGTTTGCCGTTGTGAGAAGTATACCACATATAGAAGCAACCATTGCCCAGGCTACACCACTCAACAGAGCGTTAATACCTGTGGCAGCCCCTTTTGAAGCAGCGTCTACCGCTCCAGCAGAACTCCCCATCAGCGTAATTATAGCATTAGAGTTTAACAGGTCCCATAACCCAATAATTACACCTGCCATTGTGCCAGCGAGACCCCAATACAGAGGGATGGGAGTTTGGGTAGCTATGTCATTCTCTACCGAGTCACAGTGTCTATCGACGGCATCTTTGAGAAGACCAAAGTCAATCACTGATCCCGAATTATTCCCGAGATATTTGTTGATTGAATTAATGATAGATTGAAAAATAGAATTTCCATTGCCGTATACACCATCGACAAAATTGGTTTCCTCATTGCGTCGTAAGCGCCATGAGTTTTCGTCCGAGAAAATGGAGCTGAACAGCTTCATGCGTTGCAGATTTTTTACGAAGAAGAAAACCTGAACACATATAATCAGAACTATGATTATTGGAACTAGTTTATCCATGTCTTTATTTGCTCAGTGTTATGACTGCTTTCTTGGTGATCATCCATCTCTCTCCGTTGAATTTTGCCTCACCTGGTTCATTAACCTCCATTATTTTTGCAAGGGAAGACGCACACCCCTTAAGTTCCAGTGCTAGTCTTATTGTATCACTCGAACGAATTGCATTGATAAATGCTTTTTCTTCTATGGGCCAAAATTTCGCGCTTTCTTCTATTACTTCGGCTCTAAACCGGGAATCAGGACTTCTATTTTCTAGAATATTTACAAAGTAGACTTCATCGGAGGAGAGTTGAGAAGGTAGTTTAAAATAGCCAGTCTTCTTTGAATGCTCCTCTCTCTCTCCTTGTTTGAAAGGCGTAGGGGCGCCTTTTGATAATTCTTTAAAATCTCTCTCAAGTTTGCTTACTCGAGTCTTTAAGGAATTCAGATTGAGATCTGCCCACTCCTTTTGGGATATACCACTTTGTGGTATTTCTTTTCTTTGATTATGCTGTTCGAGACCCATTACATCTTCCTGCAAATCATGGATTTGCTTAGACAGTCGTTTTAGTCGTAAGTTATACTTGTAAAGAATTACTAGGGCAATTATTCCGATTACTAACGCAATAACGGCTATCGCAAAAGTTATTGTCGTATATAAATTACTAGAACCCTTTAAAGATTCTTGATCCTCGGCTATCTTTGAGATTTGCTTTGATTGGTCTTCTTGTGTGGCCTTTATCTCATTAATTTGAGATGAAAACTTAATAAGAGCAGTGTCATTTTTCTGGTTTGTGTCCTCAATCCCAGATTGCTCTACTGTGGCCTCAGAAGTATTTTCAGCTCCCGTAGTGCTCGTATTGTTTATGTCTGGGTGATGGGTACATGAAACCAACAGTGCCATGAAGAGCACACTAGTTACTATCCGAACAATCCTTTTACTTTTCTCCATCATTATTCCTTTTGAGAGAGTTAAAGATTTCTAGCGAGATGTTCTGAAGGACTCCTTTTATAGGATAGAAGAAAAAGGTTTCTTCAATCTTATCTTCAGCTTCTGATTCTTCTCTTCTTTGCTCAATACCTTTTTCAAGGAAGGTAAGGAGGTCTTTTCGAGCAACTTCTTGCGCAATTTTGAATGATGCCTTTTTAACTCCGAAATTATTATCGAAGTTAAAGGCATTATTCATATCCTCGAACACGAATTTAAAGAAGTCCTTCACTGCTTCTATAGTTCTTGCTTTATAGTCGGAGTCAATTGATGCATAGGTATCCTCCGAGGTTACAATACCCGTATTGTCACTCTTGAACACAATTGTTTCGTTCTCGATTCTCTCGTCACCACTATGTAACAAACCACCTTTACATGTGGAGGTTTTGGGGTTGGTATTCTTATCGAGACCAATCAGTTCCAACTCCTTATCGTATGGCTTACCTAAAACCTTCTCAAAGATAATTTTTGTATATCTTGCCAACAACTGGTTGTCGGTTGTGATGATACGAATCACTTTGCTACCATTGCCACTGAATGCGATATGGCGTGGCATATCTAGTCCTAACCCTTTGGTGATTTGGGCTATGTGATAAATGATAGCAGTGTAGAACACTATGAAAATGATCTTGAAGTCTTCATCTTCTTGGAGAAGATAGTTAAAATCAATCGCCTTACCGTTGACTCCATTGTTCTGTAGTATCGAAATATCCTTCAACCCGAAGAGGAAAGATGCCATATTGGCGGGACGTAGGTTGCTAGGACTATGGTATACGCGCACCAAATCCCAAAGATTTTTTTCTTCGAGTAGATTTAGAATGCTCTCCTTGTAAAAATCGACTGTGCCGTTCTGATTGTCCAATTCTGTAAAAGAATTCTCAAACAGCGTGTTTGAAGCAAAACGGAATGAGGTGACTTGCTCTATCGCCTTGTTTCTGGCGAAAGCAATATCTGTGGTACCTCCTCCAATATCTACATTTACCAGACTTGTTGCTGTGGCATAACGCGAGAAGTAGTATTGGATTGGCGCAGAAGATTCTGTCATATTGACAGTTGCCCCGTCTCCAAAGTACTCCTTGTAGGCTTCATCCCAAGTTTCCTTTAGACGACGAAGACGTTTTGGAGCCATACTTATGGGGTAAAACCATGTTATCTTGGTTTTTGACAGATCTCCGTTGTTGAGCAGAACCTTATTACGAATTATCACCATCAGCGTGCGCACATAAGCTTCCATCACACTCAGATCGTCACCTTTTCCCCATTTAATATTATACTTGAAAGTATTGTAGGCCCGATCATCCGATCGTTTGTTGAATGTAAATGGGAGATTTACGAGTGTAAAAGGATCGACAGCTTCAGTCCAGTCTATAGTATTGGAGCATGAGAGCACTGTTCGTGTAGGGAATTTGAAATCGCCATTTCCTACTTCATCGGGAATATACTCTTGCTCAATGAGTTCTGACTCTTCTTGCAGACTTTCAAGATTCCCAGCTTCATTTTGCTTTGGGAGAAACATCTTACATATTTCACAGTCGTTCGTAGAGTAGGAAAACTCTTTGGGAGCCTCCCCATCCTTGCGATATTCAATATGAGTGTTGGTTGTCCCCAAATCAATAGCAAATTCGAAAGAAGACACATTCCTCTGCCTCTTAAAAATCGGCATAAGCAGGCCTTGGTATGAATTACTTCTTACTTGAATATAATCGAAGTTGTTATTTTTAATGAGATAGTTGTCTGATCTTAGATATGTTTCCTTATCTTCATTTCGGCAACTCTTTTGAGGGGTATATAGTTTTTGGGCTCCTTCAAAGAACTCAAATTCTATTTTACCGTTAGCTGGCTGTACGCACGAAACATTGTAAAGCGCATCGGCGCTATTATTAAATCGCACTTGAGGCATTATGAAGCCTGTGAACGGAACTTCCGCGATATTGCCGGCATTAATTGAGATATCGGCACTACTATTGTTGTAGTAGATGCGAGAATATTCGATGTAGCGCACGCTTCCATTTCCTTTTATAGGTATGCGGAGGGTGGCGCATACTGAGTCTCCCGCAAGCAGTTCAAGAGACATCATTGGTTTTCCGTCCGCCATATTGGCCTTCAAGTCTTCTATGGTGAAGTACTTGAAGAACAAAGGCTTCAAGGGGATGAGGAAGGAAAGTTCTGGCTTTGTTATTTTGATATGGCAATCAAAATAGTCGGTTGTATTCAGCGTGTGAGGAACCTTTATTATTGTATCCTCGAGAAAATCGCTGATTGTTAGATAGGGCTGTGTAGCCCCATCGAAAGGAAGTTTCCTTTTGGCTATGTCCTTTTCCTGATCTTTATAATCAGCACGATTGCTACTGCCCCACTTTCCCGTTGTATAGAACAGATCTCTGTATCTATTTCCTGCATCTACCGGTAAAACAAGAGGAAGATCATTAGATTGAATGGTTGGACTGATTACAAAATCGCTTGTTGTGGATACATCATGAGATTTCTGCTTGTAGAGATTAAAACCGAGAATCTCAACCACATTGTTTTGTTGGTTATCCTTAACATCAATGGGCTCGAACTCTACCAGATTGTTAGATGTCAAAGGAAGAAGTTGATTCCTCTTTTCCTTATCTAGAGATTTAAAATTCTCAATAATATAAGCACGAATCTCGGGGAACAAAGTTGCGAAGCCATTGATTGATTGGCTAAGCACATACATGTACCTTACAAATTGGAAATCTCGCTTGTAGAGAGGATAGTATTGGTCAGAGAAAGGTTTGTTCTCGCCCAAAAATATGTCATCCACATAATTGAGATCGTTGGCAGTGCTGAAGAATAGTGTGGCGGGAGATGTAGCCCCAATTATATTCAATTGGCTCGGGCCGCCCACATAGTTCAGGAGGTAGATACTTTGGAGATTATTGAAATTATACGTACTTCCATCCGAAAGCATATACTTCCTTAGGGCATCCGCGTAATAGCGGTGCCCGGCGCTTTCTGAAGTAGCCAGCTGGTTCAGCATAAGAGCTGGATCCCATTTAATAACCTCAACTTGGCCTTGATATTTGTCAAGGTTAAAGAAGATTTCCGCAACGTCAAGGGTATGAGAAACCATCTTGTGGAAAATAGTGTTCCCATCAAGGTTAACATTGCCCGGCTTACAAACTTCCTTGAAGGCCGTCTTGACCAGATCGATTCGAGCGAATGGGGATGGGATTGAGGTTATTTCCGTTTGGGCGGATGCACCATCTGGATCCTCAATAGTATCCCTGCTCGTTGAATTGTATGGGAAGGCAGGACTGTGATTCCAGTCCTCATAGGTTGATACACCTTCCTTGTACAATCTAAAAATTTTAGGCATACCGTATATTTAGTTGCTTAGTTTTTCTTTCACGAGTTTTTGAGTTCCGAGGTAGAACATTTCTAGGAACTTGTCTTCTTTCTTCTTACTCTTGCATCGTCCCACAGCACCGTTAAGACGATCCGTAACCAAATTATAGTCTGAGTACTTACTCAGAATACGCTTGGGCGTAACGTCTGTTACAAGTTCGAAAGGATGAGCTCCACATGATTCATTGAAGAGATTCAGAGAGCGTTTGTTTCCCTTCATTTCCTTCAACCATCCATGATATTTGTCAAAGAAATCGGATAGATCTCCATAAAAGGAACTCTCGTAAAGATCCTTGAAGTTCTCATTGGCTTTGAAGGTCTTGGAGCGATAATACTCACCTTGTTTTGTTAGGGCATTAGCCATCAAGGTGAATTGCACCATCGGGTTATAAAGCATCTCTCGCATCTTCCGATAGAAGGAATTGAAAGACACAGACTCCTTTGTATCTTTAATCCCCAATTCCATATTGGAAGAGGAGTTAGCCATGAAATGAGATTTAGAAAAGTCAACGATTGCTGTGGCTCCCAGAAACTCAATCAAATGCGCTTCATTTTGTTGCGCTGATCCTCCCTGATGATTTTGGTAGGTATTTGCTATATCGTCTGCCAGAAAATATAACGCATTGATAGAGTTGTTCAAGCTGATATTACTTTCGTAATACGCAAGGGCCGACTTAGTTTTAGACACAAACGTTGACGAGTCTATCTCACTGGCTTCACTTTGTGTGAGTTTGAAATAGGGTAGGATTGAGATTGCGCCTATTATGGCTTTATTTATGAGCGCATAGTTGGGAAAGTTCGTTCCTTCTCTTAGAGTCTTTAGTAGCAGAGGGAATCCACTTGCACCTGTTCCTCCGAATATGGAACTGATGATAAAAATTCTGTCGCCGTCGCTGAAGTCATTTGCGAAAGTTTGAAAATCACTTGAGTGGGCAATTTGATTGAGAACAACACTGCCGATGTTAGGATTCCCTTTAAAGCCCACCTGCATCGATGACATAAGATTCCTATCAGAGAAAAGCATTTTGGTCAAAGCTTGATTCTCCTTTGACATTGAGGCGTAGTCAATGAACTGCTCAAAAGTTTTATTGACAGTATTGTCGATGCGGAGAGTGTAGTTAGGACATATCTGATCAATCTTCGTCCGGAAGAAGGAACTTTCGTTATCTGAAGTGAAGTTCAACTTACTCCGAATCGAGGAATAGGAATTTAATAGACCTACATTACGAGTTAGATCCGCATTTGACGTATCCGGATCCACTATAATTGGCACGATTTCATCCGCGCCTAACTTTACGCCTGTTGCAAGCAACATCGTGAGAGAGCGCAAGATGCGCGAACCAGTACCTCCGATAGCAAATATGTATATTTTCGACATAACAAATCAGAATGGAGCGTTTGAACAATTACGGCTTCCCCATTTTAATATAAGGGAAAAGATACAGAACGCCAGAATAGAGAGTATCATATTGGCAACCCCGAAGCAAAGACAGTCGGACTCTCCAATATTAAGGGGAATAACTGTCCCAGTAGACGGATCCAACGAGACCATCTTGTCTTCATATAGGTCTTTCAAAACCCATTGCCATCCCATGATGAAGTTGATTACAGCGTTAAGGGTTAAGAATATTCCCCACCCCCACCAATGATTCAGTTTAGGGTTATTGACTAAATAATAGAATACCAGAGTCATTGCAAGGCTGATTCCAAGCATCCATAACCCGATTCCAATATATTGGTTTTTGACAACCTCTGTAGCGGCCTGACCCCACATATAGTTGGCTAGTTCAAGGCCAAACAAGTCTTCAAACCAACAGTAAATTGTTCCGAAGAATGTTCCCATAATTATCTTATATTATAGTTAAATGAAACAATAGTATCAGAGTCTCTGAACGCGTCTGCAACCCCTTGGATCAAATATTTGATTCCTGTTGTTTTGGTCAGATTATCACGAATATTCTGGCCAGTCTCATCATTCGAAGCATCGATCCAGGCAGCCAAAGAAGTCGGCAGGTTTAATGTGAGGCACTCCTGACGGTTATGTATGCCTTTCGGGATTGTAAGTGTCAGAAAGTGAGTATACTTACTATTTGGCTTCGTTATTGGATTGATGCTTTCAACAACAATACCGGGATCCTGAGAGGAATACAATTTGTTATTTTGTATAATCTCGTTTGGCTGAAGCGTACTTCTAAAGTCAGCCAAAATCACAGCCTTAGATACTCCTTTGATAGGTTTTATAGTATTTCCTGTAAGGCTTGAATTTGTGATCTCAAAGGGAATCTGCGAATGATTGGAAAAGCTCACCATATTACTTAGCCCATATTTACTCAGTAACGAGATAGGAACTTCATCATTGAGTTTGGCTAAATAGTTCTTGTCCCCAATAATCCACATGTAATACGGACGTTTTACGTCTTTAAGAACTTCCGGTGTCTCGGATGCATAGTAGTACTTACCGCTAAAATCGGAATAGAG
>CAZTSQ010000010.1:0-62074 GCA_964615915.1 uncultured Sangeribacter sp.
GAATGGCAAAAATATAGTATCCCGCCTTGAATTGAATCATTGATTCACCTCGCGTAGGAATACCACACTCATAGGCCTCTGACTTCTTTACAGAATACGATTTTGGAGAAATCAGTTTGGCAATGAGCAACGCCGCAAACACCAGACCGAGGCCCGTGAGGGTGGCGGTGATTGCAAGATCTCCATTGCTTATTTGCAGCAGTAGATTCATATAATCGATTGTTGTTTAATTGTTTACAACGTATGAACGGAGGCTGCGACGTGCGGACGGCCTCTGAATTTGGTACAAAGGTATTTAAAATTTTTCACAATTACAAAAATGTGTGCATCTTTTATTTTGACGCCCCTTTTGGCAAATTGCCATAAAAGCCCCCAAATTCACCCGTAAAAGGGGATTTGGAGGCTTTCATTATGTTTTAAAATCGCCTTTAAATTTGACAAAATGTCAAATTCGATATTCGAGGCTGCTCATCTGCGTCTCCAAGAAAATTTCGGGGATGTCAGAAGAGCGTGTAGCTGACGGTGGCTTCGACTGTAACAGGCTTCTCGTCTGCCAAGGTGAGGCTGATCGAGGCGCGTGTCAAACTCTCGTCGGTAGTCCAGAAGGAGATGTCGCGGAACACCCACGAGTGATCGCCAGGATTTGAGCTCAATTCGGCCGTGGCCTCTTCCTGCTCGATATAGTATCCTTCGGGAGTCAATGTCACAGGCAGATCGCGCAGTGTCAGTGACTGGCCTTCTTCAAGAGAGCGCAACGGGAGGAAGCCCATCACGAGCTGAGCCTTCTTGGTCTGGTAATTGATAACCAGTCGGTAGACACCCCTGTCGGTCACGGTGGGGTCAACACCCTCTTCGGCTACCTGCGACTGGCCGGTGAAGTAAGAGTCGACGCGTAGCGTGCGGACTTTCTTGCCGCTGATCGAGTATGAGAGTACCGGAGTCGACTGAAGTGCACCGGCGGGATACGATGTACTGTTGAGCACACCCTTGACGTCAGTCACCGAGAGCATCCCGTTGTCGCTGACGTTGTTCGGACCCGCGTCGAAAGAGACGATGGTTCCGCTCTGGTAAGGTGGAACTACAAATCCCTGGGTCGTGTATCTGATGTCTGACGTTGAGAAGGAGTGGTTCACATTGTCAAACAGCAGGTTTGAGGTGTCGAAACGGAGCAGGTTCTTGTTCCCGTCGAGGCGGAAGGTATATGAAGACGGAGTCAGCAATACCGCCTCGTCGGGATTGTCAGACGAGATATGGTTAAGGACGTCGAAGGTAAATGTAGTGATGTTCTTCGGGTCGTCGAGGTTACACGACGTCAGCGACGCCATGGCTGTCAGAGCCCCGAGAATCGACAATACTTTCTTCATCTTTTCTTTGAGGTTATTTCTTGTCGGCTGTCTGCGCGTTTGTGCGTGCAGACTTCAGTTCCTTATTCAGCTGGTTGATTTCTGCCGCCTGGTTGCGGATTGTCAACAGCAGCGAGTTCAGCTCTTCGTTGTCGATGTTTTCGGGGAACTGTTCCTGAACGCGAACGAGGAAGTCCGACAGAACGTTCATGTAGTTTGTGAAAGCGGCGAACGGTGAGTCATACGGGCTGAAGGCCGCGTGCGATGCACCGTCAGCAAGATTTTTGGTCGACATGTAATAGAAGTGGTCGGCGCTCTTCAGATACTCCCAGTCCTGCTTCAGGCGGCGGTCAGTGCAGAGGCTGACGCGTTCGGCGACAGAGAAGAGTTTGTCGAGGGCTTCGCGCTGAAGGTCGTTGCCTTTCCAGGCTGTGAGGTCGCGCGCTTCGTCAACACCCGAGATAGGGTAGGCGACTGTCAGTTCACCGACTGGCTTGAACTTCTTGACAACCTCCGAGGGAGTCGAGAACGAGATACCCTTTTCGGCGGCGAAGCGCGGAAGGGCGCGGAGGAAGTTGAAGATGCCGGTGTGCTCGGGGAGGAACTGCCCGAAGGTATCCATCGTCAGATAGAGGTTTACTACCTGTTCCTCTTCGGGAAGGGCGGCGATCCAGTCGATGTACTTGTCGGCCGTCAGAGGATACTCGGGCCATTCGTGGTTGTTGAAGTTGCGGGCGATGTCGTCGGCCAGCTTCGTGTTGGTCAGCAGAACTTTCAGCTTCGGAGCTGCCGCCGAGCTATAGACGTAATTGGGAGACTTCCAACCGAGCAACTGTTTGGCCCCTTCGGTGAGCACTGCGTGGAAACCCATAGAGTTGAGCAACAGAGCGATGTCGTCGTCATAGATGAGTTCGGTGTTGACGAACACCTTCGGCTTCACTCCCAGAGTAGAGTGGAGAAGGTCCGAATGTTCCTTAACCTCGCGGATGAACTCTTCGGGATCCTCTACCGACGATAGAGAGTGCGAATAGGTGCCGGCTGTGAACTCGACACATTTCGTGTCGGCGAGTTTCTTCAGCAGTTCCTCCGCTTCAGGGACATAGCGCTGAAGCTGTTCGAAGGCTGTGCCGGAGATCGAGATGGCGCACTTGAAGGTGCGGTTTGACTGCTCGATCATCTCGAGCAGGGTCGACAGCATCGGCAGATAGCTCTGCTGGGCGACACGGGTGACGATCTCGTCGTTGGCGAAGTCGTCATAGTAGTAGTGGTCGTTACCGATCTCGAAGAAGCGGTAGCGTTTCAGTCTGAACGGCTGGTGTATCTTGAAATAGAAACAGATATTTTTCATTGTGGATATTATTATCGGGGGTGTATGGATTGTCTGCTTGAGAGCGGGCACTTACTGTTTGCCGGTGACTTTGTCGTAGATGTCTATCACCTTCTTGCCAGCCTTTTCCCATGTGATTTCGTGGATCTCTTCGATACCTTTCTCCTTGAGTGTCTTGTACATGCCGGGATAGGAGATGATCGAGTGCATGGCGTCGGCCAGGGCGTCGATATCCCAATAGTCGACCTTGATCACATTGTCGAGAATCTCGGCGCAACCGGACTGTTTCGAGATGATCGTCGGCACTCCCATCTCCATAGCCTCGAGCGGCGAGATGCCGAAAGGCTCGGAAACGGAAGGCATCACGTATACGTCACTGTCGCGGAGCATCTCGTAAACCTCCTTACCTTTGAGGAAGCCGGTGAAGTGGAACTTGTCGGCTATGCCACGCTTGGCGGCGAGTTTGATCATGTCGTCCATCATGTCGCCCGATCCGGCCATAACGAATCTGACGTTCTTGTCTTTCTGAAGTACCTTGGCGGCAGCCTCGACGAAGTATTCCGGGCCTTTCTGCATCGTGATTCGGCCGAGGAAGGTGATGACCTTCTCGCGGCCCGTGCGGCGCGGGAGTTCAAGCAATTCCTTGTCGAGGGGAATCACGGCGTTGTGGACGGTCGAGACCTTGTCGGGATTGATGCCGTACTTTTCGATGACGGTACGGCGCGTGAGGTTGGACACACATATAATATGGTCCGCGTTTTCCATGCCGTCCTTCTCTATGGCGAAGACGGTCGGGTTCACGTTTCCGCGCGAGCGGTCAAAGTCGGTCGCGTGCACATGGATCACCAGCGGCTTGCCCGTGATGTGCTTCGCGTGGATGCCGGCCGGATAGGTGAGCCAGTCGTGAGAGTGGATCACGTCACACTCAACAGTGCGGGCTATCACACCGGCGACGATCGAATAGTTGTTGATCTCCTCGAGAAGGTTGTCGGGATAGCGACCCGAAAACTCGATACATCCGAGGTCGTTCAGACGCAGATAGTTGAAGTCTGCATATATATGGTCGCGGAGACGGAAATACATGTCGGGATCCATTACGTTGCCGATACGGTTCTCGACATACTCGCGGCTGACGTCGCGCCATGCAACCGGAACGTCGCTCGCTCCGAGGATGGTGGCGAATCCCTTCTCTTCGTCACCCCACGGTTTCGGGATCACGAAGGTGATATCCATATCTCCGTTGGCATGCATTCCTTTGGTAAGACCGTACGACGCTGTGCCGAGGCCACCGAGGATATGGGGAGGAAACTCCCAGCCGAACATTAGTGCCTTCATGGTTTTATATGGGGTTAATTTTCGTTAGACTGAAGTTTGCTGAGTTCTCTGATGTGCTTGATCGTACGCAGGATCTCGCCGACGTTCTTGGCCGTCGAGACAGCTCCGCGTCCGGTGTAAGGCGGATTGGCGTCATACAGCTCTGAGAGAGAGCCGACACATCCTTCGACCATCTCGTCTTCATAACCTATCAGCATGCGCTCGATAAACGAGAGACCCGAGACTCCGAACACCTTGAAATAGGCGTCGGCGTAGAAGCCGAACAGCCACGGACGTGCGGGACCCTGGTGAACGATATATTCGCGCTCGGTCGGATTGCCGACATAGACGGGACGGTAGGCGAAGCTCTTTGGCGAGAGCGAGCGCAGACCTTTCGGGGTCAGAAGCTCTCGGGTGGCCATGTCGAGGATCCGGCGACGTTCGCTGCGGTTGAGCGGCGAGTAGTCAAGACCGATGGCGATCACGATGTTGGGACGCACCTCCAGGTCGGCATACTGACCGTCGACATAGTCGTAGAGGTAGCCCATGTCGTTCATGAACGTGTTGCGGAAGCCTTCGCCAGCCGAGGCAGCCAATTCTCTGAGTCCGGCAACGTAGGCCTCCTCATCGGGTTTGTCCTCGAGAAGCTCGGCGCAGAAGTTGAGTGCGTTATACCAGAGGGCATTGAACTCGAGTAGATAGCCGGTGCGCGGAATGATGGGCTTGCCGTCGATCGCGGCGCAGAGCCAGCTGACCGGAGTGTCCTTGCCGGCGGTCGATACCATTCCCTCGGGAGTCACGTTCAGGTTGGGAACCTTCCCTTCGCGAATCATGTCGACAAGTCGCTTCACGAGCTCCGAGTACTGGTCGGCACATGCTTTCAGTCCGGCGTGGTGGCGGTACTGCTGAACCGCCCAGATAACCCACAGCGAGAGGTCAGGGAGCGAGATGTCGCGTATCATGTCGGTCTTCTCACCGGTCTCGAGCCACTTGAAAAGGGCGTCGGTGAACGTCTTGAGGATAAGGTGGAAGTCCTCGTCGTGGTCGATGGCCAATGTGCAGCCGGGGAGCGCGATCAGTTCGTCGCGGCTACGGACATGATACCAGGGATAGCCGGCCATTATATACATTCCCTCCGGTGTCTTCAGATAGAACTGCTTGGCCGAGTTCTTGAGGCAGTTGAAGAAAGAGGTGCGGCAGGTGCGCGTCTCCAGTTCCTTCTCATAAACCTTCTTGAACTCGCGGGGCTTTTCAAGTTTGGTCGAAGCCGAGAAGATTATCGACTCCCCTTTCTTGATCGGCAGACGGAAGTAGCCCGGTACCCAGAGGTCTTCCTTATAGGGAAGACCGCGGTCACGGTCCTTTACGTACTCGATGCCCTTATACCAATGGGGATCGCTCACCCATTCGACCTTCTTGTTGAATTGCATGAAGAGGTCCGGATAACCGGGGTAGAGGCAGGCCGAGATACCGTGGTCCACATCCTTGATCTCGTCGTTGAGGGCTGTGTTCTCGACGCAGAGCTCGTTGGCGTTTCTGAAGCTTAGGAACGGGCGGAACTCAAGGGTTGTCGGCGAGTGGGCTTCGAGCAGGGTGTACTTGATCAGAATTCGGTTCTCATGAGAGATGAAGACTTTCTCTTTCGAGAGGATCACGCCGCCGACGCGGAAGGTCATCACCGGCACAGACTCGCAGTCGAACTGGCGGATGTACTTGTGACCGTTGGGCGAGAAGATATTGTCGCCATACTGATGGAGACCGAGGTTGAACGGCGCGCCGTGTTGGATCACCGTCTCGTCGAGAGAGGAAAGAAGAACGTGTGCCTGATTGTCCATCTCCGGAATCGGGATCACGAGCAGACCGTGCTGCTTGCGAGTGTTGCATCCGACGATGGTCGTGCAGTGGTAGGCACCCGATTTATTTGTGCGCAACATCTCCTTCTTGAGGCTCTGCTCAAGATTGGTCAGGATGTTTTTGTCAAACTTTAGATAGCTCATAAACGGGGGTTCACTGTTTACATTGTGTTCGGCAAAGATAGAAAATAGACTCAAACTTTGCAACTATTTCTTATTCAACATTTGCCCACACCCCCTTGTTTGCCGAAAATTTCCCCAAAAAAGCCTAAAAAAGCATAGTTAATGGCCGAGTGTCGCCCGGTATTTACCCGGACGCTCGGCCATAAAAGAGGAGTTGTGACTGTAGTAGGTATCTGTTACCTCATCAGAGACTGGTCGTTGGTTACGCCTTCTATTCGCTGATCCTGCTGTTTGCGTCCGTAACGGATTGTGTAGGTCGCAGACAGCGAGACGTCAGTCGATGCCAATTTAGAGTAGGTGATGTCGTTATAGTAATAGAGCCGGTTGGGAGTATGTCCCCAGCGTTCGTAGCTCTTTGTTTTGTTAAAGGGATTGTTGACGCGCAGATCAATTGCCCAATTGCCATAGACCGCCATAGCACCTATGCCATAACCTAAATTACCGCGCCCATATCCGTCAAATCCATAGCCGTGAGTTTGAGAATATATACCAGTGTATACCAAATAATTTTTATGGGACCATTGAGCCTGGAGATTTCCCGCAACGGTTATAACATTCTCATTAACAGGTGAAGTTTTATGAATATAGTTGATCCCCAGTCCGCCATTTATACTAAATTCATTTGAAATGTTCCATGTAGCCGATCCACCAGCCATAATTGAGCCCCAATCGACTCCTTCCTTATAACTGAGAGTCAGTCCCGAACCATCTTCGCTTAGTATAGCATTTTGATATATAGTATTAAATTGATATTCTCCCCTAAAATAGATATTAAAGGAGACTTTCTGATTCCACCATCTATAATTAAGGTTAGTAATAACGACCGGTGACACATCAAGGTTGGGATTGCCTTCTTCCCACAAGAGGAGGTTTCTTTGAATCCTTGTCGGATCCATCTGAGCAAGCTGATATGTTCCAATTGCATATACGGCTTCTCCTGTAAACTGTTGGTTCTGACCGGGATTCCACACAACCATTGCTGCCCCACCTGGAGTCCAACGGGAAATGCCATATTCTGAGCCACGAATGTCTGACTTGTTATAGTAAACTCTGGGCTTGAGATATAGTCTACCTGAACTCCAAAGGTAAGTGTAGCTGGCTTCAAACAGAGCCGTCATTTCTTCAATCCGGCTCCCTTCAGCGACTGTCCCTTCATAATTCAATTTGTATAAGTTATAGCTGCCATGCCCATGGAGACTTATGATGTGATGATCATTGAAGTTTTTACTGAAGGTGACACCGAGAGACGAGTTGTTACCGGTTTCCTTTGATCGGTAGTCGTTCTCGAATATCAGATTGCTGTTGCGGAACTGCTTCTGTAGCTGATGAGCGTTGTTGATACGGAATAGGGTAGAAGCGTTAACTGCCAGCGATGTGTTATGCGGAAAGTTGACAACCAAGTTGCCGTTCCACATAGGAGTGAAGTTCTTTGAGTGGGTGCCGTATTGTGTGAGAGCCTCGAGAGTCTCCGACGGCGACTCATAGATCGTCAGGCCGTTTCCTGTGCGCCAGGGGGTTAGACTATGTGACAACGACAGTTTGTTTTTGAACATGACATTGTCGGAGCGGTAAAGAGCTGTGAAGTAACCGACTTCGGAAGTCGAACGACCTTTGGGCCGGTCACTGACGGTTGTTATTGTGTAGTCTATATCGTCGATATCAAGCTTCTGAATGGACTTTGAGTTTGAGAAGCTTTGGTTATATCGGGAGTTGACAAACAGACTGTAGGTCATGCGTTTGTAAGTAAGACCGGAGTTGACATATCCTCCCCCTCTCCATGAAGTGGCGCTACCGTCTACGCTGACCTTGGTATAACCACCCCAAAGATACTTGGTGACCACATAGTTAATTACGTTCTCTGCTCCCATGTACTTGGCATCCGTGGGTCGTTCGAGCACCTCGACCTTGTTGACGTCTTCGGGCGCAAGGGCCGCCACATCCTCTGAAGATGCGGGCATTCCGTTGATAAAATACGAAACGGTTCCACCGGAGGCTGTCTCCACGCTTCCGCTTAGCATGTTTACCTTGAGCGATGGGATCATCATGCGAGCCAGAAGGGATACACCGTCAGTTGCGAACTTTCTCTGATTTTTCTCGGGTATATAGGCTATACCATCTTTAAGTCGAGTCTCACGCGAGGCAACTATGACTATTTCGTCAAGGTCATAGTAGCCCGGCATTAGCGTGTCTGGCTCCTGCTCATAATGAACTTCAAGGTCTTCCCAATCTTGTGGTACTGTGTCTCCGAGTGCTCTCGGCATAGTCCGCTCATATATCTGATTCAGTTCTGTAGTCTTGACCAGTACATCGGGCACAGAGTCATTCGATGACAGTATGGTTTTCAACGCATTCATTACTGAGTCCTGTTCGGTAGACGGTTGAGCAGCGCTCTGTTCGTCAGCACGCAAGGGTGTTATACTCCCCATCATAAGGAAGGCTAAGCACAAGAGCAGGTTTAAGGTACGCATATTTGCAGATTTAAGGTTGTTGGAGTGCTGTTTACTCACTTACGGTCGTCTACTCCACACTAATTCCTAACGACCAAAAGTGGCCTATAAAATCTATAGTTTTTAATTATAGACCTCACAAAAGTACTTCTTTCCCTTAACAAATGCAAATAATTTAGTCAAAATCTTAACAAAATTTGTAAACCAATATATATATGATAATCAGCTGATTAGGAGTGGTTGCTATTTGTCTCTTGGGTGCTATTCAGACTGGCTGGAAGTCGGTGCGTCTTATGGCGCTTCATGTGGTACTCCTTGCGGCGCTTCTTGCCGGGGTTTTGGAATGGCGGGGACGGGCAGGTCGGCCATAAGGGTCGAGGCGTCGGCTTTGTAGGCGTCGGCGAGGAGACGGTCGATGCTGTCGAGGATGTCGGTGTAGTTCTTTGTCAAGCCGGGGATGAAGCCGGAGGGTCCAACGTTGTCCAACTTTTCGATGAACTCTCCGACGGTCAGCTTCGAGATGTCGAAGGCCGGCGTGATCCCGACCTGTTCCTTGGGGAGGATGACATAGTAGATCAACCCCGCATCATGGAAGGCATCGAGGATGCGGTTGACGATGCGGATCGGCAGGCCGTAGACGGTCGAGATCTCATTGACCGTCATTGGTTGCTGACCCTTCTTGCGGATGTCGATCAAGATGGTCATGATCAGGATAGAGATCTTGCGCTTATAATTCTCCGATATGGTCGAGATGTCGCCGAGGAAGTTGAAGGTGAAGACATTTTGGAGCGAATAGGTCAGCACACACCCCGACAGTAGAATCAGCCATGAAAGCTGAAGCCAGATGAGCAACAACGGGAGGAAGGAGAACGAACCGTAGATCGCGTTGTATTTCGACACGTATATCTGACCGTTGACGAAGAGCAACTGCAGGATCTGGAACGAGATAGCTCCCACTGCGCCAGCTATGGCCGCATACTTGAAATTGATTTTGGTGTTCGGTATCAATGCGTAGCAGAGTGTAAAACCTCCCCACGCAAAGACAACCGGGAGCGCTTCTAACAGACTGTTGATCAGTGGTGTCAGAAACTTCAGGTGAAGCTGGTTCTGGATTGTTGTGGCCATGAAGATGGATACGCCCGATGAACAGACCATCAGGATCGGCACCAACAGACAGATGGCTATATAGGCAGTCACCTTCTGATATAGGGTGCGGTCATGCTTAATGTCCCAGATCGAGTTGAAGGCCTGCTCGATACTCGAAAGCAGGGAGATGATCGTCCAAAGCAGGAAGATAGCGCCAGCACCGACAAACAAACCTTGAGAAGCATTGGTCAGATAGGAATCGACAAACGAAAGGGCGGCCGCCACAGCCTTGGTCTGCGAAGGAAAGTAGGAATAAAGAGCCGACTCCAGAATCTTTTGGTATCCGAATCCACGGCCGATGGCGATCAGTAGTGCGAAGGCCGGAACAATGGCGAGCACGGTCGAATAGGTCAAAGACATCGACTTGATCTGCAGCCCGCGATCCATAAACGAGCGGGCGGCGAGATTGAAGGTCTTGATCAGACGGACCGACATCTTGTCGCTAGTATCTTCCCAGACGCCGGTGGTCACATATTTGTACCAGCGGGTAAGTTTTTCGGTTAATTGAGACAGCTTCTTGGCCATAGCGGTAAGGTGAGGGGGAGAGAAATGCCTTGAAAATATAGATGGAGAAAGAAAAAAGCAGAGGGGCTGTAAGCCGGGTTATGTCACCGCTTGGGGTCCGAAGGCACCGTGCGATGTCCTGTCATTTATCTTTGCCGCTATGTCTCCATGCGGCTCCGGAGCGGACGATGGGGCCCCCGCTCCGCGCAGCCTACCCCCCGGCAATGGACGAGCCATCCTTAACTGCCGGTATATTTGGCCTTGCAACACATAGGACGTGCGGCCTCCGACGTCACCGCCGGAGCCGGTGGGCTCTTACCCCGCCTTTTCACCCTTACCCCGATCTCTCAAAACTAACTGAGAAGAGCGGGGCGGTTGTTTTCTGTCACGTTGTCCCCGACGTCACCGCCGGCTGGCCGTTAGCCAGTATGCCGCTCTGGGTTGCCCGGACTTTCCTCCCCACGCGCCCGGCGCGGGGCGACAGGGCGCCCCTCTGCATTATTAATTCTTGTATTCTTTACTGTTCTGTTGTCGAAGAGGTCTCTTCTTCGGTCGGAGCCTGGGTTTCGGCCGAAGCCTCTGCTTCAGCCTCAGCCTGAGCCGTCATCTCGGCCGCTGACTCGGCCTTCATGCCTTCGCGGACGATGCGTTTCTTTGCGTGATGATGGGCCCAGAGGCTGAACAGACCGTTCAGGCCATAGAGGACAAGCATCACACCCGTCAAAATCGTCACAAAGTTAGCGATTTTTTCCGGACCGAGACAAACAATCACGATGCCGACCGCCACTGTTAGCCACGGCATCCCGTACCACCCCTTCTTCAAGCCGCCTACATCATGACTTTCGGCCACAAGACACATGATCTGGATGATACCCGCAATGACGAGAAGGACACCAAGCGTATAGACGATATAACCGGCAAAGAATGAGGCGAACGATATCAGCAGGATGCCGACCACGAGGCCGATCACGCAGGCCGCAGCCGTGTACCACGGTAAATTTGTGCGCGTCCCGTCGTCCTGTTTCTTGCCGGCGAAACCTTTGCCGATACCAATAACCGACGGGAGGATGATCAACGCGCCGATAATGATCACCATTAAGGTGAAGATATTCGTGCGGTTATAGAAGATACACAGCAGCACTCCGATCACCAGACCGAGCACGTAGGTGGTAACGTAAGATTTGTTTTTCATAGACTGATAGTTTTATAGGGAATCGTTGGAGGCCGGGGTGGTTCGGAAGATGCTGAACCTACATCGGCCTCTATCCATATAAAAAGAAACGACCCCTTCGGGTTCAGTCTGGGGCCCCGATTTTTTTCCTCGCGAACGTCTCTATCAGTTCGGCGGCTTGATCAGACGTGAGCCGGGAGGCGTCGATCGAGAGGTGATAGGTCGATGCATGTCCCCACATACCGGGTGTGAAATAGTTGTAGAACGCTTCGCGCTGAGAGTCGATTTTTTGAGCGAGAGTTTCGGCGTCGCGAAGAGTTTCGGCGTCGCCGCGGTCCATAATTCGTTTGGCGCGCCACGCCAGCGGGGCATGAAGGAAGATGGATACCAACCAAGGATGTTCGCGGAGGATATAGTCTGCCGACCGGCCGACGATCACGCATCCACCTCGCGAGGCGATGTCGCGAATGACCTCTCCTTGCTGACGGTAAATCTCCACCCGGCTCATCGGCGTAGAACCGTAGCTGTCGGCCACCCCATATAGATGTGAGGCGAGCGAACGGAACAGCGACGGGCGTTTCTCGTCGTTGTCTGCAAAGACGGAGGGCGCAAACCCCATCCGTTGGGCCGCTTCGCGAAGCAACTCACGGTCATAGTAGGGAAGGTTCATCTTCTCGGCGAGGAGTTTCGCGAGCTTGCGGCCGCCGCTCCCGAATTGGCGTCCGACGACAATTACCGGTTCGTTAGTCATCTTCAAATAGGTCTGAAAACACCACCTCGGAAGCTGGTCGACAGCACCCGGAGAGCGGTCTGTTTATTTTTTTCTCCACAAAATTAGCAGAAAAGCGCTGAACTAAAAAATTTTTTTATACTTTTGCGCTGTTGAATGGTTCCCGGCGATGTCGTCAGAGGTCGTCGGAGTACGTTATACAACTAACTGACCAAACAAACATGAGCGAATTGACCAAACTTCTCGAAGGGGATCCCGACGGTATGTCGACCTACGAATATATCGTCAACAATATCGACACATGCTCGGAAAACATGACCGAAATTGTCGATAACCTGAAGCGTGTGGACGTTTCGGGCCAGTTTCTGGCCAGCACCGCGCGGTTTCTGATGGCTGTCGATCCCGACAGGTTCTCGATGTGGCTCACCCCGCTCGTCGACGCCGCGATCCAGAAAGACCGCGAGCACAAATATATCCTCTCACTTCTCGAGGGCCTCTGGGGCAAGGACTATCACAGTCGGGCCGAAGAACTCAGCGAGCAGGACGACAATTTCCGTCGGATCTACAAGCGTATCTTCCCCCAGAGCCCGATCTAACACAAGGTTAACACAACTATTTGATGAGAAACTATATAAAGGCAGCCGTGCTTTCCGCCGCTCTTTTGTCGGCCGGAGGAGTTATGGCTGTTGTTGTCGCTAATTCACAGACCGAAAAAATGGCAGACACCCAACAGACTCCCGCCGCAGCTCCGGTAGAATCCGGGCGAATCGTTGATATAGAAACAACCGCAGGGCCGATCAAGATTCTTCTTTATGACGCCACCCCCAAGCATCAGGCCAACTTCCTGAAGCTTGCCTCTGAAGGTTATTATGACGGTGTGCTCTTTCACCGTGTGATCAAGGACTTTATGGTGCAGACCGGCGACCCGGCGAGCAAGGATGCCGCTCCGGGAGCGATGCTGGGAAGCGGAGACCCGGGATACACCATCGAAGCCGAAATAGATTATCCCCGCTTCTTCCACAAATATGGCGCGCTGGCGGCGGCACGCACCGGCGACAACGTCAACCCTGAGCGCCGTAGTTCCGGTTCACAATTCTACATCGTAACCGGCAACAAATACACTCCGCGTCAGATCGAGCAGATGGGCGCCCGTATGACCGACAGCAAGAAGCAGGCATACTTCCGCGAGCTCCAAAAGCAACATATGGACGAAATCAAGGCCCTGTATGCCGCAAAAGATTCGGTGGGCCTCGAAAATATGCGTCAGCGTCTGATCTCTGAGACAGAGGCGAATGTCAAGCCGGTCGTGATCCCCGAAAAGATGGTCGAGGCCTATACCACGGTCGGAGGCACTCCTCATCTCGACGGAGAGTACACCGTCTTTGGCGAAGTCCTCGAAGGTATGGAAACCGTCGAAAAGATCCAGAATGCCGAGACATCGCGTGGCGACCGCCCGGTCGAGGACATCAAGATCATCAAGATGACCGTCGAGCCGGCAAAATAGAAAAGATAACTTCATTATAAAACCTAAAAATGAACGAGAACGAAACGAAACTTCCCGAAGAGGAGGTTGTCGCTCCCGCCGAGACAACCTTTGTTGAAATCGAGGTTGTCCAAGAGCCTGAAGCAACCGGTGAGATGCCCGGAATCCACGACATGGACAAACAGCAGCTTGTCGACACACTCAAGGAAATCCTGAATGAAAACAGAATGAACGCCCACCGCGAGGTCTCGGCGATCAAGACGGCCTTCTATGCGCTGCGCAACCGTGAGACTAACGCCGAACTGATGGCCTTCATCGACGAAGGCGGTCAGCCTGAGATGTTTGTCGCCACTCCGTGTGCCCTTGAAGAGGAGGCTAAGGTGATGATCGCCCAGTTCAAGGAGCGTCGCAACGCCTTCCTGGAGGCCGACGAGAAGCTTCGCCGGGAGAACCTCGAGAAGAAGCAGGCTATCGTAGCCGAACTCGAGCGCCTCGCCGGTGATATCGACAACATCAACACACACTACCCGACCTTCCGCAAACTCCAGGATGACTTCCGCGAGAAAGCCGAACTTCCGCAAGGCGCCGATGCCGATGTCTGGAAGACTTTCCAGAAGGCTGTCGAGACCTTCTATGATCAGCTGAAGATGCACAAGGAACTCCGCGATCTCGACTACAAGAAGAATCTTGAGATCAAAAAGCGTCTGATCGAAGAGGCAAAAGCCCTTGAGACAGCCGAGGATCCCATCGATGCAGTGGCCAAGCTGCAGAACCTTCACATCCAGTGGCGCGAAACGGGTCCGGTGCCCAAAGAGGTTCGCGAGACAATCTGGGAGGAGTTCAAGAACAGCTCGTCGGTAATCAACCGTCGTCACCAGGAGGTCTTCGCAAAGCGCAAAGAGGCAGAGGAGGCCGCTCAGGCCGCAAAAGAGGCCATCATCGCCAAGCTCGAGGAGATCAACGCGCGCGAGTTCAACTCGTTCGATTCATTCGAAGCAGCCACAAAAGAGGTGCTGGCGCTTCAGGCAGAATGGAAAGAGACCGGATACGCTCCGCGAAAGGTCAGCGCGAAACTTTTCGCAACCTACCGCGAGCTCTGCGACAAATTCTTTACGACTAAGAACCAGTACTATAAAGCGGTCAAGGCCGAAAAGACCGAAAACTACGACAAGAAGCTCCGCCTTTGCGAACGCGCCGAGGCTCTCGCGCAAGTTGAAGACAGCGCCGAGGCTCTCCGTCAGGTGAAACTCCTTCAGGAGGAGTGGAAGACCGTCGGCAGCGTGAACCGCAAGGTCAGCGAAGAGATCTGGAAACGCTTCAATACCGCCTGCACCGCTGTCTTCGAGCGCCGTCGCGCCCAGATGAGCGAAGTCCGCAAGGAGGAGAACGCCAATCTCGTGGCCAAGCGTGAGATCATCGAGAAACTCAAGGCTCTCCCCGAGGTCGAGGATCCGCGCGAGAACTTGCCGCTCGTTCGCGAGCTCCAGAATACATGGAACTCGATCGGCTTCGTGCCCCGTAAGGTGATGGATGAACTCCGCACTGAGTATCGTGCCCTCTGCGACAAATTCTATAACTCTCTCGGCGAACGCGGCTCTCGCGCCCGCATGGAGAAGTTCGAGCGCCAGGTCAGCAAGATCAAAGGCGACGACCGCCAGATGGGCAGTGAGCGTCAGCGTCTGATGCGTCAGCTCGATCAGAAGCGCAACGAACTGAAGACCATGGAGAACAACCTCGGTTTCTTCAACTTCAAGACCAGCGGCTCCAACTCGATGCTGAAAGACATCGAGCGCCGTCAGCAGCGCGTCAAGGAAGAGATTGCCGAAATCGAAAAGAAGATCTCCCTCCTCGCCAAAGACTAACCCAACCCCCCATATAAGCAGACGCCCGCGGTCAATCCCCGCGGGCGTCTGTCATTTATAATGAATCTTTTAGTGGAGGAGTTTGGGGGCCTGGAAGAAGAGGCCGAGGTTGATGCCGACGTTCCAGTTGGAGTGGGGATAGGAGAGGTAGTTGCCGTAGATCGATATCGAGGCGAAGGGGAGAGAGTAGATGGCCGAGAGCTGGGCGATGTAGTTGGGTTTGGCGAACCAGCCGTCGTAGACTGCGCGTCCGTTGTCATTCTGGCCGATCTTGCGCGTCTTGCAGAAGGCATAGAAGTCTCCGCGGATCTGCAGGCTCTGAACCGGAATCCAAGCGGGTATGAGACCGACAGCCAGGAAATTGTCTGAACGGAATGCCGGATTGTAGATGTTGGCCACGGAGGGCATCGGTGCAAACGGTGCGGCGTGTACCTCCTCGGCGACCATGTTGCCCTTCAGAGGGCTGAGGGTCAACAGACCTTCGGCACGGGCACCCAACACGAAGTGTCTGTCGAGCTTGAAGTATTGCATCCATTCAGCCTTAAGCGAAGCACGCCAGCGTCCCCAAGAACTTTTGTGATAATAGATCTGATCCGTGCCTTCGCCATTGCCGTCAGACGGCGGAACTGTTCGTCCCGGAGTATATTTCGCATCCTCGTGGACCCCCTTGACGTAGAACTCGACCTTCTTTCCTTCGGTAGGATAGAGCTGACGGTTGAGGGTATTCAGTTGATAGTGGAAGTCCAGCACCGCGATGTCGTAGCGCGATCGGTCTTTTTTGTCTTTGGCAAAGTCGACGTCGTTGTCGGCGAAGTATCGGTCGGCCGAACGTCCGTAGGAAGCGCTTACACCAAAGATCATATCGTGGCGCGGCCCGAGATTGTAAGTGACGCGCGCGAAAGTCTCGCGGTTAGTTATGAACGCGGGATTCTTTGCCTCATAGAAGAGAAGATCGGTGTCATAATTCTTCTCGCGCGAGGCGACACCCTCGAGCATCATGTAGGAGGGCATGCGGGTGCGCAGAGCGAATGTCGCCGCCAATCTGCCTGCCATATAAGACTGTCCGAGCCAACCGGAAAGGTCCACGTCGAGCGAGTTGTAGCTCAGCGCATGGTAGCCGAAGTCGGCGAAAAGCATCGAGTTGGTGGTCGAAGTGATCCAACCGCCTATGCCGATGCTCCACGGATTGTTGACCTTGGCCTTCAACGTCAACGTCGCTTTCTTATAATTAGGACCGAACTTGGCTTCGGGAAGAAGGTCAGAGATTTTACCTTCGGCGATAGCCCGATAGTAAGACTCCTGAACCTCGTCGAGACTTATCGGGAAACGATGGTCTCCGAACAAATATTCGAGATAATTGCGCTGGCTCTCATCAGCTCCCGAGATGCTGATCGAATCGAACTCCACCTTCGGAGTCTTCGAAGCAAACTCAGCTCTCCTGCGTGCTACCACCTCAGGTGAGCGGCGTGCCGTCACACGGCTCTTGATTGAATCGACCATCGAGAGACCGGTTTTGTAACCGATCTCATAAATCTGTTTGGCCTGGGAGAAGTCTAAGACACCGAAGTTGAGCACCGGGACCTGAATCTTAATACCGTTGCGTGAGGGGACCGAGTAGTCGTTGTTCTGAATGATCATATCCTCCAACTCCCCGTAGACATTATTGCTTCGCGGTTTCTTGTCAGCTCGGGCTACACTCACACCGATAATGAAATCGGGGTGAAAATCCTCTTGCATAACATCAACCGGGAAATTGTCATAGATGCCACCGTCATAAGCCAACACTCCGTCGACCTCGATCGGCTTGAAAACGAGCGGGAAGCTCATAGAGCCACGAACCGACTCTCCTAACGATCCCTTTGAACAAACCACCTTGTGCTTGGCGTAAATGTCCGAGAACACGCACCGGAAAGGGACGAAAAGGTTATTGAAGTTACCCTTACATTGCTCAGTATACGGTGTGTAGAGCTTCAGGAACTCGATATTCATAGGCAGAGGCGACACCAGGCTGTTTGGAATCACCTGGTTGGCCAAATTCGACGTGTTCTTGAGGTTGAGGTTGACGTTTGCCCAAGACGGCATCGGCACCGGTTTGTACAACAGATACTGCCACTCCGGATTTACCTTGCCCGTCGCCCAGAAAAGGAAGTCCGGGGCGGTGAAGAACTCGTACATCTTCTCCGGACTCCAGCCGATGGCATAAAGTGAGCCGACGATAGAGCCCATCGAAGTGCCGGTCACATAGTCGATAGGTATGTCATTGTCTTCAAGAGCCTTGATCACCCCGACGTGGGCTATGCCCTTCGCGCCGCCGCCGCTGAGCACGAGACCAACGGTCTGTTCCGCACGGGCTGGAAGAAGTATGGAGAGGAGGAGAATCAGAAATGCTAATGATTTCTTTATCATTGTGTTGGTGGTTAGCTATGATATAGGAATGCTTTGGTTCAGTTTACCCCGGCCGGAGAAATGGACTCATCCTTGAAACCGAGGAAATAGAGTACGCCATCAATACCTATCGTCGAGATCGACTGTGCGGCTTCGGCCTTCACTTTTGGCTTGGCGTGGAAGGCAATACCGAGACCTGCCTCGGACAACATCGGCAGATCGTTCGCCCCGTCTCCGACGGCGATAGTCTGGCGAATGTCGATATTCTCAACCTGAGCGAGGAGCCTGAGCAGTTCGCGTTTGCGAGCGCCGTCAACAATATCGCCCTTCACCTTGCCGGTCAGTTTCCCGTTCTCGTCGACCTCGAGGTCATTGGCATAGACATAGTCGAAGCCAAAGCGCTTCTTCAGATCGTTGCCGAAGAAAGTGAAACCGCCCGAAAGGATGGCCGTTTTATAGCCGAAACGCTTGAGAACCTCCATCAGCCGCGGGAGGCCCTCCGTAATCGGGAGTTTCTTGGCGATGTCTTCCATCACGCTGACGTCCAGACCTTTCAGAAGGGCCACTCGGCGTGTGAAGCTCTCGCGGAAGTCAATTTCACCACGCATGGCCGACTCTGTTATTGCGCGTACCTCCTCCCCGACACCTGCACGATCTGCAAGCTCGTCGATAACCTCGGTGCGGATGAGCGTCGAGTCCATATCGAAACAGATCAGACGGCGCGAACGTCTGAACATCGAGTCCTCCTGGAGCGATATGTCGAAGTTCAGCTCAGAGGCGAGGCGCATGAACTCGCTTTGCATCTGTTCGCGGTCTTTGGGAGTGCCGCGTACCGAGAACTCAATACAAGCCTTAGGTGTCTTTGCTCCGACATGGGTCAGTGTCTCGACCGATTCCTTGGCCTCCGGAGTGACAGGCGGGTCAAGAGGTATGCGGCCGGTCAGACGCTTTATCGCGTCGATGTTGAGGTTCTGAGCGGTGATGATGTCGGCCACTGCCGAGATCTGTCGGGCATTGATCACACGTCCGAGTAGGGTGATGATATATCGGTTCTTGCCCTGGAGGCTAACCCAGTCGCGATACTCCTGCTCATCAATCACAGAGAATTGAACCTGCATGTTCAGCTCCGAGGTCTTGAAGAGGATCTCCTTCAGGATGTCGCCGCTACGGTTGGACTCCGTGAGGAAAAGTAGACCGAACGCGAGCGAATGATGCACGTCAGCCTGGCCGATATCGAGGATCGTCGTGTCATATTTCGCGAGAATAGATGTCAGCGCAGCGGTTATACCGGCTCGGTCAGGGCCGGAAACATTTATTTGGATCAGTTCCCGCTTGCTACCAGGGAACAAATTTGATGAAGCCATAGCTATATACGAAAGCAATTAATACTGTCAGATAAACGCTCGTCTCCCCCGAAAGGTTTGAAAAAATGGCGCTGAGTAAGATTTTGTTTGGTGAAAAGAAAAATTAATTGAAATTTTGCGCCTGTAGACCGAATTCAGGAGCCCCGGTCCGGGGATATGATGAGGTAAGCACAATGTTGGAGATGAGATATAATTCTCATTTCAGTAATTACTAACCAAAAAATTAAATGCTAATGAAATAGAAAACTGATTATCAGTTAAGCACCATAGAATAGGAAAAAGCGTTTTTGCTTGAACCTCTTGCACTTGAAACTTCGACAATTTCAAAGCAACCAAGAGTAAAGCGAAGATGCTCGCGCCATAGGCGTGGGCTTTACTCGTTTATTTGGTTGTATAGGTAGTCGAAGACCTCAAGTGCAGATAAACAGAGTTTGTCCGCGCTTTTTTTGTGGCTTGACTTAAAGGACAGTAATGAGTTCTAATTCAAATGTTTTAAATAATGAAGAAAGTTTTAATTTTGCTTTTGTGTGTAATCACACTCAGCATAGGCGTAACTTATGCCAGAGAGACATTCTCTCCTCTAAGTAATGACAATCCCGCGTGCGTTAATGTGGGAAATGTGAGTGCAAACATTCAGGGAGATTTCGTATGCCTCTATAATAGCAACAGCTATAAAGTAACCGTTACTTGGTCTGTTTACGGTCATCGTGAAAACGGTTCAAAATCTGAGGTAGGAAGCGGGGTGGTTGTTTTAGGAACTGATAGTGAAAGCCGAGCGTGTAACGTAAGGTTCTCAAAAAGTAGCCAGTACACAAGTTACTCAGTGAAAATTTCAGCTCAAAAGTGTGATTAGTCAGTGAAAACTTTTCAGAATAGTTGGTGATACAGATAAGGCTATGTAAAGTATGCAATTGTATTATATGTGCTACTCTTGATATCTCCAACTATTCTGAAATATATATCAATAGCATTTTATCTATAAAATGAAAGAAATGGAAAGAATAGTATGCTTTTTCTTAGCTTTCTTAATGGTAATAGTCAATGGCCTAAAGGTCGAAGGGAAAGATACAAATTTGCCTAAAATCGCTGCCGCTGTGTATTGTACTTTCCATGACAAGACTGGGACAATCAAAAAGACAGCTCAAACCAAATTATTAACAATCCTTTCAAATAATGATACCTATCGTTTAATAGAGCGAAATTTAGAGTTTCAAAAAGCAGTCGATTATCTGATTGAAGAAGTTGAAAATGTAGAGGACAGATATTTTGTCGAATTAAGTAAACGATTTGGCGATACTGAGTTTATATATCTCTCTCAACTTTCTATTACTAATGGCGTCCCTTACATCTCTACGCGATTAATCGATGCTACAAAGAAGACGTTAATAGCGGCCACTCAGGAAAGAATTGATATTGATAGTGACTTTAAGTTGGCTATAGAGAAAAACACAAATAGATTGTTAGGTCAACCCATTATTATTACTCATTCTGATGGTAATATATAGGGGGAATGTATTGAGATTCCCCATGATGATGGAATAATATTTTCCGTGAATGGTGTATCGTTCGAAATGGTTAGAGTGGACGGCGGTTCTTATCAGATGGGTTCCTATTCAGGAAATAACGATGAGCAGCCGGTTCATTCCGAAACAGTTAATACGTTTTACATTGGAAAAACAGAGGTGACACAACGTCTTTGGAGTGCGGTCATGGGGAATAATCCTTCTCAGTTCAAAGGAGAAAACCTTCCCGTGGAAAATGTAAGTTGGTTTGATTGTCAGGAATTTGTCGACCGTTTGAGTCGCCTGACTGGGCGTATCTTCAGATTGCCGACAGAGAAAGAATGGGAGTATGCTGCTCGCGGAGGTAATAAGTCGAGGGGTTATACCTATAGTGGAAGTGATGATATATATAGAATAGCATGGTACACCGAAAACAGCGGAGAAACTACACACCCTGTAGCCCAAAAATTAGACAATGAGCTCGGTATTTATGATATGAGCGGAAACGTTTGGGAATGGTGTTCTGATAACTACTCTACTAATTATTCTTCCCCTCGTAATAGGCCTTCTCGCGTTATTCGAGGTAGTAGTTGGAACGGCGCTGCACATAGCTGTAGCGTTGCTTATCGCAACGGTGCCACACCTGGGTTCCGCGACAATTTTCTCGGCTGTCGTCTCGCTTTTTAAGGTTATACTTATTTCGATGAGCCATTTCCTTTAATTGTAAGTTAAAAGAGAGGAGGGATCCCCCTGTCACCCCTCTATAGTGCTGGCCTAGGTCCCTCCTCCTATTTTATAGATTTATAGGCATTCGGATGGCATTCCGACTTCCAGCTGTCGATCCGGCGCTTTTCGGACGAGAAGTTGATGCCGACGGCGATGATCTGGCGGTTGTCGACCGCCCAGGGGAGGGAATACTCCTTGCGTTTGATTTGGTCGAGGGCCTCTTCGGCAGATTTGTCGAACTTCAGCTCCATTATATAGATGTAGTCCGGAGTGCGCACAAGAATGTCAATGCGCCCGTCAGAGGTGTGGTATTCTGCGTCGGTCGTTAACTTGAGCAGCTTGAAGACTATGTAGAGAACGTTGCGTACATCTTTCTCCTCTTCTATGCTAAGGTCGTAAGACATGTCGGCGAATAGTGACTGCAAGCGTTTCATCACGACCTCTACCTCACCGCGATTGAAATCCTCTTCGAGGTTGTATATGAACTCCGAAGAGCTCTCGGCGTTAAGATTCGCGTAGTTGGGTAGTATGAAGCTGTAGAATCCCTCGGTAACTTCTTCGTTGGGGTAACCGAGCTGAAACAGTCTTGACCGGTCGTCGTAGTTCTTAATGGTTAAGTATCCGGCTTGATAGAAAAGGGCTACTGGATCCATGTTCTCGAACATCAAGCTGGAAAGCTCTGTGTCTTTTCTCTTGGCCGAGGCAAGTGCCTCAAGATTGATATGCAGTCGCTTAAGCTGTTCGAGCAGGATGGAGGGAGTTCCGGATGTGACCCAGTAGCTGCCGAACTCGAGCTGTGAGAAGGTCTCGAGCAGCGAGTAGGGATTGTATATGTCGGGAGAGACTTTGGAGAAGTGATACCCGTCATAGCGTTGTTTAAGCAACCGTTTGATTTCCTCCGGGCTTTTCCCTTCCTCTTCAGCAAGCTCCTCGATACCCTCGCCGAAATGGTCTAACAGCTCAGTTTCGGTTATGCCGCAGATTCCGGCGTAAGCTTTGTTGAATGAAATATCGGAAATGTTGTTGAGACCGGAGAAAATGCTGAGTTTCCCGAAACGGGATATTCCGGTAATGAAAACCAACCTTAGGTAATCTGCCGCACTCTTGAAGGTGGAATACAACCCGGCAAGCATTTCACGGTATCTCTCAAAGCGCTTTGTATTATGAAGATTCTTGACCAGAGGCTTGTCATACTCGTCGACCAACACGACGACGTGCTTGCCGGTTCTTTGGTAGACAGTGCGGATAACCGACATCAACCTCAAGCCAGGCTCGGCTACTATGGGTTCAATTCCGTATTCTGTTTCCCACCCTTGAAGGTGATACTCGATTACCCTTTCCAGTGCGCCGTCTACCGTATAGTCAGCATTATTTAGATCGAGAACGAGCACCGGAGTCGGTTCCCAATCCCAATCAATGGAGTTAACATACAGCCCCTTGAACAGATTTCGCTTCCCTTCGAAGAAGCACTTTAGGGTGGACAAGAACAGGCTTTTCCCGAAGCGTCTGGGACGCCCGAGAAAATAATATTTGTTCCCTTTGGCAATCTGCTCAAGATATCGCGTCTTGTCTATATATAACCAGTTCCCTTGGCGAATCTGCTCAAATGACTGTTCTCCCACTGGGTATCTGAGTGATCTGTTCATAATTGTATCGCTTTAACTACACGCAAAGTTAACAAAAAAGAACTGAATATCCAATTTTTCGGGATCAGGTCGGTTTATTCGTCAGTTAGGTCTTTGGGGAGGCGGCGGGTTGTTTTGGAACCGAGGTCGCGGAGCCGCTCGGCTGTGCGGGTGAGGCTTTGGGTTGAGCCACCGAACTGGGTGTAGGCGTCGTCAAAGGCGCGGTTTGTCTCATTGATCTTAGCTTGGACCTTCATCAGCGACTCGTTGAATCGGACGAAGCGGTCGTAAAGCTTACCACCCAGCTCAGCGATGCGTTCGGCGTTTCGGTTTTGATTCTCCTGTCGCCAAAGCTGAGAGATGATCTGCATCACAGAGAAGACATGGGTCGGAGAGACGATTACCACCTTCTTCTCATATGCGTACTTCCACAGCCCCGGATCATGCCGGATTGCGGCGAAATAGGCCCCTTCGTTGGGGATGAACATTAGAGTGTGGTCAACGGCCTTTGACCAGTGTTTCTGATACTGCTTCGATCCAAGTTCATCGACGTGCTTGCGCACCGATCGTACATGCTCACGCGCCGCCCGTTCCTCTTCCTCGCGCCCCTTAGCTTCGCAAAGTCTTATATAGGCTGTCAGCGACACCTTTGAGTCGATGATTATCGCGTGATCGTCGGGCAACTTCACGAGGACGTCTGGGCGCTGACGGTTACCTTCATCGTCCACGAGTGTCACACCCGCCTCATCGCGTGTCGGTTGCACGAAGAAAGTAACGTCCCTCGTCATCCCGGCGCTCTCGAGAAGAGTCTCTAAAATCATTTCGCCCCAATCGCCCTGGGTTTTTGAATCCCCTTTGAGAGCCGATGTTAAAGAGCGCGTCTCCTCTCCGATCGTATTGTTCAGCCGGATCAGCCGGTCGATCTGTTCGGATAGAGACTGGCGCGACGCATTGTCGTTCATGTGAGCGTCGGTCACGACCTTAGTAAACTCGGCGAGCTTTTCGCGAAGAGGAGAAAGGAGTGTGTCGATTTCACGACTTGACTCCCGGCGCATACGCTCCTGCTGGGCAGTCAGAGCAGCGTTCGACAAGTTTTCAAACTGCATGCGCGCCGTTTCGGTTAAGGCCGCCGACTGACGGGCCAACTGCTCACGAAGCTCATCGACCTGGTGGGTGTACTGCTCCCTCAACGCGTTCATCTCTGCAAGCATTATGCTGTCTTGGCGAGCCGCAGAGGCGCTTCCGTTTTCCTTCATCCTGATCATCAGCACTACGACGGTTGCGATCAAGACTATAAGCAGAACGATTATAATCAACTCCATCATCTCTTCTTATTTACTTAACCATCAACTCTTTGAGCTTCGTATTTCTGATCACTTTCATCTCGTCTGTCGAAGTGCGGACGATAAACAGCGCCGGATAGCCAAGGCTGTTGAGAAGAGAATCGGACCGTCGGTAGCCCATTGCCATGCAGGACGTAGCCAGAGCGTCGGCTTCGGCACAGTTCGGCGCCATCACCGTCACCGACAGAAGATCTGTAGAAACGGGTCGTAGGGTTCGCGGAGAGATGGTGTGTCCGAATTGCTGCCCCTTCTCATTCTTGTGGAAATTGCGGTAGTTTCCGGATGTAGCCATCGACATGTCGGAAAAGGCCACGGTTTCGGTATACTCATCGCCTGGTGCGTGGCCCTCGTCGGGAGAGTCTATGGCTACACGCCATTTCTGTCCCTGTCTGTTAACTCCCTTCGCCCTTATTTCGCCCCCTATTTCGATCAAGTAGTCGGTCACTCCGTTACGCTCCAGCATCTTTGCAACCCGGTCGACCCCATAACCCTTAGCCACGGCCGAAAAATTGAACTCGGTTCGCGGATCGTCCTTGCGTATAACATTTCCTACCAGCCGGGACTTCTCGAGACCTACAAACTGCTTGAGTGAGTCAAGGACCAGCGTATCCGGCGTTATCTTGTGTCCTTTCCCGAAACCCCACGCTGTGATGGCCGGAGAAACAGTAGGATCAAAGATTGAATCGGTGGCGGAGAATACACGTCTGGAAAGCGTGTATACTTCGGCTGTCATTTCGTCAACTGTAGCTCCACAGGTAGGTGTGTTAAGCTTGGAAACCGTTGATTCCGGATTGAAGAATGACAGAGAACGGTCTACAGAATCAATTACTGCTCTGATTGAGTCGTCAAGAATTTCAGAGGAACGGTAGGTGATATGATATAACGTATGCCACGCGGCACCTTCAGACTGACGGTACTGACCTTGATTGACACACGAACACACGCTCGCCGTGAGCAACGTTATGGCTACGCAGAGTGGCGCCAATCTTCTTCTCTCCATTTTTACAGATTTCATCGGTGTAAAGATAGCGACTTTTTTCTGAATCTGCAAACTGAGACCCACATCTTAGACCCCACGATAAAAGAACCGGCGTCGCGTTGCGACCACCGGTTCTCAATTATGGTAGTTAAATTCAAATTTATTTTCAGTTTGGCAAATTCCTGTTGAAGCTACGGAGTCTGAATGCGAGTGAAATACGCCATACTCCGAAGAACAGGAGAGAGAAACCAATATACATCCATCCTACGAGACCTCCGTAAATCGGATTGAACAGGAACCAAACGGCGAAACCGATGACGAAAACCAGAAGGATTATCATCCATAAAGACCATACGCGATCATAGCGTGAGAAGAATGAGGCTTCGCCGATAGCGTTGATGGCCACGACTAGCATCCATATACCGGCTGCATAGGCAAATGATATTGCGAGCGTCTCTGCGGGCATTGACCAGAGCCAGACACCGCAGGCGATCTCGAGCAGCCCAAGCACCAGACTCCATCCCCAGTTGGTGTGAAGCCCCGTATTGGAAAACGAATATCCGAGATTCCAGCCTCCGGCAAAGATAAGACAGGCGGCGAACACATATGCAAAAATCGTCAGTGACTCTTCGGGAGAGCAGAAACACCATACTCCGAGCGCAATTGCGATCAGACCGGTAATCATAGGCACCCACCATAGTTTGTGAATACCTTTGGTGAATTGTTCGATGTTGTTCATAGTAGTAATCTTTTATGTCCCTTTATAAAAAGGTGTTTCAACTACAACACCGTTTCATTCCCGAAGGTTCTGCAATCGTAAAACTCTTATAAGAAAAATTACGGAAAAATGTGGTAGTTTCGAAATTTTTTGTTAAGTTTGGGGCGTAGAAATTGCCAGCACAGATTATAGAGTTGGACTAATTTCATTAAGTTATTGTGTAATAAAGAGTTGACATTCGGCTGTTTAGGCTCTGCTGAAGTGCCTTTAGACCTGTCCGCTCACCAAACGCTTAAAACAGAAAAAAGATATGAAAGAAAGTTACGTATTCCTTGCCAACGGCTTCGAGGAGATCGAAGCTTTGAGTGTGGTCGATATACTACGCCGAGCCGGCATGCCGGTGAAGACTGTTTCAATAACCAGCGCCCTTCAGGTGACGGGTGCCCACGGAGTGACAGTGACTGCTGACGTCCTTTATGACAACACCCTCTTCTCGGAGCCCGAATGGTTGATACTTCCCGGCGGAATGCCCGGAGCGACCAACCTTTATGAGTTCGCGCCGCTGATTGGTCTGCTCGAACAGCAGCTGAAGTCAAAGACGGGGCGGATCGCCGCCATCTGTGCGGCGCCGGCCGTCGTCCTCGGTCAGAGCGGCCTTCTCAAAGGTCAGAAAGCCACCTGCTACCCCGGGTTCGAGAGCATGCTCGGATGTGAACACGTAGACGCCCCCGTTGTGGTGTCGGGCAAGTTTGTGACGGGCAACGGTCCGGGCAACGCACCCCTTTGGGGACTCAAGATCGTCGAGGAGACTCTTGGATTCGAAGCCATGTCAAAGGTAGCCAACGGAATGTTGATTTTCCCCCGTTCTGAAGGTGATGTCGACTATTACTTCGGCTAAAGACTCTTTTGATGGCTGACGATACGTATTACGCGCTAAAAGGGGAGGGCGAGGCTCAGATCCGCGAAAAGATGAGCCGGTTCATCGGTTTCGCCCTCCCCGTCGCCTCGGCCGACGAAGCCAAGCTCCGGATCAAGGAGATACAGAACAAGTATCATGACGCGCGCCATGTCTGCTGGGCGTATGTCATCGGTCCCGAGCGTTCGGAGTGGCAGCTTAACGACAACGGCGAGCCCAGCGGGACTGCCGGCAAGCCGATTCTCGGTCAACTCAACTCGACAGGGGTCACCGACGCTGTGGTTGTCGTTGTCCGTTACTTCGGAGGCATCAAACTTGGAACACCCGGGTTGATCGCGGCTTATCGCGAAACTGCCCGAGCCGCGATAGAGGCGGCCGGCATCAAAGAGATGCACGCGATGAAGGAGTTCGCCGTCGAATTCCCGTACGTTGCGGCCGACAAAGTCATGCGGCTCGTCAAAGGTGATCCTGATATAGAGGTGCGTACTCAGGAATTCGACAACGTCTGCCGGCTCGCTCTCGGAGTGAGGCTCGACCGATGGCCCGAAATCGAGTCTCGGATACGTGACATCGAGGGTGCTCAGTTGATTGCCGACTGAGTTTGATGGGAAGTCCGAAATGTGCTGAAAAAGGCGTTTAAGCCGGTCGGAAAGGGCCGAAAACAGGTCTAAAAGTAAAATATCGTGGCTTTTATAGCCGCCATATCAAAAAAATTTCCGATATTTGCACGCTGAAAATCGCAAGCCCTGATAAAAGATGGCCTTCGGCAGACTCAAAAATGCCGAAGAATCAGGATTTGGGGAAGGGCAGGTGATTTTCCGAACGCCTTAAAAACAGTACTAAACAATACAAAAACAGCAATGACAAAAGCAGACATTGTCAACGAGATTTCCCGTAGCACCGGTATCGAAAAGAATACCGTGCTCCAGACCATTGAGAAGTTCATGGACGTGATGAAGGATACTATGGCCGACGGTAACAACGTGTATCTCCGCGGTTTCGGAAGCTTCATCATCAAGACCCGCAAGGCCAAGACTGCCCGTAACATCTCGAAAAATACTACCATCCTGATCCCCGAGCACAAGATCCCCGCCTTCAAGCCCTCAAAGGTCTTCCTCGAGCAGGTAAAGGAAAAATAAGCCGGACGGAAATCCGAAAAGCTCACTATAAGAAAAAATTATTTAAAATATAACTCACAAAATTCAATCATTATGCCCAGCGGAAAGAAAAGAAAAGGCCACAAGATGGCTACGCACAAGCGTAAGAAAAGACTGAGAAAGAACCGTCATAAGAAGAAATAAGCGGTTCACGGTTATCAGCCTTAGTCGGACGCACCCGGTAAAGGGTCTCCGGCTACGGTTTCGTCAGAGAACACAAAAATCAAGCTGTCAAAAACAAACGGATCCGTCGCATGATCCGGTTCGACGACGAAAACCTTCGATAGATAACCGACAGTCGACAAAAGAGACAAGGGAGAACATTCTGAAACGAACGGGCCGAGAGGATTCCCTCCGTTGAAGGCTGTTCTCCTCTTATATGTCTCTCACACACATCCAAACGGGATAGGAGCATAGGAGAGATTTGGGAAACACCTCCAATATCCCGATGAAAAGCGAATTAGTAGTAGACGTCCGGCAGACCGAGATATCGATCGCCCTGCTTGAGGACTCGCGGCTGGTCTCTCTTCAGAAAGAGAACAGAAACGAGGCTTATGCCGTGGGCGACCTGTATGTCGCCAAGGTCAGAAAACTGATGCCTGGACTTAACGCAGCCTTCGTCAACGTGGGCTACGAAAAAGACGCTTTTCTCCATTATCTCGACTTGGGCCCTCATTTCAATACGTACAACAAATTCCTCGAAGAGGCATTTGCCGACACAAAGAAGGTGCCCAATATCGGTAAGATTCCCCGCCAACCGGATATCCCGAAGTCCGGCTCGATCGCCGACCTTCTCGAACCCGGAAAGGAGTTGCTCGTACAGATCGCCAAAGAACCGATCTCTTCCAAAGGACCGCGACTGACAACCGAAATCTCGTTCACCGGACGATATATGGTCCTCATCCCGTTCGGCGACAAAATTTCGGTATCACAGAAAATTAAATCGGCTGAAGAGAAGATCCGTCTTCGCCAGCTGATCGGAAGCATCAAGCCCAAAGGTTTCGGAGTGATCATTCGGACCTCGGCCGAAAACAAACGTGTCGCCGAGCTGAACAACGAGATGAGAATGCTCGTCAAGCATTGGGAAGACGCCGTGGCCAAAATGCAGCGTTCGATACCACCGGCCCAGATTTACCAGGAAGAGAGCCGCGCTGTAGGTGTCATCCGCGACATCTTCAACCCCGACTTCGAGAGCATCCATGTTAATGAAGTCGAAGCCTTCGAACAGATTCAGAACTATGTCGAGATGATCGCGCCCGATCGCAAGGACATAGTCAAACTGTATGCCAAAGAGGTCCCCATCTTTGACCATTTCAACATCACCCGCCAGATTAAGAGCTCCTTTGGCAAGACAGTCTCATTTAAGAGCGGAGCCTACATCATCATCGAACACACCGAGGCGCTCCACGTGATCGACGTCAACTCAGGCAACCGATCTAAAGCTTCGGCAGACCAGGAAAGCAACGCCCTCGACGTCAATATGCGCGCTGCCGACGAAATCGCGCGCCAGCTTCGACTGCGTGATATGGGTGGCATTATTGTCATCGACTTCATCGACATGAATAAGCCCGAGCATCGGCAGACATTGCTCGAACATATGCGTCAGGTTATGGCCAACGACCGCGCACGCCACAACATTCTGCCGCTCAGTAAGTTCGGTCTAATGCAGATCACCCGCCAGCGTGTCCGCCCGGCCCTCGACATCCCGACCACAGAGACGTGTCCCTCATGCTTCGGAAAGGGGGAGATCCAATCTTCGCTCCTGTTTACAGACAAGCTGTATGAGAAGATCGAGTACCTCGTCAATCATCTTCAGATCAAGAAGTTCACGATGTATGTCCACCCCTTCGTTGAGGCCTATATCAAGAAAGGACTCTTCTCGCTCTACAGCAAATGGCGTCGTGTATACGGTCGCGGCTGCAAGATAGTGGCCGACGAATCGCTCGCCTACCTCGAATATAAGGTTTATGACGAGAACCGCCGCGAGATCGACCTTAAGGAAGAGAGCGACATGAACAGCTCCACTTCCAAATCCAACACCAAATTGACCAACAGAGATAATGAGGAAAGCGCTTCATGATTACCATGGAGACCTATAGTAAGATCGAAGCCGGAACCTTTTTTAGGGGTTCCGGCTTTTTTTAGGATGCGCGACGCCTATGAAGCGCACGTCCTCATTGATCTGGCCTACAGAAGAGTAGTGAGTTTACTGCCGCGCGGCGAGGAAGTCGGCGACAACAAATGTCGACCCGCCGATATAGATTATATCCGAGGGACTTGCTGCAGAAAGAGCGGCGCCGAATGCTTCGCCCACTGTGGGATAGTAAGGATAAACAAGGCCGTGGCCCGCGGCTTTTTCGGCCATCTGATCAGCCGGTAAAGCTCTGGGGATGGATGCCTGCGTGAAATAGTAAGTGGCATCGTGGGGCAGAAGGTCAAGAATATGGTCGATGTCCTTGTCAGCAACCATACCGAAAACCATATGAAGACGGGCTTCAGGGCGTTTCGCGAGCATCTCGCGCAGACGGACAAAATTCTCCGTCAGCCCGGCCTCATTATGTCCTGTGTCTGCAATGATGATCGGTGACGTTCCGAGCACTGTCCAGCGACCCATAAAGCCTGTCAGTTTGTCGACTTCTGACATTCCGGTTACGAGAGCGTTGTCCGAGATATCTATTTTCTCTCCCTTCAACATTTCGATCGCATTAAGCACCGTGTTGATGTTCTTCTCCTGATACTTGCCGGCAAGGGGTGAGACGAACTCGAGTCCCGACTTGGTATGGCAAAGTATATGACCCGTATCGACCATCTCCGCACCGGTCAGCAGACGATTGTCTTCGGCAAAAGTAATCGGAGCACCAACTTCACGTGCCTTATTCTCGAAGACTTTGCGCACTTCACCCTCAGCCTCGCCAATGACTACGGGGATACCGCTTTTGATAATACCGGCCTTCTCTTGGGCTATCTGGGGGAGCGTCTCGCCCAAAAACTGGGTGTGGTCTTTCGAGATGTTGGTTATGACACACCCGACGGGTGTTATCACATTGGTAGAATCCAGACGGCCCCCCATTCCGACTTCAACGACGGCATAGTCTACTTTCTCGTTTGCGAACCAGTCGAAGGCCATCATCATAGTCAGCTCGAAGAAGGAAGGCCGCAGGTCTGACCCCGAGTGTTTCCAGCGTTCAACGAAGTCCGTCACCCGGTCGTGGGGAATCATCTCACCGTTTATGCGGATGCGCTCACGGAAGTCTACAAGGTGAGGCGACGTGTAAAGTGCAGTTTTGTAACCTTGTGACTGAAGAACGGATGCGATCATGTGAGATGTCGACCCCTTCCCGTTGGTGCCGGCAACATGGATAGACTTGAAGCGGCGGTGTGGGTGGTCGAAAAAGGCATCGAGTTCAAGAGTGTTGTCGAGGCCCGGTTTATAGGCCGCAGCTCCCACTCGCGAAAAGAGCGGGAGCTGAGAATATAGCCAGGCGAGGGCCTCATTATATCGTGGATTGTCAGGTGCTTGACCTGAAGTAAACGATTTGGAGTCCATTCACTTTCTGATTAGAGTCTATAGAGGAGAGGGTATTAAAGTCTGAAGGGGAGAGAACTTGAATTAGAGACCATAAAGGAGGTAGCCCGCCACTCCGGCCATGCAGATGACGAGAATCGGGTGGAGCTTCTTCGTCTTCCCCTTTCCGATTGGAATTGGGAAATAGACAAGGCAGAAGGCCGCCGCGCAGATGATGATCGATGCGATCAGAGTACGCGTCTCCCGGTCGGGACAGAAGTTGGCCGCGTTCATCAACATGATGGCCGCCGAGGCGATAAGTCCCACAACGACAGGTCGCAACCCGGCGAATATCGCCTTGATTACACCGCTTTCATGGTGACGGCGAATGAAGTGAGAGCAATAAAGGACCAGGAAGAAAGAGGGGAGGACAACCGCAAGTGTCGCCAACACAGCTCCCAAAATTCCCCAGCCCGGGGTCGCCAGTTCAGGATTCACCTCTCCCGGTGCCAGATAACCGATATATGTCGCCGAATTGATACCGATTGGGCCCGGAGTCATCTGCGAGATGGCCAGGATGTCGGTGAAGGTCGTCTCGGTGATCCATCCCGGTGTGACTACAGCCTTCTCGACGAGCGAGAGCATCGCGTAACCCCCGCCGAACCCGAAGATACCTATCTTTATATAGGCCCAGATTAGTTGCCAATAGATCTGCATAGCTTACGACCGGTTTTTCAGTTTACGTTTGGGATACCATACCAGAGCGAACCATCCGCCGATGCCACCGAGGAGAATATAAAGGACCGGATTCGAGACTGTCCCCAAATCGAGCGAGATCATCAGCGCCACGAGCAACGGGATCCAGAAAGTCTTGCGATTCAGTTTTGCCGCCTTGGCCGAAGTGATCACCGGCGCGATAATGAGCGCCACGACCGCCGGGCGTATCCCCATGAAGATAGAGGATATCGTCCGGTTGTTTTTGATCATGTCGGGCGTCAGGAAGATCGCGATCAGAAGGATGATTATGAACGAAGGGAGGATAGTCCCGAGAGCCGCCACTGCGCTTCCCTTGCCACCTCTGAGGCGGTCGCCGACAGCTGTCGCAATATTGACCGCGAGGATTCCGGGTAGAGACTGAGCAACGGCCAGGAGGTCGAGAAACTCGTTGCGCTCAATCCAGTGGAACTTGTCGACGATCTCACGCTCAATAATCGAGATCATCGCCCAACCCCCGCCGAACGTGAACGCCCCTATCTTAAAGAAGGAGGAGAAGAGTTGCCAATAAATCTTCACAACTTCAAAATCTGGTTCATTTTAATGAGTTTCAGCCGGTGCGGTGGGATCCATCTTTCCCTTAGCAAGCGCACGCCATACATAGGCAACGTAAGCGAGCACGATCGGAATCACGAGCGACGCGTAAGCCATCACCGTCAGCGTGAAATGTGACGAAGAGGCGTTGCGTATGGTCAGCGAGGAGTTCGGATCGGTCAGCGAAGGATAGAACGGTGTGTCATTGTAGCCGGCTACCCAGAAGAGGCTGAGCACTGCCAGCACGGTGCCGATAGCGAAATACCAGCTTCCACCCTTGAAGTTCTTGCCGAAGGCCGTGCCGAAGATGCCGACAATCACGAGGACCGCACCGAGGAGAAGCGCAACGAGAGCCCACCACAGGTGAAGATAGTTCTGCAGATACTTATAGGGAGTGACGGTAACCGAGCCGTCAGCGGTCACTGTATAGCCGGTGGTTGTCATAAGTATGGCGAGGAACGTCAGGAAGAAAACGAGGAATACGATGCCGTTGATCAGAACCGAACGGCGCATCTCGCGGTCAAACTTCTCGTCGGGCGTAACCGACCCGATGATGTAGATACCGGCCATTGTGCGGGCGAGGAAGAACACCGCGAATCCGAGGATGAGGTTGGGGATATTGAAGATGGCCTCGAAACCGTGAGACGGGGCCCATTGCGAGATGACCGGAGCCGAAGAGTCGAGAAGATTGGTGCGGGTGACTGTGAACTCACCTCCTAAGAAGAACATGGCCACGGCGACCCCGAGAAGAACACACCCCACGAAGCCGTTGATGAACAGGAAGACATCATACGTGTGAGACGTGAAAAGGTTACCCGGTTTCGAACGGAACTCATAGCTGACTGCCTGGAGAACGAAGCTCAGAAGAATCAGCATCCAGAGCCAGTATGCGCCGCCGAAGCTTGTCGAATAGAAGAGGGGGAAGGCAGCGAAAGCGGCGCCACCGAAAGTCACGAGAGTTGTGAACGTCAGCTCCCACTTCCGTCCGAATATGGAGACGATCAGGTTACGCTTGTTCTCGGAGGTGAAGAGAAGCATCGATTGGCCACCCTGAACGAAAAGGAGGAAGACAAGGATCGCGCCGAGGACCGAGACCAGAAGCCACCAGTAGCACTGAAGCGCGTATAATGATAAAGCAGTAATCATGTTGCTGTCAATGATTTAAGGGTGATTATTTTGATTCGGGAAACGCCGGCATCTGTTCACGGGTCTGCTTGCGGACAGACTGGATCATGATGCTGACTTCCGCGGCGAGAAGCGCGGTGAACACTCCGGCGAAAAGCCAGAACGAGAGAATCACGGAAGAGGAGCTGATCTCAGAGATAGCCGCTCCTACGGGGAGGAGATCCTGGATCGTCCAGGGCTGGCGGCCGACTTCGGCAACGACCCAACCGGCCTCGGAGCAAACCCAGATCAGGGGCACCGAAAGAATAAGCACCCATTGTACCAGACGGCTGTTTTTAAGCCAATCGGGTTTCTTGATTGCTGCCCAGACAGCGAAGAGGAGCCAGATAAGGAAATAACCGCCGAGGATAACCATCACGCGGAACGAATAGAACGTCAGTCCGACCGGAGGGATAGCATCGGTGGGCTTGTCGAAGTATCCGTAACCGAAATAGGGATAATCAACCATTAGGTCAGCCTTGGCCTCCGCCATAGCGGCAGTGTCTTTAGCGGCCATGGCGATGTCGTAACGGCGGAGAGCCTCATGGGCTGCCTTTCCACGAACGATGCGGTCGGCGTAAGAGACAGTGTTGATCTGCTTGCCCTCCGCATCGTAATCGACACCGGCGAGGATATCGTTGATACCGGGAACGAAGGCGTTCATGTCGTGGCGTGCGAGCACCGACAGACCTTTTGGAATCTCGACAGAGAAGTGATAGGGCTCGAGGTCATCGCCCGGCTGCTTGTCTGTGTTCAGGAAAGCGACGCCTACGAGGCCCTGACCGAATTGACCGTCATACAGAGCCTCCATGGCGGCGAGTTTCATCGGCTGGGTCTTCGAGACCTCAACGGCCGAACCGTCGCCGGTCCACATTGTCAGAATCATACCCAACAGACCGATCGCGCCTCCCGTTTTGATCGAAACCAGAGCGAAACTCGGATTGGAACGGCGGAAGAGGAACCAGGCGCTGACTCCGATGACGAACACACCGGCCAGCGTCCAGCCCGAGAAGACGGCATGGAAGAATTTGTTCAGAGCAACCGGCGAGATGATAGCCCAGAAGTCGGTCATCACATTGCGCATCTGAGCCGGGTCAAACTCCATACCGTAGGGAGCCTGCATCCACGCGTTGGCTACGAGAATCCAGAGCGCCGAGATCGAGGCGCCGATGGCGGTCAGCCAGGTGGCTGTCAAATGGAACTTGGCCGAAACCTTGTCCCATCCGAAGAACATCACGGCCACGAAAGTAGACTCGAGGAAGAAGGCGAACAGACCCTCTATAGCCAGGGGGGCGCCGAAGATATCGCCGACGAACCACGAGTAGTTACTCCAGTTTGTGCCGAACTCGAACTCAAGGATGATACCGGTGGCCACACCGATGGCGAAGTTGATTCCGAAGAGCCGCATCCAGAATTTAGTCGCGGCTTTCCAAGCTTCTGTGCGTTTTGCCACATAAATAGACTCCATGACGGCGACGATCACCGAAAGGCCAAGCGTCAGCGGAACAAAGAGCCAGTGGAACATGGCCGTCATCGCGAATTGCAGACGGCTCCAGTCTACTACGGTTGCTAAATCGTGCATGGTATTATGGATTTTATTTTATTTTGCTGTTTTTCAAGGTGTTGGTGTCTGTTTTTCGTTCAATCTCTTCCGGTCAGTGTCGTCCTGACAGCCTGGGCGCGGTCCCGGTCGTTGTCATAGTCGCGTTTGAGCACGTCGGGAAACAGAAAGAGCTTGAAAATGAAAAACATAATGAAGAGCTTCACCAGTATGACGGCCCACAGCTTGCGCCCCACGGTCATCTCGGAGAATCCTTCGACATAGAAGCGGAGAACCTTTCCGACCGGACGCGGGAGAGTGTCTGATTTGGCCAGCAGCCATTGCGTGATTCTGTTCATGGGCGTAAAATTACGAAAAAAATTGCTAACTTTCGTCCTCCAAAAGCACATAACCCCGAAAAAAATTGCTATCTTTGCACCGTTTCGCTTCCCCGGCATCAGGTCGGGGAACGCAATACACATGAACAAACACCTTAAACGAAAAGATTATAACCAACTATGGCATTGTGGTTTGAGTGCAAAGTGCGCTATGATAAAATGCAGGAAAACGGCGCGGTAAAAAAGGTCAACGAACCCTATCTTGTGGATGCGTTGACATTCACCGAGGCCGAGGCCCGCATTATTGAGGAAATGACTCCGTTCATCTCGGGAGACTTCTCTATCTCGGCCGTGAAGAAAACGAAGATAGCCGAGATCTTCTTTGACCAGCGCGATTCCGCCGACCGTTATTATATGGTGAAGGTAAACTTCATTACCCTCGACGAAAAAAGTGGTGTCGAAAAGAAGAGCGCCAGCTTTATCCTAGTCCAGGCCGGTACCTTCAAAGGTGCGCTCGATCGCTTTGAAGAGGGAATGAAGGGGAGCGCCGCCGATTATGAGATAGCCTCGATCACCGAGACTCCTCTCATGGATGTCTATCCGCTCGAACCCTCGGCCAAGCAGGCTTAATCATCCTGAATAGCTTGAATCGTTTACGATATGGAGATGAATCTGATTAAGGAAAACACCGAACGTTTCCGCAAACTCGTTCCCGAAGGTGTTGAGCTTGTGGCCATTTCCAAATTTCATCCCGCCGAGGCTGTGATGGCTGCCTACGAAGCCGGTCAGCGTCGGTTTGGAGAAAGCCGTGTCCAGGAACTTCTGGCCAAGGAGGAGGTGCTTCCGAAAGATATCGAGTGGCATTTTATCGGCCACCTGCAGACAAACAAAGTGCGTCAGATCATTGGTCGAACCGCCCTGATAGAAAGTGTTGATTCGGAGCGACTCCTGCACTTGATAGACTCCGAGAGCAAGCGTGCGGGCGTGGTCACCAAAGTACTGATGCAACTTCACGTCGCCAAGGAGGAGACCAAGTTCGGAATGACTCCCGAAGAGATGCTGACCTTCTTTAAAGAGGGAGGATACCGCACCCTCGAGGCTACACATATCTGTGGATTGATGGGTATGGCCTCCAATACCGACGACGAAGATCGTGTCCGTCAGGACTTTGCCGACATCGCCCGCTGTTTCCGCGAAGTGAAGGAGGTCGCCACAGACCTCGTTGGCTTCGACCATCTGTCGATGGGAATGTCAGGCGACTGGCAGATAGCCGTCTCCGAAGGTTCCAATATGGTCCGGATCGGAACAGCCATCTTCGGCTCGCGTTACTGAGCTCATCGTTTTTAGTGAGATGCTAACACAGAGACGCTAGCCATGAGATGCACGCATTGAGAAACTATAACCCCTTAATATACCTTATATGATTGAACTTACCCAAGAGGAGAAGATGAATCCTCAGAAACGGCCCAACTTCGTGTTGCCGATCGCGATCATGTTCCTGCTTTTCTTCATGATCGCCTTTGTCACCGGTTATCAGAACCCGTTGGGCTCGGTTATCGAGAAGATGTCGAAGGGTAACCCCGTGATGTCTCAGCTCGGAACGCTCGCAAACTTCATAGCCTACGCCTTCATGGGCTATCCCGCCGGTGTCCTTCTTCAGAAGAAAGGCTACCGTATGACGGCTCTCACAGCTGTCACGATCGGTTTCATCGGTGTGGCGATCACTTACTTCTCAGGCTGGATCGCAGACGATACGACGGCAGTAACTATCTACCTGATCGGTGCTTTCGTAGCCGGTTTCTCGATGTGTCTGCTCAACACCGTCGTCAACCCGATGTTGAACTCGCTCGGCTCGACTCCCAACCAGGGTAACCAGCTCGTGCAGTTCGGCGGTGCCTGCAACTCGCTCGGCGCAACCCTCGCGCCGGTTGTTGTCGGCGGCTTGCTCGGCGGAGCCGCGAGCACGATTTCGTCGGCCAACCCCGTCTTCTTCCTCGCGATGGCTATCTTCGCCGCCGCTTTCCTCGTGCTCTTCTTCTCGAAACTCCCCGAATCTCCCGATCTCGGTAAGCCTCAGAACAAGGTGAAGGTCAGCAACGCCTTCAAGTACCGCAACTTCACGTTCGGTGTGCTCGCAATCTTCTGTTACGTCGGCCTCGAGGTGGGAGTCGCCAACTGGACCTACCAGTATCTCGAGAAGTCTGAACTCGTAGCCGTCAACAACGAAGGCTTCATGGCCGCCGCCATCGCCGGCACCATCTGCGGTATCTACTGGCTCTTGATGCTTGTCGGCCGTCTGCTCGGCGGTGTGATCGGCAACAAGGTTTCGTCACGTGTGATGCTGATCGTAGCCGGCCTCGGCGCGATGGTCTTCATCCTTCTCGGCATCCTGCTCAACGAAACAATCGTTCCCTTCTTCGGTTTCGACTCGGGCAACATGCTCTTCGAAGTCGTGAACGTCCCCCTGAACTCTATCTTCTTCGTGCTCTGCGGCTTCTTCGCCTCGATCATGTGGGGTGCGATCTTCAACCTTTCGGTCACTGGCCTCGGCAAATATACCGCCGTCGCTTCGGGTATCTTTATGGTCATGGTCTGCGGTGGCGGTATCTTCCCGTTCCTTCAGAGCCTGATCGCCGGCAACAGCATCATTGGCAGCTTCTGGTTGCCCTTCGCTCTTGCGGCCTACATCTTCATCTACGCCCTTCTGCTCTCGAAGCCCTCGAGCTCACTGCCAGAAGAGCCTGAAATTCTGGAAGAATAACTTTAAATCAAATCTAAGACCTATATGAACACTCAGTTGATGAACCGAGCAGCCGACAATCTCAGGATGCTCATCGCCCAGATGGTCGAAAAAGCCAAGTCAGGCCATCCCGGCGGAGCTATGGGCGGCGCTGACTTCGCCAACGTTCTCTACTCCTCATTCCTTGTCTATGATCCCGAAGATCCGACGTGGTTCGCCCGCGACCGCTTCTTCATGGATCCGGGCCACATGTCGCCGATGCTCTATAGCGTCCTCGCTCTCACCGGAAAGTATACGATCGACGATCTGAAGCAGTTCCGCCAATGGGGTTCGATCACTCCCGGTCACCCCGAACTCGACCCCGAGCACGGCGTTGAGAATGCATCGGGCCCTCTCGGTCAGGGCCATGTGATGGCTGTCGGTTGCGCGATCGCAGAGCGCTTCCTCGTCAATCGCTTCGGCGACACAATAGCCCACAAGACCTACGCCTTCATCTCTGACGGCGGCATTCAGGAGGAGGTCTCGCAGGGCGCGGGCCGAATCGCAGGCTCTCTCGGACTTCACAACCTGATCATGTTCTATGACGCCAACGACGTTCAGCTTTCGACCAAGGTTCACGAAGTGTCCTGTGAAGATACCGCCGCTAAGTATCGCGCGTGGAACTGGCACGTGATCGAAGTCGACGCCACGAGCCCGCTTCAGATCGCCGGTGCGCTTCAGGCCGCAAACGAGGAGACTGAGCGTCCGACTCTGATCATCGGACGCACCGTGATGGCCCGCAAAGTGGTCAAGGCCGACGGAGGCTCGCTTGAAGGAGCCGTGTCGACTCACGGTCAGCCCCTCTCAAAGGCTGGAGCAGATCTCGCGGCAACAATCCGTAACCTCGGCGGTGACCCCGAGAATCCCTGGACGATCTGGGAAGATGTTCAGAAGCTCTATGCCGACCGTCGCGAGGCATTGAAGAAGATTGTTGCCGAGCGCCGTGCCGCTCACGAAGCGTGGGCTAAGGCCAACCCCGAGAAGGCCGAGACCCTCAACGGATACATCGCCGGCAAACTTCCGCAGATCGATTGGGATGCCATTCAGATCAAGGAGAATGCCGCCACTCGTACAACCTCGGGAGCCGTTCTCAACTTCCTCGGCCAGCAGGTAGGCAACATGATCGTCTCGAGCGCCGACCTCGCCAACAGCGACAAGACAGACGGCTTCCTCAAGGCTACCGGCCAGTTCACCAAAGAAAACAACGGCGGCGGATTCGTTCAGGCCGGTGTGGCCGAGCTCACGATGGCCTGTCTGATGAACGGTATTGTCCTCCACGGCGGGATGCATGCTGCTTGCGGAACGTTCTTTGTCTTCTCAGATTACGAGAAGCCCGCGATCCGCATGGCGGCTCTTATGGAGCTCCCCGTCATCTATATCTTCACCCATGACGCGTTCCGTGTCGGAGAAGATGGCCCGACTCACCAGCCCATCGAACACGAGGCTCAGATCCGTCTTCTCGAACAGATGAAGAACTTCAGTGGCAAGCAGGCATGTCTCGTGCTTCGCCCCGCCGACAGCGCCGAGACTGTCGCCGCCTACAAACAGGCCCTTGAAAACACAGACTCCCCCACAGTCCTCATCCTGTCGCGTCAGGATCTCGAAGATCTCCCCGGCGACGATCGCCGTCAGCAAGCCATGCAGCTCGATCGCGGCGCGTATATAGTGGAGAAGACCGGAGAGGATCCGAAGGTCGTACTTCTCGGAAGCGGCAGTGAGGTTTCACTTCTCGTTCATGTGGCAGCCAAGCTGAAAGAGGAAGGTATCGCCAGCCAGGTTGTTTCGATGCCTTCGATCGGTCTGTTCATGGCCCAGACTGCGGACTATCAGAACAAGGTTCTCCCCCCGAACGTCAAGCTCTTCGGCCTGACAGCCGGTCTGCCCGCTACGCTCTATCCCGTAATGCGCGGCGATTGGGAGGTCAAAGGACTCAGCCGTTTCGGTGCTTCGGCTCCGGCCAAGGTGCTCGACGAGAAATTCGGCTACACCGTAGACCAGGTTCTCGCCGACGTCAAGAACTTCCTCGCGCGCTGATCAACCGCAAAAAACGAAAACAAAATGATGTTCTCGATAAAACTTTTTGGCGCAACTTAATGTTAATTAAGATAAAAAGTGTTAACTTTGTGGCCAATAACCGGAAGTCAACACTTTGATTTCTTGCTAAGTTATTGAGAATAAAAGAAATAACTAAATAATTGTTGTTCTATGAAAAAATCTGTTTTACTCGCTCTTGCAGCTGTAGCTCTCAGCGCAGGTTCCGCAGTGGCTCAGGAAGTCACCTACGTGGAAGACTGCACTCAGGGTCTGCTCATCAACAAGAACAAAAACAACTGGTTCATCACAGTTGAAGGCGGTGCAAACTTCTACATGTCTCCCAACGACGTTGTAGCTCCCATCAAGGACCGTATCTGTGGCGAAGGTGCCCTCTACGTAGGTAAGTGGATCACTCCGACCTTCGGTATCCGCTTCGGTGGCAACTTCTCGATGAACAAGGGTGCCACAACCAAAGGCGGCTGGTATCGCAAGCCCAACGCAGGTCTTCTGACCACCCGTCACGACGACCAGATCAGCAACGACCTTTATCCCGAAAAGATGCTGGCCGTAGGTCCCGAGTTCGACGTTCTTATCAACCTCACCAACTGGTGGTGTGGCTACAAGCCCAACCGCGTGTATAACGCAATCGTTCACGGTGGTGCCGGCTACTGGTACACCTGGCATCCCTCTTTCGGTGAGAACCGTCTCGTTAGAGAAGGTGACGAGAAGATGAGCTGGGCATACGCTCACAACACTTTCCTCTTCGCCAACATCGGCCTTATGAACAACTTCCGTCTCGGCAAGCACGTTGACTTCTTCATCGATCTTCAGTATCAGATCGAAGACGTTACCGAGAAGCTCGAGTCTCAGGCTGCCGTTCACCTCGGTCTTACCTTCAACCTCGGCAAGACCGACTGGAACTGCCCCGTTACCGCAGTTTGCCCGACTTGGAAGTACACCGACGCTCAGGGTGACGCTCTCGTAGCTCAGCTCGCTGCTGCCAACAACCGCATCAGCAACCTTCAGGAAGAGCTCGACGCTTGTCTCCGTCGTCCCGCTCAGCAGGTTGCAAACGACTGCGAAGGCCTCGCAACTGTTTACTATCCCATCAACCAGTCTTCACTCTCACTCCGTGAGAAGACCATCCTCAAATCTGTAGCTCAGGTTATGCAGAACAACCCCGAGAAGAAATATGTCCTCACCGGTTGGGCCGACAACTACACTGGCACAGAAGAGATCAACGTTCGTCTCCGCAACGCACGTGTTGATGGCGTTTACAACTACCTCGTGAAGAACGGTGTTAACGCTAACCAGCTCGACAAGACTATCGACAACAACAACCTCACCGACTTCGGTGCAAAGGCTGCTCCGCTCGATCGCGCTGTGACAATCCGCCTCGCTGAGTAATTCAGACTGAGATAAACAAACTAAAAAGCTGCTTCGGAATTCCGAAGCAGCTTTTTTCATAGTCAGGTGTCAATTGATTCCTGACGGATTTCGTGAAATAATGACCGGATCTTTACAGGAGCTTCTGCATCTCCGGAGTCGGGTCGACTTCGACGACGATCGGCTCCTTTGAGACGGGGTGAACGAACTCGATTCGTTTGGCCAGGAGGGAGATCCCGCCGCCGGGATTGCTTCGACGAGCGCCATATTTGAGGTCACCCTTGATCGGATGGCCCGTAGAGGCGAGCTGGCATCGGATCTGGTGCTTGCGGCCGGTGAGAAGTTCGACCTCCACAATCGAGTAGCGGTCGCCGTTGGCGACGGTCTTGTAACGGAGACGAGCTTCCTTTGCGTCGGGAGTTCCCGGGGTCGCCATGTGTGTCTTATTTGTGCGCCCGTCCGAGACGAGAAGGGACTTCAGCTCGGCTTCCGCCGGATCGGGAGTACCCTCGACCATCGCCCAATAAGTCTTGTGGATCTCTCCCTTTCGGAGCATCTCGTTCAGACGTGCGAGAGCCTTTGAAGTTTTGGCGAAGACCACGACGCCGGCCACCGGGCGGTCTATACGGTGAACAACGCCACAGAAGACATTGCCCGGCTTGTTATACTTCTCCTTCAGATATGCCTTGACGGTTTCCGATAGGGGAGTGTCGCCGGTCTTGTCGCCTTGGACAATCTCGCCCGGCTCCTTATAGACGATGATGATGTGATTGTCTTCGTAGAGAGGTGTCATAAGCTAAAAATAAAAGCCGGCTGGAAAAGCCGGCTTGATTAGTAGCGGGGGCAGGACTCGAACCTACGACCTTTGGGTTATGAGCCCAACGAGCTACCACTGCTCCACCCCGCGGTGTTATTTACGGGTGCAAAATTACTGCTTTTTTCCTTACCGTGCAAATTTTCGGGCAAAAAAATGAGTTAAAAAATGTAAATCGAGCTCGAACACCTTCCAAATCGCTCAAGAATGTCGTTTTTGGCCCTGATATATAGGCTCTTTGGATTATTTTTGCTAATTTTGCTCACAATATCTGATTGTGTGCAGACACAAACCCAAACTATGGTCAGCAAAACGCGAGATAAGTTCATTGAGGTGGCCCGGCAACTTTTCGCAAGAAAAGGTGTCGAGAATACCACCATGAACGACATCGCGAGCGCCTCGGACAAAGGGCGGCGGACCATATACACCTATTTCAAATCGAAGCGAGACATCTTCAACGCCGTGATCGAAAAGGAAACGGCCCAGGTGCTCGGACGTCTGAAGGAGATTGTCACCCGTCCGATTCCCGCCAACGAGAAGTTGCTCGAATATGTCGAGTGTCGCTTTGAGACAATGAAAGAGATAGTGTCGCGCAACGGCTCGCTCAGAGCCGGATTCTTTCGAGATGTCAGAAAGGTTGACCGCGCCCGCAAGATCATGGCCTCGAAAGAGGTCACACTCCTGAGGGCCATTCTCAACGAAGGGGTTGAGCAGGGTGTTTTCGCCATCCGCGACACAAACAGCGTCGCCGTCGTCATCACCCAGATAATTGCCGGCCTCGATGTTCCGTACATTCGCGACAACCTCTCTGAGAACAACATCAACAAAGAGGCGCTGAAAAACATCCTCGGGCGACTCCTCCTCTTCGGGATAGCCGGAAACGAAGAACGTCCGACTCCAGTCTGAACACAATATGACCATAACCTTAGACCTAACCTAACCTGCAACACATGTATATCAATTCGACAGGCTTCTATGTCCCCTCCGGGCGTGTCGGCAACGACTACTTCGAGAAAGTCAACGGCCTCACATCCGACTGGATCATCCAGCGGACCGGTATCGAGACCCGATCCAAAGCTGCCGAAGGAGAAAACGTCAACACAATGGGCCTGCTGGCCGTCGAAGACGCTCTCCCCAATCTTCCTTACGACATCAAGGAGGTCAACCTCATAGTGGCCGCCCACTATTGCGTATATGACTCCGTGGCGACACTCGCCCACGAAGTCCAGCGCCAATATCAGATTGCCGGTGCAAAGGCTGTCTATGCCTCGGCCGCATGCTCGTCGTTCATCAACGGACTCGAAATCATCGAAGGTTACTTCGCGATGGGCAAGGCAGACAAGGCTCTCCTGATCTGTAGCGAACACAACACGTACTTCAGCAACGAAAGCGACCCGAAGAGCGGTCACCTCTGGGGCGACGGCGCCGTGGCCTATTTTGTTTCGAAAGATCGTATCTCGGAGAATGATCTGAAGATCGACACAATCTTCACCGAGGGGCTCGCCCATATCGGAAAAGGACCCGAAGGAGTGAAGCTTCGTCCTAAAGAAGAGGGCATCACTATGCCCGAGGGGCGCGACGTCTTCCTCAATGCCGTCAAATACATGCAATATGCTTTGGCCAAGGCTCTTGAGGACGCCAACCTGACCAAAGATGACATCCGGTTCCTCATCACCCACCAGGCAAACAAGCGTATTGTCGCTCAGGTCGCCCATATGCTTGATCTCCCGCTCGACCGCTTCCTCAACAACATCGAGGAACTCGGCAACACAGGCTCCGCCTCAGCGCCTCTCGTCTTCGCCCAGAAGAAAGAACTCGTCGACAAGGGTGACCACGTCGCCCTGATGGTCTTCGGCGGCGGCTACAGCTGCGGATGCTTCATCGTCACCAAAGAGTGAGCAGGGAGCTGATCCGAAGAGTGAGCCGAGAGCTGATCCCAATCAACTTATTTCGGGGGTGGGGAAAAAGATCTTAACTATAACATTCTAAACCAACAGAATATGAAACTTCTCGAAGGAAAGACCGCCCTGATCACCGGCGCGGCACGCGGAATCGGCAAAGCCCTTGCCCTCCGTTTTGCTCAGGAAGGAGCCAATATCGCATTCACCGACCTCGTTATCGACGAGAACGGCAAGAAAACCGAAGAAGAGATCGCCGCCTACGGCGTGAAGGTCAAAGGTTACGCCTCAAACGCAGCCGACTTCGCCCAGACTGCCGAGGTGGTAGACGAAATCAAGAAAGACTTCGGCTCGATCGACATCCTCGTCAACAACGCCGGTATCACCAAAGACGGTCTGATGATGCGTATGAGCGAGGCTCAGTGGGACGCCGTGATCGCCGTCAACCTCAAGTCTGCCTTCAACTTCATCCACGCCGTTCTCCCGATCATGATGCGTCAGCGTTCGGGCTCGATCATCAACATGGCCTCTGTTGTCGGTGTACACGGAAACGCCGGCCAGGCAAACTATGCCGCTTCAAAGGCAGGTCTGATCGCGCTGGCTAAGAGCATCGCCCAGGAGGTTGGCTCTCGCGGAATCCGCGCCAACGCCATCGCCCCCGGCTTCATCGAGACCGCTATGACCGAAGCACTTCCCGAAGCAGTTCGTGAAGAATGGTGCAAGAAGATCCCCCTCCGCCGTGGCGGTAAGGTTGAGGATATCGCGAACGTCGCTGTCTTCCTCGCTTCCGACATGTCGGGCTACGTCACCGGCCAGGTTATCCAGGTCGACGGCGGCATGAACATGTAATCAGAGTTCAAACCACCAACCCTATGGCAGTTAAACCCGCTGAGGGACACCAGAATATGAAACCGGAGCCATCTCGCGAGGATGGCTCCGATTTCAAATATGCCGTCATCGTCGCCGCCGGCTCCGGTCAGCGCGCCGGAGGTGGTCTGCCCAAGCAGTTCCATGAGATTGCCGGCATCCCGATGCTCTGGCACTCTGTCCGCGCCTTCATCGAAGCAGACCACTCAACCCGTATCATCCTTGTCCTCAGTCAGGATGGTAAGGAAATCTGGAGTAAACTGAGCGAAAGCCTTTCGGAAGCAGATCGCAAGCTAAACGATGAAGTGGTTGCTATTGCCGACGGTGGTCAAACCCGAACCGAGTCGGTAGCCAATGCGTTGAAGGTAATCGCCGCCGAAACAAACGGAAAGGATTGCCTGATCGCGGTCCATGATGCCGCCCGTCCGTTGGCCACCGTGCAGATGATTCGTGCCGGATGGAAAGCGGCTCGTCAGAAGAAAGCTGTCGTGCCGGTCGTGCCCGTGACTGACTCTCTCCGTCAGTTGGGTGATGAAGGGAGCTCGAAGGCTGTTGACCGAAGCCAATTTGTCGCAGTCCAAACTCCCCAGATATTTGACGGCAAGCTGCTGATGACCGCATACAGAGGGATGAACCCGGAGACAACCTATACCGACGACGCATCGGTGGTCGAAGCTCTCCATCCCATCTCGCTCTATCCCGGCGACCCCGCCAACTTCAAGGTCACGCTTCCCCACGACTTCCTGATCGCCAATCATATTTTCGCTTCTTCCCATATCGGGAAGTAACCTTTGTAGGGACATCGCTTTGCGATGTGGACTTTGAGCTTTATCTATGCCTGCGCGAGGAACACTATACAACACTGAGCTGAAATTTCTGAAAGGTGTCGGACCTGACCGTGCCAAACTCTTGGCCGATCAGCTCGACATCCATACTTTCTATGACCTCCTTCAATACTTTCCCCACCGCCACATAGATCGCTCCCGATTCTATCGTATCGCCGACTTCTACGGCACCGAGATGCCGGCCCTTCAGGTCAAAGGGCGCTTCGTGGCCATCCGAGTTGAGGGCGAGGGGAGCAAAGAACGGTTGTGCGGAACATTCACTGACGGCAACGGCTTGATGGAGGTCGTCTGGTTCTCTAAAATCAAGCAGCTCAGGCATCTGTATGAGGTCGGTCGCGAGTATGTACTCTTCGGTAAGCCGACGCTCTTTAACCACAGCTACTCGATGAGTCACCCCGAAGTGGAGGTCTTCAATCCCGAGCGCCCTCCCGAGGGTCTTCAAGGGGTCTACAGCGTCCCCGAGACGCTCAAAAAACGGGGCTTCTCCTCGCGCTGGTTCAAGACGGCCATCCTCAACCTGCTTCAGCATCCCTTGATGACGACGCTCGAAGAGACTCTTCCAGAGCCGATGCGCGAGCGTCATCGTTTTCCGACATTGGCCGAGGCAATCCATGCCCAACACAATCCTCAGAACGTCCAGGAACTTCAGCGAAGCACCGAGCGGCTCAAATTTGAAGAGCTCTTCTACCTCGAGCTCAATATCCTCCGTTACTCGCGCAATCGTCAGGCCTCGATTCCAGGGGTGGTGATCGAAAAGATAGGCGATAAGTTCAACACATTCTATTCCAAGGTCTTGCCTTTCGATCTGACGGGTGCACAGAAGCGTGTGCTCCGTGAGATCCGCGAGGATATGCGCACCGGCCGGCAGATGAATCGCCTCCTTCAAGGCGATGTCGGAAGCGGCAAGACCCTCGTGGCCTTCATGACCCTGCTGATGGCAGTCGACAACGGTCTTCAGGGGGCGTTGATGGCCCCGACCGAGATCCTCGCCCAACAGCACTACGAAACCCTCTGCCAATGGGCCGAACCGATAGGTGTCAAGGTCGGACTCTTGACCGGATCGACGCGTAAGAAACAGCGCGAGGAGCTTCATTCGCAGTTACTTGAGGGCTCGCTCGATATTTTGGTCGGCACTCACGCCTTGATTGAAGACACGGTGCAATTCAGGAACCTCGGTGTAGCCGTCATTGACGAGCAACACCGCTTCGGAGTCGCCCAGCGTGCGAGGTTATGGAAGAAAGCGCAGCTCGCACCCCATGTTTTGGTGATGACAGCCACCCCCATCCCCCGTACGCTTGCGATGACGGTCTACGGCGACCTTGTTGTCAGCGTGATCGACGAACTTCCCCCCGGACGAAAGCCGATAAAGACCCTCCTGCGCTCAGATGCCAATAGGGGAGAGGTGAACCGTCTGATTTGGCGCGAACTCCAGGCCGGTCATCAGGTTTATGTCGTCTATCCCCTTGTGAATGAGAACGAAAAGCTCACCCTGAAGAGTGTTCAGGAGGGAGAACAGCGAATGATGGAGACCTTCCCCGACGTGAGGGTCTGCATGGTCCACGGCAAACTGAAACCGGCCGAAAAGGCACACCAGATGGACCTTTTCGTGTCCGGGCAAGCGCGGATCATGGTTGCCACCACTGTTATCGAGGTCGGGGTCAACGTCCCGAATGCCAGCGTGATGATCATCGAAAACGCCGAGCGATTCGGACTCTCACAGCTTCACCAGCTTCGGGGTCGTGTCGGACGAGGGGCTGAAAAAAGTTACTGTATTCTGATGAGCAAGGCAGGTCTTCAGGGCGACACCAAAAAACGACTCGGAATAATGACCGAGACCAACGACGGCTTCCTTATCTCCGAGGCCGACATGAAGCTTCGCGGACCCGGAGACATGGAGGGTACCCAACAGAGCGGAATCGCATTCAACCTCCGTATAGCGAGTCTCGCGCGTGATGGTCAGATACTTGAGAATGCCCGTGCCGAGGCCATTCACGAACTCGACCGTGACCCGGCTACCTTCACACCTGAGGAGTCGGCCATCTATGCCCGCGAGATGAAGCGGCGGTTCGCCAAGGCCATCGACTGGAGCCGCATCTCGTGAAATCGCCGGGCGCCTCTTCACCCTTAAACACCCCGCATCCCGGCTCCCGAATAAAATATGATATTAAACATATCTACAAAGAGAGGGCGGGATGGCTTCTATGTCAAAAAAAATCAGTAAATTTGCAGACAAAAGCGGCCTCCGTGTGCCGGTGACTGTCGCCGACAGTTCTCACCAGTCCGGAGGATCGTTCCTAACCGAAAATCTATAAGCTAAAACTAAGCTAACAATACATCATGCAAAGAGACAACGAGATCTTTGAGATCATTGACCAGGAGCACCTCCGCCAGCGTCGCGGAATCGAGCTCATTGCCAGCGAAAACTTCGTAAGCGACGAGGTAATGAGAGCTATGGGCTCATGCCTCACCAATAAATATGCCGAGGGTTATCCCGCTCACCGTTACTACGGTGGCTGTCAGGTAGTTGACAAGGCCGAGAACCTCGCAATCGAGCGCGCCAAGAAACTCTTCGGCGCAGAATGGGCAAACGTACAGCCTCACAGCGGCGCCCAGGCTAACATGGCCGTATTCATGGCCTGCCTGAAACCCGGCGACAAGTTCATGGGCATGGACCTCTCTCACGGCGGTCACCTCTCACACGGCAGCCCCGTAAACTTCTCGGGTCGCATGTTCCAGCCTATCTCGTACACCGTTGACGCCGAAACAGGCCGCGTAAACTACGAGGAGATGGAAGAGAAAGCTCGCGCAGAGCGTCCGAAACTCATCATCGCCGGCGCTTCGGCCTACAGCCGCGAATGGGATTACGCCCGCATCCGCAAACTCGCCGATGAGATCGGTGCCATCTTCATGGTCGACATGGCTCACCCCGCCGGCCTGATCGCAGCCGGTCTCCTCGAGAACCCCGTTAAGCACGCCCACATCGTGACCACCACCACCCACAAGACCCTTCGCGGTCCCCGTGGCGGTATGATCCTGATGGGCAAAGACTTCGACAACCCCTGGGGTAAGAAGACTCCGAAGGGGGAGATCAAGAAAATGTCTGCCCTCCTCGACAGCGCCGTGTTCCCCGGCGTACAGGGTGGCCCGCTCGAACACGTGATCGCCGCTAAGGCAGTCGCTTTCGGTGAGGCTCTCCAGCCCGAATGGAAAGAGTACATGACTCAGGTGAAGAAGAACGCCGACGCTCTGGCTAACGCCCTCATCAAGCGCGGATACAAGATCATCTCTGACGGTACCGACAACCACTGCATGCTCGTCGACCTTCGTCCGAAGTTCCCCGAAATGAGCGGTAAGAAGGCAGAGCGCGTCCTCGTTGAGGCCGACATCACCGCCAACAAGAACATGGTCCCCTATGACAGCCGTTCGCCGTTCCTCACCTCAGGTCTCCGCTTCGGAACCGCCGCAATCACTACCCGTGGTGCTAAGGAAGACCTCATGGAGAAGATCGCCGACTTGATCGACCGCGTTCTGACCAATGCCGACGATCCCGAAGTGATCAAGGAGGTTCGTCAGGAAGTAAACGAAATGATGAACGAATATCCCATGTTCGCATGGTAAGATAAAACGCACGTCCGTTAGAACGGTCGAGTGTTAGTATTATGTATAAGATGGAGAACCGGACCGTGTTGGTTCGGTTCTTTTCTAATTTATTGGTTATCAGTTAGTCAGAAGATATGATAAACACCTTCTTCGAAAATTTCCCCGCTGTCGCCTTCGTCACCGGTACCGGCACGGATGTCGGCAAATCATACGCCACCGGATGGCTCGCCAAGAAGCTTCTTGAACGTGGCTACAAAGTGATTACTCAGAAGCTTGTCCAGACCGGAAACAAGACCGAAAGCGAGGACATTGTGCTTCACCGGCAGATTATGGGCATCCCGATGACGGCCCACGACAAACTCCACGTCACCGCCCCCCTGATCTTCACCTATCCCTGCTCGCCCCACCTTGCGGCCAGAATCGACGGCCGGCAACTTGACCTCCGGATGGCCGACGAAGCCACCGAGGTGCTCTCGAAAGCATATGACAAAGTACTGATCGAAGGGGCCGGAGGTATAATGGTGCCCCTTCATGAACGCTATCTCACTCTCGACTATGTCGTTGACCGCCGTTTGCCCGCCATCGTGGTTGTCGGCGGCGAGCTCGGCTCGATCAACCACGCCCTGCTGACCCTCGAGCTGATGCGTCTGAAAGGTGCCGATATATATGGAGTAGTCTACAATCCATGGTTTGACCGCGACAAGACTATTGCTCCCGAAACCCAGGCCTATCTGCGCGAGTGGGTCGCAGAATTCCTTCCCGGAACCAAGTTTGTCGTTATGCCCCGCTTCGCATAAACCGGTCCCCCTCGATAAACAGAACGCCCTCCCCACGTGTTACATTTAGAAACACGCAACCAAAGCTATGAGAGAAAAAGAGTTTTTGCCACTGGTGAAATCGAGGCTCGGTATCGAGAACCTCAACGAGATGCAGCAGAAGATGATGGGCGCCGCCACCGAGGCGCGCGATATAATACTTCTATCGCCGACCGGCTCCGGCAAGACTCTGGCCTTCACCCTCCCGATGTTGAAGATGCTGAAGGCACCGACCGGCAGGGTGCAGACTGTCATCATAGCCCCCTCGCGCGAGCTGGTGCTTCAGATCGCCGGCGTAGTCCGGCAGATCGCCGCCGGCTACAAGGTCTCCGAACTCTACGGCGGTCATAAGGTCGAAGATGAGGTCAACACACTGAGCGTCACCCCCGACATCATCGTCGCCACTCCGGGTCGACTCCTCGACCATATCAAACGTCGCAACGTCGATCTTCTCCCGACCCGTATCCTTGTGCTCGATGAGTTCGACAAGTCTCTCGAGCTCGGCTTCGAAGCAGATATGAAGAAGATCGTCAACCGTTTGGTCAACGTCAGCCGGACCATTCTGACCTCGGCGACACGTGCCGACACCCTTCCCGACTTCCTCAAGCTGACCGATCCCCTCGAGATCAGTTATCTGGCCGAGCAGAAGGACGTCCGTAGCCGAATGAACGTTTTTCGTGTCGACTCGGACAACAACGACAAGCTCGAAAGCCTCCTAACTCTTCTCCGCAACGTCGGCGAAGCCGACGGTAAACTGAAGAAGATCATCATCTTCGTCAATCACCGCGAGAGTGCCGAACGCGTCTATGACTTCCTGAAGAAGAATAAAGTGTCGGTATGTCTGTATCACGGAGCGCTCGAACAGCGCGAACGAGAGTCGGCCGTCGCCATGTTCAACAACGGGACCTGTCCCGTGATGGTCGCCACCGATCTGGCGGCCCGCGGCCTCGACATCGAGAACGTCGAGGGTGTGATCCATTATCACCAGCCCCTGACTCCTGAAGCCTACACTCACCGCAACGGCCGAACCGCCCGCGTGTCGAACACGGGCGACATCTACCTTCTCGTCGGTCCCGAAGAGGACATCAAGGAGTATGTCGAGTTTGACCGCACCCTCCATCTTGACACCTCGCTCAAGCCGACCCTTTCGTCTGGCATGGTGACGCTCCACTTCAACGCCGGCAAGAAAGAGAAGCTCTCGAAGGGAGATATCCTCGGCTTCCTTGTCAAGGAGGGTGGCCTCGCCGGCGACGAGATCGGAAAGATCAACGTCTATGACCACTACGCCCTCGCCGCCGTGAAGACCGCCGACCCGAAAGGATTGGTAGACAAACTCAACGCCCTCAAAGTCAAAGGAGAGCGCCGGCGGATCACACTTTATCGCTGAAGGTTTTGTAATAAGCAAAAAAAGTAGTAATTTTGTGGTTTAAGAGAAACAGATAACAGAAACAAAAATACTTATGAGCAAAGCAAAGAAATTTGTGACTTGCGATGGTAACCAGGCCGCGGCTCATGTCTCGTACATGTTCACCGAGGTGGCTGCCATCTATCCCATCACGCCCTCGTCGACCATGGCTGAATATGTGGACGACTGGAGCGCTGCCGGCCGCAAGAATATCTTCGGCGAGACCGTTCTCGTTCAGGAGATGCAGAGTGAGGGTGGCGCCGCCGGTGCCGTCCACGGATCGCTTCAGGCCGGTGCTCTGACGACGACCTACACCGCGTCTCAGGGTCTTTTGCTGATGATCCCCAATATGTACAAGATCGCGGGCGAACTTCTTCCCTGTGTCTTCCACGTGTCGGCACGTACGCTGGCCTCCCACGCCCTCTCTATCTTCGGTGACCACCAGGATGTTATGTCCGCACGCCAGACCGGCTTTGCAATGCTCTGCGAAGGCTCCGTTCAGGAAGTGATGGATCTCGCGGGTGTCGCCCACCTCGCGGCTATCAAGAGCCGTGTGCCGTTCGTCAACTTCTTCGACGGCTTCCGCACCTCTCACGAGATCCAGAAGATCGAGGAGATGGATCAGGATGATCTCGCTCCGCTTATCGACCAGGAGGCTCTCGCCGAGTTCCGCAAACGCGCGCTGAACCCCGATTCGCCCGTTGCACGCGGTATGGCCGAGAACCCCGACGTCTTCTTCCAGCACCGCGAGGCTTCAAACAAATACTACGAGGCTGTGCCCGAGATCGTTGAGCAGTACATGAAGGAGATCACCAAGATCACCGGCCGTGAGTACAACCTCTTCGACTACTACGGTGACCCCGAGGCTGACCGCGTGATCATCGCCATGGGTTCGGTGACCGAGGCTACCCGCGAGACTGTCGACTACCTCCGCTCTAAAGGTGAGAAGGTCGGCCTCGTGAGCGTTCACCTCTATCGCCCCTTCTCGGCCCGTCACTTCCTCGCCGCTGTCCCCAAGACCGCGAAACGCATCGCCGTTCTCGACCGCACCAAAGAGCCCGGCTCGCTCGGCGAACCCCTCTATCTCGACGTCAAGGACTGCTACTACGGTCAGACCGACGCTCCCGTGATTGTCGGCGGTCGTTACGGTCTGAGCTCGAAAGACACAACTCCGGCCCAGATCCGCGCCGTCTATGAGAACCTCGCCCTCCCCGAGCCCAAGAACGGCTTCACAATCGGTATCGAGGACGACGTGACCTACCTGTCGCTTCCCCAGCTTCCCGAGATGCACCTCGGTGGCAAGAGCATCTTCGCCGCCAAGTTCTTCGGCCTCGGTGCGGACGGCACCGTCGGCGCCAACAAGAACTCGGTGAAGATCATCGGCGACAACACCAACAAGTACTGTCAGGCATACTTCGCCTATGACTCTAAGAAGTCGGGTGGCTTCACCTGCTCACACCTCCGCTTCGGCGACGAGCCCATCCGCTCCACCTATCTGGTGAACACCCCGAACTTCGTGGCTTGTCACGTTCAGGCATACCTCCACATGTACGACATGCTCCGCGGTCTTCAGGATGGAGGCACATTCCTTCTCAACACCATCTGGGAAGGCGAGGAGCTGGCCAAGAATCTCCCCAACAAGGTGAAGCGCTATCTGGCCAAGCACAACATCACCCTCTACTATATCAACGCCACCAAGATCGCTCAGGAGATCGGTCTCGGCAACCGCACGAACACCATCCTGCAGTCTGCCTTCTTCCGCATCACCGAGGTGATCCCCGTTGATCTGGCCGTTGAGCAGATGAAGAAGTTCATCGTCAAATCGTATGCCAAGAAGGGTGAGAACATCGTCAACATGAACTACGCGGCTGTAGATCGCGGCGGCGAGTACAAGACCCTTCCGGTTGATCCGGCATGGGCAGAGCTTCCCGACGATCCGAAGCCCGTTGTCGACGAACCCGCATTCATCACCAACGTTGTCAAGCCCATCAATGCCCAGGACGGCGACCTGCTCCCCGTGAGCGCGTTTGCCGATCGCGCAGACGGCACATGGATTCAGGGCACTGCCGCCTACGAAAAACGCGGTGTGGCGGCGTTCGTTCCCGAATGGCTCAACGAGAACTGTATCCAGTGTAACAAGTGTGCTTACGTTTGTCCTCACGCTTCGATCCGTCCCTTCCTTCTCGATAAGGAGGAAATGGAGAAGGCTACCTTCGGTGAAGACCACACCATCCCCGCCATCGGCAAGGGCTTCGAAGGTCTCCGCTTCGTTCAGCAGGTCGACGTCATGGACTGTCTCGGTTGCGGAAACTGCGCCGACGTCTGCCCGGGCAAGAAGGGCGTGAAGGCTCTCGTGATGAAGCCTCTCGACACCCAGCTCGACGAGCAGAAGAACTGGGACTACTGCGTGAAGGAAGTGAAGTCGAAACAGTCTCTCGTAGACGTGAAGCTCAATCCGAAGAACTCTCAGTTCGCCACCCCGATGTTCGAGTTCTCGGGCGCATGCTCGGGTTGCGGCGAGACTCCGTATATCAAGCTTATCACCCAGCTCTTCGGTGACCGTCAGGTAGTAGCCAACGCCACGGGCTGTTCTTCGATCTACTCCGGCTCAGTGCCCTCGACTCCCTACTGCGAGAATCAGGATGGTCACGGTCCCGCATGGGCCAACTCCCTCTTCGAGGACTTCTGCGAGTTCGGTCTCGGCATGCACATCGCTTACGAGAAGATGCGCGCACGTCTCGTCGAGACTACAGAGAAGCTTCTCGCCGGTGATTGTGGCGACGACGCTCTGAAGGCTGCGGCCAAGAACTGGCTCGACCTCCGCGAAGATGCCGCCAAGAGCCGCGAGGCAGGCGAGGCATATGTTGCCGAGGCTGAGAAGTGCGGTTGCGATCTCTGCCAGACCGTCATCAACCTCAAGCAGTATCTGACGAAACGCAGCCAGTGGATCATCGGCGGTGACGGTGCAAGCTACGACATCGGCTTCGGTGGTCTTGACCACGTGATTGCTTCGGGCAAGAACGTCAACATCCTCGTTCTCGACACTGAGGTTTACTCGAACACCGGCGGTCAGTCGTCGAAATCGACTCCGATCGGTGCGATCGCTAAGTTTGCCGCCGCCGGCAAGCGTATCCGCAAGAAAGACCTCGGTTTGATCGCCACCACCTACGGTTACGTTTATGTCGCTCAGGTTGCAATGGGTGCCGACAACGCGCAGACACTCAAGGCGCTCCGCGAAGCTGAGGCCTACGACGGTCCGTCGCTCGTGATCGCTTACTCACCCTGTATCAACCACGGTCTGAAGGCCGGCATGGGTCACAGCCAGGATGAGGAGAAGCGTGCCGTTGAGTGCGGTTACTGGCAGCTCTGGCGCTACAACCCCGATCTCGAGGCTGAGGGTAAGAATCCGTTCTCGCTCGACAGCAAGCAGCCCGACTGGTCCAAGTTCGCCGACTTCCTCAAGGGTGAGGTACGTTTCGCATCGGTACAGAAGATGTATCCGACCGAGGCAGCCGAGCTCTTCCAGGCAGCCGAAGACAACGCCAAGTGGCGCTACAACAACTACGTCCGCCTCTCGAAGCAGTCATGGGCACCCGATCCCGAAATGACCCCCGCCGAAGAGAAGCTCCGTAAAGAGTAATCCCCCTTTCAATCCCCATAAAGTCACCCCCGAGGCCAGTAGGCCCCGGGGGTGACTTGCATTAATTAAAGGGAGATTTTACTTGGTCGTTTAACAAATTTTTTGTAGCTTTGTGTTCTCAAAACTGCGAAGACGACATGAAAGACTTCTCAGCTTCGTTAACCAGATGAAATATCAATTTCTACAGAAAACCGACGGCGTTTCGCGCCTTATAATCATAATGACCGGTTGGAGCACGGGCCCCGCCCTTCTCCAACAGCTCTCAGTTGAAGGCTGGGACATCCTCGTTTGCCATTCCTACTCTGACTTTAAGTTCCCGCAAGAAATATTGAAGTCATACAGAACGATTTATCTGTTCGCGTGGTCGTTGGGAGTGGCGGCTGCGGAAATGGCATTTGCCGACACGAAGATTACGGCTGCCTATGCCGTCAACGGCACCCCGACTCCGGTTCATGATGAACTCGGAATCCCCACCGACATTTTCATCGGTACGGCCGTCGGTCTTTCGGAGAAAAGTCTGGCGAAGTTCCACCGACGGATGTGTGTCTCGGGCCCCGAATACCTGAACTCGGTTCCCTATCTAAAGACCGACGACACCATCACTCAGTTGCGCAACCAGCTTCTGCTGTTTGCAAAGACAAAATTCCCGGAGCCGAAACTCCCGTGGCGACGAGTATATATGGGAGCCAGAGACGCAATCTTTCCCGAGGCAAACATGCGCAAATATTGGGAAGCCTACGCAAACGAATACAACGTGGAGCTGATCGGACTCGACAACGGCCACTTCGTGGATCTCGCCAAACTTGTCCGCGGCCATATCGCCGATCTGTCGAAGGTTGCCCGTAGCTTCTCTGCCTCTCACGATAAGTACCTTTCGAACGCTGTCGCCCAGCGTCAGATAGCCGACCGTCTCGCCGGAATGATCCCCAAAATCTCCGAACCGGTCGATGCCTTGGAGATCGGTCCCGGTGCCGGACTCTTTACCCGCCATATCCGCGAGAAACTCGATCTGCGACACCTCCACATGGTGGATCTTTACGACATCTCGCCCGGCGGCTATCGATCTGACGAGACTTTCGTCAAAGGTGACGCTGAGCAATGGATCGAGGAGGCTGAGGAAAATTGGGATATTATCCTGAGTGCGTCGTCGATCCAATGGTTTGCCGACCTCGGACGCTTTTTTGAGAACGTAAGCACCCATCTGAAGCCGGGTGGACACCTTGTTTGTTCGACTTTCCTCAGTGGTAATCTCGCTCAGTTGGACTCGCTTAGGCCCTCGCCGCTTCTTTACCTGAGCAGAGACAAAATTGAGGCGCTCCTTGCCCCTCTCTTTGATGGTTATGAAATTGAAGACGAGGATATTACCTTGACATTCGATACTCCCCGCAAGGCACTCCTCCATCTCCGCGATACCGGAGTGGCCGGAGTCGGTGCGTCGGGTAAGACCGTCGCCCGGATCATCAAGGCGTTGACTCCCGAAGAGGGTCGGAAGGTACAGCTAACGTACCGGCCGGTGTATATCCACGCGTGGTTGAACGAAAAACCTGAGTCCGAATGAAAAAGAACAAATTGACAGCCATAGCCTGCGGCGCGATTCTCTCATTGACTTGTGCATGCAGTGACGACAACGGTCCGGAGCCGGGAGACAAGAATCTTGTGCCGGAAGGTGAGGGGAAGATGGAGGCGCTCGGTTTGACCGATCAGGTAGCCTTTAGCAATGAGACAACCGAAGCCGTACTCAGTCAGCTGAACCCGGAAGCACAGGAGGAACTGTTGCTCAACATGGGCTATGCAAAGATTGCCTATGGCGAACTGCAGGCGGCGGCCCAATGGAGGGAGTTTGCTGAGAAAGTTAAGGAGTATCTGGAGGAGACGCTGACCCAAGGTTCGATGCCGACTCATCCTTCTGAGACAAAAGCCGCTTCCAATACGGTCACCGATATCTACTTCGCTGATTTTGCCGGAGTATTCACTCCCGGAGAGGGTGAGTGGGTGCGCTCGGCCGATTCGAAGAACATTGAGTTCCGTTTCGCCGGAGCGGATGGTCAGGAGCAGTCATTCGTAATCGTTCCCTCAGACGAGACGTTCCTTTACAGTTTCGTCAGCGAGAAGTGGGTAGGGAATGATGTCTACTACACTTCGACCGCGTTTCACCTTCCGACAAACCTGAAGGCGTCATACACCGTTCACGGTCAAGCTCTTGCCGAGGCTACGCTCGACTACTCAGTTGTCAAGAAGAAAGACGGCACCTTTGATTTCAAGGGCTTGCTCAGTGCCAAGGCCGCAAATTTAGCCGCAGAAATAGACCTCACGGCTACAAACAGCCGCTACACCGCTCAATTCACAGCCTCGGTCAACAACATCCCGGCACTAAAGGGAGCGGCTGTTGCAAATGGCCATCATCTGACTGATCTACAGCACATCATGTTGTTGACGAAGGTCGAAGACGTGGCGATGTTGGTCAAGAATGCCGAGTGTTATGCAGATCTTCTCGGGAAGATCCAGATCAACGGCAGAATAAAGATGACGGAGCGCTTCTTCGATGTCAAGCCCGTCATCACCGCGCTCGACGGACTCTCGCAGGCAGACGCGGAGAAGAAAGTGGGAGAGTCGGCAAAGACTCTCAACAAGTACACAAAGGTTTGGCTGCGCTTCAACAACACGCGCACCGAGCAGTCGCGCCTCGACTGGACTTCGCTCACCGAGCCCCTCCCCGAAGGCTGGGCTTGCGCCCTCACCCCCCTCCTCTACGTCCCCGCCGACAACCGCAGTTACTCACTCGAGGAGCTGCTGCAACGCAAGGGGCAGTAACGCCGGCTTCCAGCCGGTAGGAATATGATTACCAATGGGTTTGCCATTTCATACCGGCTGGAAGCCGGCGCTACTGCGGTGCAATATAAATAAAAGCCATGGCGCCCACGGCGCCATGGCTACGATATGTATAAAGGGGGTGTGGATTACATCTGGATCTTGGCGGCGTAGCCGTTGACGATGACGACGTAGAGGTGGTCGGGGGCGACGGTGATCGCTACGCGATCCTGACCGGCTCCGGCCTGAGCCTCAGCGACGTGTACACCGGCGATGCTGTAGATGTCGATCGTGCTGTCGGCCGACACGCCGTCGACAACGATGCGGTCGCCATCCTTGAAGATGCGGATCACCGATTCCGGCACCTGCCATACTCCGGTGCTGAGGTCGATCGCCATCGGTCCGGCATAGTCGAGCGTCGCATAGATGTCGGCATCCTCGTTGAGCGGCTGTGTCTCATAGACACCGTTGCGAGCGGTAAGCGTCTTCGTGCCCTGCTTAACCGAGGACACCTTCCAGTTGTCATTGTGAGCGACCGTGAACGAATACTTCTCACCCTTAGCCGCCTTATGCGCCACTGAGTGCAGCTCATTGATCGTCAGATTGACGTTCACCATCTCCGCCTTGATGACCTCTTCGCCACCAACGACCGACAGAGTTATCTCGTCATTTACGATCTCATCGTTAATATTATTGACGATCAGTCCTTTCGGCACGGTGAAGGTGTGAACACTGCCATTGGTGACATGCAGAGGTTTACCTGTAGTCTTGGAAACAAAATCAACCATTACCACAGTCTTACTGTAGGATTTTGTTACCGTAACGGGATAGTAATTGGGCTGGGTTTTTATTCCCGATGCACTTTTTTCATCGTCCTTGACAGTCGTTATGTCATCACTCAAACGATAATCGCCTTCGAACGTCCACAGGACATTGTAAAGAGAGCTGACTGTAGAGCCATCCTCAACGGAACAGCTAAGAAGTTTCGACTCACAAGGAGCTGATCCGTTAAGAGTAAAAGAAATTTCTTTGTTCCGAATATATTCAGCTTTTGTCAAATCTTGTGTCTGCCCGAGGTTGCGGATCTCCAGGTAAGCCGTAAATGCGCCATCAGGAATTACTATCCGATATTTTTTGCCTTCATAGAGGGGCACAAGCATTTCAGAATAACCGTACAAATAGGTTCCATACCCATCGGATGTGTATGTACTGAGAGAGTATGAATTCAAGAGTTTATCTTCATTTTCTCCAATCTCGTATAGATAACACACGGCAGGATTTCCCATTGGGTAAAGAACATACTTCTGCTTCCCAACATAATAGTACCCGTCGCTTGTAAGTTTTACTCGGAATCGGTACAAGTTAGGTATGGTCATTTCAGGACTATAGTCCAGCTTTGTGGAAGATGAGGTATATATTAAGGGATCGTCAAATATCATGGGAGCGAATCCTGCTTCTTCAACCGAGGGGGTGGTAAAGGTGATTCTGGCGTCTTCAGCGGTATATTCCTGAAGGCGCTTTCCCTTGGAGTCACAAATTACTACGGTTTCTCCCGCCTTTGTGAAGGTGTAGGTAGTTGCAGGAAGGAATCTTACCTTTGAGAGGTCCCATTTCAGACCTTTACCATTCTCAACGAAAGTGCAGTTGGCTTCGAAGTTGGTAGCTTCTTCAGAACCTTCCACTGAAAGGAAGCCATCTTTGTATCCGAGGTTCCAATATGAACTTACAACCGTTGCTCCGGCGGTAAGATCATATAAGAATGTCACGGCGGTGGGAATACCATACGTGTCTACGTCTACCTTGGTCGAAGCAAGCGCTACACCGTAAGTTTGACTGCCGCTAATGCTGTTTGTCTTGTACTCAAAGTTGCCAACGGATGGATCGTCAATGTGTGCCAAAGCATTAGCAGGCAACACAACAGAGTAGGTATGACCGTAGTTGAGAGCTTGTCCACCGAAGTCAGCTATCAGCACCTTGTTGTTATCGGGAGAGATCTTAAGGTCTGATGTTTTGGCAACCACATTATCCCCTTCTGTCAGCCACGCTTCAGCTCCCGAATTGATGGTAAATGGAGAATTGAGAGTGAACTCGACGGCACCAAGATTACTCAGAGTCATATCCTTCACGAGATTATCGCTTTCTACATCTAATTGGGTTGTCTCTGAACTTCCTCCTATAAAAGTAAGAATAATTGGAGATTCCGCATAGGCTGATTGAGTGGACGCGACTTTAGATACCTTACCGCTAACAAATAAATAAAATGAATTTGTTATCTGAATAGTGTACTTCTGATTTGTGACAATGGGAATAGAAGAATCAAATCTCATATTAACTTTGTTACCGTTCACTACAAATTCCGGATCTTTCCCATAAAAGTTTGCCGTCATTGTTTGGCCAAGAAGTGTACCTGTCTCTACGTCACCTTTGTAAAGAGAAGCACACAACTTGCTGGAACCATTATATCCAAGTCCTACATCTACTCCCGGCTTATCTTGTTCTGCTAATACAAGGGCTTCGGTGATATCGAACTCGAGGGTGAAATCGAAAGAGTTGATGGTGCTTCCAGACTCCGGGATACTTTTCTGAAATTCAATAGGAAAAGCATATGTGAAGAGAGCGGCAGTGAGCATCACGGTTGTGAGCACCACGCGCCACGAAGCGTTGATGCGTGCGAAAGCGGATACACCGATGAGTGGAACGTGACCACTTTGCGTACGCCTTCGTTTCATGAATGTTGGTTTCATTTGGAAGATGTTTGGGTTAGTATTATGTTTGTTGATCTCGTGTATGTTTGTCGGGTAAGTTGTCGGGAGTTAGGGTAGGTATATAACAAAATATGTCACCCCGGCGATGAGGCAACATAAGACGTCTGATGGGAAAGTTGTATGTTGTTGTATATTAATGCATTACCCCCCCCCATGAATCTTCTGTATAGTTACGGCGGATTGTACGCTCAGCGCATGTGAGCGACGATCCGTTCCGGTCAACTATATGAAGATTGGGTAATGTCATCTGATAGTCAATAACTTTGGTTATCGCCGACAAATCTACAACAAATTTTCCATCCCTGCAAATTTTTCGCCAAAAAAAGTTGCGAGTAACCAAGAATAGCAAGGCAAGGAGCGCCGGCTTCCAGCCGGTAAGTATTGGCAGTAACGCCGGCTTCCAGCCGGTAAGAATATGATTACCAATGGGTTTGCTTTTCATACCGCCTGGAAGGCGGCGCTCCTTGCGCTGTCTTTTCATACCG
>CAZTSQ010000011.1:0-61023 GCA_964615915.1 uncultured Sangeribacter sp.
TACTTGAACATGAACGCGCTGTCGAAACCGGCCTCGCGCATCAGCGACAGCGTCTGCTCGAAATCCTCTTCGGTCTCGTCGTGGAAGCCGGTGAACATGTCGGTCGACAGGCCGGCGTCGGGCACGATCCGGCGGATGGCCGCCACGCGGTCGAGATACCACTCGCGGGTGTACTTGCGGTTCATCGACTCCAGAATCTTGTTCGATCCGCTCTGGACCGGGAGGTGGATATGGCGCGCGATGTTCGGACGCGAGGCGATCACGCGCAGCGTCTCGTCGCTCATATCCTTGGGGTGGGAGGTGGTGAAGCGGATCCGCATGTCCGGCGCCGCGTCGGCCACCATCGCCAGCAGTTCAGGGAAACCGACCGCCGGCTCCCCTTCGGCCTCATACCGATAGGAGTTCACGTTCTGACCCAGAAGCGTGGCCTCTTTGAAGCCGCGGCGGCGAAGGTCTTCGAGCTCGCGCAGAATCGACTCCGGCTGACGCGACCGCTCGCGCCCGCGTGTATAAGGAACGATACAGTACGAGCAGAAATTGTTACAGCCCCTCATGATGCTGATGAAACCGCCGATCTGGCTGGCCCCCAGGCGGCGCGGCATCACGTCGCGGTAGGTCTCGGTCGTGCTCAGGTCGATGTTGATCGCCTTCTCCCCCTTCTCGGCCGCCGCGAAGAGGTTCGGAAGGTCGAGATACGAGTCCGGGCCGGCGACGATGTCGACCCCGTAGTCGGTCAGCAGTTTCTCCTTGATACGCTCGGCCATACACCCGATGATGGCGATGATCACCCGGTGGTTGTGCTTGCGGCGCAGAGCCTGCCAGTATTTTATGCGCGAGTAGATTTTCTGCTCCGCATTTTCACGAATCGAACACGTGTTGATGACGACCGCCGAGGCCTCTTCGTCGACTTCGGTCAGTTCGTAGCCGGCCATGTCCATCATCGATGCCACGACCTCCGAATCGGCCACATTCATCTGGCAACCGTAGGTTTCTATGCGCACTTTTGGGCTTTTAGTGCAGTTTTTTGGCCCTTCGACCAAAAATATGTCGCTTTTCTTTTTCATTTACCGCAGAAATCAATTAATTTTGTCGCAAAATTACCATTAAAATCTAAACGTTACAAATGAGTATCCCATTTATCACAGCCGAAGAGGCTGCGTCATACATCAAAAACGGAGATAATGTGGGTTTCTCGGGCTTCACAGCCTCGGGTACTCCCAAAGTCGTAACGGTAGCTCTCGCAAAGCGTGCGAAAGAGCTCCATGAAAAAGGCGAACCGTTCAAGATCAACCTCTTCACCGGCGCCTCGACCAACGACCACGTTGACGGTGAGCTCGCCCGCGCGGAGGCCATCGCCATCCGTACCCCGTATCAGAGCCACCCCGACGCGCGCAAGCTCGCGAACGCCGGCAAGATGAACTATTTCGACACTCACCTGTCTCACGTCTCGCAGGATCTCCGCTACGGATTCTACGGTGACCTCGACATCGCTGTGATCGAGGCTACCGAAATCAGCCCCGACGGCGAAGTGATTCTCGGCGCCGGCCTCGGCATGTCGCCCACAATCGCCATGATGGCCAAGAAGGTGATCATCGAGCTCTCTTCCTACTACACCACCTCGTTCCGTGGCTTCCACGACAACTACGTGCCCCTCGATCCCCCTCACCGTCGCGAAATTCCCATCTACAAACCCTCTGACCGCATCGGCTCTACCGTCCTCAAGATCGATCCGGCCAAGATCATCGGTATTGTGCCCTCTAACGACTCCGAGAGCATCAAGCCCTTCACCGCAGCCGACGAAGTGACCCAGAAGATCGGCGACAACGTCTGCCACTTCCTGGCCGAGCAGCTCCGCACCGGCAAGATGCCCAAGGAGTTCCTCCCCATCCAGTCAGGTGTCGGCAACGTGGCCAACGCCGTTCTCTACGGCCTGGGCGAAAACCCCGACATCCCGCAGTTCGAGATGTACACCGAGGTTATCCAGGACGCAGTGATGCACCTCATGCTCGACGGCAAGTGTAAGTTCGCCTCTACCTGCGCGCTCACCTTCTCGGACGAGGCCATGACCCACTTCATGGACAACATCGACTTCTTCCGCGACAAGATCCTCATGCGTCCCGGCGAGATCTCGAACAGCCCCGAGGTTGTTCGCCGACTCGGCCTGATCGCCATGAACACCGCCCTCGAAGCCGACATCTTCGGTAACGTCAACTCGACCCACGTCCTCGGCACCAAGATGATGAACGGTATCGGCGGCTCGGCCGACTTCTCGCGCAACGCCTACCTCAGCATCTTCTCCTGCCCGTCGATCCAGAAGGGTGGCAAGATCTCGGCTATCGTCCCGATGGTCAGCCACGTCGACCACTCCGAACACTCTGTCAAGGTGCTCGTAACCGAACAGGGTGTAGCCGACCTCCGCGGTAAAGACCCGCGTCAGCGTGCCGAGACCATCATCGAGAACTGCGTACACCCGATGTACAAAGAGATGATGTGGGACTACCTGAAGCTCGCCAGCGGCGGCCACACACCCCACAACCTCAAGGCAGCCTTCGCCCTCCACGAGACCTTCATGGAGTGCGGCGACATGTCTCAGACCGACTTCGCGAAGTTTGTCTAAGCAGTCAATTTAGGAGTTCTAGGAGCACTAGGAGTTCTGGGAGTTCTGGGAGCACTAGGAGTTCTGGGAGCACTGAGAGTTCTGGGAGCTCTGGGAGTACTGAGAGTACTGGGAGTACTGGGAGTTCTGAGATCTCCGACCTTAAATACAGAGCGCGCTTCGATTCGGAGCGCGCTCATCTTTTTTCTCCCCTCCCTCCCAGATCTCATAGTTCTCATAGAACTCCCAGTGCTCCCCTCCCTCCTGGAACTCCCCTCCCTCCCAGTTCTCCAATCTTAATAAGACGCTCCCACTTCCGCTTTAACAATTGTTAATTAACATTGTTAAATTGTCCAAAAATATCTTAACGAAACGATTTATCCATTACTTTTGCCCTAACCAATTGGCGAGCCTACTTTCTCTCTCAGGTAGACTTCCCGGAAGGGACGGAAAACACCATGGACTCAAAGCCTGAATGACAACACCGTGAGAACTATCCGCCAGGAAAGAATCGCTGATCGCCCTGCCCGCAGCCCCAAAGATCCCCCCGATCTATGAGGCCGCTTCGTCGTGTCGGGGGTTGTGGGCCGGTGGGCCCCCGCGCTTGCGCCCCGGATTCCCCTCGCTAAAGCTTCGGGGCTTCGGTTTTCCGGATTCCCCTCGCTAAAGCTTCGGGGCTTCCCAAAAACCTAACGGTTGGAAGCTTCGCGAGCCCCCAAGCCGGCAACCACCGACATGACCTCACCGACCGTCAGGTTTTTGGGTAGACCCGAAGCTTCAGCGAGGGCGAAGAAAACCCAAGGTCAGCAACGATCACCGACCGTCAGGTTTTTGAGTTGACCCGAAGCTTCAGCGAGGGCAAAGAAAACCCAACTCGCCAAAGTAAACGCAACTAAACGAGACAATAACCATAATAACCAATGTAGAACTAATTTATTCACGCATGAAGAACATCTGTTTTCATCTGAATGGTAGAGTCTGGGTCACGATCCTCATGATCTTGACGATGACTTTTCCTGCATTAGCTCAACGCATTACCGTACACGGCACAGTCGTGGACGAACTCGGTGATGCCCTGATTGGTGCTACCGTAATGGAAAAAGGCACCAACAACGGCACCGCCGCCGACATCGACGGTAATTTCGAGCTGAGTGTGCCCGCTAACGCTACCCTCGTGGTCAGCTACGTAGGCTATGATCCCATGGATGTGGCTGTCAATGGCCGCACCGAACTCAACATCGTGATGAAGGAAAACGCCACGATGCTGAAAGAAACAGTCGTGATCGGTTACGGTACGGTCAAGAAATCTGACGCCACCGGTTCGATCGCTATGGTGATGCCCGACGAGGTTGAAGCCGGTATCTCGACTTCGGCCCAGGATCTGCTGACCGGCGCTTCGCCCGGTGTCGTTGTCACCAGCTCGGGTGGCTCGCCCGAAGGCGGTGCTACTATCCGTATCCGCGGCGGCGCCTCGCTCAACGCCTCGAACGACCCGCTGATCGTCCTCGACGGTGTGCCCCTGACCTCTGACGGTATCTCCGGTATGGCCAACCCCCTGTCGATGATCTCGCCCGACAACATCGAATCGATGACCATCCTCAAGGACGCCTCGGCTACCGCCATCTACGGTTCGCGCGCATCGAACGGTGTGATCATCATCACCACCAAGAAAGGTAAATCAGGCCGCCCGCAGGTTAACTTCTCGGCCAGCATGCGTGTCGACACCGCCCGCAAGAAATGGGAGGTACTCGGCGCCAAAGAATACTCAAAGATCATCCGCAACTACTGGGGCGAGGACTCTGCCGCTGCCGCTGAACTCGGCGACGCCAACACAAACTGGCAGGATCACGTTCTGCGCACAACCGTCTCTCAGGACTACAACCTCTCCGTAGGCGGTACCGCCGGCTTCCTTCCCTATCGCGTTTCGGCTTCTTACACCCAGAACGAGGGTATCCTCCTCGACTCGCGTATGCAGCGTGTGACCGCAGGCTTCAACCTGACTCCCCAGTTCTTCGGCGGCCTGCTCAAGATCAACGCCAACGTCAAGGGTTACTACATGCGCAACAACTGGACCGACGAGGGTGCCGTAGGCTCTGCCATCGGTTTCAACCCGACCCTCCCCGTCCACAACAACGACGTCACCCGCATCATCACCGGCTATAACGAACTCGGCGACCCCATCTATGGCGCCGAAACCAAGTTCTATAACGGCTGGACGACGATCGTCGGCAAGAACCAGGCCTTCAACGTCAACGCTGCCATGAACCCCGTGGCCCTCATCAAGGAGGTCGACAACTACTCTGACGTTTACCGTTCGAACGGTAACTTCCAGGTTGACTATGCCTTCCACTTCCTCCCCGAGCTTCACGCCAACCTGAACCTCGGCTACGACGTGACCAAGTCGACCTCTCACACCACCACCGCACAGAACTCGCCCAACGCCTGGAACGGCGGCGACAAGAACGGCGCAGGATACTATAACGAGTACTACGCAATGTACCGCAACACCCTGCTCGACTTCTACCTCAACTATAAGAAGGACTTCGACGCCATCGAGTCTTCGCTCGACGTGACCGCCGGTTACGGCTGGCAGCGCTTCGACGACCACAACCGCTCGAACGGCACCGTCCGCACCACCTCGGGCTTCCTCGCCCCCGGCGACAACCAGGGCCAACTGATCGTCGACGAAGCTTCTGTCGAAAAGATCGGCATGCCGATGGGTACCGTTTACCCCTATCAGTCGGGTAACCTGATCCTCGTCTCCTTCTTCGGCCGTATCAACTACACCTTCAAGGATACCTACCTCCTGACCTTCACCCTTCGTGACGACGGAACCTCGCGCTTCTCGAAAGACAACCGCTGGGCTCTCTTCCCCGCTGTCGCCCTCGGCTGGAAGATCAACAACATGCCCTTCATGGAGAGCGTCCGCGCCAACATGAACGAGTTCAAGCTCCGCCTCGGCTGGGGTGTCACCGGTCAGCAGTCTGTCGGCGGATACTTCCCCTACCTCGCTACCTACTCTCAGTCTACAGACGGTTCGTTCTATCCCAACATGTTCACCGGCCAGTATGTCGTTGACGGCCAGCTCGTCTCGAACACATACTATCCCAACGGATATAACGCAAACCTCAAGTGGGAGCAGACAACCACTTGGAACGTCGGCCTCGACATGGGTTGGTGGAACAACCGACTCAACGTCGCCCTCGACTGGTATCTCCGCGACTCGAAAGACCTTCTCGCCTTCGTGACCGCTACTCCCGGTGCCTTCACCACCAACATGCTCGACCAGAACATCGGTTCGCTCCGAAACATCGGTATCGAGGGTACCATCAGCGCCAAGCCCGTCGTGACCGACGACTGGACATGGAACACCTCGCTCAACGTGGCCTGGAACAAGAACGAAATCACCAAGCTCAACAACGAGGGCACCGCAGTCCTCACGGGCGGTATCTCGGGCGGTAACGGCAACACCTGCCAGATCCACCAGGTCGGCCACCCGGCTTACTCGTTCTATCTCTATGAGCAGGTTTACGACAAGAACGGCAAACCCATCGAGGGTTGCTACGTTGACCAGGACGGCAACGGCCAGATCGACGCCAACGACCTTATCATCAAGCACTCGCGCGACCCGAAGGTCACCATGTCGTGGAACAACAACATCTCGTGGAAGAACTGGGACCTCGGCTTCCAGCTCCGCGCCTCTATCGGCAACTACGTCTACAACAACGCCCTCTCAGGCAACTCGACTCTCTCGGAGACCTTCCGCAACGGTCTTTCGAACATGATCAAGTCTGACTTCTACTTCCAGGGCGGCGAGACCACCAACACTTACCTTTCAGACTACTGGCTCGAGAACGCCGGCTTCGTACGCTGTGACAACATCACGCTCGGCTACACCTGGCCCGATCTGATCGACAACCACCTCCGCCTCCGCGTCTACGGTGCGGTTCAGAACCCCTTCGTCATCACCAAGTACAAAGGTCTTGACCCCGAGGTCTTCTCAGGTATCGACAACAACGTTTACCCGCGTCCCGTATCGTTCACTCTCGGCGTGATCGCAACTTTCTGATTCAAACCCAAACCTGAAATCAAATGAAAGCAAAATTCTCAAAATATATAATCGGTGCCGCTGCCCTCGCCGCTATGGGAATGACCTCCTGTGTAGGTGATCTCGACCAGCTCCCCAAGGACCAGCGCACCACCACCGCAGCCGACTTCAAGGCCAACCCCCGCGAGTATATCGGCGGCGCTATGGGCAAGTGCTACAGCGGTCTCGCCGTTTCGGGCCAGACCGGCGCCGGATCGTCAGACATGAGCGGTCTCGACAAGGGTCGTTCCTGCTACTCGCGCGCAATCTTCATGCTCAACGAGTTCACCACCGACGAATGTTCATGGATCTGGAAAGACTCCGGTATCTTCGACCTCTGCACCAGCACCTGGTCGTCGAACAACGAAAACATCTTCGGAACCTACTCGCGCCTCTACTGCCACATCGCCGTCTGCAACGACTTCATCCGTCTGATCCGCAACGCCGGCGACTATGACATCGACCTCAAGCCCTTCCAGAGCGATGTCGACCAGTTCGTCCTCGAGGCCCGTGTGCTCCGCGCCCTCTCATACTACTATGTCATCGACCTCTTCGGTAACGCGGCCTATGCTTGGGACACCCAGCTGACCGGCGAAGAGCCTCCCTACATGACCCGCGCCGAACTCTTCAAGACCGTCACCGAAGACCTCGAGGACGTCGTCAAGACTTGGGAAGCCAACGGTATCAACACCCCCATCTACGGCCGCATCGGCATCGACGCCGCCTACGCCCTTCTCGCCAAGTTCTATCTGAACGCCGAGACATGGGGTTGCGGCGACCGCTACGCCGACTGCTGGAACTACTGTGACAAGGTCATCAAGCGCCACGACGTCAACGCCAACCACGGTCTGGCGAAAGACTACCTCTCGGTATTCTGCGCCAACAACGACATGTTCGCCCCCGGCGGCTCGCTCGCAGACCAGAACGAGATCCTCTGGAACATCCCCTACAAATATCGTGTGACCGTCACCGTCGACGGTAAGGAACAGGAAGTGGCCGCCACCCAGTCTTACGGCGGAACATCGTTCCTCATCCTGGCCGCCATCTCCGACAAGACTGTCCAGACCCCCGGCTGGTACGGCATCAACGGCCAGTGGACCTGTATGCACGCCCGCAAGGAGTTCATCACCAACAACTGGGAATTCGAAGACGGCAAGTGTGACGACGGCCGCACATACCTCTGGCTGACCGACGAGAGCGGCTTCGTGATGGAGAACACCGACTTCTCGACCTACACCGACGGCTATGTGCCCATCAAGTTCACCAACGTCGAGTGTAACGCCGACGGCACAATGCCCCGCTGGCAGCAGCCCGCAGTCGACGACAAAGGCAAACCCGTCGAGGGCGCAGGCCTCAACCGCGCCGGTGTCCATGACCTCAACAACAAGAACAACTATGGCGTGAAGGCCACCGCTGACTTCGCCGAGACCGACTATCCCATCATCCGTCTGGCCGAGATCTACCTGACCGCAGCCGAGGCTCACCTCCGTGGCCACGGTGTGGGTAACGCCGCCGACGCCCTGAAGTATGTCAACTACGTCCGCGAACGTGCAGCCGGCGCACACACTCAGTACGCCTACAACGTGACCCCGTGGAACGCTTCGGAGCTGACTCTTCCCAACATCCTCAGCGAACGTGCGCGTGAGCTCTACTGGGAGAACAACCGCCGCACCGACCTCGTCCGCTTCGGCATGTTCTCAGGCACACAGTACGTTTGGGCTTGGAAGAACAACGTTCCCTCAGGTGCAGGTATCCCCTCGAACATGGATATCTACCCGCTCCCCAACATGGTGATCAACTCTTACAGCCGTCCCTTCCCCCAGAACCCCGGTTATTGATTGCCCAACTAATCTAAATCAGAACAAAGCATGAAAAAAATATCGATTCTGATGGCGGCAGCTGTCGCAGCCTGTGGGTTGATGACTTCCTGCAAGAGCGACACCCAGCCCCGTCTCGAGAAGCCTACTGACTTCCACCTCAACACTCCGGCTCTGGCAAACCAGACCTATATCCTCCAGGAGGGCGGCGAAGGCGAAGACGCAACCTCGACTTCGATCGAGCTGACCGTCTCCCAGCCCAACTACGGCCTCGGCGTGGTCACCCAGTATCAGGTGCAGGCGTCGCTGACCGGCGAGTTCGAAGACGCTGTCGTTGACGAAAACGGCAACGTCACCACTCCCGCCACCTACGAGTCTCTCCGCACCGTCGATACCAACGCCAAGATCACATGCTCGGCCTTCGACATGGCCGTTGCGATCAACGCCCTCAACGGTATCACCGAGAAAGACCAGGAGGCTGAGTTCAACGAGAAGTTCGCCGGCAAGGCCCAGAAGGTCTTCGTCCGCGTTCACGCCTTCATCCCCCACGCCGACTACTCGAGCATCTACTCGAACGTGATCGAGCTCTCGATCGTCCCCTACTTCGCGGTCGCAGTCCCCGGCACAATCTGGATGATCGGTGAATACACCGGCTGGAACATCAATGCTCCGTCGCCCCTCGTGCTCCTCTCCGAGCCCGAGAACGCCATCGGCAGCAAGGTCTACAGCGCCACCATCCACATCGAAGAGGGCAAATCGCCCGGTGCCTTCCGTTTCTACACCGCCCTCGGCGACTGGGAGAACAACTCGATCGGCTCGCAGGTTGAAGACAACGCAATCAGCGTTGCGCTCGACCCCGACGCCATGAGCTATGAAGGCGACGCAGTCGACGGCAAGGGTTCATGGAACCTCTCGAACTGGGCCGACGTGACCGGTGGAGCCGCCGCCGACCTCAAGATGACCGTCGACCTCAGCAGCTCGACCTATAAGGTTTACTTCAACGTTATCCTGTAATCTCAAAACGAACATCACACATGAAAAAAATAGGAATCTTTTGCGCAGCTCTGCTCGCCCTCGGATTCACTGCCTGTGACGACACCTCCGATCTCGGAAAGATGCAGGTAAACGAGCAGGAGCCCGTGATGGAAGCCAACGGTATCGGAATCTCCTATCTCGATGACTTCGCCAAGCCGGGCTTCGACCTGAACGGCAAGGAAGGCAAGGAGCTGAATCTCCTTTCGTGGAGCGTAGTCCAGGACGGCTACCAGCTCCCCGCCGATTTCAAGCCCTACTTCCGCCTCCGCGTGGCCAGCAACGACAAGTTCTCTGACGAAATCCTCCTCGACCTGATCGAGACCGAGACCAACGACATCCGCGTGAACGCCGACGACTTCAACGACGCTGTCGTTACCCTCTACGGCCGCGAACCGGTTGCGCGCAACGTCTGGATCGCCGTCCAGGGCTATCTCGTAAACGGCACCCAGCTCACTCTCCTGAGCAATCAGCTCGGAATGAAGGAGATCGCCGTCACCCCGATGCTCGACGCCGCCTACAGCCACATCGAGCCCGTCTACTACCTCAAGACCAACCTCGGCGGTGTTGTCAAGATGTCTCACAGCGACAAGCACCAGTATGACGATCCCTTCTTCAGCTACGTCCTCGACGTGACCGAAGACGACCTGACCTCTCTGGGCGGAAACGTTCAGTGGCAGGTTATCCCCGAGTCTGTTCAGAACGCAGGCGCCACCACCGGTCTTCTCGGCGTTGCCGCCGACACCGCGGCCGACACCCTCTCGGGCGACCTCATTGCCAACGGCAAGCCCGGCGAACTGACCGCCGCCGCCAAGTACCTGATCGTCTTCGACGCTCTGAACAACACCTACTCGATCTCGTATGCCGCCGACGAACTCTACGTCTGGGTTCAGAAGGGCCAGTTCAACAAGGCCTGTCTGCTGACCACCGACGACAACGTTCACTTCTCGGGTGTGGCCATCCTCCTCTCGGGCTGGAAGCTCACCGCACAGAAGAACTTCAAGGGTCTCCAGTTCGGTACGTCTACCACCGCTCCGGCCGGAACTCTCGTGGCCGGCAACAAGTCGCTGACCATCGCCGTCGAGACTCCGGGTCTGACATGGATGGACGTTGACCTCGCCGCCCTGAAGTATACGGTTCAGGAAGTGAAGACTCTCGGCCTTGTCGGCAACATGACCGGCTGGGGCGACGAAGCTACCGGTACTCCCGATATCGAGCTGACCCCCAACGCCGACTTCAACGTCTGGACAGCCACAGTGACCTTCCCCGAAAACGGTGACTTCAAGATCCGTTCGAACGGCAACTGGGACGGCTTCAACCTCGGCGGTGAACTCGACAACCTCAACTATGGCGGTGCCAACCTCACCTGCGAGCCCGGCACCTACGACGTCACTCTCACCATCGGCTACGACCACGTCTACAGCCTCAAGATGGTCAAGAAGTAAACATCCCCCCCTCCCTATAGAAGAGGCGGCCTCGGAAACTCCGGGGTCGCCTCTCTTCGTCTCAAGATGTCAAGATGTCAAGATGTCAAATTGTCAAGATGTCAAATTGTCAAAATGTCATCTATCTTCAGCTGAATCGGAAGTCACGGCTTAGCCTTCCGAAACGGGCTGTCGAGTCGAGTATAGTCCCGGCCCCCTCGCCCGCGGCCGCTGCGATATCCTGGCGGCTGTAGAACTGGCGGATGTTGGCCGCATCCTTGATCGCCCCCTCGATGATAAACGACCGGAACGAGTCGGTCAGATCTTGGAGCGCGGCCAGCGCGTTGCGTGTCTGCTGGTTGAAGAGCGTGCCGCTCATCGACGAACTTTCCAGCTTCCCCTGAAGCGCACTGCTGACTCCCGAGATCTCCTCGAACATCTTCATCTGGATGTTCAGAAGTTCCGTGATCCCGATGTTCGTCCCGTTGGCCGAGACCTGTTCGGGCTTCGCCCCCGTGTTTGTCTGCCGATACTCGATCACCCCGTTGAAGCGGCTCCACTCTTCGGCCATCTCCTGGACGCTGTGGCCGTGCGGAACCGAACCGGTCGGAATCAAAAGCACTCCCTTGGCCGAGGCCCTCATAGCCCAGTCGTAGAGCGTGATCAGTCGGTTGGTATACCTCTGCTGATCGATCACGTCGGCCACAAACGAGTGGATCTCGCCGTCGATCAGCGGATACCCCTTGACCACAAACGGGTGCTCGCCGTGCCGATAGGGCGAATAACCACGTCGGAGAATCTCGCCCGTCGGAGCGAGGAAGGTGTATCGCCACCGCGTCGCGTGTCGCATCCGGATGTCTACCCGGCCCTGGCCTCGCTCGGCTCTCAACGCGTTCAGACGTTCATGAAGCTCCGCGGGCATCCTCCACGTCGTTTCGTAAAGCTTCCCCTCCTTCCGGTCATGATAGAGCCAGAGCGTCTCGTGACGCCGTTCCCACACCTCGATCACGCGACAGGCGCCGTTTTGCGGCTCGAAAAAGCTTCGCGTCGAAGGGGCATACCCGAAGTCGGTCGGCGATAGGGGATAGGTTTGCGTCGAGCCGTAGATCCGCCCCACGATATCGTAGCTCTCCGGTGTGTCGCAGAAGCGCGAGCACAGCTCGTCGAAAGTGTAGTCGTGAATCTGCCCCAGGAAGGGGATATCCCATCCGCGGAAGTCGCCCGTGCCCGTCTCGGCGAAGAACATATCGGGGTGAACATAGTCTGTCCAGCAATCGCTGACCCCTTCGCGGCGCCCGAACCACTTGCGGTGAATCGCCACGCCCGAGATCAGAAACTCCTCCATCGTCCGCGCGTAAAGCTCGTCGAGGTTGTTGACCGTCGCGTTCATGTCCAGAAGGCGGTTCATGATCTCCGCCATATCCTTCTCTTCCGGATCACGGGCCGTGACCGACGGGACCTTGAAGTTCTGGCGGAAGACGCCGACGACGCTTCGCACCAGCCGCCTGATCATATTGTTCTTCAGCGGGACACATCCCTGTTTCTCGATCCATCGGCCTTCGGTCATCCGTTCGCCGTCGACCGTGATGGTGTCACACCACTGGTCGCCGAACGTATACCGCTTGTTGCGCAGGCGTTCCTCTCGAAACCGGCTCCACCCCATCCATGCCGCCGCCGCGCGGTCAATCAGCTCATAGTCTGTCTTCACCATATTTCCTCCTTTCCTGACTCGTTTAACGGATACCGGCTGGAAGCCGGTGATACTGCGTCACGGCGATACTCGGGCACATAACCCCGCATGCGAGCTTGAATCGCGCGCTTCACGGAGCGTCCGGCGATATAATAGGAGGGTGCCGGTGAATTGACGGCCTCATAGACCGCTTCGGGGAGGTTGAGCGAGGGGTCGCTCCTGAGGATTGCCTCCGTGCGGCGCTCGATTTCGAGCAACATCTGTTCGCGGGTGCGTCGTTTGGGCATATGTCCGCGCCGACGGTCTCTGATGAGGCGGAGGGCGCGATCTTCTTCGATCCAGAATCGCGAAGATGTCCCCTCGGCCACCTCGTCGACCACTTCGCTGACGTTTACACCGCGTTCATAGGCGAGTCTCATGGCTTTTTCGGCCACTTCACGGTTGCGTGCGGTGATAAAACCGCAGATTGATCCAATCTTTCTCATAACATTCAAGAGTTAAAGTTTAGTTGTGTTAAATTTGATGGTGCAAAGTTAGTGACAAAAATCTAACAATGCAAATATTTTGGCAAAAATTTTAGCAGAGACCGACACAATAAACCCCCCTCTGTCGCCGTCTACATATCGGGGTTGTCCCCTGCGCTAACCATGAAACGATACTTCTCTCACTATCGCGAGCTGATTCGCCTCGGATTGCCGGTGCTCGTCACCCAACTCGGAATCATCGTCGTCTCATTCGCCGACACGATGATGGTCGGCGCCTACGGTCTCAACGACCTCGGCGCGGCCGCCTTCGTCAACTCCTTCTTTATGGTCGCCTTCGTGATGCTGATCGGCTTCGGCAACGGTATGACGCCGCTGATCGGCGCCCTCTTCGGCCAGCGCCGCCGTCACGCGGCCGGGCGCATGTTTCGCGCCGGCCTTGTCGTCAACGTCGCCATCGGAATCGTCGCCACCATAATCATGGGGGCTCTATATCCCTTTCTCGACGTGATGAACCAGCCGGCCGAGCTGATGCCGCTGATCCGCGAATACTACCTCTACGTCCTCGGGGGCCTCGTGGCCTGCGCTATCTTCAGCTGTTGCCAGCAGACGGCCAATGGCGTGACCGACACGGCGACCCCGATGTGGATAATCCTGGCCGCAAACGCCCTGAACATCTTCGGCAACTGGCTCTTCATCTTCGGCAAATGGGGATGTCCCGAAATGGGTCTCGCCGGCGCCGGACTGAGCACGTTGATCTCGCGCTGGTTCTGCGTCGTGGCCATACTCGCTGTCTTCTTCACCCGCCGGCGCTACCGCCCATATATGTTGGGAGCCCGGACGAGGGTAGGCGAGGGGATCGACCCCCTGGCGGTCTCCGAACCGGATTCCCGAAAGGCAAAGCGACACGGCGCGAAGTGGCGCGTCTGGGTGACTTCATACCCGGTGATGATCCAGAGCGGAGTCGAGTGCTTCATGTGGACCTTCGGCGCTATTGTCTGCGGATGGTTCGGAACCATCCAGCTCGCCTCCTATCAGGTGATCCTGACGATCTCCCAGCTCGGCTTCATGATTTTCATGAGCGTCGGTGTGGCGATAGCAGTCCGAGTGGCCAATTTCGCCGGTACGAACGACGTCGCCTCCATGCGGTCTACCGCCATCGCCGGTCTGCATCTGAATCTCGTACTGGCCACCCTCGCCATGGTCGTCTTCTACTTCGCCGGGCCGTGGCTGATCGATCGGTTTACCGATGATCCCACCGTTGTGGCCGCCGCGTTGCTGATGATTCCGCCGCTGATTCTTTATCAGTATGGCGACGCAATCCAGCTTACCTATGCCAACGCCCTTCGCGGAACGTCAAACGTCAACCCCATGCTCTGGATCTCGATCATAGCCTATCTCGTGCTCGGGACTCCGGCTCTGCTCCTGTTTGCCGATCCGCTCGGGTGGAAGAACGTCGGAATCTACTATTCGTTCTCGGTAGCCCTCTTCTCGGCCGCCATCTTTTACCGGATAGCCTTCGGCCGCACGCTCCGCCGGCTCACTGCACGGGGCCCAGTCCGGCAAGCTGCCGCCTGAGCGTCAGGATGAGGTCGGTCTGTTCGGCCACCATCTTCTCGAGCTGCTCGATTCGGTGGGACAGCTCCTCGACTCTTTCGCGCCAGATGCGGTCGATCCTCTCGACCGTCTCAGCCTCGGCCCCCAGAGCCCGGGCGGCCGATTCGCGCCTGATGTAGGCGCGCGTGATCATAAAGGTGAGGAAAGAAACGCCGCCGAGCGAAGCGGCGACGCCTCCGATCATTGTCAATATCTCCAACATACATTCAAGTTTTTTAGTGACCCCGGTCCCGGCGTCCGAATAGGACGTGAGGCCCGGGGTCAGCGGTTAATATTAAGATTGATTGATTATCTCGCGTGCCCTGCTGGCGATCGTCGAGATGACGCGCCCTACGACCCGTTCGGGAATGTAGTAGTGGCCTGCGGGAGTCAGCCAGGGGTCCGACAGATAGTCGCCATACTCGATTTCGGCACCCTGCTCGCAGGGGTGAAGTTCGAGGAAGCGTCCCTCGGTGTTCTCGACGAAGTAGGCGCGCGGACAGGCGAATGTGCCCCTGACGGGTCGGCTCGCAGAATTGCGTCGCCAGTAATCGTCGTCGGCAGGACCCGAGACTTCGGTGACCGCCCTTTCCCAGCCTGAGATCTTCAGCTCCACGAGCCTATAGCAGTCGTGGGGAATCGCGAGGAGCCCGATGCCGTCGCGGACCTTGATTTCGCCATACCATTTCTGAAGATCGTCAATCCCGGAGAAGACTGTCTTCTCCATTACGCGCTCGATCTCCTCGTCGGCTACCGAGGCTATCACCTGGTCGAGTGTGAGGCCCGAGTGGCCCACGCCTCCCTCGAGGCCGGCGTCGACAGGGTCTTCGTTCATTTTGATTCTGACCTTCTTGATCAGATCCGTAAGAGAGATTACCATAGCGGTTACCTTTTTTTGATTTGACCTGTTTTGAATTCACGTGACTCCTCGATCAGCTGCTGGATTACTGGATTGTCGGTTGTGAACGACCCGCAGACGAGTCCTCTCGAGGTGAATGATCCGCCCGTAAAGCTGACGACCAGATGATTTCGGCGCGAGGCCGGGATTCGGAGATGCCACTCGAGCTTCCCTGGTGTGTAATAAAGTGTCTCTTTCATACATTCAAGTTTTTAAAGTTTAGATTACGAGGTCTCCTTTATAGAGCTCCCACATGGTCGACTGGCGGACCCAGATCTCACCCTGGCGGGCAAGAGGCGAGATTGCCTCGCAGTCTGTCGTCAGGTAGTAGAGCGAACCGATCTCTGCGGTGGGAGCCGTCTCGGGGTCGCTCCAGAACTGGATCGTGTTCGGTCTCAGCTCTTCGTCGCCGTTGAGCCACAGGTGGCAGGTGCCCTTGAGGGCCAGCGCATCCCAGATCAGAAGGCCGCTGCGGGTCGCCTCCTCACCCTCGACGCGATCCGAAAACGAATGCTCGTTCGAGTAAACGTAGTGGACCAATCGGTCTTCGCCGATCAGCGCTCCCGATCCGCCCCAGCCGAGGCGATCGAGCGTCGGCTCGCGCTTGATCTGGATGTCGCCGAAGACGGTGTGGATCTGGGTGACGGACCATCCGAGTGAGTTCGTCGTCTGCTGAATCTGCACCTCGGGGTGGTTGGAGTAGTCGATACACTGCAGTCGCTCAAGCAACTGCTTGCCCGCGAGAAGCAGACCGGTCTTGGGGACATCCTCGCCGGTGAAGAAGACCTTCGCCAGGCCGATCAGTCGCTCGACGTTCCACTCTCCGATGACCGACACCTCGCGCTTGAACTGCCAGCGGAGGCCTTCGGTCGTGTAGACCGTCTGGGTGCCCATTCGCGGAACGTTGACCGAGAACTTGCCGGCGTGTCCGGCCCAGAGCGTACGGTTTCCGCGCACCTTGAAGTTGGCGATCGCGCGCTCGGCGATCACGGCCTTCGAGAAGGGGATGCGCTTGCGCTGAGAGTCGAAGTAGTCTGAAACGACCTGGTTCATTCCGCGCTTCTGGAGGTAGATCGTCTGTGCCTGCGGAACGATCAGATCCGGGTCGACCTCCTTCTGGGTTTCGTAGAGCGAGTTGGCGAGAATCACCATCTCCGTGCCCTTCGGGATGTCGGGAAGCACGCAGACCTCGTCAGAGGGGTTGTTTTTCGGACCGTTGACGGCGCGCACCAGCGGGTTGTTGGTCGCGGGGTCGGTCCCGGTGACAAAGAGCATCATGTCAGTTCCCGGAAGCTCCGTCTCGCCGTCGGGGGCAAAGGCGGTCACACCCTTTGCGAGCAGGGTCGTGTAGGCGCGGGGATACTCCTGGTCCGAGCTTCCGAGCGGCAGGGGCGACTGGGTCGCTCCCCCTTTGAGAGGGGCGCTGGTGTAGACCGAGGCCTTCGGCTCGTCGATCATGAAGTGATCGACCTCGGGCGAGTTGACCTTCACTCTCTTGGCCTTCAGCATCAGGTTCATCAGAGGGGTGTCGTCAGAATTGAAGCTGAAAAGCTGTTCGTCGATATCGGCTTCGAAGATTGCCGAAGAAGTTGCCAGCTGAGATACTGTTGCCGGCTGGCCCGGCACGATTGATTTGTTCATAAAACTTTGAAATTTAAGTTGTTAATAAAAATTGTTGGTTAATTGTTTGGATAAATCTTTAAAGTATGATTACGAAAAATTCTTGTTTGAAAGGGATCTCATCGGGCACCGGCGGCCAGCGAGAAGATTGAGTCGGCCGCGGAGCTTTGGGGAGCCGAGGCTCCGGGCGAGGGGATTGAGTCGTCGGGGTCGGTGACGAGGAACTCTTCGATCCTGGCGTTGCGGCCTGCGATAAGCCCCTGGTTCCGGCCTTCGATATATCCTTCGTTACGGGCCGTCTTCACTTCCTCTTCCTTTTTGTTGAGGCTCTCGTAGAGATACTCGACTTGCGCTTCGAGCTCTTCTATCCGCTTCTCCTTTACGATTTCGGAATCGATCTCGAACTCCGGTTCGGCCTCAACCTCCCCCTCGCTCTCGGCCTCCGGTCCGGCCTCTTCGAGTCTTGGTTCGGCGACGCGGGCGGAGCCCGTGTCCTCCGTGTCGGCTTCCGGTCCGGCTTCCGCCTCTTCGTTGGTTTCCGCTTCCGGACCTTGACCCTTGGCGGTTTGTTCTCTCTTTTCGTCCGGCTCGATGAGGCGGCGAATACGTTCAAGGACGCTTACTTCTTCTTTTTTCATTTCTTTTGTGTGTTTAAGTTTTTGGGTTTGTTTTGGCGGGTTGTCCGCCGTTCGTGGTGCAAAATTACAACCCCCTTTTCCGGTTCGACGGATATTTTGGTCATTGCGAATAACTTTTGTAACTTTGCGCTATGAATAGCCCCCTAACTTCTTCTGACCGCTGTCCTTTCGGGCGCCTCGTCGGCCCCGGTGTGCCGGCGGTCGCCCTGCTTGTCGCCATCCTCTGGGGTGTCCTCTTCTTTCTGACCCCGGTCCAGGTTGATGATCAGATGTTTGTGTCTGTCTACCGTTCCCACAACGGCATGTCCGATACCCCCTCTCTCTCGGCCTGGTGGCAGTATGCCCTCGAGCTCCGCGTGAACGACACGTCGCGAATCTCCAACCTTCTGGCGATCCCCTCGATGCTCTGGAGCCCGTGGAAATATATCTTCCCATGGCTGACCGGTCTGATGGTCGCCCTGATGATCTGGATGGCCTCGCGCTACGCCTTCGGGCGCCATCTCGATTGGGCGTCGTTCGGCGTGGTCTGGCTGTTGGTCGCCTTTTTCCTCCCCTGGCGTAACTTTCTGGTGACGGTCACCTATTCGCTCAACTATGTCTACCCGGCCGTGCTGACCATGTTCCTCGTGTGGCTGATCATGGGCACCGACCGATGGAACTGGCGCTTCTGGGTCGGGATTCCGCTGGTGTTGCTCGCCGGCTGGTGGCACGAAGGGTTCGCCGCCACAGCCCTCTGCGGCCTCGGGTTCGTGATGCTTCTGCGTCGCGGGCGTATGCCGGTCCAGTGGTGGATCCTATGCCTCATCTATGGGGTGACCGTCCTGGTGCTCGTCTCGTCGCCGCTCGTGCGCGGGCGAATCGAACGCGAGGTGACCGACTCGGGCGGGTGGCTGAAGCTGAGCTTCCTTTATGACGTGCTGATGGTCGGCGCCCTGGGGGCCTCAATGGTCGGCGCGCTCCTCTTCAGCGCGGGCCGGCGCCATCTGCTCGCCCTCTTCAAGGGGTGGAAGTTCCCCGTCTTCTTCACGATCGCCGTCACGGGCACCTTCCTCGCCTTCCTTTTCTCATACACTCCCCGCGTCTGCTTCTGGCCCTCGCTGGCTTCGATCATCGCGCTCGGGATGCTCTGGTGTCCGCTGTGGGTGAGAGTCGACTGGCGTCTCCGCTTCGCCTGCGGCGGGGTGGCGATCATCCTATGTGTGGTCCATCTGCTCTTCGTAATCAATTGGCAGACAAAATATTGGCATCAGAACCGCGACATTCTCTCGTTGCTCGAGCGTTCGGAGCGCTCAACGGTCTACTATGACATCATCTCCCCCTGGTCGCTCCCGAAACTGACCCTCAACTACCCCTCGAAGTCAATGTGGGTGTCCGAGTATAACTACGAGACACTCAGCGCGATGAGAGACTATCCGCTGGTCGCCGTCGTGCCCTCTTCGTTGCGCGACGCCACTCCCGATAATGCGAAGCGTCTCCGCGGCAATGTCCCTGCCTTCTCGACCGGCGACGCCCTCTTCGTCGACAGTCGCCGCGTCCCCTTCCTCGACATCCGCGGGGCCAAGGCGGCCTACATCCCCGTCTTCCCGGACTGCCGTCTGACTCTCGCCGACGGTTCGGAGGTACTCGACTCGGATGCGCTCGTGCTTTATTATGTGAACCAGCCGGGCGACACGCTCCTCTATATCCGCCCGTACGAGATAGACCCGGCACTGGTCACCGGCATCGACCTCTCGCCTGAAAACCTGCAAGTCAATGTCTACTAAGCGTCTTCTCCCTCCCGGCGGCAGTCTCGACGTCTTGTTCCTGATCGCGTTGCTGTGGGGCATTCTCTTCTGGCTCACCCCTTTCCAGTTCGACGACTGGCAGTTTATGGGGGTCTATCGCGACCACAACGGGGGCGTCGATGACTTTTCCTTGAGGGCGTGGATGGCCTACTGTGACGAACTGCGCACTTATGACAACGGACGCCTCTCGAATATCCTCTCGCCGCTGACCACGCTCTGGAGCCCGTGGAAGTACCTGTTCCCGTGGCTGACCGGCATCGCCGTCGCCTTGATTGTCTGGTGTGCGGCGCGCGTGGGACTCGGTTCGCGTGTCGGCTGGACCGGGGTAGGGGTGATGTGGTTCGCGGTCGCCGTCTTCCTTCCGTGGCGCGACTCGTTGCTCGTGCGCGACTATGCGCTCAACTATGTCTGGGGAGCTGTCGTGGCTTTCGGGGCCATCTGGCAGATGACTCGCTCCGAGCTCAAAGGGTGGCGTTTCTGGTTGTCGATTCCGGCCCTTGTGGTCGCCGGGTTCTGGCACGAAGGATTCGCTGTCCCGACTATCTGCGGCCTCGGTGTTGTGGCTATTCTGCGCGGCTTCCGTATGCCCGGCCGATGGTGGATCCTCCTGTGTGTCTACACACTCTCGTGTGCGCTGATGACCCTCTCGCCGGGGATGTTGAGCCGTTCGTCTGCCGAACTCGGAGCCAATCCCAACCCGATGGGCCTCAGGTACATGACCGATATCTTCCTATTCTGCGTCCTGGTGCTTTCGACTCTCGTCTGCCTTCTGAGCAAGGGTGGCCGCTCACACCTCCGCGACCTCATCCGTCGTCCCTACTTCCCCCTCTTCTTCACCGCCGCGGTGGTCGGCGTGGTCATCTCGCTCATGGTCACCTACACCCCTCGCGTCTGCTTCTGGCCGGCGCTCTGTTCGCTGGTGGCTTTGGGGATGCTTGCGCGTTCCCTTTGGTTCGGCCTTAGGCGCTGGCTGCGGGGTCTGGCCGGACTGTTGGCCATAGGTCTCTGCGCGGCCCATCTGCTTTATGTCATCGACTGGCAGATCCGTTTCCACCATGAGGCGCTCCAAATTGAGGAGGGTCTCGACATGAGCCCGACCGGCACGGTCTACTATGACGTGATTCCGAAGAGAGCCGTCTCTCCCCTGACGCTCTACTATCCCTCGCGTCTGGCCTGGATCACCCCCTTCAATATCAGCTCGATGGGACATGCCAAAGGCAACCGCAACCTCGCCGTCGTGCCCGAGGCCCTGGCTGGCGCCCCCACCCCTCCGCCCGTGGGAATATTCCACCATAACGGAGCCCTTTATTGTCAGCCTCCGTTCGGCTACCTTCCACCTTCCGGCGAGCCCCTTTATATAGTCGAACCGGCATCGGCTGAGATAACTTTATCCGACGGCTCTGTCGTCTCCTCCACAGCCGTCCCCCTTTACTTCTACACCTCTCCTCGAGGCGATACTCTCCTCCATCTCGCTCTGCCTGATGTCGAGGCCGAGCGGGTACGTTCAATAAAACTAAATCACCGATGAAAGTTCTCCTAACCGGCGCCACAGGCATCATGGGCGCCGCCGGCCTCCGCGAACTCCGCGCCGTCGGCCGCCACGATATAACCGTTCTCGCCCGCGATTCGAAGAAGAACCGCAAGATGCTCGAACCTATGACCGACGTCCGCGTCGTCTGGGGCGACCTTCGCGACTATGACTCTGTCCGCAAGGCTGTCGAGGGCGTCGACATCGTCCTCCACGTGGGCGGACTCGTCTCGCCCGCGGCCGACTGGCACCCGGAACTCTGCTACAAGACCAACACCGAGGCGATGGCCAACATCGTCCGCGCCGTCCACGAGACGGGCGGTGACGACCGCGTGAAGGTGGTCTACATAGGCTCCGTGGCCCAATATGGCCCTCATAACCCGCCCAACATCTGGGGTGATGCCGACGATCCGCAGACCCCCGCGCAGTTCGACGAGTATGCCCGCTCGAAGATCGACTCCGAGAAGATTCTGCTCGCCAGTCCGATCCGCAACCGTGTGGTGCTCCGTCAGTCCGGAATCCTTCACCCGGGCCTCCTCGGAAAGGCCTCGGACCCTATCACTTTCCACGTCCCCTTCGAGGGCGTTCTCGAATGGGCGACCGTCGAGGACTCGGGCCGTCTGCTCGAACGTCTCTGTCGCGATGAGGTCCCCGCCGAGTTCTGGAACCGGGCCTACAACATAAGCTCGGGCCCTTCGTACCGCCTGACCAACTACGAATTCGAGTGCAAGATCCTCGGCGCGCTAGGCCTCGGTCGCCCCGAGCAGATATTCGACGCCCATTGGTTCGCGACAGGCAACTTCCACGGAATGTGGTATTCTGACGCCGATGACCTCGAGAACTTCCTCCACTTCCGCAGCGGCGAGACGGCCGACGAATGGTTTGACCGCCTGCGACGCGAGGCTCCGTGGTATCTCAAACTCGCCCCGCTCGCTCCCAAGCCGCTGATCAAGGCCTTTATGGGCCGTGTTGCCCGCTCGACACCGCTCAGCCCGCTCCGTTGGCTGAAAGAGAACAACGAGGCGCGGATCAAGGCAGCATGGGGAAGCCGCGACAACTGGGAACGTATCCGCCGCGACGGCTGGAAGGCCCTCGACCTCACCGTCCCCGACAAAAATCAACCTCTTGAAAGCTAAATTAACGCTTTTTAAGACCAAAACGGCTGTTATCTCAAAAAAATAGGTTTATTTTGCAATTTGGATTTGAATCTTTTGATCCGACCTCGCTTCCGGGCCTCCAAAAAGGCCTCCGGGCGAACTATAAAACACTATGGGTAAGATAATTGCTATAGCCAACCAGAAGGGAGGAGTCGGGAAGACCACAACGGCCTTCAACCTCGGCTCCTGTCTCGCTCTCGGTGGCAAAAAGGTCCTTCTCGTCGACGCCGACCCGCAGGCGAACGCAACCTCCGGCATGGGCGTCGATCCCGAGCAGGCACCGGCTACGATATACGACTGTCTCGTCGACTCATATCCCGCCGCCGACGCGGTGATCAAGACGCAGATAGAGGGTTGCGACATGCTCTGCTCCGGAATCGACCTCGTCGGCGCCGAAGTGGAGCTGATGAACCGCCCCGACCGCGAGCGCGAACTCTCGAGAGTACTCGCCCCGGTGCGCGACGCCTACGACTACGTCCTCGTCGACTGCTCTCCCTCGCTCGGTGTCATCACTGTCAACGCCCTGACGGCCGCCGACTCGGTGATCATTCCCGTCCAGGCCGAATATTTCGCCCTCGAGGGTATATCTCAGCTCCTCAACACGATACGCATCATCAAGGCCCGGCTCAAACCGACGCTCGAGATCGAAGGCTTCCTGCTGACGATGTACGACGCCCGTCTCCGTCTCGCCAACCAGATCTTCGAAGAGCTCAAGGGCCACTTCGGCGACATGGTTTTCCGCACGGTGATTCCGCGAAACATCAAGCTCTCCGAAAGTCCCTCACACGGCATCCCGGTCATCCTCTATGACCCCGACTCGCGCGGCGCGATCGCGTACACACAGCTCGCCAAGGAGCTCAATACCCGCCAGCGCCGCAAACCCAAAACTAACTCCTAAAACAGAATAGATGGCGATCAAACGAAATGCTCTCGGACGCGGTCTCGACTCGCTGATCTCATCGTCGCGCGACGTGCAGACCGACGGCTCCTCGGCTATCAACGAAATCGACATAAACCTCATAAGCCCCAACCCGGACCAGCCCCGCCGCTCGTTTGACGAGGAGGCTCTCGAAGAGCTCGCCGCCTCGATCCGCGAGCTCGGAATCGTCCAGCCCCTCTCGCTCCGCGACCTCGGAAACGGCCGGTACCAGATCATCGCCGGCGAACGCCGCTGGCGCGCCGCCTCGCGTGCCGGAAAGACGACCGTCCCCGCCTATGTGCGCACCGTCTCGGACACCGAAGTGACCGAGATGGCCCTCATCGAGAATATCCAGCGCGAAGACCTCAACGCTATCGAGGTCGCCCTCGCCTTCAAGAAACTGATAGACAACTATCACCTCACCCAGGAACGCCTATCGGAGCGCATCGGTAAGAAACGCACGACCATCGCCAACCACCTCCGCCTCTTGAAGCTTCCCGCCGAGATCCAGCTTGGCCTGCGCGACAAGAAGCTCGACATGGGCCACGCCCGCGCGCTGCTCGCCGTCGAGGACCCGAAGCTCCAGCTGAAGCTCTACAACCTGATCCTCAAGGAGGGCCTGTCGGTGCGCCGGGTCGAGCAACTCGCCCGCCAGTGGGCCGAAGAAAAGGAGAAGGACCCGGCGCGTCCCGCATCGCCGGCCAACAATCTCGGCGAGTATGACGAGTTCGCGCGTCAACTGGCCACATATTTCCCCACCCCGGTGAAGTTCTCGCGCAATACGAAAGGGGAGGGGTCGATCACCGTCAAATTCGGATCTGACGAGGAGCTGCGAAAACTCGTCGCGCTCTTCGAACGCTTCCGCTAACCCCCCTGCCGCCGATTGAGATGAAGTGCTTCTTCCGACTCTTCCTGCTGTGCGCCCTCCTGCTGACGGGGATTCCCCGACTCTCGGCCCAGTCTGCGACCGAGGGCCAGACTCCGCTCCCCGAGCGCCCGGCCCTCTCGACCGACGCCGCCGGACGCCTTCCCCGCCGTCCGTTGCCCTCCGATTCGGCCGCATATGTCGACGGTGAGATCCTCGTCCCGACACCCTATGAGGTTGTCGCCGAGGCCGATACGACCAAGACTGTCGTCGAAGACCCGGAGAATCCCTATGTCGTCCAGGGAAAGAAAGCCTTCAACCCCGACCCGACGTGCGCCGTCTGGATGTCGGCCCTCTGTCCCGGACTGGGTCAGATCTACAACCGCCGCTACTGGAAGCTCCCGATCGTCGTCGGCGGCTTCATGGGCCTCGCATACGGAACGGCCTGGAACAACACGCAGTATACCGACTACACCCGCGCGTACCGCGACCTGCTCGACGCCGACCCCGACACGAAGAGCTACATGAACTTCTTCCCCCCGACTACCCAGGAGGGTGACCTCGACCAGTCGTGGCTCTCCAACATTCTGAAAAACAGGAAGGACTACTTCCGACGCAACCGTGACCTCTGTATCATCGGCATGGTCGGTCTGTACCTCCTCTGCATAGTCGACGCCTACGTCGACGCCTCGCTCGCCCACTTCGATATCTCGCCCGACGTCGCGATGGATGTCGCCCCCGCGGTCATCCCCGCCTCGAAAGGCTCGCCGACTCCGACGATCACCTCAAAGGCCTCGGTCGGACTCCAGTGGGCACTGACCTTCTAACTCCCTAATCTACTACATCTTCCAATTATGTTGCGACACCTCATATCCGCTCTTCTGCTTGCTGCCATCGCGCTGCCCGGCGCCGCGGCTCGTCCCAAGAAAAACGCCAGCGTGGCCGATCTCAAACATTCGATCGAGGACTCGGCGATCGTTTATCCCGAGTCGTTCGAAGCCGACACCCAGAAACTGCTCGAAGGGTGGTACATGAAGAACTATACCGCCACTGACCAAAGATTTGAGAAACTCGACGACGTGAACACCTCCGACGCCGAGATCCAGAAGCGCCTCGCCGCCCTGCCGACTGTCATCGAGCTCCCCTTCAACTCGATCGTGCGCAACTACATCGACCGTTACACCCGTCGTGGACGCGCCCAGGTCGCCGGCCTCCTCGGGCTGTCGAACTACTATATGCCGATCTTCGAGCAGGCTCTCGAAGCCGAGGAACTCCCTCTCGAGCTCAAGTATCTGCCTGTGATCGAGTCGGGTCTCGACCCCAACGCTGTCTCACGCCACGGCGCGACGGGCCTCTGGCAGTTCATGCTCGCCTCGGCCAACGGTCTGGGCCTCGAGGTCAACTCGCTTGTCGACGAGCGCCGCGATCCGTACGCCTCGTCTGAAGCGGCCGCCCGCTATCTGAAGAGCCTCTATGAGACCTATGGCGACTGGACACTCGCCATCGCCGCCTACAACTGTGGCCCCGGCAATGTCAACAAGGCGATCCGCCGTGCCGGCGGTGACCCGAAGAGCCATGATTTCTGGTCAATCTACGAATATCTGTCGCCCGAGACACGCGGATACGTCCCGATGTTCATCGCCGCCAACTACGTGATGAACTACTATGACAAGCACAACATCTCGCCCGTGCTCCCGACCAAGCCTCTGGTGACCGACACCGTCGGGATCTCCTCGCGCCTCCATTTCGACCAGATTTCGGCTATCCTCGACATCCCCGTCGAGGAGCTCCGCATCCTCAATCCGCAATATCGCGCCGACCTGATTCCCGGCTCGGCCGAGAAGGTGTATATGCTGACCCTCCCCGGCCAGCAGGTCCACGCCTTCCTCCTCTCTCAAGATGAGATCTTCGCCTATAACGCCGACAAATATGCCCGTCGTGAGACCGTCACCCCCGGTGCTGTCGATGATTCCGTCGCCGAAGTGGAGGAGACCGATGTATATGCCGAGGTACCCTCTGACGAAGAGGTGCTGACCGCCGCCCATCCCGCCTCGGTTGTCGAGGTGGCCGAGACCGTACAGCCAGCGCCCGCCAAGGCCGCTGTGGCCTCTTCGGGTAAGCCCCGCACCGTCACCCACACCGTCGCTCAGGGTGAGACCCTCTCGTCGATCGCCGACATGTATGGCGTTGACGTCGCCACCATCAAGTCGCAGAACGGTCTCCGCCGCTCTGCTGTCCGTGCCGGTCAGCAGCTGAAGGTGACCACAACCAAAGCCGACGTAGCGGCCGCCACGCCGGCGACTGAGAAGCCGGCCAAACAGGCAGCCCAGGCTTCGACCGCCAAGCAGACCGCCCAAGCCAAACCCGCAGCCCAGAAGAAGCCCGCGGCACACAAGACCGTCACCCACACCGTCAAGTCTGGCGAGAGCCTCTATGTGATCGCAAAGAAGCACGGCGTGACCGTCGACGAGCTCAAGAGCGCAAACAACATGAAGTCTGACGTACTCCAGCCCGGCGCCACCCTCAAGGTCCCCGCCAAAGCCGGCGCCCAGACCAAATCCTCCACCTCCAAATCCCGCTCCGGCTCCTCCAAATCCAAATCCAAGTCGAAATCCAAGCGTCGCCGCTAAAACAAAGACCTTAAGGTCTTTAAAGTCTTTAAGGTCTCTAAGGTCTTTAAGGTCCCTAAGGTCTTTAAGGTCTCTAAGGTCTTTAAGGTCTTTAAGGTCCTTAAGGTCTTTAAGGGCTTTAGAATCCTCTTTTCTTTTTTCTGAGAGCTGTCATTCTTTCCGAAAAGCCTCCGCTCTCAAGGAAATCTTTTTCAAGGCGTTCGAGTTGCTTGAAGAGAAGATAATCTGCTTGATTGAGTAGAATGATAGCTATGTTAGCTATGGTTTCGGGGGGACGGGTAGTTACGATTTTCATGAAGAAGTCGGCATCATTATGCTCTCGCCCTAATTTTCTCATGGTCTCAAACTCAATGCTTCCCGGTTGCCATTGCGGACACCCTCGTGTTTTAAGATAGTCCTCATAATCCTCAAGCAGTTCTTTTAGACTGGCTTTCGCAACGTTAATGAGTTTAATTTCGGTTTTTGCTGACGTATTGGAGGCTGCACTTCCCTCGATGATATTCTGCTTTCCGCTTCTGGCTGCCTGAATCATTTGGTCAATGGTCCTGTCGGATTTTCTTAGAAAGTGCTCACAAAAGAAAAATGTTATCTGATAGATAACATCACTCTTTTGGTAAGAGAGTAGTTTCTTGTACTGAGAATTATTCGGTAACAGCTCACCCATAATGAAATGGTTTAGTTTAAGTTATTTTGAATCCCTGAGGTCTTTAAGGTCTCTAAGGTCTCTAAGGTCTCTAAGGTCTCTAAGGTCTCTAAGGTCTTTAAGGTCCTACAAAGTTAATCGTTTGAGCTTTCATATGCAAATTATTTCATCTTTCATTAAATCCAAAAAAAGCCACGTCTCGCGACGCGGCTTTTTTTTGGTGGACGCGAGGCTTCACAGCCTGCTTTGATGTCCATGTAAGATTTGATTTCGGTAATGATATATTAATGCTACAACAATCCGTTTATCTGCCGGCAGTCTTGCTCCACTGCTGGCGTATCGGACGAACCGGACGTGCCATCACCTTACGGCCCGAGAAATGGGCACAGATAACGTATAGGTTACCGGGTCCAAATTCATCGAATCTATCATACCCCAGTGCAAGACTCGATCCGCAGTGGGAGGCCTGCCGGTTTGTCTGCGACTGAGCGTCCAATATAACTGTCGAACTCCACAGATAGGCGATCTGTGGGTTGAAGTTATCACCTCCGTTATATGTGACGCCGCCGATTTCCGAATTATCTTTCCACCATCGATGACCTGTACTCGGTAACCAGACTGCGTTACTCTCCACGCCATTCTTTTTATCTACAGCGTAGGCTTTGAAAACGTAGTCATCGGGCCTTTCCCCGTTAAACGTATCGAGGGTGGTATTATTGGATGCATCGTTATAGAAGGCACTGTGATCGTTACCTCCCGAGTATTTACTCGCAGCCGGTCCGATAAACTCGAACATAGTTCCCGGTGGTACCATGTAACCTGGGGGACACGGATCATATACAGTTTTTATACCGACATCATCGCTATCATTGTTGTTCCAATAATTATATCTTTGATCGTTACACCAGTCTTCACAAGTACCTGCGGTCGAAGCCCCCGTAAACAACACCTCGGGATTCTGAATGGAGTGGGCCATACTCTTCGGTTGCGTATCCAGCCTGTACTGCATCGGGCCGAAGTTGCGCTTGAGAGTCTGCTCATGGTCAACGAAACCTACCATCGGATCCTTGCGTCCCCACTGGTAATATGTGTTGTTGCCATATTTATAAGTGATTTCGAGACCATCCTGGATCATCGGCAGAGATGCTTTCAATCCGGTTTCTTTTCCATCCTTGTCATACTGCACAAACTCCATCGTGGACGCACGGTAAAGATAGTCCACAGTCTTGGGGTCACACCATCCGAGATTGTATGGGGCTATGTAGTAACCATAGTCCTTCGAGATATGCTGGTTGTCGATCAGCACGTCGCCTTTCTCGCGCCATCCCGATCCCAATGCTGTCTGATATTTAGCGAAGTCACCGTCAGACTTGAAGACGTTCGGCATACCGGTCGCAGCGTCGAGCCAATGTTCGGTGATCCAAATATGCCAGCTCCAGACAACAGTGTCCCCGTCCTTGAGGGCAATAATCACACTACCCTGTTGCATGTTGTATTGGTTCGCCTTGAAGCGGATCATCCTCTTGCCACCATAGGTGAAGACATCAATATCGCTGACAGCGTTGTAAACGTCAGACCATACGATGTCGGCCGAGTCGCCTTGCGTGATATCAGGTTCGGTTATTTTGGCTCCGTTATAGTCCACGAAGTTATTGGCGGTATACCCCGATTCCTCTCCGACATATTTGGCGAAGTAAGTCGGTGTCGACCCATTCTCGTAGCCGTTTCCATATACCAGCGGGAAGCAGTACCAGCCGCCGCGGTCGATGACGTAGCAGTTGGCGGTCGTGCGGCTGATCGCTCCGTTACATGTCGAGAGATCCCAGGGCTTCTCCTTCGAGATGCCTGAGTACTCCTTACGTCCCTGCATGATCGTATCGCCCGGCCAGGTCGTCATCTGATGGTGGGCTATGAACTCAAGTTGCTTGCGCTCTCCCTTCTCCGCACTGCTCCCTTCCCCGGACAGCGCCTCGCGTTTGAACATCCACTCCTCGGCCGTCAGGCTTCGGTTAGCCACCTCTTCGTTGCCACCTGAACGGACACGTTCCTGTTTCGTGCCGCTGTGAGTTGCCCTCCAAGGAAGTTCCTCAACGACATTCGGGTTGTTGGCACGGTAACGGAAACTGCGCACGTCCATATATGCTTCGTCTCCATAGGTATCGTGAAGGTAATCGGGCTGAGGCTTGCCGTTGACGATCTTTTTATCCTTGTAATAGGAGGGAGCGTACACGTAGATATACTGACCACCCGTTACATTGTGCTTACCGGCGGCTATATCCTTGGGGTTGTCTGTGGAGGCATTATGGTTGCCGCCGACAGCGAAGACATTGATCCAGTTGCTCTTCGAGGTCGAGATGGTGTAGACATACTCGTGGCCCGGTTTCCACTCTGTCACCAGATTGTCCTTGATCTTACCGCTCACCGTGATGGTTTCCGGTCCCTCCTTGACGTTGGTGCGTTTGAGTGTGACCGTGATCTTCGCATCGTCCGGAATCTGCTGCGGAATCATCATGAAGCTCTTCTCAGGCATCTTGTCTGAGAGAAGCAAATCCTGAGAGTCATCTCCCGGGTTAACGACAGGGCGGTTTTCAAGCGGATGGTTGAAGGTTTGGGTAAACGATTTTAGGTCGCTCTGCCCGGTCCATGTGATGACGGCACCCTCGGCTTTATCGTTGTTGGCGTACAAACAATTGCCCTTGGAGTTGACTCCCGAAATCTCGATCGAGACCACCTCACCGTCAAGCACGTCGCGCACAGCAAACTTGATGGCCGACAGTGCGTGGCTGAAGTCGAGCGGCGCACGGCCGGCTACGCTTCCGGCCTTGTTGCATACGCTGGTGGCCAACAACAGGTCGGGTTGAGCCTCGGCATCTTTCGAGCCTCCGTTACTTGTCTGTGCCTCATACGCGAACGAGATCTCGTTCGGGGAAACCGAGAGAGATTTAAGATTGTCGAATTCCGAAGCCGGCGAGACCGCATAGAAAGCGAGCTCGTCCGAGCCGGGCCAGTATTGGGTGCGCTCGGTGAACCACACCGAATGGTTGTCTCCGGCATACTTGGTTTCAGACCATCCGAAATAGTTGGTGCCATCATCCTTGCGGTTGGCCAGTACCTTGAAGGTCTTGTGAAACTTGATCAGGTCGTCGGCCGACTCAATTTGGTTCGCGCGGGTACCGCTGTTCGAGTCAATCCCCGGTCGGAAGCCCACTTTATTGGTCTCGTATGTATGGAGATAGAGGGTCTTGCCCGCTCCCGAAAGTTCGAGGGGCTCATATTCAGGCATACCCGAACGTGTGCGTGAGTCGGCGGCGCGCACAGCCTTGGCCGTGAAAGTAATGGCGTTCGGATTGGAAGGCGCTCCGCCGGGAAGAAGGTCGTCGTCGCTACATGCTCCCAACGCAAGGGCCGGGAGCACAAGCAGTGATATGTAGGTTTTCTTTATCGGCTTCATAGTCGTTATTCCAGTTCGATATGTACTTTCCCGCCGAATACCCATTCGCGGAAGGATACGATGAATTCTAATTTTGAGAGAGAGATCACATACTGGTACTCGTGGTTCCTGACGAGTCCATCGAAGGCCTTGTTCATGTCGGGCTTGCCGTCGGTGTAGTCGCACAGATAGACCTGGCCGTTGACATACTGTTTCGGGTCGTCTTTACGCACCAGTTTCACGTCGAAATAGGGCACTTCGCCGTCCGGGCGCGTACGCTCGCAGGTGTAGAACCAGACTCTCGAGCCCTCGGGCTTGTAGAAGTCGGTAATCGGACCCTTCTTCTCCCCCGAGAACGGATTGAAGCAACCCTCGCGCGAGAGATTGAGTGTGAGGTCCACCTTGTCGCTATTCGACGGCTGACAGTAGCCCTGGAGCTCGAAATCTTGCCAAGGTGTGGAGATTGCGTCGATGTTGTACTCGTCCTTCAGCTCGTCGGCCAGTTGGATCGACACTTTCGGAACCGAACGGAGCAGGCTGATCGGAACGACCGACTTCACCGTCTCGTTGACCGTTAGCTCGAGGTCGGTCAGACTCGTGACGCCCCACATCGGGATCCGTTTGCCTTCGTCGACCGCCTCCTTGATGTCGAACGGGTAGTTGGTAAAGGGGGATTCGGGGGGCAGACCGGGCACGTTGGCCATCGCCACGAGACGTCCCGAGAGCTGCGCATGGGTCTTGTCGACCTTTTGAATATAGGGGGAGTTGAATTCGAGTTTCACTTTATATTGGTAGACACCCTCCTCGGAGCTTTCGAGCGTCGGCTGGAGGAAGAGGATCCGGTTGTCCGCTGTGACCAGGTATAGATATATCTTGTCGATGGCCCTTTCGTCCGGCAGTCCGTTGTCCGGGGGATAGGTTTCGCCCCAGGTCGGATCATCGTCCGAGCGGGTCCTGTCGCCCGCCTGTGAAACGGGATCGACGGCGGTCATCGAGACAATCAGGTCACAAGTCTCCCCGGTCGGCTTCTCCGGAATGTCGGAGCTGCAGGCTCCCAACCCGAAAAGGCAGACTATAGCCAAGAGCAGCGTCTTCGTTATGTCAGAGAGATATTGTTTCACTGTAAAGGTTAGTTTTTGTTTGATTTCCATCGGGCGCCCGGTGCGACGGCCCGTAAGAGAGTGAATGTGGGGAGAATTGAGGAAGAGGCTATGGTTTAGAATTCAACATTGTTTAGGCGAACAACCCATGGAAGTACGTTCACTTCGACACCGAAGAAGCCGTCGGCATCTCTCCTGACTGTGAAGCGATACAGATAGTTTCGCAACACATCAAGTTTTGCTCCGGTAGGCTTGCCTCCCGAATAGTCGCGGAAGTAGAGGTTACCCGTCATCTTACCGATCTCTGTCTCGCAAGTGATCGCCAGTGTTATCTCCTCCTCTCCGTTGAGTATCTCGGGAAGGTAGAACTCCAACTTGCCGTCACTCGGCGTGTAGGTCACCGGCCCGTCGGGAGTTTGGGTAGGTATGTTGGCCGAATGACGCGAAAGAGCATCGGTTTTTTCGGTGCTGGTCCACTCCATCGGCAGTAGGTACCCCTTTGTGTTTACCTTCGAGACGGTCACCGAGGAGATGGCGTCAATGTAGTTGAATTCGTCGGTCGAGTTGACTATCTCCACCTTGGCCATCGAACGCAAGAGGTTGATGTCGCCAACCTTGAGTGTCGAGTTTGGCTTCAATCCCGAGTAATCGGCCTTCGTCACGCCCCACATCGGGATTGCCTTGAAGTCGTCGCCGGGCTGACCGGAAAGAGAGAACTGTATCTCACTGTCGAGTGACGCCTGGTATCCGTTGTTGGCAATGATATGGAGCTTGCCGTCAGTGACTCCCTTTAGTTCCTCGAGATCTTCCTTGGCTATCTTACCGATGTAGTCATAGATGACGATCGAGGAGTTCTCGGTGAACTTGGTGCAAAGGAGATCGGTCACACCATATTGCTTCCGGCAATCCGAACTGGTAATGTAGGCATGAACCTGACCGTCGAGGAGTGCCGTCTCGAAGTCGTTGCCTGCTTCTTCCTCATAGAGGTCTCCCCAAGTCGCTCCCGACCTCACCGGACTGGCGGCGTTCTTCGGCGCGATGACACGGAACGTCAGCTTTCCGGCGTCGTCGGAGGGAGGAGTGGGCTCGCTTGCACACGAGCCCAACGCGAACGCGATCAGCATGGCGATCCCTACGAAGCTGGGGCTTGAGGTTATGTATTTGGTTATGAGGAGTTTCATTTCAGTTTAATCAAGATCGTGATCCTGCAAGACAACCATCCACGAGTGGATGAGTACCTGGCTGGAGATCCATTTGTTGTTCTCGTCAAGGAAGAAGGTGAGGGTGTATTCGTCCTCGCGGTCAAGGAACTCCTGATCGGTCATAGGGCGGTTATAAGCCTCTTCGTAATATCCCTTGGCAAGCAGTGCGTAGTGGATTACGGGGACATGAGCCACGGTCTCTCCATCCTTGTTCTTGATGGTGAGCAACATCGTGTCCTTGTGGTCGGGCGTCAGACGGCTGACCGTCATGTCGGCTATGGCGCCCTTCACCTGTACAATTCCACGAGTAGGAGCAAGGTCGGGCTTACCGACTCCGGCCTCGGCCGAAACCTGTGCCCAGGGGCGGTAGCGGATCTGCTCGTCGTCCAGTATCGAATTGTCGTGGCCCAAAAGACCGTTGGCATCTTCGATATGGAAGGTGAAGTCGTTGGCGTCGACATCCTCGCCCGAAAGGTGCTGGAGGATGATGCGGACATGATTGGTGTCCTTGGTCAGCGGCATAGTGTAGACGTAATCCTTGCCGTCCTGAGCGTCCGGGAGGCTCACCTCCATAATGCCGTGGAAGAGCGAGAAGAGTCGGTCGTCGCTGTATGCCGGGTGTTCCTCGTCGGCCTTGCGGTTGAGGGCGCACTGGAGTTCATCGTGGTGCGAGCCGGCGGAGGCCGCGGCCACATTGAACGATTCGTCGCGCTCCGGGTCGAGGTCGGTGTCGTTGTCGGTGCCGCACCATGCGATCAGCTTATAGTCGCCCGCGGGCAGATCAAGCTTGATCGAATAGCCGGGCATCGAGAGTCGGTCGCCCTTGTCGGTGGTCTCCCACACGAGATGGCCGTCGGTGTCGTAGGCATACAGATGGACTGACCTCACTTCGTTGGCGAATGCGTCGGCCCACTTCAGGTTCATGTCATACCGGAACTGAAGGTGATATGTCACGTCGCAGTCCTCTCCCGGCTCATAGACGAGCGAGTTGCACGACGTCATACCGACTGCCGCGAGGCCCGCTGTCAGCACCCCGAGGGCAAACCGACTGATTTTATGTGAGAAACCCATATCGTTGAAGTCTATATGATGTCGGAGGCGTTGGACCTCCGGGTTAGTTCAAAAGTAAGGATGTGGATGCCTGTCGGCATCCGGGTTGTCAGCATCGTTTGGTCGCGCCGATGCGCCGCGCGTGATGATTGGGAGAGAAGAAGAGAGCCGGCTCCGCGACGCACGGGTGTGCCCCGCGAAGCCGGCTCAGTGAACTTAGGGTTGAGAGAACTAATTTACAGTCCCCCTTCAACTAATTAGTTTTTGGGAGTCTCGGGTTTGGTAGTCCAGTCGAGGTCTACACCGAAGTTAACCACGCGCCATGAGAGAACCTTGATTTCGGCTGCGATAAAGGTGTCCTCGTCCGACGGTTTCTCGGGGATGATCTTCTCGAATGGATCGTATACGGGAGTGCCGAGACCTTTCAGTGTCTTGACGGTTGCGTCGTAGACGTGGTTGCGGACAACACCCTTCTGACCGAACTCAGCGTTCGCAAGACCTGCTGCGAGGTGGTTGATGTCAAAGTAGAAATAGGTTCTGCCTTCGGTGTAAACCTTTGCGCCGCCGAGGCCGAAGAAGATCTTGTTGATCGCAGCGTCGTTGATTGCTGTGGCATCGAGACGTGCTTCGTCATACCAGGTTTTCTTGGCTGCCTCTTCAGAGAGGGCTGCGTATACGAGGCAGCGGCGACCGCCGTTGTCAAGAGTCTTGTCAGTACCGGTATAGCCTGCTGCGGTGGCAGTCTTGAGGACGATGTCTTCGGGTTTGATCTTGGTCATTACGTTAGCCTTATTACCATCCACCTCAATCACTTCCTTGGTATAAAGAGTAGCTGCGTTGGCAAAAGCGATCTTGAGGTCTTCAACTGTCATGCGCTGGAAAGCCCATTCTGCGAACTCAACGGGGTTACCCTGTGCGTCAACAATCTGAGCGGCGATGATAACCTGCGAGGGAGTGCCGGGGTTGCCGCCGGTCATATTTTTACCGGCGTTCTCCTTGAGGTAGGTGTACTGCTTGCCATCGAAGTCGGTGAATCCAAATGCGGGGTTAACGGCAGCGGTGCCATCTTCCGTCTCGGGGTCGAACTGGAAGTAGTCGTAGGTGTTGCCGTCGGCGTTCACAGCCCAGAACGAACGGTGGTAGTCGGCGGTGTTCCAGAGCCATCCGGGATTCCAGAGGGGATCGATTACCTTGACAAGACGGTTCTTGGCGCTCACAGCGGTGGTGTTCCAACCGAGGAACTTCACATAGAGCTTAGTGTTGTCTTCACCATTGCCATATCCCTTTTCATCTTGGGGATCATAGAGCATGATGTCACCAAGCTTGATGCCTGTAGTGATACCGCTCTTCGTGCGGATCTTCGCGAGGGTACGCTCAACATAGATGGTAACGGGATTTTCCATGGCGTCGTCCTCATCAGAGAACAGGTGGCCTGCAACGTGGGCACCTACCTGGAGAGTATTACCCGAAGCGTATACGGAGTTGGTCATTACGAAGCTGTCGACGGTTTTGTTATCCTTGGTAATTCGGAATTTGCCTTCGGTCAGCTCATTCTGAAGCTGGGCGATTGAGAGACCTGCATACTTGGCGCCCGACTCCTTGTTGATGACTGCTACAATCTGCTCGGGGATTGCATCGCCTTCCTTGGTGCTGATAACCAGCACAGCCTCGATGGCGTTGGAGATGTTCTCGTTTTCCGGGGAGTCGGTTGCAGCATACTTATCAACCGAAAGGTGGTTGGTGCCGTCTGCCTTCACTGAAGTGGCGTTGCCATTGGCGTCGAAGAAGTAGAAGTCGAGTGTGTTCACGGCGCTTTCGACTGCCAAGCCGTGTTCGTAGTCGCTTGTGGTCGGGGTCGGAGTCTCCTCGTCGCCTTCGGCACGGGTCATGGGAGCGTTCTCGAGGGCGGTAGTGATTGAGACGGCCATGAATTTAGTCTCGCCGTCCGAGATGTTACCCGGAGCCTTCGGCTCGTCGGTTGCGCAGGAGGCGAGGCCGAGAAGGGCGAAGCCAAGCGCGAAAGTTCCAAATTTGTTCATTGTCTTGGAGTTAGGTTATGGATTATTGTTTGTTTACTTGTTTATCTCGTCCCCCTCGTCTTTGGAAGAGGGGGTATTTGGTTGCTTACTTATATTTGTCGTAGACGTCGATGCCGAGTTTGTTGGCTGTCAGGGTGGCGATCTGTGCCTTGGCAGCTTCGACGCGGGGGTCGTTGACTAAAGCGGGCGAGTCCATCAGGGCGAGGGCCATCTCGTAGTTGCCCTCGAGAGCGGCGAGGTTGGCGCGGGCCATCAGTGAGTCGGCCGAGTAGCCGGCGCGGTTGAGCAGCGCCTCGGCGCGGCGGTAGTCTGCGGCCTGCATCGCGGCGATGCCGGCGAACAGGTTTGCCGACTCATTGTCGGGATAGACCGTCGCGGCGGTCATGAAGACCCGTTCGGCCTCCGGCGTCCCCAACCCATAGTCGAGCGCCGCCAGATAGAACTCATCGAGATCCAACTTCCCCGGGTTGCTTCCGATAATACGTTTTATGGGCATGTACCTCAGGCGTCCCCGCCTGAGCGGGTCGTCCCCGCAAGGAGCGCCGGCTTCCAGCCGGTAACAAAGTCTCGCACGTGGGCTTTATAGGGACTATGGAAGGCGCAATATAATTGATATTCAACCTTTTAATCTATACTACAACATGACTGACGAATTTGAAAAGTGGCTGAGAGAGGCGAATATAGCGATGAATACCGTCGCCGCCTACCGTTATGCCGTGCGCGAGTTTTTTGACCTTTTCGACTCTCTGACCAAAGAGAATCTTCTGGTCTTCAAGGCCAGGTTGATAGATACCTACAGTCCGCGGACTGTCAACCTGCGTATACAGGCCCTCAATAAGTATCTGGTCTTCATCGGCCGGGCGGAACTTCGCCTGCGCTCTGTCAAGGTGCGCGAGCGCTCTTTTCTCGAAAATGTGATCAGCAACGCAGACTACTCCTTTCTCAAGACGCGCCTGGCAAGGGAAAAGAATCGTAAATGGTATTTTGTGGTCCGCTTCCTGGCCGCGACCGGGGCTCGGGTAAGCGAGCTTGTACAGTTGAAGGTCGAGCACGTCGAGGCGGGGTATTTCGACATCTACTCAAAGGGCGGTAAGATCAGGCGCCTCTATATTCCGCGCCGGCTTCAGGAAGAGGCGGGGAGGTGGCTCGAGGAGGAGGGTCGCGAGAGCGGCTACCTGTTTCTGAACCGCTATGGGGGGCGCATAACGCCACGTGGAATCTCGGGGCGGCTGAAGGAGTTTGCCCTCAAGTTTGGACTCAACCCGAGGGTTGTTTATCCCCACTCGTTGCGACATAGGTTCGCCAAAAATTTTCTGGAGCGTCACAATGATCTGGCGTTGCTTGCCGACCTCATGGGCCACGAGAGCATCGAGACTACGCGCATCTATCTTCGCCAGACCTCCGCCGAGCAACGCTCCATTGTCGACCGCATCATCGACTGGTAATTTCCCGAGTCGTTTCCCAAGCCTCTCCCGGTGTCTCAACCGCATTTGGGGGCCTAACTCTATCTCTACTTGACCATTCCCAAAAATTTTTGTAATTTTGTGAAACTAAAGGGATCACCTATGTCAAAGAAGCAACAACTCCAAACCGTGCGCGTGAGGGTCGACAATCCTCTCGACAAAGAGTTTATCCGAGTCCTCACCGACTTCGGATTCAAAAAACTTTTTGGCTCGGAACAGCATGTCGATATCCTCAAGAGGTTCCTCAATGCCCTTTTCAAGGGGCGGCTCCGTGTGGAGTCGATCGTTTTCCGACCCACAGAGATCCATCCCGAAAGAAGGAAAGGCAAGAAGATCTTCTACGATATCTATTGCACTACGGATTCGGGCCATCACTTCATCGTCGAGATGCAACAGGTCGAGTCCGAAAACTTTGCGGACCGCATGTTGTTTTACGGATGCAGAGCCATTGTCAACCAAGGCAAGAGAGGAATCGAATATGTCCTCGCACCGGTGTATTGTATAGTGGTCACCAACTTCAATATGTCGGGCAAAGAGGCGAGGATGATCAAGGAGATTCTTCTCGCTGACAGAAACACACATGAGATCTATTCCGAGACGCTTCAGCTCATCTTTCTCTCGTTGCCGGAAGTTCCGGAAGAATGGGACGACTGCCAGACGGAGCTCGAGAAATTGTTGTACATAATAAAAAACATGGAGAATATGACCAAACAATCGAAACCATATCTTTCAGGAGAGTTTGACGAGATATTTGAGGCTTCTAAAACCGAGAAACTGTCGCCTGAGGAAGCTGTGGCCTATTCTGAGTCGTACTACAAGGAACTTGACAATCAGAGTGCCATCCGCTTTGCAGCCGAGAAGAGCAGAAATGAAGGTCGAAAAGAAGGTCGGAAAGAAGGTAGGTCTGAAGGCCTGATTGAGGGAGCTCTTAATGAACTCAAAAAGATAGTGACGTCCATGCGCTCCCAAGGTTTGAGCAATGATGTCATTGCCCAAATGATCGGCAGAGATCCTCAAACAGTAGCATCCATTTAAGCACCGCACTAGGAGGTTTGTACCCCGTGCTTCCGGGCGTCAATCGCATGTCCTATACCGAAACGGATCGAAACAGAATCCCAAGGACAATGGGGGAGTTTAAGTCTGGACCTTCTTGAATGTTAATATTAAATGTTAAAAAATGTTAAATGGGGGGGGGTAATTTGAAGGGGGTACTTGACAAAGTCAATTAATTGTATTAATTTTGCACCCCGAAAGGGAAAGCCTTTTCAACTCCGTGGTTCGACTTAGTCACACTCTCTCGCTAAGTCTCTGTTCCGTGGTAAGTTATCCTTCAGTTACTCAACGACAGAACGACAAAGTTTAACCACACCCCAACCCCACGACCGCGCAAGCGGGTGGTCCTTCCCCAGACGCGAGGCGTCAGTTGATATCGGTAAAGTAAATGCGGCATACAAAAAAGTTTAAACCAATCCTGCCCACACTAACTTTCTTTCGAGACTCAAACTGCAATGTGCGCCTCAGTCCGTCATCGCCTCCGGCCATGGCTGATTGAGTGTGACCGAACTTTGCGATCTGAAGACGAACTGCCCAAACCGCCGGCCCGAGTACTCATCCTTACTAACCTTAGTCCATAGTGATGACTAAAATTCTCCGAAATCTCTTCGTAGGAGCAGCCATGGCGGCCGCCGCTTTCGTCGCGCCCGTCCGGAGCCACGCCCAGGATGTCGGCATCAAGACCAACCTCCTGACCGACGCCCTACTCAGCCCCAACCTCGGGCTCGAGATCGGACTGGCGCCGAAATGGACCCTTGACGTCACCGGCCAGGTCAACTTCTGGACCATCGACGGCCACAAGTGGAAACACTGGGTCGTCCAGCCCGAAGCCCGCTACTGGTTCTGTCAGCGTTTCGGCGGTCACTTCCTCGGCTTCCACGCCATCGGCGGCCAGTACAACTTCGGCCATATCGGCATCAAACAGAACTTCCTCGGCACCAACTTCAGCAACCTCCAGCACATGCGCTATCAAGGTTGGGCTGCCGGAGCCGGTGTAGCCTACGGTTACGCATGGCCCGTCGCCAAACACTGGAACGTCGAAGCCGAGATCGGTGTCGGCTGGCTCTACACCCGTTACGACTCATTCCCTTGTGTCGGGTGCGGCCGAAAGATAGACGAGAACAAAACCCATAACTATGTCGGCCCCACAAAAGCGGCCCTCAACATAGTCTACCTATTCTGAAACCTCAATCCCAAACGACTTGCAAATCATGAAGAAGCTTTTCAGCAGAATTATCATGACCGTCGCGGGTGCCATCTGCGCCCTCGCCGCCACGGCCGCGACTCCGGGCTCTCTCGGAATCAAGTCGCTGACCGTCGTTCCCTCCGCCGAGAGGATCGGGGTTGAGTTCAGCTTCAACCCGTCGGAGTGGCATCTTCCGCTCAACAAACTCGTGAAGATAACCCCCGTGCTTCGCTCACGCGAACTGACCGACTCGCTCGAGTTCCCCTCCATCTCGATCGCCGGCAAGAACTCATACTACTACGCCCTTCGCGAAGACGAGAAGTCGGCCAAGACCCTCTTCCGCTCCGGCAAAGGCCAGGAAGAGAAATATCTCGCTTCGGCCGAATTCGAGAAGTGGATGGAACAGTCTGACCTCGACTTCCGTGTCGAGACCGCCGGCTGTTGCGGCGAGAAGAACGAGCCCGACGTCAACGACCCTGCAGCCAAGATCGACCTGACCCCCAAGAAGTTCAGCGCCGACTATTCGTTCACACCGCCGACTCCCAAGGCTGTCAAGACCCGCGAGATCTCAGGCAGTGCATACGTCAACTTCCCGGTCAACCGCACCGAGATCTATCCCGACTACATGGTCAACCCGCGCGAGCTGAGAAAGATCACATCGTCGATCGACACCGTCCGCAACGACCCCGACGCAATCGTGCGCTCGATCACTCTGACCGGTTACGCCTCGCCCGAGGGTCCGTATAAGAACAACGTGCGCCTCGCCGCCGGCCGTACCGAGGCCGTGAAGGAATATGTCGCCGGCCAGTACGACTTCCCCCGCTCCGTCTACCGTACCAACTCGGTGCCCGAAGACTGGGCCGGACTCCGCGACTCGGTGGCCGTCTCGATTCTTCCCGACCGCGCCGCGATCCTCGAGTTTATCGATGCCGAATATCCCATCGAAAAGCGCAACGACATGCTGCGCGCGCAGTTCCCGCAGTCATACGCCTACCTGTTGAAGACAGTCTATCCCTGGCTTCGCCACACCAACTATCTCATTGAGTACGAACTCAAGAAGTACACGGATGTGGAGCAGATAAAACGTATTATCGGAAGCAACCCGGGGAAGCTGGATCTCGATGAGTTCTATCTGGCGGCGCTCGACTATGGGTTGGGGACGCCGGAGGCCGAACGGGTCTTCATGACCGCCGCGACGGTCTATCCCGACAATGAGTCGGCAAACCTGTTCGCCGGCATCGCCGCGATGCAGGCCGCAGACTACCGCCGCGCCGAAGCGCTCCTCAACCGCGCCGGCTATTCGGCCGACTCACTGATGGCCCGCGCCAACCTCGCCGCCCTCGAGGGCAACTACGAGATGGCCCTCGCCCTGATGGACTCGCCCGCGCTGGCCGACGACCCCCGCGCCGAAGCCGCCAAGGCACAGATCGCCACCCTGACAGCTAACAAACTCGGTGTCGACGTCTACGACAAGTACCGGTAAACCGTTGCCGGTACCTTGCCCGTATCTACCTATGTCTAAAATTATCAACAAACAATAATTTAGTTAACTAACCCAAATGAGAATGAAAAAAATTGGATCCATCGCGCTTGGTCTGGCATTTCTCGGCCTCGCATCATGCGCAACAGACACCCCGGACGCTCCCGCGCCCCAGGGTCCGAGCGTAAAAGACACTTACGCTACCATCACCATCAGTCTCCCCTCCGGCGGCACACGTGCCGAGGGTGACGAAGAGGACGTCGATTCCAAGGGAATCTACACCGGCGACGGCTCTGAGGTAGGTCAGGACTACGAGAACCAGGTTGGTAAGATCCTCGTGGTTCTTGCTGAAAAACAGAACGACGAAAAGTACACTCTGCTGACCTACGCGATCTCTGACTCGAAGCAGGTAACCGGTACCAGCGAGATCAAGTACGTGCTCAACTTCTCTTCGGCTGAACTCCGTCCCGAAGTTCCCGGTGACAAGCTCAACGGCGCCGGCGACCTCAGCGGTCTCCCCGTGTATGTTTTCACATACTGTAACCCGACTTCAAATCTTGAGACACTCGTAAAATCGTGGAAAAAGGGAGACGACATCTCAAACCTGGAGGGTACCATCGCCGCTACCTATGCCAACACGGAGATCTGGCAGAAGAACAAGTTCCTTATGACCAATGTAGAGACTGTTGAAGTTACCTACCTGGCCGATGATGGAGAAACGGTTATCAAGGGCATTCCCTCACGCGAGAAACTCGTAAGCGAGCACAACACCGCCAACACTGCCTTCAACCTCGGTACCGTTGACGTTATCCGCGCAGCCGCTCGTTTCGACTTCCAGGCCAGCAACGGCGAGGGTCTTGAACTCAACCAGTATCAGGTGCTTAATGTTGACGGCGAAACCTCTATCGGTATCGTAGAGCTGACCCATATGGCCGCCTTCAATATCGCTACTTCTTACTATTATCTCCCTCGTACCAATACGCTTTGGACTTGGGGTGGTCAGACAACTCTCTGTAGCGGTAAGGACAACAACACCAACGCTTTCGTGATGAGCCCCAACGAGACCATCAAGAAAACTCCGATGCTCAGCGAGCAGGAACTTTCAAAAATCTTCTGGGCTGCTCTCAATGACCCGACCGCCTATAGCTGGACTTCTCTGAAGGACTGGAATAAGAGAGATTTGGATTACGATGACGCCAACTGGCCCTCTGCCGGAACAGACTATCGTATCTGGCGCTATGTTCCCGAGAACACCATTCCGGGTTGGGGTGGCAGCCAGTATAATGAAGGCAGCCAGAGAGCCGGTATCACTACCGGTGTGGTTTTCAGAGCTTCTTTCATCCCGACTGACAAGGCACTTTGGAACGGTAATGCCGTCTACATCTACAACAACACTATCTACGGTGACCTCAATGCTCTCAAGGAGTATGTGGCGGCTGCTCCCGAGACTGAAGTAGCTCAGGCCTTTAAACAGGTGCAGCAGTTTGGCGTTGAAGACCCCGATCTCAAGGTGAACCTCGTTGCCAATGCAGACGACAACCACGGCTTCAGCGCTTACGTGCCCAATGCCAACGGCGGTTACGATATGTACTATTACTACTACAACCGTCACAAAACCAACGGGATCAACACTACCCTCGGTGTGAACGAGTTCGGTGTGGTTCGTAACAACGTCTACAAGCTGAAAGTAACCAAGATCAATTCACTCGGTCTCCCGACTCCTCCGGATCCCAACACCGAGGACGAGGAAGAAAACGTATTCTTCACCGTTGACGTACGCGTACTTCCCTGGGTTGTTCGCATCAACGATATCGAATTCTAAATCAGCGCCGGCATGTAGCTCAGGCGTCCCCGCCTGAGATATATTGGCAAACGCAAGTAACGCCGACATGTAGCTCAGGCGTCCCCGCCTGAGAGATATTGGCAAACACAAGGAGCGCCAGCATGTAGCTCAGGCGTCCCCGCCTGAGAGATATTGGCAAACGCAAGTAACGCCGGCTTCCAGCCGGTAACAAAATGATATGTAGGGGACATCGCCTCGCGATGTCGAAGCGATGTCCCCGACCATCTTCTCTCCACCCCAACCAAGGTCCACATCGCAAAGCGATGTCCCTACACGAATTACGTCTTTCTATTGAGAGACACGCAATTAAACCGTCCGAAAATGAAGATTAAAGGTATCAATCGTCTCTCGATTCTTCTGTTGACCATCCTGTCGTGCGTCATGGCGGGGTCGCTGACCTCATGTCACGCCGTGTGGGAAGACGAACCCGAATGTCCGCAGGGTCTGTCGGTCCGCTTCGTCTACGACTACAACATGGAGTACGCCAACGCCTTCATGTCGCAGGTCCACTGCCTGACCGTATTCGTCTATGACGAGCAGGGACACCTGGTGAAGACCGTCACCGAGACCGACCGCGCCAAACTTTCGGACGAAAACTGGCGCATGAACATCGACCTTCCCGAAGGTACCTATCAGGTCGTCGCCTACGGCGGCATGGCCTGCCCCGACGCCTCGTTTGAATTCGAAGGCTCCAACACTGAAAACACCGACCGCCGCGTCGCCCTCATACCCTCTCTCCTGACCGACCCCGTGGGTCCGAACCTCCACCCGCTGTTCTACGGCGAACTCAAGCGCCCCGGCTCGACCGACGAGCCCGAGCTTCCGACCGTCGGATACAACGACGCCGACTATCAGCAGGTGACTGTCTACATGATGAAGGACACCAACAATCTCCGTATCCTTCTCCACCACGTTGACGGCGCCCCCGTGGAAGCCGATGACTTCGACTTCTACATCACCGACAACAACACGCTGTTCAACTACGACAACTCGCTTCTGCCTTCGCCCGAAGTGACCTACTGGCCCTGGACCAAAGGCAACGTCAACACCGACTTCTCAGACCGCCCGGCGCTCACGCGCGCCGACGATGACACCCCCTCGTTCGCCTTCGCCGAGATCTCGACCTCGCGCTTCGTGACCGACTCGGCCGCCAAGCTGGTGATCAAGGAGTCTGAAACGGGCCGTGAAGTACTCTCGATCCCTCTGGTCAAGTACCTGATGATGTACAAGAGCGAGAACATCGCCCGCATGACCTATCAGGAGTTCCTCGACCGCAAGAGCGAATGGGAACTGACCTTCCTGCTCGACAAGAACTCCGCCGGATGGTTCACCGTCTCGGTGCGCATTGAGAACTGGGTTGTCCGCATCAACGACATCGAAAAATAACCCTCTCCGAAACATAATCCTCAATCTCCCACCCCAACCAACTCCCAACTCCGTGTCAAACCGAATTCTAAATAACATCCTCTTCAGCCTGATGGCCCTTCTCGCGGCCCTCAGCCTGACCGGCTGTGTTTATGAATATTCCTCCGAGCCCGACGGCGAGAAGGAGAGGGACCTCTTCCTTCTCCTCAAGGTCGCTTTGACCGAAGAGGGGACACCGGTGGCTACGACAACGCGCGCCGAAGATGTTGACTATGAACTCCCATCTTTCGACCCGGAGAAGCTCCACACTCTCCGCGTGATCATCGTCGACAAGGCCACCAACCGGATCGTCCACAACCGGTTTGAACGCATGAGCAGCCCGACCACCATCAGCTCGAGCCTCCGCTTCAAGGTCGACTTTTCGACCGACTACTATGTCTACCTGATCGGCAATGAGGAGGGCTTCCCCGGAATCAACGCCAAGGAAGTCTTCTCCGACAACATGAAGGAGGGGACCGCCTATATGGTCGACGCTCTCGAAAAGCTCGTTATCACCGGCACCCCGGGCCAACCCCCGATCAACAACAACGGGGAGACCAAGACCCCCATTCCGATGTCCGAAAAATTCGAGATCCGGACTATAGACAAACCCGAGAAGCGCTCGGAGACTGGCACTTACGACATGTCGAAGACCCTCTTCATCACCCGTGCCTTCTCGAAGTTCACCTTCAACCTTTTCCGCTCTGCAGACTATCAGGGCGACAACGAAATCAAACTCGAAAAGATCAAACTCTACGGCCTCGGCTCGAAGGAGTATCTGCTCCCGAACGAGACCGAATATGTCCCCTCGAAATATGAGGAGAGCACCAATCGCTACGAGGGCCGGTATATCAAAAGCTTCGCCGTTCCGGCCAACTCGCCGGTGTCGGAGTGGGAGTATCCAGCATTCCGATCGGTCGACGCCGCCACGCTCCCCGTGTGGAGCGAGCAGAATGCCGGAATGGGAAGGAAACTCGAACCGCAGTTTTATTTCGCAGAGAGTCTGGGACTTGCGGGCGACGATAAGTTCATGTGTTCGATCACTTTCGACGGTAAGGAGTATCTGAAACCTCTGACGCTTCCCAATCTCCCCTCGCTTCCGCGAAACACCCATGTGGTGGTCAATATAATAGTCGGCAATCACGGCGCTCTGATCTTCAAGGTTAAGGTGCTTCCATGGGAGCCGCGCTATCTTGAGATCGACTTTACCCATAATGTCGGCATAGCCGAAGACGGAGCCTTAAGCCTCAACTACAACACCTACGAGTCGTTTGACAAGAAGACGGGCCGCGTCGTGCTCCGTGACTATCCGCAGGCCACTTCCGGCTCGTTCGGAATCTCGACGCCCGTCGGCGCGCGCTGGGACGCATACCTCGTGACTACCGCCGGCGAGCTGAACCAGATTCAGTTCCAGACCACCGATGAGAACGGGAAGACCGTTACCACTCCCCACATCTCGGGCATAATCGACGGACACAAGACTAACTTCAAGGTCGTCGCCACCAGCTCGGCCGGTGCGTCGGTACGTTCGGCCATTCTTCAGGTGATGGTGACCACAAGCGATGGTCTGTCGATTCCCGTCAATATCCTCAAGAGCGAGGATTATGGCGCGGATCTGGAAAACATCACATTCATTCAGAACCCACAGTAAAACCATAAGATGAACCGTCTTTCAGGTATACGACTACGATATTTCAGCCTCTTGACATTGTTGTCGGTCTTCGGTGCGTTGATCCTTTTCAATGCCTGTACCGATGATCTGGAGCTTCCCACACCGGCTCCGGACAGCGATGACTTCGGGCTTGCCAACTATATCTCGATCAAGATCGAATGTAGCGAACCTTCGACTCGCGCCACAGAGCCGGGTGTCGAGGAGCTCAACGAGAACCTGATCGAGGACGTGACCATATGCCTTGCGCCCTCGGCCGGCGACCGCACCGACGAGGATCAGCCGGTGTATATGGAGACCTTCCCGGCCATCAACCTTCAGAATGAGGCAGTAGTGCGCATCCCGATGACCATGGAGCTGATGACCCGTCTGTTCAACGAGAACAGCTCGGGGTCGTGTCGTGTCTTCGCGGCTGTCAATCTCCATCTGGACCCCGGAACTGTCATGACCGTGGCCGAACTGCGCAAGATGGTCATCAACTCGACCTTCGAGACTCAGCGGATACAGAAGAGTTTCAAGATGGACGGCGACGGAACGGTATCCTACTCGCCCAACGGCAATTATGCTGTCGGCGAGGTGGCCGTGAAGCGTTCGGCCGCCAAGATCACGCTCGCTCTCGATGTAGACGGCTCGGTCGAAGAGGAGGTTGAAGGCCAGACATACACCTGGATACCCGATAGGAACGGTATCGGTGTGCGTCTCGAACAGGGGGTGAAGACCTCGACGCTCGATCCTCGCCCGGAACCCAATATGGCTTCGTCGGTTTACTTCAATACCGCCGACGAGATCGCGCCCCAGTATAAGTTTGTCGCCAACAAGGCCGATCAGAAGTACAATATCGTTCAGGACGTCCCCTTCTATACCTATCCCAACAAGTGGACCGGCTCGGTCGACGAAAAACACGGAACCTTCTTGATGCTGAGTGTGCCGTGGTCTAAAGACGGTGGCAAGAGTTGGCGCACCTGCTACTATCATGTGCCTATTGTCCCGACGAATGAGTTTGAGTTGGTTCGAAATATATCGTACCACATCAACCTCCATGTCGGTGTGCTCGGAAGCTTTGTGGTCGAAGACGCACAGGAGATCGAGGCCGACTATTTCGTAGCCGATTGGGGCCACGAGAACATTGACGTCGACATCAAGGGCTACCGTTACCTTGTTGTAGACCAGAACGACTACACCGTCAACAACGAAAACGAGATCGTCATCCCGTTCTACACCTCACACAAGAGTAAGGTGGTGTCGACGACGATGACCTTCTATCGCTACAACTTCTCCGACCAGGGTTCCGAGTTCGCCGTGACAGTCACCGACGACGAGAATGACCTTTCGGCTGAGAAGAACAATGGTGTGCGCGTCTTCGAGTCTGACTTCATCAATGTGGATGAGAACCACAAGGAGGCCCAGCTTGTCGTCAAACACGACCTCGTCGTATGGCAACCCTATCGCGCCAACGGCAACGAGGTAAAGCTGACCGAAGGTGCAGATGGAGTCAGAGAGGATATTGACAAGCCGAGTGCTATTGAGGCGATGTTGAACACTATTGCGTACTACAAGCCTACGACAGAGGATGAATACTCTGCCATCAAGTTTGAGGTTATCGTTCAGCACACGGACGTCGCAGACGGCTCTTCAGGTCTACCCAAAGACAGCTACCAGGAAAAGATAACCATCTGGCAGTTCCCGGGAATGTATATTACAGCGGTGCAGAATTTCTCAGATTATTTGGAACAGAAGCATCTCGCCAACGCGAAGTTAGGAAATACATTCATAAACGGGGTAACAACTGATAATATTACAGCACCCAAAATGACATGGTCATCAGACCAACAGAATAATTACTTTGGGTGGGGTGAATTAGGATGGTATGGCAATTATGTGAACAACTATAACTCTAGTGGGGAACCCAACCGAGCTGCGTCCTATACCGATACATGGAACACGGCACGAAAGAGAGCCTATAACTACACGAACTGGGACTGTTCAATCGGTTTAGGCTTTCCACCGAGCTACTACAACTGGAATCCGAATCTGTATCTTGTTACAATCACGAAACTGAATGACGAGAACTATAATATCGGTGACCCTCGGTCCTATAACATCAACAACAATCTCAAGAACAGCTCCGGTTCCTACACGGTAGATGGTGGTACAGAGACAGTTTTCGCCTCGGAGTATTGGTATTATCAGGTTGGTAAAAATAATCTGGGCCCAGAAAGTAGTAGTTCATGGAACTCAGTATTCTATGGGCAAAAGAATCCTCTCAATAAGAGAGCGAGTGTCAGCATTACATGGTGGGATGAATATATAGTTCAAGGGTTTGTTTCTGCTAAATCCAATTATGGAGCCAATCCTCGTACGTTGAAGTACTATTATCCCACACGTGAGGCTTCGGACAACTCCAACACGTTGGCTCCGAAGTTCCGAATCTGTTCTTCTTATGCCGGTTCCCGCGGCTACATGACGCGAGAAATGTCCAGACGTCGCGCGGCGGCCTATCAGGAACTCGGATATTGTGCAGGTCGTTGGCGACTGCCGACCTACGGAGAAGTGAAGTTCATAATGAAGTTGGCAGGCGATAAGAAGATTCCTCGCCTGTTCGGCACAAATGCTTCCGGAACGTGGTATTATTGGTGTGCGCAGGGATTGGTTGAAGTGCCTGCCGGAAACGCCCCAAATACTAATCCGAATCTCATGACCACCCCTCCTAATGATCAAGGAAGCGCCTTTAAAGATGACTACTATAAGGCTCGTACCCGCTTCGTGTATGACGAGTGGTATTGGGGATCGGAGACAATAAAGCCGGATAATGCAACTCCGAGTGCGACAGAGACTATGTATACCTTCACATGGGGAGACCGTCCGAAATCGAACCCGCAGGATTAAACAGAGAAGTTATGAACTGGAAGATTCTGAAATATATATGGTGCGCGATGCTGCTGACCCTCGTGGGGTGTGCGGAAGATATGCCCGTGCCCTCTCCAGACTCGGACGATGCGTTCGTGAAGGTAGTGGGCGACAAGGTGATCGTCAATGCGTCGCTCGAGCTCCCCGAAATGGCCGAGCTCGGTACCCGCGCACTCCCCGATGCTCCCGACTATAACGATCTGCACCTCTATCTCGTGGAGTTCGACGACAACGGTTCGCCGCTCCGCAATACTCTCAAGACCGTCTATGAGCCGGACAAGGAGACTCCCGCAGCCGATCGCGTTTACTATAAGTTCACGCTCAACAAAACCCAACAGCCACGTATCCTTCATCTGATCGCCGTTCCGAAGGGGGTTACCTTCAAGTTCAGTTATGAAGTTGAGGCGGTGCTCATCCCCTCGCTCAAGACATCGGGTGATACCCCTGCCTACTGGAACCGTCTCCGCTTCCCGAACGGATATGTCGACGGGGATGGACTTCCGCTAAAGACAGACGACGGACTTAACCAGCTGCAGCATGTGCCGCTGTTGCGCAACTTCGCCTGCGTGACCATGCAGAACAATGCGCCGGGCTTCACGCTGACCGGCTTCGCCATCGTCAACAATCCCGAGCAGGGTTGCGTGGCGCCGTGGAACACCACCACACACCAGTTCCCCGAGTTTATCGACTCGGACTTTCAGCAGATTCCGTATCAGACTATCTCAGAGGCCTATTCGGGAATTCTGCCCGCCAACACCTCCTTCTCAAACCAGGAGGCAGGACCGAGTGTCCCCAACGATCTCTCGCCCAAGTATATGTTCGAGCGCCCCTTCAACTCGATCCGCCACACGTTCGTGATCTTCAAGGGTAAGCGAACCGGAGACAAGAAAGAAACATACTATAAGATCGACATCGGCAAGAACGATAAGAACGGTGTCTTTCAATACTATACCCTGTTGCGTAACTTCAAGTTCAACATCGTCTTGAAGAGCGTAGGGGCCGAAGGTTATGACACGGCGCTTGCTGCTGCGAAAGGGTACGTGTACAACAACCTCTCGTTTGACGTCGTGCTGGCGCCGATGCTCAACATCTCTGATGGCGAGGAAGTTGTCTATGTGACATTCACCAATGCGGTGATCACCGATCCGGAACCGTCTAAACTTGACTTCGCCTACCGTTACCGCAAGCTGACTCAAACGGGATCGTCGCCCACATATAATAATGAGGGCGTCACCTTCATCGGTCTTGAGCCGGGCGACGTAATAGACCGAGTTGAAAAGTCAACCTCGGACGATGCGAACGGCTGGCGCAACATGAAGATCTATGTCAAGGGGGCGACAACGGAGACGAAGACCCAGACGTTCACGATTGTGAAGCCGTCGGGCCTGGGCCGAAAGGTGACGCTGATTCTTCACCGTAAGTGGACTCTCGAGAACGTGAGGGAATACGCCGGCCTCTTGGAGAACTGGAATTCCGCAACACCCGACGAAGGTATTGCCAGCGGCAAAGGTGACCAAGACCTGACCATATTCTTCGATATCCCCGACAACCTTCAGGAATCCATGTTCCCGCTTGTCTTCACACTCGAATCAGACCACCAGAACATTGAGAACAACCCGTTGGGTATGCTTGTCGTGACCTACGGTCCCTCCGGCTTCCTCGGGATGGAGGGTTATGGTGATCTGAGTGCCAATGACCGTCGAATCCAATATGAGCGCACGGTCACCTGGACCGACTATAATGACCCCTTGACTCCCAACGATCCATATCAGAACGGCACGTCGATCGACAACGGCAATGGCACGAAGACCCACCGCGTTCGCTGTCGCTTCCGAACGATCACCGACTTGAAGGACTTCGAGTTCAATCAGTCGGTAACGACGGTGCTCATCAAGAACCCGAACTTCAACGACGCGTTTGTCGAGTTCAAGCGCGTGCAGACGAAATAGGGGAGAGGGGGCTCCGGAGCGAACGCATGTAGCGCAGGCGTCCCCGCCTGCGGGGGAAAGACCTGGTATGTACCCATGTAGGGACATGCCGTCGGCATGTGGACAAGGGTTACGGTCCAATTCCACATCGCGAAGCGATGTCCCTACAAGGTTGACGATACGCTCAGGCGGGACGCCTGAGGAACATGCAGAGGAGGGGAAGAAAAAGAAAAGATTGTTGTAGCATTAATATATCATTACCGAAATCAAATCTTACATGGACATCAAAGCAGGCTGTGAAGCCTCACGTCCACCCACAAAAAAGGCCGCGTCGTGAGACGCGGCCTTTTTTGTGTCCCCATGTGGGGACATGCCTTCGGCATATGGACAAGATTACGGTCCAATCCCATATCGCGAAGCGATGTCCCTACAAGGGTTACGGCCCAATTCCACATCGCGAAGCGATGTCCCTACAAGGGGGTAGGTCCGAAAATTTCGTAGGAGTCGATGGTGTGGGTCTGCGAGCTGAAAGAGAGCCCTATGAGAATCAGCTTTTTATCGCTGGTCTCAAAGGGCATGGCATAGCCTTTCTCTTGGATCTGTTCAAGTGCCTCCCGGGCTTTACCGTTCATTTTCAGCTCTATCACGTAAATGAAGCAAGCGGTCTGTATCAAAATGTCTATACTCCCCGAAGATGTGTGGTACTCTGCGTCTACTTTGAACCCGAGCATCTTGACGATACTGTAGATAAGATTCTGATAGTAAACTTCGTAGTGACCAATACCTCTCCGAAGATCATAGGGAATGTCAGCCAAATAGGACTTCAACTGGTTGATGAACCCCAAGGCATCCCCATCCCTTAAAGCATCACTAACCGTGTCGATGAAGGTTTCGGAGTCCTCTTCAGAGCGGCCCGACAAAAGGGGCAATATACACTCGAAGAAGGCTTTACGGACTTCGCGGTTTGGAAAATCGACCTTAAAACGGCTTGTTTCAGGATCATACGCGCTGATGGTCAGATAGCCCGATTGATAGAGAACCGGTATGATTGAGGAACTGTCCATAGGCGAGCGAGTCAGTTTGGCAGCCGATACCATCGACCCGGGAATATCACTCAGTACCGGCTGATATCTCCTCAGCGTGTGGACAAGCATCGCGGGCGTACCACTCTCGAACCAATAGTCGCCCAACCGCTTTTCAGCCAAAGCGGACATCAAGCTGTAGGGGTTGTAGATGTCAACCATGTTTTCGGCGAAGTGGTAGCCGTCGTAATATGCCTTCAATCGCTCGAATGTAGCCGCAAGGGTCATCGCTCGTTTTTCGGCCAGTGCCTCTATCCCAGGCGTCAGATAACGGGTCAGCTCATCATTGGTCACTCCACATATTCCCGCAAACGACTCATTGAGCGATATATCGTGGAGGTTATTTAACCCGCTGAAGATCGATAGCTTGCCGAACTTCGTGACACCGGTCAGCATACCCATATAAATGTACTCGTCCATCCCCTTCAGCACCGAGTAGAAGCCGTAAAGCATCTCGCGAATCCGGTCTAAAGTCGACGAGTCATCATAGTTGGAGGTCAAGGGCCGATCATATTCGTCGACAAGGATAACTACTTTCTGACCCGAATCTGTGGCGGCCTTGCGGATTATCTCTTCCATCCGCTGCGCGAAGCTACGGCCGGTGTTCCGAACCTCATATTCCGTCTCCCACCGGGTCAACGCATTGTCTATGGCATCTGCGACAGCTTCGACTGTGTTGAAATCACCCGAGACGAAATCAAGATAAAGTACCGGTCGCGCGGGCCAGTCTGAAGGCATCAGCTTCTCGATATCCAATCCTTTAAACAGATGGCGTTTACCCTCACACCAAGCTTTTATGGTAGACAGCAACAGACTCTTTCCGAAACGGCGCGGGCGTGCAAGAAAGAAGTAGCCCGGTCGTTTCAGAAGGTCGTAGACATAGCGGGTCTTGTCTATATACAGGAGATTGGCCTCGCGAATTTTCTCGAAGCTCTGAATTCCCAAGGGGTAGTTACTGTTCCACATCTCGAAGTATTTTAGTGGCAACCGCAGCCGCCGTCACCGCAGTGGCCGTCGCCGCAGTGGCCGTCGCCACAGTGGCCGTCGCCGCAGGAGCCGCAACCGCAAGAGTGGGTCGGCTTAAGCTCTTCGGGGGTGGCGTCGCGAACCTCGACGATCTCGCCGTCGAAACGGACGGTCTTGCCGGCAAACGGGTGGTTGAAGTCCATCTTCACCACCTCGGGCGTGATCTCAAGCACCTTGCCCTGTACGGTGAAGCCCTGGTCTGTCATCATCGGCAACATCGCGCCAACCTTTACCTGCTCGGGCAACTCGTCACCGAAGGCATCGACCGGTACGTCGATCAGATACTCCTCCTGAACGTTGCCGAAGGCCACCTCGGGAGGGAGCGTCACGCTGAACTTGTCGCCGGCCGACAGACCCTCCATAGCGGAGAGAAGCGCCGGAATCACGTCTTGCGAGACACCGTAGACAAGCACGTCCGGAGCCTCCTTGGGAGCCTCGAACAGCAGTTCGCCGCTCGGCTCTTCAAAAACCTTATATGTATAGCCCACAAACTTGTTGGGCCCAACTTTTTCTTTCTGTTCCATATGCTGTATTTTATAGATTGTCAGTTGAGTTTCTCGACTCTCTCGAGCTTCTCGAACTCATCGAGTATCTCGGGTTTCTCGCCTATCTCGAGTTTCTCGAGTCTCTCGCCCCCCTTCGAGTCTATTCCGCCTCAGCCTCTTCCGGGTGCTTCAGCTCCCACTGCTTCTGGATGTTCTCGACGTTGAAATAGAACCCCTTGGCCGCACGGTTGCGCAGTCGCGCCGCCGTCTCGGGCAAAGCCTCGACAGTCAGATAGTCATAGCCCGGCTCGATGAAGTCGGCGTCTGTGGCCCGATAGCCCAGGAGCTGGATGAGATCGTACTCGTGCATCGGGTAGATGACATACCACGCGTTGTCCACATCCTCGCCCGTTCCGGTCGACTTGATGGCCGCCAGAAGATGCTCCAGACGGTACTCCCATATCTTGGCACTCATGTCCTTGCGCTTCTCCTTGAGTACATGGACGAGAAACGACATCTGGCGCAGGTCAAACGGATTGTCTTTCAGCGTCAGCTCCGCATACTTGCGGATCGTGTCGATCTCCTCCTTGGTGTGGGACGCTTTCAAGCGCAACTCATCGGTCACGCCCGAATATTGCGACTGCCGGTAGGGGTCGTAATCCTCCTGGAACATATAGCCCAAGTAGAGATTGCGGTACTCTTCGGCGGTCATGGTCGTGTCGTTGGCGTTATATTTCGCCATCAACTTCGGGAAATACATCGGGCTGGAGGGGTCGAGGGTCTGCTTCTCGATCTTCGCCAGATCGGGCTTCTCGACCTTCACCTTACGCGCGGCCGAGGCCGTCAGACAAGCGCCGGCGGCCACGATAGCGATCAGGGATATGCGGAGTGTAGACTTGATTCGTGCTAACATGGGGGGGATGGGTTCAGATTGGAGATTATCCGAGTGTCGACATTGCCAACGCCAGCACACAGGCGACGCCGGGGAGCATTATCGTGATGGCGATCGGGAAGCCTTTGGCCAACAGATAGCTGAAGAAGCGGCCCGAACGAAGGCCTACGGCCGCACCGTCAGGGGTGTTGGTGAACAGCAGGTAGCCGAAGAAGACACCGGCCACGATTCCGATCACCATCGAGGCGTAGAGCAACGACAATGAGGCCGAAAAGGTGAAGGCCATCAATCCCACCGCGAGACCGACGATTGCACCGCCGGTCATATAGCCCGTGCCGCGGGTCTGGGCCTTGATCGCATCGGGCTGGAGAATCGTCGCTATCAGGACGACGACCGTCATGCAGGCCCACACGAGAAGGATCGTGTTGTTGATCGGCAACAAGGGGTAGGAGCCCTCTATGCCCGACTTGCGGGCGTACGAGAGGAGCCAGAGACCCAAATAGGAGAGCAGAGGCCCGAGCAACGGCCGCTTGAACAGCGACGCGATCGCGAGGAGCCAGAGCAGACACGAGATTATGATGAGAAAGATGGACATATCGGGCGCTTAAAGATTTGTTCTACTATAATAACGCCTGAAACGCCTTTTATTTCATTCGGACGGCTACTTTTTCGGTCGCCGACCCACTCTTTCCCTCGCCTGAGAGAGAGCGGACGATATAAAGCCCGGGGGCCGGCAACTCGATTTCGAGGCCTCGGCCGACAAGCACGCCGGCGACGGTGTAGACCTCGACCGGAGCGTCGGCGGTCAGCTTCAGTCCGTCAAGATTCCATGACGTCCCGATTTCGGGCGACGTCACGTCGGCGCGACCGAGGATGACAGGTACGGGCACCGATTCCGGAGTCTCCTGACCGTCGGTTATCGCGCGGACGGTGAAGTAGTAGGAATCTTCATCTTCAGGCAGTTGGTCGACCATATAGCTGGTGGCCGAGACCGGAACGCGGTCGTAGCCGGGAGCGACCACCGGGGTCTCGCCGTAGTGGAGCACAACGTCGTCGATCGAGACAGCGCCGGCAAAGCGATGGAAGATGAAGCGAAGCTGAACGATTCCGGACGGGATGTCCTCTTCGTTGAACGTGTAGAGCTGGCCCTCTTCGGGGAGACTGAGCTCGCAAATGTTGTACCATCTGTTGTCGGCGTCGCGGCCGCTGATGGCCAGCGTCGACTGGGAGGCGTTCACACTGCGCGCCCAGAAGCTGAACGAGTAGATCGCCGCGGGAGTACGGATAGTCGACAGATAGGCCCCTTCATCCTTCAGACGGAGCGCGGGCGAGGCGAGACCGCAGTAGGTGGCCGAAGTGTAGGTCGATGTCGACGAACTCTCCCATCCGTGGGGGAACGAAAGGGCCGCGCCGGTGCCGAAGTCACAATAGACCATGCCGGCCGTCTTCTCCTTGCCCTGATAGACGGTAAACAGATAGTCCGACACACCGGCTACGGGGTTCCACGAAGCCTCGAACCAGTCGTCGCCGATAGCCTCCGACCCCGGGATGATCCCGACGGGTATCGCGGCCAGCATGGCGTCGCCGGCCGTGAAAGTCACACATTTATTCTGTTCATCCTCAACGATGTCGGCGATCGGGAAGCCTGTGGCCTCGCCGTTGTGGTTTCTCATCGAGGGGACCGTAGAGTCGGAGAGGAGCGTCGCCCCCGTCGAGCCGGGGTAGCACCATCCGCTAAGCACGCGGAGCATGCTCGGGTCAAGGTCCGAGACGAAGTCGATGTCGTTCGGCTTCACGAGGCGAATGCGGTGATGGCTGCCGTCGGCGTTGACGGTGCCCTCGGCCCACACCTCGGGGTCATAGTCGATGTGCCAGACGAGCATCCCGTGATTGGGGAGCATCTCGTCCCATTTCTCCTGGGTACGGTATTCGAGAAGGAAATATTCGTTGCCGTCGTTGCCGGCCGGTATTCTGTACGCCTTGTCGGTCGCGCTCAGCTCGGTCAGGGTGACTTCACACGGACGGGTGAGCGTCTCGGGTTCGAGCCACCCGAAAGCCATCCGCTCATGGGCCGACAGGTAGGGGGGCGTGCGCCCCTCGTTGTTGCGGAATCCGGTGTCCATCACGTCCCAGCTTCTCGGACTTGAGGCCTGGGGGCTGTCTCCCGGCTCGGAAAGGGCGGGGAGGCCGAGGCGCAGAAGATATTGATAGAGGAAGGTGCCGATTCCGTCGGGCGCTTCGGTCAGCCATTCGTTTGAGAAGGCGTAGGTATCGGCCAGAACGCCGCCTCCCTGTGCCCAATAGCCTTCGTCGACAAGGTGGCCGCTTCCGGGCCAGAGGTCGTAGACATTTCCCGACGTCGCCTCGCCCGTGCCGGCGTGGTAAACGTAGATGAAGTCGACACTGCCGTCATAGTCGTTGTCGAAGCGCGAGAAGTCGGTCAGCGAACTGGCCAGCCGGCAGGCTTCCTCGACCATCTCCGAAGGGTGAAGGTCGTTGCCAAACTGGTCGTTGCGGCCATAGTAGAGCGAGGGTTGCGAAAGGGTCACCGGGCCGACGACCTCGAACTGGGGGATGAAGCGGCCCTTCGAGTTGGCGTCGAACCATTCGCGGACAGACCCAGTGGCGTCATACTGAGAGAAGCCCGTGCCGTTGAGCGACGCGTCATAATAGCTTCGCGGATTGGGGACGGTGAACTTGCAGTCGGGAAACTCGGCCAGGATCACGAGGACCTTCGAGACGTCGGTCGACGCGGTCGCGGACTTGACCGGGGTGATCTGGCGGGGAATCCTCGTCGACGCAGAGAGCGACGGCGTGAGGAAAGCCGACGCCAGCAGGAGCGACGCGAAGAGGAGGAAAGTGAGGAGGGACGGGGACGCACCTCCATCTATGTGGAGAAATTTCTTCATGAGAGGGCAAGTTTTCAAGAAAGACCGGACGTTAGTCCCACCTTCGCGGAGGGGCGCCGACTGTGTCGGCCTATGTCGGTAGTGGATACAAAGTTAGCAAAAAAATTGGTCTTCCCCAAAATTTTAACTATCTTCGCGTGGATTTATCGGTCACATTTCAAGCCGATTTCCGCTCTCCCGATATTAAAAAATCATAAAAGATATGAAGAAGTTTGTTTTGGCGGCAGTCGCCGCTTTCGGACTGGCCGCTTCGGCCGCGGCCGCTCCGCAGCCCGAGTTTATGGACCGCGCTGTAATCTATGAGGTTAACCTCCGTCAGGGTACCCCCACCCGCGACCTCAAGGGGGCTCAGCTCGAACTCCCGCGTCTGCGCGACCTCGGTGTCGACATCGTCTGGCTTATGCCGATCCACCCGATCAGCGAGAAGAACCGCAAGGGAACCCTCGGAAGCTACTATGCCGTCAAGGACTACAAGGCCGTCAACCCCGAGTTCGGAACCATGGAAGACCTCAAGGAGTATGTCCGCACCGCCCACTCGCTCGGAATGAAGGTGATTCTCGACGAGGTCTGCAACCACACCGGCTGTGACAACGCCTGGGTGACCGAACATCCCGAATACTATGCCAAGAACGAGAAGGGGGAGATGTACGGCCCCTTCGACTGGACCGACACCTACAAGCTCGACTATTCGAACCCCGCGACCCGCGAGGCTATGGCCGACGCCCTCAAGTTCTGGCTCACTGAGGCCGACATCGACGGCTATCGCTGTGACGTGGCCGGCGAAGTGCCCACCGACTTCTGGGAGTGGGTACGTCCTCAGCTCGAGGCAATCAAGCCGGTCTTCATGCTCGCCGAGTCTGACAAGCCCGAGTTGCTCAACAATGCCTTCGACGCCGACTACGCATGGCCGATGAAGGATCTCTTCAACGATATCGCCGCCACACAGGGCGTCAACAGCTATGCAGTCAAGCATGACCAGAAGCGCGCCAAGAAAACCGCCAAGGATATCCGCGAGATGGTTGAGAAGAGCGACTCGCCCAAGGGAGCGGTCCATATGCAGATGGTGACCAACCATGACCTCAACTCGTGGGAGGGCACCGAGTTTGAGCGTTACGGCAAGGGCCTCGGCGCGTTCGCCGTTCTGAGTTATACGCTTCCCGGCATGACGATGATGTACACCGGCCAGGAAGTGGGCTTCGACCATCCCTTCGAGTTCTTTGAGACCGATACGGTTCAGCCCAACTATGCCGCCAACGAGGTGACTTCGTTCTACAAAATGCTCAACTCACTGAAGCACAACCACAAGGCACTCGGCGCCCTCCCCTGCAAGAACGGCTGTTGCGAATCGGGAATCGAGTGGATCCCGACCGAGGGTAAGAACTTTAGCGATCAGGTCGTGGCCTTCTCACGCAAGAAAGGGAGCGACGAGGTGATCGTGATCGTCAACCTCAGCGACAAGGAGGCACCGCTGAACAATCAGGCCCTCCCCGGTCGCACCGCCGCCCTCACGGAGTATTTCGCCGGTGCTCCGGTCGAACTTCCCGCTACTCTCCAGCCCTGGCAGTATCTCGTCTTTACCAAGTAACTCCACGCCTTTAACCAGTTGATTATGAAGACCTATTTCATCAACATCGGGTCGAACAAAGGTCAACGCCGTCTGAATGTCGCCCGCGCCGTCAGTGCCGTGGGCGACGTTTTCGGTGACCGTTCAGGCAATCTCGAGACCGACTGCCACACGTCTCATATCATCGAGACGCCGGCCCAGGGCTTCGAGAGCAAGAACGACTTCCTCAACATCGGGATGTGCTTCCAATCGGACAAGGAGCCGACTGAGGTGCTCGCCAGACTGCAGGAGATTGAGAAGCTGATCGACGGTGAGTCGCACCGCAACCCCGACGGGACATATCGCGACCGCGTGATCGATATCGACATCGTCGCAATCGACGACCTGATGATCGACACCCCCGGACTGACCGTACCCCATCCGCGCCTTCCAGAACGCGACTTCTACCTCAAGCCCCTCGAAGAGCTGGCCCCCGGCTGGCGCCATCCCAAAACCGGCCTGACCGCCTCCCAAATGATAGCACAACTGTAGGGAAATTGTAGGGACATCGCTTCGCGATGTGGAACTTGTTGATATTAAAATGTACACCTTCAACGACAAAAACGAAATCCTCCTCGACGGCGAATGGATTCCCTTTCGCCGCGCATACGCCGTCATGGGCGAGGAGGAATGGGCCCGCGCCTCAGGTGAGCTCGAGCTCCTCAACTGGGAGCGCGAGATGGCCTGTTGTCCCCGCTGTGGCGAACCCCTGCCGGCCGGCAAGCCGAAGAACTGCGCGAAATGTGGCGCCGAATACTGGCCCCAGCTCTCGCCGGCGATTGTCGTGCTCGTCACCCGCGGTGAGAACCGCGACGAAGGCCTTCTGGTTCATGCCCGCACCCTCCCCGGCGACGTCCACGCGCTCGTAGCCGGCTTTGTTGAGCCGGGCGAGACCCTCGAGGAGTGCGTCGCCCGCGAAGTTATGGAAGAGACCGGCCTTGAGATAGAGGATATCCGCTATTTCGGCTCCCAGTCCTGGCCCTATCCCCACCAGCTGATGGTCGCCTTCACCGCCCGGCTGGCGGAGGCATGTACCACAGGCGCATGTAGCTCAGGCGTCTCGCCTGAGGCCCCTTCAGAGCTGGTGGACTTCCCCGACGGCGAGCTGACCTCCGGTGGCTTCTACGACCGCCGTCGGCCCGAGGAACTCCCAACTCTGCCGACACCGCCCTCGCTCACGCGCCGGCTGATCGACACCTGGCTAAGGGGAGAGGTCTGACCGGTCTGACCGGTCTGACCGGTCGGACCAGTCGGACTAGTCGGACAAGTCAGACAAGTCAGACCAGTCAGACCAGTCAGACCAGTCGGACACCCAATAAGAGAGGCGATTTCGCAAGCGCGAAATCGCCTCTCTTATTGTCTTATTCTCTTGATTTAGAGTGTCTTCTTCACTTCGACCTCTTCGAAGCCCTCGATCATATCGCCTTCGCGAATGTCGTTGTAGCCCTGGATCGAGATACCGCAGTCGTAACCGGCCACGACATCCTTGACGTCGTCCTTGAAGCGCTTGAGCGAGCCGAGTTCGCCGGTGTAGATCACGATGCCGTCGCGGATCAGGCGCACCTTGTTCGAGCGCTTGATTCGACCGTCGCGTACAATGGCGCCGGCGATCGTCCCGACCTTCGAGATGTGGTAGGTCTGGAGCACTTCGGCCGTACCGGTGATCTCCTCCTTGATTTCAGGCGCGAGCAGACCCTCCATAGCGTCCTTGACCTCTTCGATCGCCTTGTAGATGACCGAGTAGAGGCGGATTTCGACGCCCTCTTTCTCCGCTTCCTTGCGGGCAGCGGCCGAGGGTCGAACCTGGAAGCCGATGATGATGGCGTCTGAGGCGGCGGCGAGCGTCACGTCGCTCTCCGAGATGGC
>CAZTSQ010000012.1:0-58840 GCA_964615915.1 uncultured Sangeribacter sp.
CCGGCTGGAAGCCGGCGTTACTGCTATTGTTACCGGCTGGAAGCCGGCGTTACTGCTATTGTTACCGGCTGGAAGCCGGCGTTACTGGGGCGGTACGGCTATTTGAGCTTCCACTCGGGGCCGTTCTTCGTGTCTTTGACGTCGAAGCCGAGGGCGGCGAGCTTGTCGCGGATGAGGTCGGAGGTCGTCCAGTCTTTGGAGGCTTTGGCGTTGGTGCGGATCTCCATCAGAAGGTCCATCGCCCCTTCAAAGGCTTTGGTCGAGCCGTTACCTTCGGCGTCGTTGCCGACACGCAGGCCGAGAAGTTCGATCATGAAGGTGTCGAAGAACTTCTTCAGCGTCTCGATCTGATCGGCAGTCAGGCCCTCTCCCTGATCGACGGCCGCATTGATGTATTTCGACGCCTCAAAGAGGACGGCGATCACCTGCGGTGTGTTCAGATCATCATCAAGGGCGGCATAGGCCTGCTTCGCGAAGTCGGGAAGCGTCACCTTCGATTCGGCCACAGGCTCGAGGTGCTGAAGGCGCCGGTAGGCGTCGGTCAGCTTCTGGAGCGCCTTCTCGGCCGCCTGGAGAGCTTCGTTCGAGAAGTCGACGGTACTCCGGTAGTGGGCCATCAGGATGAAGAAACGGATGACCATCGGCGAGTAGGGACGCTCGAGCTTCGGGTGGGTGCCGTTGAAGAACTCCTCGAGTGTGATGAAGTTTCCATACGACTTGCCCATCTTCTTGCCCTCGATGGTGATCATGTTGTTGTGCATCCAGTAGTTGACGGCCTCGTGGCCCTGGGCGGCGACGCTCTGGGCGATCTCACATTCATGGTGGGGGAAGAGAAGGTCCATTCCGCCGCCGTGGATGTCGAAACGGTCGCCGAGATACTTCGTGCCCATAGTCGAACACTCGAGGTGCCAGCCGGGGAAACCCTCGCTCCAGGGCGACGGCCAGTGCATGATGTGCTCCGGAGCCGCCTTCTTCCAAAGGGCGAAGTCGAGGGGATTGCGCTTCTCCTGCTGACCGTCAAGTTCGCGGGTGGTGGCGAGCATATCCTCGATATTGCGGCCCGAGAGCTTGCCATAGCCATGCTCGCGGTTGAACTTCTCCACGTCGAAATAGACGGAGCCACAGCTCTCGTAGGCATAGCCGGCCTCGAGAATGCGTTTGATATACTCGATTTGCTCGATGATGTGGCCCGAAGCGTGGGGCTCGATCGAGGGGGGAAGCACGTTGAGCGCCTCCATATCGTGATGGTATCGGTTCAGATAGTGCTGAACGACTTCCATCGGCTCGAGCTGTTCGAGTCGGGCCTTCTTCGCGATCTTATCCTCGCCCGAGTCGGCATCGTGTTCGAGATGGCCGACGTCGGTGATGTTGCGGACATAGCGCACCTTATACCCCTGATGGCGCAGATAGCGGAAGAGGGTGTCGAAGGTGATAGCCGGCCGGGCGTGGCCGAGATGGGCGTCGCCGTAGACCGTCGGTCCGCAGACATACATCCCGACGCTCCCCTCGTGGATCGGCTTGAACGTCTGTTTCTGCCGGGTCAGGGAGTTGTAGATTTCCATATGATCGGGTGTGGATAGATCAGTTTACGCCTGCCTTTGCGTTGCGGGGCTTGATCTCACCGAACTGAGCCTCATACTTCTTGATGTTGTCGGTGAGGGCGAACATGAGCTGCTTTGCGTTTTCGGGGCTCATGATGATACGGGAAACAACGGGAGCCTGGGGCATACCGGGAGCTGCGAAGATGAAGTCCATGAGGAACTCGTTGGGGCCGTGGCCGATCATGGCGAGGTTAGAGTATTTGCCGTCGGCTACTTCGGGACGCAGCTGGATCTGGAGCTGGTTCTTGTTTTCGTTCTGGTTGTTTGCCATTTTGATTTTTGTTATATGATTATTGATTAATTGTTTAGCTCGTTGGCGGTCCTCGGGTTGAAGGCGAGGGCCGGACGCCCCCGTTTCGGGCGGGGGCATATCATCTGCGAAGATACGAATTTTTTGCGACCCGTGCAAACGCGACCCGCGGGCCACCCGTTAAAAAGACCAAAATATCACACGCTTCGACGGGCAGGGGGCTAATTTTGCGGTCGAATAACCCAAAAACCTTGAATGATATGAGAAAAATCAACAAAATCATCGTACACTGCACGGCTACGCCCGAGGGGCGTCCGCACACAGCGAAGGATGTCGACGCGTGGCACCGCGCCCGCGGCTTCGACGGCATCGGATATCACTTTCTTGTCCGCCTCGACGGCACGGTCGAGACCGGGCGGCCGCTTGAAAAGGCAGGCGCCCACTGTCTCGGCCATAATGCCGATTCAATAGGCGTCTGTTATGTCGGCGGTCTGTCGAGCGACGGGAAGACTCCGAAAGATACGCGCACTCCGGCCCAGCGTCAGGCGCTCCGAGGCCTTGTCGGCTGGTTGAGGCAGACCTTCCCGGCGCTTACGGTCCACGGCCACCGCGAATTTGCCGCCAAAGCCTGTCCCTGTTTTGATATCAAGGACTTGTAGATTCCGCTCAGGCGGGACGCCTGAGGTACATGCTATGTCGTGTAGAGGAAGCGCTTGATCGAGCGTTTCGGGGTCTTTTCGAACTCGTTGGGCATCAGGATCAGCTTCGACAGCTGTTCGTACGGGGCGACAAGCTTATTGAGCTCCGTGCGGACATTCTCCATCGTGGCCTCCATGTCGGCGCCGGCTATTCCGAGTCGGTCGGCCGCCTCATAGTCGGGATATACGAGCCCCATAAGTTTGCCGTCGCGGTCAACGACCAGACTCTCGGCCACAAATGGCATGTTGTTGAGCTTCGCCTCGATCTCTTCGGGATATATGTTCTGTCCCGAAGCGGAGAGTATCATCGTCTTCGAGCGACCGCGTAGATATAGCGTGCCGTCGGCCGAGCGCGTTCCCATGTCGCCGGTCAAAAGCCATCCGTCTTTGGTAAACACCTTGTCGGTCGCCTCCGGATTCTTGTAATAGCCCTTCATCACGTTGGTTCCGCGAACGGCGATCTCGCCCGGGACATTCTCCGGGTCGTCCGAGAGAATCTTGGTCTCCATCGTCGGTAGTGTCCGGCCCGAAGAACCGACCTTGAACTTGTTCCACGGCGAATAGGAGATCAGCGGTCCGCACTCGGTCATACCGTAGCCGACCGTGAAGGGGAACTTGATCTTGTAGAGGAACTCCTCGACCTCATGGTTGAGCGGCGCGCCACCGACGATCACCTCCTCGAAACAGCCTCCGAAGGCATCGATCAGTTTCTTGCGGATCTTCGAGTAGATCAGTGTGTCGAGGAAGGGGACGGCCAGAGTCCAGCGCATTGTCCCCTTCGAGATCATAGGGAGAATCTGGTTCTTGTATATCTTTTCGAGAATCAGGGGAACGCAGATGACAAGATGGGGCTTGACATCGGCAAGAGCCTTTAACAGAACGCGGGGCGACGGTGTCTTGCAAAGCAGAGTCACGTGTGAGCCGACCGCAAGGGGCGTCAGCATGTCGAACGCACAGCCATAGGCATGGGCGAGGGGCAGGAAAGCCAGCGCGCGCGACGAACGATAGTGGAGTACGGTCTCCATGCCGAAGCAGACGTTGCCCGCCAGATTCTCGCCCGTCAGCATCACTCCCTTCGAGAAGCCGGTTGTCCCCGAGGTGTAGTTGATCTCGGCCAACTCGTCGTTAGATCGGTCTATGTACTTGACATTTAGCGACGTGTAGCCCTCGCCGGGATAGCGACGGTGGAAACGGCGCTTCAGCAGACGGATTGCACGCGAGAGCTCGATTCCGGGCTTTTCATCGAAAACGGTGTGGCCGTCGGTCGAGAGCACCCCCTTCACGTTGAGCAGCGCGTCGGGCTCCATATGTTCCCAGATATTGGGAGAGATGTAGAGGAGGCCGGCTTCCGAGTGATTGACGATATGGGTGATGTCGACCGGGTTGAACTCAGAAAGAATCGGGACAATCACGGCGCCGTATGTGATCACGCTCATGTAGATGATCACCCATTCTATAGAGTCGCGGCCGCATAGGGCGATCTTGTCGCCGGGCTTGAGTCCGATCGATTCGAAAAGGAGGTGGTTGGCCGCGATCTGTCGGGCCATGTCGCCATAGGTCAGCGTCTTCTGAGTCGGATAATCAGTCAAGGCGGGGAGGTCCCAGTTTTCGATAAAGGACTTCTCGTATATTTTGATGAAGTTGTGTATTTTCATAGCAGTTGGGGTGATTATCGAGATTCTCGAGAATCTCGAGATAGTCGAGAATCTCGAGAACCTCGTGATGGTCGAGAATCTCGAGAATCTCGAGTTTTGGGCTTTACTCGCAGGCGAGGCGGTAGATCTCCTCGCAGTCTTTCATCGAGAGGGGAACGTAGGCGCCGAGGGTGTCGCCCATGTTGCGGTGGAGCGAGCGGACCATCTTGTCGATGTCGGGTTCGCCGCCGATCAGCGTCTTGAGGTCGGTCGTCAGACCGAGATCGTGATAGAACTCCTTGAGGCGCATGATGCCCTCGGCGATCACGTCGTGGGCCGATTTGTCGGTCGGGTTGACAGACATCACATTGATGGCGAACTGCCAGACCTTGTCGGGATTGCGGAACGACACGAACTTCATCCATGCCGGGACAATCACGGCCAGGCCGGCGCCGTGGGCGACGTCATAAAAGGCCGAGACCTCGTGTTCAAGTCTGTGAGACGACCAGTCTTCGACTTTGCCAACACCGCAGAGACCATTGTGAGCCAGATTTCCGGCCCACAAAATGTTGGCACGCGCGTCATAGTCGTTGGGATTGACTTTAATACGAAGGGCCTCAGCCATTATAGAACGCATGATTGCTTCCGAATAGGCGTCGACGAGCTCAGTGCCGGGAGTGTTCGAGAAATATCGCTCATAGATATGGCAGAGCATATCGACGGCGCCGCAGGCTGACTGGAATTCGGGAAGGGTATATGTTAGCTCGGGGTTCATCACCGAGAAGCGCGGACGCAAGATGTTGGGATAACGGACCGAGAGCTTCTGCTTTGTCGAGATCTTGGTGATCACCGAGTTGCCGCTGCCTTCGGAGCCGGCGGCAGGGATTGTGAGCACGACGCCGACGGGGAGGGCCGTGAGAGGCTTCTCCTTTCCGCAATAGAAGTCCCAGAAGTCGCCGGGATAAACGGCTCCGAGTGCGATGGCCTTGGCGGTGTCGATCACCGAGCCGCCGCCGACGGCGAGGATAAAGTTGACCTTCTCCTTGAGGGCCAGGTCGATACCTTCATATACGCGGTCGTCGGTGGGGTTGGGTTTGATTCCCTTGAGGACAGCGAATTCGATGCCTGCCGAACGGAGAGAGTCTTCGACAGTGGCTATGAGGCCGGAACGCTCGGCCGATCCGCCGCCATAGACGAGCAGGACCTTCTTCGCCCCGTAGCGGGCGGCGAGTGCGCCGGTTTCTTTTTCAGTGCCCTTTCCGAACACAAACTCGGTCGGCGAGCAGAACGTAAAATTTTCCATGGAGTGAGAAATTGAGGATCAATGCTCCCCCTTCGATATAGACATGAAGCGGGATCTATATAATAAACGTTCCGAGCGGGCTTTTTATCCGGTCGGAACGTAAAAAATTCGTATGTCGGAGGTTAGAACTCTTTGGCGATTGACTCGGCTATCTCCTTCATGCGTTCGGGAGCGGGAGCTTCGATCTTGTTGCGGAAGTCGAGATCGCCTTCCGTCTGAAGCGGAACGAGGTGGATGTGGGCGTGGGGCACTTCGAGGCCAAGCACAGCCATTCCGACCTTGCGGCAGGGGAACGCCTTCTTGATGGCCGCGGCCACCTTCTTGGTGAAGACCATCATCTCGGCGATCTCCTCGTCGGTGAGGTCAAAGAGATAGTCCTCCTCGCGTTTGGGAATCACGAGTGTGTGGCCCTCGCGGATCGGATTGATGTCGAGAAAGGCATAGAAGCGGTCGTCTTCGGCCACCTTGTACGACGGGATCTCGCCCGCCACGATGCGTGAGAAGATCGAGGCCATCAGATTTCGATTTTGATCACCTCGAACTTCATGAGGCCTACGGGGGCCTGGATCTCAACGATGTCGCCGACCTTGTGGCCCATCAGTCCCTTGGCGATGGGAGTAGAAGATGCGATCTTGCCTTCGCGGAGGTTTGCTTCGGAGTCGGTCACGATCGTGTAGCAGACGGTCATGCCGTTACCCAGATTCTTGATGGTCACTTTGTTGAGGAGCTGAATCTCTTCGGTGTTGAGCTGAGAATCGTCGATGATGCGGGCGCCGGCGATGAGTTCCTTGAGTTTGGCGATCTTCATTTCGAGCAAGCCCTGAGCCTCTTTGGCCGCGTCATATTCGGCGTTCTCGGAGAGGTCGCCCTTGTCGCGGGCTTCGGCTATAGCCTGCTTGATGGCCGGACGCTTGGCCTCGAGTTCGGCCAGTTCCGCCATCTTTTTGTCGTATCCTTCTTTGGTGATATACGTTGCCATAATTTGGTTTTGTTCTGGTTTTAAGGAGTTTGGATTTTGAGAATATTTTAGTGTAGCCCCCCGCCGGTTGAGAGACCGTAGGGGAGCTACACCACATAAAAAGAGTAAGGGGCTCCGGGGCTATCGGGCCCGCGGAGTCTCTTACTGTGTGCAAAGTTACGAAATTATTTTGGAAAATCCAAATTATCCGTTTCCGGCGATTTTCCGATCTTTCTTAATCAGACGGTCTGTTGGCCTTCTTCGGCGATTTTCTCCTGTTCTTTCACGAGATCGTCAGAGGTTACGCGTTCGAGCCACTTCACCATGCCGAACATCGTGCCCATCGAGATCACGCAGACGGCGGCGAAGACTGCCCAAGCCTCCCAGATCGGGGCGCGGTTATAGATCAGCGGGCCGATCCAGAGGAGCAGGTTGCCGACGGCGGTGGCGCCGAGCCAGAGACCCTGACAGAGACCCTGGAGGTGCTTGGGAGCAACCTTAGACACGAACGAGAGACCGAGCGGCGAGATGAAGAGCTCGGCCACGGTCAGGAAGAAGTAAAGGAGAATCAACACCCAGGGGGCGGTCTTCATTGCGTCGCGTGCGCCGACGGCCATTCCGCGGAACTCTTCGCCCGAGGGATAACCCTTGGCCAGACAGAAACACATGATGAAGATATAGGCGATGCCGGCCAGTCCCATACCGATTCCGATCTTGCGCGGAGTCGAGATTACCTTGCCTTTCGAAGCGAGGTTGCTGAACAGAGCCATGATCACCGGGGTGAGGACGATCACGAAGAAGGGGTTGAGGGCCTGCCAGATTTCGGGTGCGATCGAGTCGGTCTTCACGAAGTCACGGGCGAAGAGCGAAAGCGAAGTGCCGTTCTGGTGGAAGGAGAACCAGAAGAAGATGGCGATTCCGAGCACTGCGAACAGAGCGTACATACGCTGTTTGATCTCGGTAGCCATTGCCTGTTTCTCGGCTGCGGTATACTGCTGCACCTCGGCTGCCTCTTTCTTGGCGGGCGAGGGGAGACCTTTCTTGGTGATGATGAAGATGGTCAGAGAGATCAACATCGCCGCTACCGAAGCGATAAACGAGTAGTGGATACCGGTGTTGAAGACGTCGAGATATTTGGTACAGAAGGCCGAAACCTCGGCTGCGGTCGAGTCGGGACCGACGCCGCCGCCTACCTGGGTCGCGAGTGCGTAGAGGTTCTCGATGTTCTCCATACCCATCTGCGCCATGTTGCCGGTCACTGAGAGATATTGGTGGCAGAGGGCCGGAAGGTCGGCGTTATAGGCCAGGCCATGTTCGCCGAGCCACCAGCTGCGGAGCATCGGAGCGACGAACGGAGCGACAAGACCGCCGACGTTGATGAATACATAGAAGATCTGGAAACCCGAGTCGCGCTGGGCGCTATACTTGGGGTTGTCATAGAGTTGACCGACGAGAGCCTGGAGGTTACCCTTGAACAGACCGTTGCCGAACGCAATCAGGAACAGGGCGATACATGTCACGGTCAGAAGCCACGCCGTGTTCTCTTCGGTGGCGAGAATCGGGAAGGCGAGGATCACATAGCCGAGGGTCATTACTATCAGGCCGGAGATGATCGTGCCCTTGTAGTTACGGGTGCGGTCGGCGATCACACCGCCGACGAGGCTGAGCACGTAGATTCCGGCGTAGAAGCAGGAGTAGATGATCGTGCTGGTTTCTTCTTTGAGGCCGAATTTCGAGCAGAGGAAGAGCACGAGGACCGCGTTCATGATATAGTATCCGAAACGCTCGCCCATGTTGCTCAACGCCGCCGGGATCAGGCCTTTAGGTTGATTAGCAAACATGATGTTAAGGTTATTTTGGTTTTAGATTTTCAGGTTGTTTCTTTCCGATCTCTCGGTTTCGGACTTCTTGGCTTCTTGGGCGTCGAATCAGGCGTCGAGCATCTTGAAGGCTCGGGCGTAGTTCTTTATCTGCTTGACCATAGCCACGAGACCGTTTGAACGTGTCGGCGAGAGATGCTCCTTGAGGCCGATCTTGTCGATGAAGTATAGGTCGGCGTCGAGGATTTCGTCGGGCGTGTGGCCCGAGAGAACGCGCAGAAGAAGGGCGACGATACCCTTGACTATCAGTGCGTCGGAATCGGCGTCGAACTTGATCTCATGGTTGTCGCCGCGCTTGGCGTCGATCCAGACACGGCTCTGACACCCCTCGATCAGATTCTCGGGGGTCTTTTCGGCTTCGGGGAGGGGCTCGAGAGTGTTCCCGAGGTCAATGATATATGCATAGCGGTCCATCCAGTCTGTCAGACCTTCGAACTCTTCGATTATCTCGTCTTGTGTTTCGTTGATTGTCATAGTTCAGATCTTTTTCACGGCCTCCGGCTGAGGTCGCAAAGTCGCCTTCGGACCCCTCGCGCGGTTGGCACGCACAAAAGTACAAAAAATAATCGGAAAAATTATCCTGCGCGGCAAATTTTGTAATTTAAGAATTATTAACTAACTTCGCACTTGAAAAGCAGACAGTGCGCTTCAAACAACTAAGGAAGTAATGGTCAATGTGTTTTCAAGGATGCATCCCGTCGTCAAAGGGTTGCTGGTAGTCGGACTCGCAGTCGTCGGGGCCGGGCTTGGCTATCTTGTGTATAACGCGGATGTCGAGCCTGTGGAACCGCTTGAACCTGAGCCGGTTGAAGAATATCACGCCGACAACGACATAGTGATGACGCTCCGCAGTGTGATCGACACTTTCGCAAGCGGAGACACGATTGCCGCCTCAGACTATCAATTTAACGGCGTTCTGACCGACGGCGAGGGGCGCCCGCTGTATACCGACACCTCCGGAGGCCCCGGAGAGTGGGAGGTTGTCGTCGCCAATGGCGGCGAGATGAAGGTCTCGAACCTTCACCTCGGCGATCTGATGCCCGGACAGCTTGAACGCTACCTGATAGACAACCTCGGATTGACCGAAGAAACCGCACCGGAACCCACGGACAAACGTCGGCGCCGTCATGCCGACCCGCGTCTCAGCGAAGGGGGAGAGGTGCGCACATATCTCGCCGACGGTTGCCGACTTGAATACTATGTCCGCCCGGCCTACACCGCAACCGGCAAGGAGGGCCCCCTGGTGACCGTTACGCTGACATCTACTAACTGAAAATGCCCGTCACAAAACTATTTGGGAAGCATCTTCCCGTGCCTTTGGCTTTGATTCTCCTTGCGGTCGGCTGTCTTGTAACTTCATGTGAGGAAATCGAAGACGATCCCGTCCCCGGTGTCTACAATCCCGACGCCGTCAAGGGGGTAAAGTGTGTGGTGTCTGACGAGTCGGAATGGGTGATTGACTGGCACAAGCATTTTGTCTTTTCCTATGATATCGAGGTGCTTGAAGCGGTCGAAGGAGATCTGAAATTCGAGATAAATGCGGTAGTCCCGGGCATAGGTGCCGAAGAGTGGGCTTACATCTGCACCTTTTCTAGTCCAATGGCGGGCGAAAAATTCAGCGGGCAGGCGAAATCTGATTTTGTTCCCGCCCCCGGTTTCTATACCTGCACAGCCAAACTGAACGATGAGGTGATCAGGGTCTTCAACGTAGTCTGTGACATCGAAAACATTGAGGTCAAGGATGACCGCCCGGCGGATTTCGAAGACTTCTGGGCCTCGGCGCTCGATGATCTGGCGAAGGTGCCTATGACTCCGGAGCTGGAAATAAATGAAGGGATGAGTACCCGGAATTTCGACGTGTACAATGTGACACTGCACTCTGCCGGTGACTTCACGGGCGACGAGGTCCCTATCAGAGGATACCTCATGGAGCCGAAAGGGGTCGACAACTATCCGATGGCGGTAATATATCAAGGTTACGAACAGCCTTCGGCGATCAACAAGCCCCTGAGTAAACCGCTGCTCCCTGCCAGGGGGACCGGGGCGTTGACGATCTACACCCGTGGCCAGGGGTTGAACAACCGGGAAGGCCGCGGAACTCCATACTGGAAATGTATCGTCAGTAGGTTGGACAGTCCGAAAGACTACTATTATCGCGGAGCCTATCTTGACGCGGCCCGCGTGATAGACTTCGCCCTCTCTCGCGAGCGGGTCGACAAGTCGCGCATATATGCCTCCGGCGGTAGTCAGGGTGGTGCCCTCGCGCTTGCGGCAGCTGCCTTACGGCCGGATAATGTGAGGTTTGCGCTTCTGTCCTTCCCTTTTATGGGCCACTTCCCCCTCTATCTCCAGTCAGCCAAATGGCCGGCAGACGATATCGCGGGTGTCTGTGAGAAAAACGGGCTTGCCCACTACGAAGCTTTGTCAACCCTCGCCTATTTTGACACAAAGAATATGGCGACGATGGTCAAGTGTCCCGTTCATCTTCAGCTGACGCTCCAGGATCCGACATGTCCACCCTGGACCCAACTCCCCATTCTGAACAACCTGCCGAAAAATACGTATAGGGAGCTCACCATCGGCGCGTCGCTCGGTCATATCGGAAGTGATGATTTCACGCGTGAGGGGAATGACTTCATAGACCGTATGCTCAAATAAATGGCAACCTGTGCGAAAGAGGTTCCAAATTTTGGGACTCTCGGGGAAAAAGGTTAATTTTGTATGTTTTTTGACGCGACCGCGGAATATCACCTTGGGGAGCAGTCAAATCACTGGTAGAAAAAGAACAATTCTGTCAAAATTGGCATAATGGAAAATAAAGTAAGAGTCAACGGCATGACTTTCGTGCCGTATCTTAAGGCCGAGGAAATCCAGCGTCAGGTGAAGCGTGTGGCCGAAGAGTTGCGTCGTGACCTGGAGGGGAAGGATCCTGTCTTTCTCTGTGTCCTCAACGGTGCGTTCGTCTTCGCCGCCGACCTCTATCGCGAGGTGAATATCCCCGAGAGCGTGATCACCTTCATGCGCTATAAAAGTTATGAGGGAACCTCGACAACCGGCAGTGTCAAGCAGATCGTCGGCCTCTATGAGGATATCAAGGACAAGGATGTCGTCATAATAGAAGACATCGTCGACACCGGCCTGACCGCCGAGCGTATGATCGCCGACATCAAGGAGCGTCAGCCGGCCTCGGTACGCTTCGTCACCCTCCTTCACAAACCCGAAAGCTCACGCAACGGCTTCAAGCCCGACTATGCCGCTTTCGAGATCCCCCCGAAATTCATCATCGGCTACGGCCTCGACCTCGACGGCAAGACCCGCGGCCTCAAAGATATTTATGTTCTTGAGAACGAAGACTGATTGGAAATGCTGAACATCGTACTTTTTGGCGGTCCCGGCAGCGGGAAAGGCACACAGAGTGCACGCCTGATTGACAAATACGGCCTGTATCATATCTCGACCGGCGAGGTTCTCCGCGACCATATCGCCCGCGGAACGGAACTCGGAAAGGTAGCTGATGCCTTCATATCGAAAGGCAACCTGATTCCCGACGAACTGATGATCGACATCCTCGACGCCGAACTCGACAACCCCGAGACACGCAACGGCGTGATCTTCGACGGCTTCCCCCGCACGATTCCCCAGGCCGAGGCGCTCGAGAAGCTCCTCGAAAAGCGCGGCGGCAAGGTAAACGCCGTCATCGGACTCGAAGTGCCCGAAGATGAGCTCGTGACGCGTCTCGTCAACCGTGGCAAGGAGAGCGGGCGCGCAGACGACAACGAAGACGTCATCAAGAAGCGTCTCGAAGTCTACCACCGCCAGACCGAGCCCCTGAAGGCACACTACGTCGGCAAAGACCTCTACCTTCCCGTCGAGGGCATCGGCGTCGTCGAAGACATCTTCTACCGCATCGCCCGCGACCTCGAAGCCAAAACCGGCGCCACCCCCCGCCCCCGCGGCTAACAGAGCGCCTATAATCCTATTTTGTTAAGCATGATCAACCGGTACCGGCCGGGGATGGTCTTCAGATAATTTGTGTCGGGGAGCCGGGTGTAGGCTCCCCGCATTTTTTTGTAGTCGGAGTGGGCGCGGAGTACGGCTTTGGCGTTGGGGAGGTCGAGCTTTGCGAGGAACATGAAGAAGGCCAGGGTGTCGGCCAAACGGCGGACGAACAACAGGCGCTTCCCTTCGCGACGGGGCATGTTCTTGTGGAGCATCAGCAGGTTGTTGCGGAAGTTCAGGTAAGTCTTCTTCGGGTTGTCTTTCGGTAGCGACGCGCCGCCGACGTGGAAGACCTCTGATCCGGGTACAAACCAAACGCCCCAACCGGCTCCTATCATGCGCAGGCAAAGGTCGATCTCCTCCATGTGGGCGAAAAACGAGGCGTCGAGACCTCCGACCTCAATATAGGCCTTGCGTCTGACCATCAGACAGGCTCCCGAGGCCCAGGCGACCTCCGCAGGAGCATCATCATACTGGCCCTTATCGATCTCAAGTTTGTCGAACACGCGGCCGCGACAGTAGGGATAGCCCAGTTTGTCGAGCAAACCTCCGGCCGCTCCGGCATACTCGAACTTCTCCCGCTCGGCGAACGACTTGATCTTCGGCTGACAAGCCCCGGCTTTCGGATGCGTCTCCATAAACCGGAGCATGGGTTCATACCAACCTTCGGTCACTTCGACGTCGGAATTGAGAAGCACGACATATTCGGCTTCAGTCTCCTGAATCGCTCGGTTATACCCCTCGGCGAAACCGAGATTCTCCGGGAAACGGATCACTCCCACCTCGGGGTAATTGGTCTTCAGCCAATCGAGCGAGTCATCGGTCGAGCCATTATCGGCCACTATCAGGCGTACACCCTCGCCGCGAGTGAAGCTTTCGGCGGTCGGGATAAATTGCTCGAGGAGCTTGCGGCCGTTCCAGTTGAGTATGATTACCGCGAGTTTCATTGCTGTGAGTTTGAAGGGTTTGATAATCCGACATTTACCGCAGCCAGATCTGTCCCTGCGGGAGACTGGAAGGCACGCAGACCGAAGCGGTTGACGATAGCGTAGACATTGTCGAAGATATCGCTCTGGACACGTTCAAAATCCTTCCATACGGTAGCCGAGGTGAAGAAGTATAGTTCAAGAGGCACACCGTTAGTTGTCGGCTGCAGCTGGCGTACCATGTGGAGCATATCCGTGCGCACCATCTCATGGGTCTCAAGATACTGCTCGAGATATAGGCGCAGCAACCGCAGATTGCTCTGGGGCCTCGTCTCGTCCAGCTCAAGGCCTTCGAGCCATCCCTCCTCACGAAGACTGTCGAGTTCCTCTTTCGATAGGAAGCGGATCGAATTGAGGTCTATGTTTAGCCATCGGCTCACGCGCCGTCCCCCTCCCTCGCGCATCGGCTGATAATTCTTGAATGACTCCGAGATCATCGCGTAGGGTGGGATTGTCGTGATCGAGTTGTCCCAGTTCCTTATCTTGACAGCCGTCAGCGTGATGTCTTCGACTTCTCCGTTGGCCAGATGGCCGGGCATCTCAACCCAGTCCCCACGATGAAGCATCTTGTTGGCTGTGAGCTGGATGGAGGCTACCAGACCGAGGATTGTGTCCTTGAATACCAACATAAGGATCGCCGCCGAAGCGCCCAGAGCGGTTATGATGGTGATCGGTGAGCGACCGATGATAAGGCTGACGCCGACGATGATTCCGACGGCTATGGCCACCAGTTTCAGCATCTGGAAGACACCCTTGACTGCATAGCGGCTCAGATTCTCGCGGATCTCGAGGGCATGATACAGATTGCCGATGAAGATCACGACAATTCGGATCGTCGCCCAGAGAATATAGAAGCGTGTCGCGATATAGAGCCAGTTGTCCTTCCCACCTTCGTGAAAGATGGAGGGAAGAAGCCAGGCGACGACGAGCGCGGGGGTCAGCTGAGAGACAGCCTCCATAAATTTGGGCGTCACGAGATCGTCGTCCCATGTCGTCTCAGTCCGCAACACCAATCTCTGGACGAAGCTCAGAATCAACAGCGTGAGAAAGTACCCGACGACCGCAGCCACGGCAATCAGCCCTATGGACGTCATCTTCGCCCAAAAAGGTGTCAGTCCGAACGACGCGACGAAGTCATGAAGCAGTTGAACAATGTCCATCAGATTCAATCAACTTTAACAGAGCGGGTAAGGCCTCCTCGGCCGGTATGTTCTTTTCGATCAATTCTTTGCCGCGATATATGCTGACGCGCCCGGCTCCGGCTCCGACATAACCGTAGTCGGCGTCGGCCATCTCGCCGGGCCCGTTGACGACACACCCCATGACGGCGATCTTGAGTCCTTTTAGTCCGGCGGTCGCCTCCTTCACCTTCCTGAGGTTCTGCTGAAGGTCGAAGAGGGTGCGTCCGCAGCTCGGGCAGCTGATATACTCGGTGCGGGTCATTCGCAGGCGCGTTCCCTGAAGTATTCCGAGTTCAAGGCGTGAGATAGTCTCGCGGTCGAAGTTCGGCGCAACGATATGCAGTCCGGAAGCGTAACCGCTCAGAAGGAGCGAGCCGAAGATCATACCCGCCTCGACTTGCAGTTGCTCCAGCTCGGGAGTGTCGAAGGCGATCGAAACGATCACCGGATTCTTACCGCCGAGAGCGACGAAGCGGTCGATCCAGCTTTTCAGCTCTCCGGCCTTGTGGGAGTGGGTTGAGGTAAGGACAACCGGAAGTGCATTGTCAAAGAGATGAGGCTCTTCGGACGCGTCCGCATGGTTCCACTCAGCGGGAATCTCCTCGAGGTCCGCTGTCAATGCAATATATTTCAGCCCATTAACCTCATCGGGAAGGGGTGCGGAATAGCTTCGCGCGTCGCCCGTTTTCACCTCAGCAGGCTCGACAATCGGAGCGTGCCCTTTTACAGAATCGATGAAGTCAACAATTCTGCGCGCCACGGGTATTTCGACTTCCGGATCTTCAGAGAGCGACACGCGGATAGTATCGCCGATTCCGTCGAGAAGAAGCGCGCCGATACCTATCGCACTCTTCACGCGTCCATCCTCACCGTCTCCGGCTTCGGTCACTCCGATGTGGAGCGGGAAGTTCATCCCCTCCTCGCGCATCTTCCGGTCGAGCAACCGTACGGTTTCGACCATTACGCCCGTGTTCGAGGCCTTGATTGAGATTACTATATTGTCGAAGTCACACTTGAGGGCCACGCGGAGATACTCCATAACCGACTCGACCATCCCGGCCGGTGTGTCGCCATATCGGCTCATGATACGGTCTGACAGCGACCCGTGGTTGACACCGAGGCGGACGCAGACACCATTTTGCTTGCAAAGCTCATAGAAAGGGGTGACTGCCTCTTCGATTCGGCGGAGTTCGTCGGCATACTCCCCGTCGGTAAATTCCAGCTTGCGGAACGTGCGGGCTGCATCTGCGAAGTTGCCGGGATTGATGCGAACCTTGTCGCATGTCTTGGCCGCGGCAAAGGCAGCGCGCGGATTGAAGTGAACATCGGCCACGAGCGGCACCTCACACCCCGACTCGCGGAGAAGATGCTTGATCTCGGCCATCGTCTCGGCCTCGCGGACACCCTGGGTAGTCAGACGGACAATCTCTCCGCCTGCCTCGGCAATTCGACGCGCCTGAGCGGCCGAAGCCTGAGCGTCTGCTGTGTCGGTATTGGTCATCGACTGGACGCGGATCGGATTGGCACCGCCGATTCCGACACCGGCGGCCACAGCAGTGCCGGATTTCCGGCGACTATAGTTATATCTTGACATTGAGAAAGAAGAAAATCAGATGGTGGTCAGAATCAAATTTGGGAGGGGGAAAAATCAAATCATGGTCATCAGGTAGACGGATGTGAAGCCGACAATGGTTCCGCAAAGCACCTGCATCGGAGTGTGCCGACCCAACCAAATACGCGATGCGCCGAGCAAGCCGGTGAGGATGATCCATATGATCAGCCATGTCTCGACCGGTCCGTAGCCTTCTCCCTGTGCGTAGAGGTGGACAAGCAGAGCCAGCACGCCGGCCATAGCCGCGGCGTGGGCCGAGATCTTCCACCAGAAGTTTACGATAAGGTTGACGGTGCCGGCTATGGCGCCTCCGTAGTAGAAGCCGGCAACCCAAAGCGGAAGTCCTATCCGCTGGCACCAGTAACCCGACCCGGCGAGCACGGCGATCGAGATCAGATAGGGGATAAGTCTCTCTTTCCGACCGTTCAGACCAATATCGTCGACAAGTCCAATCCATTTCAGAAGGTAGACAAGACACATCGGAAGGATTATGTCCAGTCCGAAGAAGATCCCGGTCAATTGCCACTTCAAGCTACTCGGGAGCACACTCAGAATCGAGAGCCCGAAGAGAAGCCAGAGTGCAAACAAAGGCATGTTGAGCGGCACAAGAATCCACGAAAAAGCGGTCGCGATTATGTCGGTCAAACGCTCCGCACGGCTTACGGGAGGTTCAGGCTCGGAAATCTCGAGAGGCTCATGCTTGAGTTCCTCCTGAGCTACCGCAACCGTGGTTTCCGCAACCGTGGTTTCGGTGCGTTTCGGTTCGTCATCGTGATGTGACGGAAAAAAATCGTTTTCCATATATCGTTTCCCCTTTATCTCCGGGGTGAGAGTTTATTGATCAGGAGACTTTCCAGAATTTTGCGGGCACGGGGACTTCAAAGCGCATGTCCTTTCGGGTGATAGGGTGGGCGAAGCGGAGTGTGCGGGCATGAAGGGCCAGCCGGTTGATCGGGCTGGTCGTCGCTCCGTATTTCCGGTCGCCGGCTATGGGGTGACCCAACTCCTTGGCGTGCACGCGGATCTGGTTCTTTCGGCCAGTGTCGAGCGAGAACTCAGCCAACGTATAATTCCGGCCACGTTTGAGAACTTTGTAGCGCGTGACGGCCAGCTTGCTTCCCTCTTGAGGTTCCTGGGTCGAATATACCTCATGGCGCGAGGTCTCGCCGAGGTAGCTCTTGATGACACCCTCGTCGTTCTCGACATTGCCTTCAAGCAGGGCGACATACGTGCGGTCGAGCACCATGTTGTTCCAGTTGTGCTGCATTTTCTCTTTGGCCTCCATGCTCTTGGCGAACATCATGACTCCCGATGTATGGCGGTCCAGACGGTGGATGATAAAAAGCTTCTGGGCCGGATTGACATCCTTGATGTAGTTGCGGAGAATGGAGTAGGCGGTGTCTTCCTTGCGGTCAGAATCGGTACCTACAGAGAGCAGGCCGTAGCCCTTGTCGACCACGAGTATGTCATCGTCTTCAAAGAGAATCTTGAGCCTCGGGTGATTGAAGACCACAAACGGGCGCGAGAGGTTAAGTTCTACCCAGTCGCCCGGGTGGATTTCCTTGTCAAACGCAGTGGTGACGACCCCGTTGACCATCAAGTGTCCGAATTTGAGCCACTTCTTAAGGTCGTTACGTTTGGCGTCGGTCATTTTTGAAGCGACGAATTCGAGAAGACCCGGAGTCTCCTCGCTCTGGTTCTGCCATTGCAGTATCTTATCCGGAGCGCGGTGTCCGCCTCCCCGTCTGTTCTGAAAGCTCTTATCGTGTATTGCCATAGCTAAATGAGCCACATGGACAGCCCATCGCGTCACATGTCCGGCTACCTATATAACGTCAGAACTCCCAAAAAGTATGTCGACCGCTCAATTCGCCGATACTCTCGAGCCTAATACAAGGTGCAATTTCTATTTCACCATCAGCTTCTCGGTCTTGCCACCGCGAACCACGATATAAAGCCCCGGTACCAGACCTTCTGTCGAGTCACCGACACGCTGTCCGTGTAGGTTGTAGACGCCATCAGGAATAGCCGATTGGGTCGTCTCGCTTTCGGTAGCCTCTTCAGCTTCGATCGTCTTGACGCCGCTGCCGGCTTCGATGACCGTCACTTCAGAAACAGCTTCGTATTCGTTGCCCTCCGTATCTTCGAGAGTGAAGGTGACCTCGGTCTTGCCGGTCTTTAGGGCATAGAGAACTCCGTCACCTTCGATCTGGACGATCTCCGGATCACGAACCTCCCACTTGCCCGACTCGCATGCCACCGCATTGCCTATGGGCATCACATCCCAAAGATACTCGTGTGCCTGCCCTTCCTCAATCGTCAGCTCCGGCTCGCTTACCAACGGTATCAGCTTGTCCGTGATCGGCAGAATCTCGGCACGTCCCCAATAGTCATTCTGTCTGTAGCTCTCAACAGCGACTTCGGGTACATAGAGCGTCCAGTCGGGGGCATAATCGGCGGGCATTCCCTTCAAATCAACCACCGGAGGAGTCTCCGATTCTATGCAGATATCTACATGATAAGGATTAGTTGCCTCCATCCATTCCCAATGAGCGTGTGGTGCATTTTTCTTGTCAGTCTTCCCCAACCTTTCTCCGAAATAGACAGACTGTGCACGATCTATCCCCAGCTCTTCAATATAGTCAAGATCCCGTAAGTCATAATACATGAGTCCATACCAACTATCTGGTATATCCTCCTGCCAGCTCCAATTTTTTTTACGTAGACGTATTTCATGAGCACTGTCCAAATTTGGAGTACGGGCTAATTTGACTAAAGAGGGTAGGCTAGTTCTTCCATATATGAGTGTCGGAAGCACAGTCCCTATTCTCAACTCTCTGAGAGAGGGGAGATACCAAAAAGCACAACGTATATCATTATCAGAGCCTAAATCTACATACTTAAGTTTAGGTAACCGACCAACTCTAAGATAAATATCCTTTGGAGTCTCCCCATCAATAATTTGAATAGTTTCCACATTAAGAAGATCCTGCAAACGAAGCAGTTCCATATGTTCTGATAATATTTTAATTTCTCTAATTTCATCTTCCTTCATATTAATAATTTGGCGTTCCGGTATATCCATATTAACCTCAATGAAACCGACGTCCTTATTAATAGTGAAGACACCATCCCTACTTTTCCATTTTGGGGGGATGAAGTTTAGCATATAAGAGGGATGCGTAAAACGATGTTTGAAATCATCTTTTTCAGTAATATACATGTAAAACGCGTCAGGATGATTCACCATTCCATTGGAGTATATACAACCGTCAGCACTTCTAATATAATTATTATCCTTGTCTACCTCACACCATTCCAAATTGGGGAAATAGTAAGCAAATTGCAATCCTCTGGGCCTAAACTTCTCAATCCACGGATCATAAGTCCTAAACTCATCTTTTATCCAATATGAAACCGGGCTGTCATAGGTCTTCTCGGAAAAGAAATAGCTCATGTACTTCGGTATGTGGAGACTTTTTACATGATCAAATATATTCCACCCGTATGGGGATATGATGCCATTCACTCTATATTCTACACCTTCGTATGTTACGGTCTCGGGAAGCGTTACGTCTGGTCCGCTCCCCTCCAAAATATCACAGACGCGGACACATTTCCATGTTTTATCGTCATTCACTTCAGACATCCACTCTTCATACTTAATGAAGTCAACGTAAAAGATTTTTCCCTCTTTCTCTTCAGTGGAATCCTCTATTTCTTTAGTCACGGTGGACGAAGCATGGGATTTAGGAGTATTCTCACCAAGAGCAAGAACTTGAAGGCACGAGATGGCGAATAGAATCGTCAGAACGAAAGTAAAGATTTTCTTCATACTCGATTAAGTTTACAGTATTACTTTGACGAAATAACGAAAAGATGGCCGATTTATTTTATTATCGGCCATCTTTTCTTACATCACTCAATTAAGTTCACTCAAATAATTCTACTTTTATCTTTGGAATGCCTTTTATCCTACTCTTTTTATCCTACTATTTGGGAAGGAAAAAGATCCGCCAGTCTCCGGGCGCCACATCGGAAGAAATTTTCTTCGCACCGGCTGGAAGAGTGTTGATTTGGCCTAAATCCGTCAGGTCAATCATCTCCCGGTCAGCCTTGACCACCAGTTCCGTCGTCTCATACAACTTGACATCCCAGCCACCGGTTCTCACCGTATGTGTCGCCAAATTGACGCACACGATGAATTCGCCGTCGTGAGTCTCGTAATGGGCCAGATAGAACGCTCCGTTGGTATTTGGAGTGGTGACCGTAACGGGTCCGAAGTTGATACCGGTTTTCCCTTTCTCCTTATATTCCTCTGCGGTTTCGATGTGATCTCCGATCAGCAGAGTCTTCACCACAGATGAGTTTAGGAAAAGATTCTGCTTTGCCTTTATATCTGGGATCACCTCCCGCATGGTGTCGAAAAGCTCTGTTGTCTTATATCCCGGCGTTTTATTCGAGCCGTTCCAGTCTTCGGGAAGGATCGGGGCTACCGGATAAGTTGTGCTCACTCCACTAGCAGTATTCCAGAAGACGAGGCCTTTGGCGCCCGCTGCGAGCGAACATCGCGTTTCGATCTTCAGGGCTGTCGACACAAGCTGCATTATCTCATTGTCTACAGTTACTTCCGGACGGAAACCACATCTCACCGTCACCCACATAGGCCGGTCCGTAGAGAGGGCCTGCTTCCGGAAAATCTCCAGTGAAGCGAAATATTTCTCACTCCGTAACTTCGCCCAGCTTTTTCCATTGTTTTCGGTAGTTTTCACCTCCCTATGGAGGAAATAGTCATCCACACACCACACCGCGGGCCGGAATATGCGCTCGAACTCTCCCATGAAAGTACGATATGTAGTGCCGGTGTTGTTCGGGGTCGGGATCGGCAGGGCTGCCAGAGACGGATTCTTATCCCCTACGACATAATTGCCGCTCTGACAACCGCTGAACCCTATATGGGCCGCGCCATACTCATCTCTCTTCTTGAAAAGAGGAAGGGTCTTTGTGGAGCCGTCTTTATCCAAAACGCTATGATCGGTCTTCATGTCGGTATAGACCGCGCACAGGTTGTCTTCTCCATACAGGGGACAGAGATTTGAGAACACCATCCCGTTCCATGCGTCGGCTTCAAGCAAGCAGGTGTCTCCCTTGGTCATTCTGTAAGTAGCGCCCGCTTTGGACTCGTCATAGGAAAGAATTATGTCCTTGGTCAGCGCCATCAGAGGCATCGCAAGTATGCTCGGTTCATCACCGATCTGATACCCTCCGCAGGTTTCCTTGTCCCACATGCACGAGGATAGGCGCAACCACCTGATCCTGTCGTACAAGGCCGGCGCTACCTGAGCCGCGGGACCTGTCAGTTGTTCTTTCCATGAAGTGAGCCTGCTGTCTTGGCTACACTCCACGTTTAAATGTTGGCTCACTTCCTCAGCTTCGGAGATCTCGGGCTCTGAATCCGGCTTCGATGCTGTCCCGGCATGAAGAACAGTGAGCTTGGGGAGATTCTCTTCCTCCCTTACTATCTCTCCATTCTTCTTCTTCTGCTCGACGAAGACAGTTTCACTAACTGGGGAGAGATCAGGCCCACGCAGGATCATCTTCATTCCCGCTGTCGCACAGTTGGATGCGTTCGTTTCCGTTTTGTCGACATCCGATATCGATGTCTGCACACAGTTGAACCCAGCTTCTTTCAGCAGATCAAGATACCGAGAATCAAAAAGCTTCTCCTCATCTTTTGAGAGTGTGCCATACTCGTCGTATTGGTAACCCGCATAACCCAGTGCCATGATCGGCATCTCTCCGGGTGTGGGGTTTATGTAACGCTGGGGGAACTTCGAGATGTAGAGCTCCGTCAGCGGCTGTCTCTCCTGATAGAGAGGATCAGTCTGCGAACCGGAGGCGACCTGTGCCTGCGTGTTCATCGTTTCTTTCTTTTCGTTCATTTCTGTTACTTTTTTATTTGTTTGTCTGTTACTTAGTTTTCCGTTGGAATTGTTTATTCCTTGATTCCGAACTCGCTCAGCGCACGCGAACGGGAGAAGATGCGCCAGTCGCCGGCACCGATCTTGAGGGCGAACTCCCTGCCGGTACTCTTCTCTGTCCCGAAGGAGGGATTTACTATTCCGTCTGCGCTGGGTGCGTCCTCTTTGACTTGAGCAACGTTGGCATCGGTCTCTGCTGTCGGTCGGATCGACGGAGGAAGCACCGGTGTGACGCTCATGAGCTGTCCCGGATTGAGATTCCGCATCTCCTTGTCGAACGTCACGTTCAGACTCGAGCTTTCCACGGGGTTGAGGTTGACGATCACCACATACTCCTTGTTGCCGAGACGGTTGACGAAGCGCGAGAGAAGCAGATGGGGAGTACCCCCTGTGAGCTCGATTTTAGTCAGCGTACCGAACTTTGACGAGAAATTTCCGAAGTACGACCTCAGAAGGCTGTAGGTACTCACCACGCAGGTCTCGGCCAGTTCGGTGCCGATAAACGCGTCGGCCAGCTTCTGAATCTGCCCTGTCAGAGCGGTCACATGGTTGGCCAGCGGGTTATCGACTTCTTCCCAAACGGTATTCCCGGGGTTCTTTTCTCCGGGGGTGATGTTTTTTACCCACTGTTTGACCGGACACCATTCCTTTATCGGATCCGCACCGCAGAGTCTGTCGAAGACCAGACCTTTGGCGCCCAGCGCAAGCGCGCAGCGTGCCTCGAGACCCATACGGAGTTTCATCAGGTCGAGATACTCCTGGGGGATATCCTTCTCTTCCTTGCCAAGGTGTTCGTCGGGCACATTGAAGCTGCAGTGTACCGTCGCCCACATGCTGTTGTGTCTCGGGATGAGATCGAGCGTTTTGGGACGGATGTGGTCCATTACATCCTTCAGCGCCTTCAGATAATCCGGTCTCGGAAGGACGGCAGCGTCGGAATAACCCGAGGAGAAGGCTCTGTCGGTCACCCACCAGACCGAGGGCGGGCATTCATTGTCGAGCTTCTCCCGGTATCGGGCGAAGGCGTCGCCGGCAAAGCTGTATTCCCCGGTCAGTTCCTTTACCGTAGCGTCAGAGGGTTGGAGACGGAACAGGATGGGTTTCTTCCAGACATCCTTCAGATAGATGTCGTTGCACCTGTTGGCAAGGTTTCCCAGTTCGCTCGCTGAAGTCAGTGAGGAGAGGAACCACGCGGGACATCCTTTCGCATTTGATTGTTCATCGACAAGCCTCATCCAGCTTGTCCTTTCCTTCAGCTTTAGATTTGCTTCCGACTCTGAGGGAGATGGGGGTGTCAGACCTATGAGGGCCCGATCCGTGAGGGTAACTCCGGGAATGATCCTCATCCCTGCCTTTCGTCCGTTCTCGAAAGAAGTTTTGATGTTGGTGAGATCCGTCTTCACCGTCGGGATCATACCCGCCGAGCCCTGAAGATCGGCCTTTACATAGAAATCGGTCATCATTGCATTCAGACCCATGTCCTTGAGTTTGAGAAGGTCTTCTTCCGTGTAGGCATGTCCGTGATTGGACTCTCCGGCGCGAAGTTCTTCTTCTGTCTTGTAAATTTCCAGAGGTCCGGGAATTCCGACTCCCACGAGCGGCAGGTGACCGGGGATAGGCTCGGCGCCGCGTTTGATTTTCCGAAGTCGGTCGGCTACGCTTTCGGTGGCGGACTGTGCCGCCGTTGTTTGAATTTGTTCTTTCATACATTAAAGGTTTTAAATGAAACTTATTGTTATCTCGTGATCCGGTGTCGAGGCTCTTCTGCGACTCCATGGCATCCGCCGGCGGGCGCTCTTTCCGTTTTACGCTGCAAAATTACGCTCGCTTCAAGGACATCTTAGGATTTTTTGGTCTGCACACGTAAATTTTCGTGTACGCCAACCCAAAAATAGGAATAGTATTCCCCTATAAACCACTTGCGGGCCGCTTCTCAGCGACCCGCAAGTGAATGTTTTCCATAATACTTTCAAACTAACCTAACATCATGAAGTGAAACGAATTTCTTCTTTCTGTCTTCTAAACGCCTTCACCCCAAATTTGGTTCTCTCTTAAGCATTATTTTCTGATTGAAAAAGATCTTCTTTCTTTCGACAAGGTTTATTTCACCAACTGTTTCTCGGTCTTGCCACCGCGGACCACGATGTAGAGTCCGGGTATCAGACCTTCGGTCGTTTCGCCGACCCGCTGTCCGTGGAGGTTGTAGACGCCATCGGGGATGGCTGAGCCAGTCTGACCGCTTTCGGTTACCTCTTCAGCTTCGATCTCTTCGACTCCACTGCCGGCTTCGATGACCGTCACTTCAGAAACGGCTCTGTATTCGTTGCCCTCCGTATCTTCGAGGGTGAAGGTGACCTCGGTCTTGCCGGTCTTTAGGGCATAGAGGACTCCATCACCTTCGATCTGGACGATATCGGGATCACGAACCTCCCACTTGCCCGACTCGCATGCCACCGCATTGCCTATGGGCATCACATCCCAAAGATACTCGTGTGCCTGCCCTTCCTCAATCGTCAGCTCCGGCTCGCTTACCAACGGTATCAGCTTGTCCGTGATCGGCAGAATCTCGGCACGTCCCCAATAGTCATTCTGTCTGTAGCTCTCAACAGCGACTTCGGGTACATAGAGCGTCCAGTCGGGGGCATAATCGGCGGGCATTCCCTTCAAATCAACCACCGGAGGAGTCTCCGATTCTATGCAGATATCTACATGATAAGGATTAGTTGCCTCCATCCATTCCCAATGAGCGTGTGGTGCATTTTTCTTGTCAGTCTTCCCCAACCTTTCTCCGAAATAGACAGACTGTGCACGATCTATCCCCAGCTCTTCAATATAGTCAAGATCCCGTAAGTCATAATACATGAGTCCATACCAACTATCTGGTATATCCTCCTGCCAGCTCCAATTTTTTTTACGTAGACGTATTTCATGAGCACTGTCCAAATTTGGAGTACGGGCTAATTTGACTAAAGAGGGTAGGCTAGTTCTTCCATATATGAGTGTCGGAAGCACAGTCCCTATTCTCAACTCTCTGAGAGAGGGGAGATACCAAAAAGCACAACGTATATCATTATCAGAGCCTAAATCTACATACTTAAGTTTAGGTAACCGACCAACTCTAAGATAAATATCCTTTGGAGTCTCCCCATCAATAATTTGAATAGTTTCCACATTAAGAAGATCCTGCAAACGAAGCAGTTCCATATGTTCTGATAATATTTTAATTTCTCTAATTTCATCTTCCTTCATATTAATAATTTGGCGTTCCGGTATATCCATATTAACCTCAATGAAACCGACGTCCTTATTAATAGTGAAGACACCATCCCTACTTTTCCATTTTGGGGGGATGAAGTTTAGCATATAAGAGGGATGCGTAAAACGATGTTTGAAATCATCTTTTTCAGTAATATACATGTAAAACGCGTCAGGATGATTCACCATTCCATTGGAGTATATACAACCGTCAGCACTTCTAATATAATTATTATCCTTGTCTACCTCACACCATTCCAAATTGGGGAAATAGTAAGCAAATTGCAATCCTCTGGGCCTAAACTTCTCAATCCACGGATCATAAGTCCTAAACTCATCTTTTATCCAATATGAAACCGGGCTGTCATAGGTCTTCTCGGAAAAGAAATAGCTCATGTACTTCGGTATGTGGAGACTTTTTACATGATCAAATATATTCCACCCGTATGGGGATATGATGCCATTCACTCTATATTCTACACCTTCGTATGTTACGGTCTCGGGAAGCGTTACGTCTGGTCCGCTCCCCTCCAAAATATCACAGACGCGGACACATTTCCATGTTTTATCGTCATTCACTTCAGACATCCACTCTTCATACTTAATGAAGTCAACGTAAAAGATTTTTCCCTCTTTCTCTTCAGTGGAATCCTCTATTTCTTTAGTCACGGTGGACGAAGCATGGGATTTAGGAGTATTCTCACCAAGAGCAAGAACTTGAAGGCACGAGATGGCGAATAGAATCGTCAGAACGAAAGTAAAGATTTTCTTCATACTCGATTAAGTTTACAGTATTACTTTGACGAAATAACGAAAAGATAGTCGATTTATTTTATTTCGACCATCTTTTCTTACATCACTTAATTGACTTCTTTAAAAATTCTACGTTTATCTTTGGAATGCTTTTTATCCTACTCTTTGGGAAAGAAATAGATCCGCCAGTCTCCTGGCACAACGTAGGAGAAGAGGGGGAACCACGGTAAACGAGGTGACGGCGGAGGAGGGTGGAGCCGAGGCGGCAGTTGAGGCAGCGGTTGCGGTCGCAGTATTCACGGCGTAGCTGGATCAGCGCCTGGCTCTCCATGGCGTTGGCCGGTGTCAGTCCGCACACGTTCCATGTCGTGATCAGCGAGTTCTTCTCCGGGGGGAGCGAACACAGGATATCAAGGGCCTTTTCGCCCAGGTCCGGGTCCGAGATGCTTGAGGCGGAAGCGTAGATGTAGGGGGCCGCGACATTGATCATCAATAGATCGACACTGTTCTTTGATAGGGCGGCACTTGATCCCGTGGCCGGGACACCAAACGAGTAATGCTCGCCCCAATAGCCCTCGAGGCGCCACGATGTGAAGATTTTCCTCAGAGACTCCGGGTCCGAAGCCCTGTCTTTAAGCAAACCGGGCAATGGAAACGCCCCCGAAAGCGCACGGGCAAGATATGCTATCCGGCGGTGCGGATGATTCTGCGGACGTGTGCGGGCGAAGCGCCATACATTGGGCGGAATAGGAGAGAGGTCATATTTCTTCGCCAAGAAGTCGTATTCGGCAGTGAGGCGACGGGCATACTCATCTCCTTGGTCAGCAGTCAGCAGAAGACCGGATTGGCCGAAGAGAAGAGCCTCGAGCTGAAAGATATTGTCAGAATGTCGGAGGAGAAACTTCAGCGGTATTCTGCGCGCCAACATTTCGAAAGGCTCGCTGTTCAGACCGAATCCGAGACCTCGGGCAAGCACCGCGAATGCGGCCGTGTTCCAGTCACCTCCCGTCCGCCCGAGCAACTCATGAATTCTCGAGGCCTTTTCCTGCAGACGTTCGATTCCCAAAGAGTCCATACAGTCGCGGATGATCAGCCCCGGAAGGTCGGGGAGTCTTTTCGTGCACCTGACTGCCTTCAGATCTGCCTTCAATTCAGCATAGGTGAGGAAGAAATCCTTGGGCAGAGGGATCTCCATCTGAGGGATCGCAGTCCCGTCGGTCCTTTGAACCTCCCGGTCCGATTTGCCCACCACGTGTAGAATCACCGTATCATAGGCCGTGTCTGTCTGGTGACCATGTCGATACCAATCTGAGGCGCGGACGTGAATCTCCACGTTCCCGCTCCACATTGTGCCGTCGATCTTCACCTTAGAGTTGAAAAAGTCGGGACCGGAGTCGGAATTTGACAAGCCCGGGTCTATCACGTCGACCTTTTCGCCCGAGTCGAGCGAAGGGCGAAGCCCGAAAAGGCGGTTCTTCCACAAATAATGGTAAATCAGTTCCATGGTTAGCCTCCGGTTATTGGGTCCCAGAGGGAGGTCAAACCCTTCGGAAGTGTTAAAATTTAATCGTTTCCGAGAGGATTTATGTTAAAATCGCCCCAAAGTATTGACAATATGAAAAAAAGGATTAACTTTGTGGCGTGTTTTTCATAGTATTTATTTTTTATGAAGGAAGTGTCTATCTCTTTGTGAAAAGGGGTAGACTTTTTCTTTTCCCCCAAATGGCTCAGAATCTTCCGGTTGCGATCATGAATCCGAAGATCATGAATCCGGCCGATATCGTGATGCCGGTCCACATCCGGGCCTTACGCGCCGCTTCGTGAGCCTGCATCTTGAGCTCCTTGCCTCCGACTTTCTGATCGTTGCCCTTCAGCGCCTTGCTCCAGAGCGTCTGGCTCCTGAAGGCATAAAAGAGGGCGACCAGTCCAACTATGGGGCAGCAGAAAAGAGTGGCCACGATTGCCGGCACAAGCATTGTGTTGGGCTGTCGGTCATAATCTTCGGTGTCGCCATGGGGTCCGCCAGTCGGGATCATCCCCGATTTGCGGACCATTTCACGAAACGCTATCGGGATCTCCTCGAGTTGCTTCCGCTGTTCGTCGGTCAGCCCGTCATCTGGTGTCTGGTCGGTTTGATCCCGGTTCTGAGTATCGCTGTCGGACGTTGGCATCTCTACTACGCCCGGGTGCTGAAGGGCGGCTATGCGCTGGCGGAAGTAGCGGCAGATATCGGCGACATCTTCCGCTTTCTCCCAGTCCTTCATCCCTTTACACCAGACATAGGTCGACGGCGTGACACCCGCTTCGGCGAGCTGGTCGAGAGCGAAGGGTCCTTTCCGCTCCCCGTTCATCATTGCGAAGTACTTCATCGGTTGTGAGTCAGGTTAGAGACCACCGATGGCCGAAAAGAATGTCGCGAACCCCGAAATTATACCGACTATAAGTCCCAGGCCGCAGAGCACGTATGTAACGATCGTCCATGTCTTAGCGTTGGCGTTACAGCGGTCGCCTTCGTAGACATCGCCACGGGCATAGGCATTGTTGGCGCTGCTCGCCTGCGTGATGGCTATGATACCGAATATCAGCCCTATACAGGAGAATAATGCGCCGAGAACGGTCGCGATGATAGCCGGTGTCATCCAGTTGGTGTGGTTGACCGGCTGTGGCGGATACTGACCCGGATAAGGCTGTTGGTATGGCTGTTGATATGGATTTGCCTGAGGGTGCTGGTAAGGCGATTGTGGATAAGGCCCCGCCTGCGGCTGCTGATAGGGAGACTGCGGCTGTTCCTGTTTGGGATTGAGCCACGCCTGAAGCTCCGGCACGGTCGAAGCCTTTGCCCAGTCGGGCATACCGGGACACCACACCAGTGAATCGGGGTTCAGGCCCGATTGAACGAGCGACGCGAGGTTCATCGGCCCGCGCTGTTGACCGTCTATAATGATATAATAGTTCTGTTCCATAAAATTGTTTTTGTTTTACTTTTTTAGTTCCTCCCTCCGTTTCTCTTATTCCTGAATCCCCAGCTCCTCTTCGACTGTGAAGTTGATGAAGCGGTTGTAGAGCCACGCCTGCTTTATATACGGTCTCAGACGCTCGGTCAATCCCTTCAGGTCGTAGAATGAATCGGCGACCGGAGACTGTGCGCCGAATCCTCGTGGACGTATGTAGTCGATAAACTCCCACTCCTTGTCGAACCCTTTGGGGGCGGTCTTCAACTTGTCGAACCCGAGTTCGCTGAAGCAGGCCTTGAAGTCGGGACTCTCCACGATCTCGCGATACTCGTCGATTTCGTCGACGATACTTTGGCGCACAGCCTTCAGTACCTTCGGAGGGAGCCATATCGTCCCGGCGCATATCATGGACCCCTCGGGCTCGAGATGAAAATAATATCCCAGGGTCTCACCCTTTTTCCCGAGCGGCGGATTGATGAAGATCCCGATGTGGGTCTTGTAAGGGGTCTTGTCGTTCGAGAAGCGGGTGTCGCGATAGATCCTGTAGGTGCAGTCTCCAACCGAGAGGCGTGAGGCCCGCGGATCAAACTCGCTGACGAGTCCGATCAAAATCGAGGCCAGTTCGTCGGTCTTCGCCTTCGCGTCGAGGTAGCGTTGCTTGTTGGCCTGAAACCACTCGCGGTTGTTATTGCGCGCGAGATCTTTCAGAAACTTAAATACTTCTTTCATAGATCAATAGACAACCACTTTGCGGAAAGCGGAGGCACCGTCTGCCGTCAGGATGCTGATGATATACTGGCCCGGCTGACAGTCCGATAGGTCTATGGATTGCGGATTGAACTCGCCGAGGACGAGACGGCCGTCATAGCTGTAGACTCTCGCTTCGGTGACCGGCGCCTCAGTGTTGAAAGTCCAGCGGTTGCCTTCTCGAAGCCATACGACATCTACGGTCGGGATGTTCACTCCGGCCTCGAGAATCTCTGTCGATGGGAGCTTGCCCTCCTCGACACCCTGGAAATAGAGGGCGGGTCTGAAGTCACCCTGTTTGCGGAAGAACATCGCCTCCGGCACACGGATCATCACCTCATGTTCGCCGGCTTTCAAGGCTCCGAGATGGATCTCGCGGATAGGCACAGCCTGACCGGGGCACCAGTTGTTCCACTCCCAGGCCGCATCGTCGCGCTCATATCGGCCGTAGATACCGTTCAGCTGGGTGTTGTACTTTCTATAGGGTTCACATGAGATTCCGCCGGGGGTGTAGACCAGCTGAATATCGCCGTCGATATAGATCAGGTGCTCGCGGCGCACATACTCCTCGCCTCCCTCGTTGGCACCGTGGTTGGTGTTGATGAGGACTATCTTGGCGTCTGTCACGTCTGCCGGCACCTCAAATTTCCATGTCTTTGTGGTCACTCCGAGTGTGTCGGTCGCTTCCTCTTTGTAGTTGTTGAAGTTGACGGCTCCGAACTCCTCGCTCTTGACCGTGGCGATAGGCACGACGTGATGGCGAGGTTCCACGACGAAAGCATCCGAGGCTGGCTCGTAGGTGAATGTCGACGTCAGTTTGAAGACATCGTTGCGTTCCTGACAACCCTTGATCTCAGTGTTGGCCGCATAGGGGACGCCGAAGAGGTAAGCCTCAAGCCAGAGATCATACTTTTGGTGAAGCTCTGGGTCGCGGAGAAGCACCCCGAGGTCGGGAAGCGAATAGTTGAACGGGACGGTGTCCGGCTGCTTATTCTTGTCCATGAATGGGGTGATATAGCGTGCGATCTCGATTTTCTCGACAGTCCACGGATCGTATGTCTCCTCACCCTTCGGGACGAAGGCGATCGAGATAGAAGCGTGGCGGTCATAATTGTCACAGAGCGCACCGAGAAGGAGATCGAGCTCGGCGTTGTTACCCACTGATTTACAGAACTCTTCGGTCAGCCGGATCGCATACGTATGGTTGCGGAAGCGGAAGATGCCGTCGTTGAGGCCTGCGTCGAAAATATTGTCGGCTTGATAGCCGTCATAGAAAACGGTTTCGTTGAAGTGGGTGGTCGAAAGACGTTCTGCCTGTGCCGGCTCTTCAGCTATGGCGGTGCCGGCTAACGCTGTGAGCGCCAAAGCGCTTATGAATTTGAAAGACTTTGTCATAGATGCAGTTGTGAAAGTACTTTTGAGAGACCACAAAAGTAAGAAAAATTTACACATTTTCCAAATCCGGTTGTCGGCAAGGGCTGTTAGGCGCTGTTAGTAGATATACTCGGTCGAGGTGACCTGGAACTCGGTGCGGCGGTTGATCTGGTCGGCCGCCTCGCGATCTTCTTCAGATTCGAGGGCCTCGATAAACTCTTCGGTCAGCGTCACGCCCTCCTCAAACTGTGGATACTCCTTGTTCAGACGCTTGGTGATGGTCTTCGGGACCGTTTCTCCATAACCCTTCCACGTCAGCCGGTCGGCCGGTATGCCGGCGCCTACAAGATAGTCTACCACACTCTTTGCGCGGCGCTCCGAAAGGGCCATGTTGTACTCGTCAGATCCCATACGGTCGGTGTGCGAGCCCATCTCGATCGAAACGTGGGGATTGTCTCGAAGCATAACCACAACCGCATCGAGCGCCTCTTTCGATTCGGGGCGCAACGAGGCCTTGTCGAAGTCGTAGAAGATGTTCTCGATGATCTGCGGCTTGTTGATCGAAGCGAGCACGAAGTCAACTCCATAGTCGGCGTCTGCCTCCTCGCTGTCGCTCTCAAACTCCTGTTTCTGATTGAGATAGCCCTTCGCGCCGGCCATCATAACATACTTGACTCCGCGCGAGAGCTTGAACTTGAACGACCCGTCGTCGCGCGCTATCTCCTTCTGGTTCGAACCGTCGTCGCCGACGATGCGGATCACCGCGTTCGGAACCGGTTCGTCATCCTTGTCGACTACCCAGCCCGAGATGGTTATGTTAAGCTCCGGAAGCTCGAAAGAGTAGATATGGTCATATCCCTTGCCGTCGCCACGGTTTGAACTGAAGAAACCCGATTCACCCTCGCCGAAGGTGATTCCGAAGTCATCGCCGGCACTGTTCATCGGTATTCCCATATTGTCGACGCTCCATCGGTCTCCGGTCGAGTTCAGACGGGCGCGGAAGAGGTCGAGGCCTCCGAACCCCGGGTGACCGTCAGACGAGAAGTAGAGCAGCGAGTCGGTGCGCACGTATGGGAACATCTCGTCGCCCGGTGTGTTGATCTGCGGCCCGAGATTCTCGAGGCTGCCCTGTCGTTCGTTGAGGTTGATACGCCAGATATCCTTGCCGCCATAGCCGCCCGGCATGTCGGAGGTGAAGTATAGGAAGCGGCCGTCGGGCGAAACCGACGGGTGTCCCATAGCCGAGAGCGTGTCGGCTATGACCTCGAACTTAACCGGTGCCGACCATGAAGCGTCGCTTCGCTTCGAAGTGTATATCTCGACCGAAGTAGGGGAGGTTTCCGAGCGGCGGGCGACGGTCAGATACATCGTCTGACCGTCTGGCGAGAAGGCTACGATACCTTCGTCGTTCTCGGTGTTCAGTTCTCCCTCGACTGCCTGTGGCCGTTCCCACTCGCCGCGTTCGTTCTTCTTGGTGAACCAGATGTCGCTCTTCTTCATGCCGGTGATCTCCGAGCGGTTATTGCCCGTGACCTTCTCGTTCGTGGTGGTGAAATAGAGTTGGTCGAGCTGTTTGTCGAGAAACATCGGGGCGAAGTCGGCGCGGCGTGAGTTGAAGAGCTTGGCGTTCTTGACGATATATCGCGTAGCCTTTCCTTGCTTGGCGGCGATTGCCTGCTGACACCCTTTCAGACCCTCCTTGGCCAGATAGCTGTCGGGTTGCCATTCGAGGAATGTACGGTATGCCTCCACAGCCTGCTGATACTTTCCGTCGGCCTGAAGTGAGCGGCCGAGATAGTAGAAGGCCATCGAGTCTGGATACTGATATCGGATCGCGTTCTGGTATGACGCGGCGGCGCGCGCCGACATATTGAGCCGGCGGTAGCAGGTAGCGAGTTTGTAGGCAACTTCGCCACGCTGAGGGCGTTCCTCGCGCTTGGTCAGGCGTCCATAGATCTTGCGATACATTTTCTGAGCCTCGAAATACTCGCCGCGGTCCATAGTCGCGTCGGCATCGGCCATCTTGACCGATTTGCAGGCTGTCGCCGCGGTCAGGAGGGTGAAGGCAATCAGTATGATGGAAAATATCTTCTTCATAGGTGTATGGTTGATGTCACGGCCTGAAGACGAACAGACGCGTGGCGTCGAAACGGGGTAGGGCCATCAGCTGGACGTCGGCCTTCCGGTCGGAAAGGGTTTCTTCGGCGCGTCCGACGCGAAGTCCGGCCGCTTCGAGTGCGTTGCGCGTGGCCGTGACGGCCTTGGCCGGCGTGTTGTTGTCGCGCGAGAGGTGACAGAGGAAAATATATTTCAGCTCGTGTGTGTAGATTTCGCGCAGAAAGGCGGCGGTCGCTTCGTTGTCCATGTGGCCGATGTCGGAACGTATGCGGGCCTTCAGATATTCGGGATATCGGCCGAGGGTAAGCATCGTCGAGTCGTAGTTCGATTCGAAGACGAGGTAGTTGGCCTGTGAGATGTAATGGCGCGCACGCGGAGTGACTGTGCCTAAGTCAGTGGCGATCACAAACCGGCGGTTGTCGAACTCGATCGAATATCCAACGTTGTCCACTCCGTCATGACTGACTTCAAAGGCCGTGATCTCCATGTCGCCGACCTTGAAGGGTATCTCCTTGAAGACCGGAACGTGGAAGTCATTGATGCGCTTCGAGATATTGTGGCGCTTGAGCAGGCCGTCGCGGATGCGGTTGGTGCAGAAGAGCGACATGTTCCTGTTGTGGCGCAGGAGGGTGTAGACATACTTCGTGTGGTCGCCATGGTCGTGAGTGAGCAGGACGCCGCGGACGTGGCGAAGCGACAGTCCGTTTGACTCGAGTTTCTCCTCGATCTGATCCGGTTTGATTCCGACGTCGATCAGCACGCCCCCCTTCTCGGTACCGACATAACAGGAGTTGCCGCTTGACCCCGAACCGAAAGATATGTAGAACAGACGGTTGTCTGCCGGACGAGGGGGTGTCGTCGACTTCGGAAGCTCCATCTTCACCTTGTCGTATATGCTCGCGCTCGGGCGCACCGGGACGGGAGTGGTTTCCCACTCCTCAAACGGCAGCTGCGGATGGTCGTCGAAGCGAATCTTACGTCTGTTCATTCTCCTTAGATTTACCTGAAGGTCAGCGCGTGATGATGTTCTTCCTTGAACTCTTTGGGGTGAGATCCAAAACTGGGTTATCCTCAAAGACGCTTGCCGACCTTCAGTCACAACAAAGAGGCGAGGGTCCGAGACCCTCACCTCTTAACTTAACGTACCCCCTCCCTCTAATGTTGTGTTACGCCTCTAATAGAGGAAGCCGAAGAGCCACATGGGGATGCGTGAGCCGTAGCCGGTCTCCTCATCGTCGGCAACAACGAAGCTGTTTGGAAGGCCTGCGATCTGGTCGAACGACTTGGACTTGCCTCCTACCTCAAGAAGATAATATCCAATTGAGTTTGCATGTTTGCATACGCCTTCATTAATCTTATCTATTGTCTAGACATCAAGGCTTTAGCATAGAGTTCGCTGGTCATTATTCTAAATCTTTCGGGAATTATTTTAGGGTTTGAAAAAATTTTATTAACTTTGGCCCACTCCACAAAACCAATACTCTTATAAAATGAAGAAACTCTTGATTTTCCTTTGCGTGCTGACTTCTATTGTGGAGATAGGAAAAGGCAGATAGTATAATCCTTTTTTAATACGCACAAAGTGAAATATCATACTCAGTTCTCATCAAGATATCCAATGAATAATTTGGTACTTATAATATTTGGGATGATATTATGTGCTCCTATAGAGATGTGGGGTTACACTAATTATTTTAGGCCGGGAACGACTTGGATCATCGAATCTTGGGTGATTGGTGGTAATGGGAATCCGGGGCTTTGGATCCATAATTGGGTTTTAGAGGAAGAAGAGGAAGTTGATGGCGAAGTGGTTATGCCCATGTACTTTTATCAAGAACATGACGACTGGGAAAATAGAAAACTAACTTACTATATTCGAACTGAAGATAATAAGGTTTACTGGAGATTCGCCAATCCTGAATTTCCTGAATGGTACCTGATGTATGATTTTGGCATGCAGCCTGGCGATGAACTCACACTTACTTGGATGTACATGTATCAAGCGTGGAGTAAAAAGAAGGTAAATAAAGAGGGTTCTCCATTTTGGTTTGGCAATTTGACCTGTAAAGCCATACTTCCGCAACCAGAATGGGATACCTACGAAATCAAATTAGACTCAGAGATATACGAAGACCCGGCTCTTAACCTGCCCTCTTCTCAATTTACAAGATCAGAACAAGGCTCATGGATTGCGGGGATCGGCAATATAAGGGGTGTGACGGATAACATCTTATATCATAACTACGGTTTCTCGTATATAGCTGAAGTCTACTCCTTCGGAAGATTGGTTTACGCCACGGAGGTCAAGCTTGGAGAACGAGACAAAAAAATCAGGGAAGAGAAGTACAAGAAATTCAAGTCACGACGAGGGAGATAAGACTCATGTTTCTCACAATCACGCATCCTCGCCTCGCGGAAGATCACTCCCTCCAGTGGCAATCGGATGGCTCCTACGACTTAATTGCCGTTGGGGTGCTGTATGTTTAATAGAGGAAGCCGAAGAGCCACATGGGGATGCGTGAGCCGTAGCCGGTCTCCTCATCGTCGGCAACAACGAAGCTGTTTGGAAGGCCTGCGATCTGGTCGAACGACTTGGACTTGCCTCCTACCTCAAGCACATACGTTTCGTCGACTAAGAAATCTCCCGTCGGCGGTTCGGTAAGTCGGTGAGCCGGTGCAAGCATTGAGGCTACAAACGTCTCGCGGACCGTCCCTATCTCATTCATATTACTTAGAGCGGCCATGATATCAGTGTTGTTGAAGAGCACCTTCGCTGGCTTCGCGACCGATTTCGGAGATCTCCATCCACTGTACAGACACCTGATAATCGCCCCCCTATCAAGCAGCTCAAACATCCTGATGATCGTGTTGCGCGACACTTCTATCTTCTTGCTCAGCGAAGTAACATTCAACGTGAAGGGGGTCTCGGTCGACATCATATAGAGCAACCGACTGAGTTTATGAAGCGTTTCCGGTTCCACATCTTCCAAGTCTGGAATATCCCTATTTATTGAGGTATCGATGACCCTTTCGATGCGCCCGTAATATTCCTGAGTTTCTCCCGGTGTATAAAACGGGAAATAAGCCTTCCCAAGATAGCGTCCGAACAATGCGAGTACCTTTTCAGGAAGTATGTTCACGATGTCCCACTCAGCCTTATGATTAGTATCGAGGATATCATTGAGCGTCAAAGCCTTTATGTCGGCAATCCCTTCGAAAGCGAGATACTCCCTGAACGAAAGGCCGTATAGCGTGTAGGGAAGACATCGTCTGCTCAGATCGGCCATGGCGTGGTCGAGATGAACCATCGACGAACCTGTAAAGGCCACATGATAACCGGGATATGAATCATATATGTTTTTCAGCTCCTGTTGCCAATTCCCCTTGTAGCGGTGTATTTCATCCAAATAAAGATGAGTGCCTCCGTGTGAATAATGCCAATCGGCAAGCGCCAGTATAGAGTTCGACGAGAACCAAAGGTTATCGCAAGAGGCGTACAGGGCGCTTCCCGAAGGACCGAATGCGGCGTTGATATGTTGAAGCAACAAGGTAGTTTTTCCAACACCCCGCGCACCCTTTATCATGATCAGGCGGTCATTCCAATTTATCCGGTCATAAAGATAACGGAACGTGTTCATTTGCACACTATTGACCAACCTTTGTGATGTTCGAATCAAGTTCTCCATAACAACTAATTTTCCGCAAAGATAGCAAAAATGATCTTTACAGACAACAACTTCGAAGAAATTTGCTCTCCCGAGACAACACTTTTGCCTAAAATTGCTCTCCCGAGACAACAATTTAGACAAAAAATGCTCTCAGGAGAGAGCATTTTTTGTGCCTGATAGGGGGATATGTGGGGTTAACGACCCTTTGTCTTGTGTGGGGAGCGGGCGTCAGAGAGAGGGCGGCGGTAGATGAGGAAGATCGCCGGACGCTTGTCGAAGTCGTATTTACGGCTTTGCCAGTCGCGGGCCGAGAGGGTCACTATTTCTTCGCGGTTGGGGTCGGTGATGTCAGCAGCTACGCACACCATCGTGTCGGGGCGCAACGTCTCCGCCAAGGTCTTGACCATCCGGTTGTTGCGATATGGCGTCTCGATGAAGATCTGCGTGCGGTCCTTGCGTGCGGACTCAGTCTCCAGGTCAAGGATAGCCTTGCGTCGAGCTGCGGCTTCGATCGGCAGATAGCCGTTGAAAGCAAATCCCTGACCGTTGAAGCCTGAGGCCATCAGTGACATCAGGATGCTCGACGGACCGACCAACGGCACCACATCAAGTCCTTCCCTCCGCGCAATCTCAACCGGAAGCGCACCCGGATCGGCAACCGCCGGACATCCCGCCTCGCTCATCACCGCCATCGGCTCTCCGCGCCTCAGCGGCTCGAGATAGGTGGCGACCTCCGACAGATCAGTGTGGCGGTTCAGCTCGTAGAAGGTGACCGGAGCAATGTCGAACCCCGGGTCGCACCTTTTGAGGAACCTTCGCGCCGTGCGGACGTTTTCGACGATCATATGCTTTATCTCGCGCAGGATCCCGATGTTCGCCGGCGGCAGTACGTCGTCAATCGGTGCGTCGCTGATCGTCACCGGCACTAAGTACAGAGCACATTTAATCTCCATCGCTTAGATTTCAAGACTAAAGCTATTTAAAAATAATTTTCTGCCCATTCTTTATGTAAAATCTGTTTGGTTGAGGGGTGCAAGTCTTTCTACCAAGAAGGTCAAAATAAAAAGGATCACCATTATCTGAATTAGGTAAAGTAGAAAGTTTTGCTTCTTCCCAGTTTTCACTCTTAATTAAATCTTCATCGTAGGCATAAAGTATCTGACCATTTGGTAAACTTACTTCGCGAACTATTCTAGAAATTTCCCATCCTATTATAGGTTCAGCATAAGAAGCAATGAGATCTCCATTTGTTACCCTTCCTATTCCCTCGATCCATAGTTCAGAGTACTTAGGATAATTCGCATACCCCCAAATTTCGTAAGTATTGTCATATGAGGGCATATTTATCTTTCTGTTAAAGGAAACAGGGTACAATGTGCCGAACACACACTCGTATCCTTCAATATCGAATTTTAGCTCTTCCGATTTCTCTTCGTTAGGAGCAACATTAAGCCAAGCACATAAAGAAGTAGTCATAGCCTTAGACATATCGTTAAAATCATACATGCACACTTCATAAGGATAAGCATATATGTCATTTCCTCTGTCTAAGAAGTTTAACAAAACCCTATTTCCTTCTGCGCGAACACATAAAGTGGTTTCTCCACATTGCTCATTCTTTCTCCAGAGTATTTTATTATAAGTCTTCCCATCTACTTCAACCTCTGTACCTATGATAAAGGCCTCCGAGGATGTCACGATTCCGGTTTCCCCTTGGCGTTGAACCTCATATATCCATGACATTCCCTCAATCCAAACCTTTTCAGCAGTAAGGCGGTCTGCGAAAGCTGAAAAGATGGTGAGATATGTAAGTATCCAAATTATTGTCTTTCTCATGTTGCTTTAGCTTATTATTGTAGCATAATACTGACATTATGCTGGTAAAGAAAAGGCCGGTAGTTATTGGCAATTACCCCCACAGTGTAGGCTGAAGAGGTTTCGATGGTACGTCGCTTCGTTAACCTGTACATTGTAGCTTTTGGAGAGGCACTGGAATAGTCAACATAAATAATTAACTGTTCACTGGTTAAATCAGGATCGACTGATACAGTCACGGTACTATTTTTCTCATCCTTTGTTATCTCCACTTTTAGTTCTTTGCCGGCGTAAGTATCTTCTCCCCCAACATAAGTTAACACAAGAGGATCTCCTAATAGATTCAAAGAGTAATTAGTCCAAGTGTAATTATCACCGTTATTAACACAGTTTACCGCATAGTCAGCTTTAACCTCTTTTAAAGTTTCAGCCATACTCTTTTTGCGATATCCTGTTGTTGATCTAAACACATCCTCCATAACTTTGGACAGATGGTTTATTACGGTGCTTGGGTATCCTTTTTTTCGTGCAAAACTGTAGTCCGCGCTACCTATATAATCAACAGCACCACCTTCAGAGATTAAAAACGATTTTGCCAAACAATCAGGATTTGTGTATCTCGAAGTATAGCACCCTGCCATTAAACAATGAAAAGGGAAAAGAACGTTATCTAGTGCCTCGATATCGACTGAGGTTATATAATCGTCATCTTGGGTCTGTATCTTCGATTGATTGCCGTGAGCATTGATGAATACATAATCAGAAGCTCTTCCGGTATAATATATAAAGTCTGTTCGTGTGAAGCCCCTATTCTTGATATCCCCCGTATCAAATAGGTATTGTACCTTGTAAGGCCAGTATTTCTTAAGATTATTTTCGTAAATATAATATGCAGAATAGTGAGCATCGCTTCTATAGGTTAGTGGATTGGAATCAGTATCAATTTCTGAACCGGTCATTAAAAGAATTGTATCTTTATGTTGCTTGCAACCGTAATATTCATACATATACACCTTCATCGCATATGTGAATGCTTCCTCCACGGAGTTTACTGGAAGTCTGCTGACAACCATATCGGGAGCGAAGTCAATATCATCTTCAGGTTCTCCTAATCGCCCATTGCCATTAGCATCCCAATAAAAATCATTGTCAAATGACGCGTAAAATCCATCACAAGGAATTACGCTAAATGTTATATCAGTTATTTCATTGTAGAAGTTACGAGAGATGACGCTGCATTCACAATTGGCTGTGGGAATAATGTCGGTATTTCCAGCTAACATTACATAGTATACCCCTTCTCTATATCTCGAATAAATATAATCCTTTAGGCGGAATATAGCATCTTCTCCTTTTAGATCAATACCAAGAGATTCTATTGTGACTACTTCAGTCATTACGCCAGTCGAGGTTCTCCATTTGGCGAGTTCTTTAAAAGCTGGAGCCATATCTTTAGTGGTAATGATGAGATACTGTATGTGCCCAGGTATCTCAGTTGGAAGAGGAAGTGTCCGAGTTATATTAGCATTCTCAATTACATCATAATATGTGTTTAGATTCTCGGTAGTATGATATACGTTCAAATTTAAAAGAGAATTAATGTCCTTAACTGTGGAACGGATTTTCCATATGTCGATATCTTTCCATTTTACTTCTATATCTATCTGATTGGAGAGATATAGAGCACGCTCACTGGAGACATACTGTAATGGCGAAATGCGGATGTATTTCAACCCGAATCCTTCGTATCCGTGTATATTAGGTAAAACTTCAACTGGAGCGTGCGTGGGATTACTAGTGCTCATGGTTGGTAGGCCCTCTATATCATTGCAAATAGAAACCTCTGGGTCCATTAGGAGGCAATCAGTGGCTATAATGGTTTTGTTGGTTTTAACAATGATTGAGTCGACATCCATTCCCTTTGGTGCTAATATCCTTACAATTTTTGATGGTAAATGTTGACCCTCTCTGTCTGACTGTTCTGTCTTTTCCTCTTGCCATGAGACGCAAGTCTCCCCATTAATTGTTTCTATGATAAAGTCATTATCATTGAAAGCAAAAGTATAGTGTTCCCCCCTTAAGTTAATGGGGAAAAGAATAATGTATAACACTAAGCTGTAAAAGCAAAGTGGTATTGGATGACTGATTGCTCTAAACATGCTGATGAACTTTAGGTTTACATTTGCAAAGTTACCCAAACAGGATGAACCTTACAAATCAGTTCTTAATAGATTGAAGTGAGGTTGATTCTGTATACAAAAAATTGCGCTGGGTTTATACTATAAAGACATATAATTCTGAAAATTATATTGGTCTTTGAAAAAGCTAACATTTGTCGTTACTCCGATGGAATCAGGAAATGGTCGCCGGTCGAGCGAACGATGTTTTCGTAGTACTCCTTGTTATAGCCCGGGAACTCGGGGTAGAGGGCCGTTCCGTACTCGTTGTACATGAACTTGCCGTTCTCGTCGACCTTCTTCATGTTGCCGTCCATGAAGCGAACGAGCAGGTACTGACCGAGGTCGCGATAGGTGTCGGTCGCCTCCTTGGCGATATCCGCTCCCTCTTTGTTGACCGAGCTGATCAGTGTCGTATAGTCCTGTTTCTCTGCCAGATCAGCGAGACGCTTCTCAACTTCAGGGCGAGACTCCTGATACTTCGTCTCGAGAGCACCCTGGACCTTGCGGATGTCGGGGATCATGAGATCGTAGCGGTTGTAGGCCTGGTTGGCCACCCATGTGTTCACCCAGAAGTTCGAGTCCCAGTTGAAGGTGTTCACATCGCCGTGAGCCAGTTGGGCCGGAATCTCGGTCATTGAGCAGTAGAAGGGCATATAGACGCAGGTATTGGTGTCGTCGGTGCCGAACCAAAGCACACCCCCGACGGGATCGGGGAGCCAGTCGCGGCTCTGAGAGACGAAGCTCCAGCCGGTCTGCTGTGTGGCGATTGCGCGCTCCATGCAGTAGGTCTTTCCGTCGACCTCAAAGTCCATCGGGCGCCAGCGGTAGGGGACATGGTTCGGACCGGCGCCTATGTCGTTGTGCATGTCATAGGGAGTCCCCTCGAAATGGTCGCGCATTGACTCCTGCATCTCCTTTAGCGACACCTTGCGCTCCGGAATGATGTAGAGGGGCATCGGCTCGTCAGATTTGCCGTCGACCCACGCGAAATACTCCTCGGCCTGGGGCTGGAAGCGACGGAAATAGCTGTAGACACGTGCGTCACATCCGCGACGGGTCGAGACGGTGTGATCTTCGAAAGCGTCGGCAAACGAGAAGTCCTCGTTCTTGCCGTTGAAATATCCGCGCTTGCGGGCAAAGTCAAACAGGTCGGGAGAGTACATCACGTTCTTCTTGTCCTTATAGTTGACCTTTCGGATACGCGGTTCGTTGGCATGGCCCGAGATGGCGTCGTCCGGGATACGCACGGCCACCCAGACCGCACCCTTCTCGGCCCCCTTGCCGATCATCTCCATCACCCACAGCTCATCCTTGTCGGCGATCGAGAACGACTCGCCCGACGACGCGTAGCCATAGTCGCGCACGAGGTCGGTCATAACCTTGATTGCCTCGCGAGCGGTCTTTGAGCGCTCGAGGGCGATCTGAATCAGCGAACCGTAGTCGATGATGCTGTTGCCGGTGGTGTCGACCAGTTCCTTGTGTCCACCCCATGTCGACTCGCCGATGCAGACCTGATGCTCGTTCATGTTGCCGACAACGTTATAGGTGTGGGCAGGCTGGGGAATTTCGCCGAGGGGCTTGCCGCTGTCCCAGTCCACAACCTTGCGCATCGCCCCCTTGGGGTGATCGGCCGCCGGTGTGTGGGTCAGCATTCCGTAGAGGTTGTGGGAGTCGGCCGCATAGGTGACCATCACCGAGCCGTCGGTGGTCGCCTTCTTGCCTGCCAGCAGGTTTGTACAGGCGTCGGCCGAAGTGGCCGAGCACAACGCCGCGACAATCGCCGCTGCGGTCAATATCTTCGAAGTTTTCATCTGTCAGATGCTCTTAGGTTAGTTCTTAGATTAGTTTGCCACAAAAGTAATCAAAAAATCTCAACAATCCAATTTCTCAGGCCTCTTCCTATAGCCGTTCGGCCTTCCAGTCGTCGATCCGTCGCTTCTCGGAAGAGAAGTTCATGCCGATGGCGATGACCTGACGGTTGTCTACCGACCAGGGAAGGTTATATTCCTTGCGTTTGATTTGGTCGAGGGCCTCCTCGGCTGTCTTGTCGAACTTCAGTTCCATTATGTAGACATAATCCGGTGTGCGGACAAGGATGTCGATGCGCCCGTCTGACGTATGGTATTCAGCTTCGGTGTAGATGCCAACGAGCTTGAAGACGAGGAACAGAACGTTGCGGACATCCTTCTCGGCGTTGATCTGCAGGTCGTAAGACAAGTCCGCGAACAGGGAGATAATGCGCTTCATGGCCGCCTCAATTTTCCCTCCTTCCAGCTCCACTACCAGATCCGCTATGAAAGTCATCACGTTTTGGTTGCGGAGATTTGAGTAATAGGGAAGGATGTACTCGTAGAAGCCTTCGGTTACTTCCTCGTTCGGATACCCGAGCTGGAATCGGTTGAAACGCTCGTCAAAACTCTTGATTGTCAAGTAGCCGGTCTGATAGAAGAGTGCGATCGGATCCAGGTTGTCAAAGTCGAGACCTGAAAGTTGGTTCTCATTTCCCACAGCCTTGTATAGGGTTTCGAGATCGACGTTGGTACGCCTCAACTGTTGCATCAGCAGTGAGGGGGTGCCGGTCTCGATCCAGTAGCTCCCGAATTTCTTGTCTGCGAAAGTGTTGAGAAGAGAGTAGGGATTGTAGATGTCGGGACAATTCTGAGAGAAATGATAGCCGTCATATCGGCGCTTGAGTGTCTCAAATATTTCGTCGCGTGTTTTCCCGCGGCTTTCGGCCATGGCTGAGATACCCTCCTCGAAGCTTTCGAACAACTCGGCCTCAGTGATTCCACAGATGGCCGCGAACTCATCATTAAAGGAAATATTCCTGATGTTGTTGAGCCCCGAGAAGACGCTGAGTTTTCCAAATCGGGAGACTCCGGTGAGGAACACGAGCCGGATGTATTCGGCCGAGCTCTTGAAGTTAGAGTAGAGTCCTGCAAGCATTTCTCGATACCGCTCGAAGCGTTCTCTGTTGTCCATACTCTTGACAAGCGGCTTGTCGTATTCGTCGACAAGAATCACTACCTTTTTACCGGTCCGGTTATAAGCCGTTTCGATGATGTCCTGGAACCGGCCGGCATGATCGCTCAGCTCAGGCTTTATGTCGTACGCCTTCTCCCATCGTCTCAGATGTCTTTCAATTAAAATATCTAATGCCCCTTCAACTTTATAGTCTGCAGTATTCAAGTCGAAATATAGCACCGGATAAGGCTCCCAATCCCAATCGATTGTGTCGATATAAAGACCCTTGAACAGCTCGCGCTTCCCTTGGAAGAAGCACTTGAGGGTAGACAGGAAGAGACTCTTTCCGAAGCGTCGCGGACGCCCGAGAAAGTAATACTTCGATCCCATGATTATAGGTTCGATATAGGGAGTCTTGTCGACATAGACAAAACCACCTTCACGAACTTCCTCAAAGGATTGTTCTCCTATAGGGTATCTAACCGGTCTCTTCATAGTCGTTCCTTCTTATCTGCCTGCAAATGTAATCAAAATTACCGTACAATCCAATTCCATGTCTTGAAGTTTAAATGACTTTTATTTAGGCCACGTGTGTTAGCCAACTCGATATTGATTAAACCCTGAAATCAAGAGAAGCTCCGACTGTCCTCGCGACAGCCGAAGCTCATAGTTGTCTTACAGTTTTCTTTATTCAGGTTACTTTCTTTGATATATGATTGATGTATCCTTGCTGATTGCTATTTTTCGACTTCTATCACCTGTACGTATGAGGTAAATTCCTGGAGAAAGACTCTCAGCCAGGTTAATGCGTCTTCCGGTCAGAGAAAAAATTTCGGAAGCTGAAGGGAGAGTAAGAGTGTTGTCGAAAACATTAAAAATAGGACTTTCGTTCTCCTTCGTTTCATCAACAGATGCTACTTTAGAAGGATTGAAAGTAATGACATTCGATATAGTCTGTGCGGGAATGCCATATCTTACTATTCTTACATAAGCTTCAAAATCCTGTTTCCAAGCGCTCGGTGATATATTCCCGATTGTCACATTGGTTGAAGAGCCAACCGATTTCTCATCGAAATTATCGACGATGAATTCTTTCCCGTCGTTACCCAATCGCTTTACAGTCACCCAATATTCATCATCTTTCTCACCCTTCTCAGAGGAGTTCCAACTAAGAACTATCCGACGAGTATCTTCTATCAATTCCGGCTGGGGATTAAGACGGACAACATCAATAGGATAATCCGACAATTTATTGTAAACGAATCGCGCTACTTGATCAGTTTTCGAAAACTCAATATCATTGAGAAATATTTTGTAGTCCTTATCATTACTGCTTGAAGGACACAGTCCGTTATTCATTCCCGGGTATGTCATGTTATATTGACCATCTTCACCGGGCCATACCGTTAGTTTCTTGTCAGGTTTATGAATCTGAATATGAGGCGTATTGCGAGTATTAGGGGTATTGTTTTCCCAAAGAATAGGATCATAATTTATATGCCAAATTAACAACCCGTTATCTTCAAGAGATTTGTCCCATGAATCTTTTGCTCGGCACTCAAGAATGAAAAATTCTGATGTGTTATGTGCTCCGCCGACCGGGTGAGGACACTTTATGATCACTGACTTAGCCTCTTGTGATGTAGCGGCGGGCAGAGTATATAGGATGCCGTCTTCGGCAATTTCCGGTTCAACCCAGTTACAGAGCCATCGCTCGTAGGCAGAGAATATTGGCGGGCAAGTCGATTTGTCATTATATGAACCGTATGCCATAATGTCCCAATATCCCGGAGATTCTGTACTACCGCCAATGGTATCATATAAGTCCGGCAACCCTAAGACGTGACCATATTCATGACAAAAAGTTCCGATACCGGCTAAATATGGTTGGTTAATCTGAGGAACGGTTCCCTTTAGTTCTGCCGAGCATGCGTAACTTGCAATGCGCTTCCCGTCAAATATTAATTCTGGAAGTCCATAAGCATCCATGAATATCTTATAGTCAGCTTGATGGGGCCATATGCAGTCAGTACGACCGGTATCCGCTTGCCCATAGCCAGCGAAGAAAAAATAAACATTATCGACGATACCGTTATTATCATAATCATATTTTGAGAAATCCACCTTGCCTGAATCATGGAGCTGTGTTAAGCTTTCATAGATAGCCTCACCGAAATAATCGAATGAAGAACCGTTTCCTGAGCCAACATAGTGTTTTGACGTTTGGCTTAGTGTGACGGGTTCCATTACATCGAAAACCGGCTTGAATTTTCCAAATGATGATGCATTATAATAATCACGGGCTGAGCCTTTTGCGTCATACTGTGAATATCCCGGTTGATTACACAAATCGTCAATAGCCTGTCTTATGTCAGGAACCGAGAATTTTGTGTCGGCATATTGTATCAGCACTACGAGCGAATGAATTTCTTCGTCTCCTACGGTTGGATAGGTTGTCCTCCCCTCATCATTAAGAATACCCATTTTCTTGGGTCGGGAATTTGCTTTTGGCTTATTAATGCGTTTGAGTGATTCAGCGCGAAGAGTATTTATATCGGAATTATTTAGTTGTAGTTTACGGCCCTCACGGACGGCATAGGTCCATACTCCTGATTTATTTTGTTCGAGAATGAATTTGCGGTCAACATCGACACAAAAATGGAAATGCTCGTCACCTACAATATAACCCTTTACAGATGTTCCATCCGGATTGATAAGATTCGTCAGCTCCGGATAGGCCGGAGAAGCCACAGCGCTCACTATTGAGAAAAGCAGGATGATAAGACTCAGTATGTTTTTTTTCATGTTATATCTTGAGATTTTTAATAGGGCCATCGAAACCGGCGCTCCGATGGCCCTGTGATTTTATTGACTAGCGAATAGTTACCTTGTGTCCGTTGATGATATATATTCCTCGAGGAAGATTCATGATCTCATGTCCAAAGCGAGTCAGAACAATTCCGTCAATGGTGTATATTTCATATTCTTTATCGGATTCGATCTCAATAACATTTTCTCTTGAAGTTTCTATCTCGATACCGTTTGAGAAGTCGGACTCCTCACCGGTTGCGTAAACTGCAGAAACGTTATAAAGATTCTTGTCTATCGGTTCTTGATCGATGAAGGTCTTTTCAAGGCCATTTACCGATCCGATCTTCTCATTGTTGCGATAGATATTATAACCCGTAATTGTCTTGCACGATCCTTTTTCATATGTTACATCGTCGAGAAGCAGCATATGTCCTTTGGGTGTAACAACTCTTATTGCGAAATAGAGAGCGCCTTCAGGAAGATCGACTTCATATTTGGACCAAGAAGATGCGCCGGAAACCTTAATCTCTTTCAGGAGTTTGAAGTCTTCGATTTCTCTTCCGGTAGTGGAATAGAGAACCTCAACATCCTCGGCTCCGAAGTTCGTGATCATCTGCTTAGAGTAGAATGAGATAGTCTGAGGCTTACCTGAAAGTGCAGGAGAAATCAGCCAGTCATCGTTATGGTCGTCAGGATTATTAAGAATGGTGGCAAACGATACAAGATACTGAGCTCCGCTGTGAGGGTTCGCTTCCGTATTGCCTTCGGGAACTCCTATGTAGCGAGGATTGAAAACCATGTATGCCATTGCCGCTCCGTTATTTGGGAAATCTCCTTCTGACAGACCAATAGTTGCGCGTCCATCAGCATCGACCAATTTCCACTCACCAAGATTTACGATAGAACAAGGAGAATAGCTTTCGAAATCTTCAGTTGCTTTATAGGTCATGAACTCTGTGGGAGCTTCCCAATCAAGTTTCACGGTCTCATCGCCAAGAAGCGTTCCCTTGAGTTTAACAGGAGCAGAAACATGAGATTCCAGAACAGTCACGTTAACCAAAGATTCGTTGTTGTCGCTATCCTGATCGTCGGGATAATTGATGAAAGCCAGTATGTTCAGATCACCGCAATCCGCAGGAGTTGACACATAAGAATAGTTGACGGTTATGCTTTTGCCAGATTCAACGGGATCGTATTCCTTTGAATAAGTCATTTTATCATTGACATAATAGTCAATGGTAAATTTCCCAGATTTCTCTGAACCGTTATTGGTCACAGTTGATGTCATCACACAGCTTTCACCGATATTTATCGTTGATGGAGAAACGGTTGACTCAATGGAGAGATCTTTATTGATCTGATTGAAAATGCGGATGTTGTCAACAAACATGAAGTTCATGGGTCCGCTATTGTTCTTGAAGACAATCCGTATCCGACAATAATCTTCCGCATCAGTTGCAGGTATTGTAAATGTCGCAGACTTCCAACCGTCGCTTCCACCGCCCTCTTCATCGGCAGTTCCGATCAGGCTTGACTTGCCATCAGAAGATAGCTTGTATATTTCGATCGCATTTCCATAGTTGACGATATAGTCAAAAGAGATAACTGGATTAGCATATTTGAGTGAAATTTTTCCGGAACTCATTAATGCATCGTCCAAAGTCCCTTGGAGTATTCCGTAACACATTGAATATCCATCGTCGTCAGAACAGTGTGATGTTGAAATATCAAAGTTTAAAGAGTTGCTTTCTTTGACCCAAAGCGCATTCCCGTTTCCGTCGAAATGCTCGAGAATTGGCAGATCATAGGGCTTTCCAACAAGGAATTGTTCTGTATACCTAAGATCACTTTCTCCGGCTGAGTTGGTAGCGGTCATCAATAGGGAGAGAAATCCCTGATTACCCTTACTTGGATCGAGGTTTATATCGTAGGTAGTGCCTGTCAGTCCTGATATGAGAGGTTTTGAAGAGATGCTTCCGTTTGCTTCAGGCTGATAGATGGAATACGTGAAATCGGCGGGATTTACGAAGTTGCCGCTGGCACCGGTTTCAACCGGAGTCCATTCAAGTTGCAGATAGGAACCCTTATCAATGAGTCGTGAGAAAGGAGGAAGCGGACGGTCAACGCCTATGAACGCATCAACTTGAATTGACTCTCCTATTCCATCTTCAGAAGACGGTTCAAGTTTAAAATTATGGATTCCATTTCTACTTGCTGTATAGGTCCATTTATATTCCTGTCCGGGTTTGAGGTTCTCGATCTCAGCCACGAGTTTCCCGCTTTCATAAATGTTGATGTCAACATTTGTTGTCAGAGGTGATCCTCCCTGAGTGAGAGTAGGAGCTGTAATTGTGAAGTCTGCAAAAAGCGCACCCTTAGAATCAGGGGTAATGGTGTATTGTCCGATTTTTGCCGGAGCGTTGGCGTGTCGGGGTGCTGAAATTGACAGGTTGTCAACACGCAAGAACATTTCCTTACGTCCTGAATGATGGAACCCGAGTCTGATATTTTGATTCTTTGTCGCCTCGAGGGTGAGGACGTGCGGGTCGTTCATTGCCGAAGAATATTTGCCTGAAGTAGCGGGAAGAAGAACCATATACTTGCTCGGATCGGTTCCTTCACCGTAAAATACTTCAAATTTGTCTCCGTATGGTGCGTATGTACAGAAAGATATTTCATAAGTAGCACCGGCTTCGACCTTTATTTCAGGAGTAAGAGCCCATTCGTCGGCTACGGGTCCCTCCGCACCGGGATAGCTTGATTCCTCCCATACAAGGAAACCATTACCGTTGTTCTCGTTATAATCCCACGTCCATTCGTTTCCTAAGATGAAGAGGTCAGTAGATTCTCTATCATCGAAAGTTTCAGAGAATGGAGGAGTGAGGCTCTGTCCGATCTGGTGTTTGTTAGTAGAGAAACTTTTGCCTGTCAATTCTCCATTCGAGGGAGTGATAACATAGTAATAATTTGCCAAAGGAATATCTGATGTCAATTTCTCTGAGAATTTTTTATCGGAGATCCCGGATGCGACTTTTGTTTCGTCAGGCATACGTACGACATCAAACTTAATGGAACTAACCCATCCGTCATGAATCCCTTTATCCGAACATTCCCAGGTGACGGTTGCGGTATTGTTCATATATTCGAAGTTCGCGCTCTTGACGACAGGGATATCTTCACCCACCCAAACGTCAATTGACGAATAGGGAGATTTTCCGACGCCGTTGAATGCATAGGCTTCGAAAGTATTCATTCCGCCTGATACTGTAACCGGTACCGTTACGCTTTGGCCCGGTGTAGCATTTCCTGTTTTCAATTCATTACCGTTGGCGAGAATTGTCCATTGAAGATCGTGTCCGAGAGCTGAGCCATCGAAGGTATCTTCCGGATAAGTGAAGGTTACGTTGCCTGAAAGCGAATTGCCATTAAAGGCAACGGCAAAATCCGTTAATGAATTTGGAGCTTTGTCCTCGGCTGCGTGTGCCATCGCGCTCAATCCATAGATGCGATCCTGAAGAGGACTGTTGGCTATTTCTTCGACATGACCGTCATTTAGATTTACCAGATAGAATTTGGATTCCTTGTCACCGTTGACACAAGCCCAATAGAATTTGTCGTTATATTGGTCAATTGTACCTGACTGAGGAAGAACGCCGTTTGCAGAAGCTACCTTGACTCCGGTGTCCGCGATTAATCTTGCCTCTGCGGTCTTATTGTCGAACTCATAGAAACATCCGTCGTCGCATATTCCATATATTCTCTGATCGCTTGTAACCCCCAGTGCCACAATCATTCTGGCGACAGGACCCAAAACTGTTTTGATCGGGGTATATTTTGCATTCTCGTCGAAGACAACGGTACACAGTTCGTACCCGTTACCTTGATCATTGTAGAAGGCACCGTATATTGTTCCGGATTCATCATGTTTGGCGAAGTCCGTTGCAATATACCCGACTCCGTAGAGCTCGATATATGATTTTCTTGTTCCGGTTGTAAGATCGTATACTCTGACGTCGACTTCAACGCCGCCGAAACTTGATCCCCAGTTTGCTGTATAGAATAGATCTCCGAGACGGATAGCACCGGCGTTACTGTACATGGTCGAAGAGCTTCCCTTCAAGATAAGGTCGCTGCTAAGTTCATCTCCGACCAGAATGTTGTAGGCGCCATATGCATTATAGCGCGAATCCCAGTTGTTCTGATAAACTATGTTACCGAAAAAATGGAGGGGTGCGGCTGCCTTTGCAACGGGTGCTTTGAAAGGCAGAGATCTCATCTGATTGTTTGAACCGGTAAGTAAGTTATCACAAACTTGATTGGCTGCTGCCATGTCGCGCAGTGCCGGATGTTGCTTGAGGATCTGTTCGGAGGGGGCTCCTCTTGACACGAAATGAGCCGAAGACCGTTCCGGTGTGCTCCTCAATACCGCTGCCGTTGTGCCTACGGCTCCTGTAAGAGCCAGACCGCACAGGACTGATGTTAAGGTTTTACTCATAAGTATTTATATTGGTGATTGTTTCCTATATTAGTTCAGCGTTTTCTAATTTCTTAGTGCCACAGAACGATTCGAGTTTTTTGACGGCATCCTTAATATCCTCGTCAGAGACCGGTTCGTAAATAAACTTTACGATATTCGAAAGTGATCGACGTGCCTCGTCTTCATCAAGTTGATGGGTATAGAGAACGATCGGATATTTTATGGCATGACGTTTTAGTGACGTAATGGCCAAACCGTCGGAAAGATGCGTGCCCGCAAAGATGAAATCCGGGTTGGTTGAAATCCAGTCTTGAATTTTACAGACACTTTTACATATCCCGATGCGATTCCACATCGGTCTGAGATCTGTCAGCATCCTTATAATGGACTGACAGATCAAGTATGAGTCTTCGATCAGAATATATCTGTATGATTGTTTTGCGTTCATCAGTTGATTGGTTTTCGACGCTAAATTATAAAATCAGCGATACCTTTACAACTGATAAAACATGAACGTGTATTTTGAAACTTAAACTTGCCTTTTTATGGGTTGAATTTGTACTTTGGCCTGTTTCAAATGAGGTAGGTTCCAATTAAGGATGTTATTACTTAGGCTATTGACCATGTTGCCCGATCGGGTCTAACTGTTGCCTAACCATGCTAGAAACGTGTCGCGTCGTGTAGCGCTGACAACAGTCTCTTTTTTCTCAGTTCCGATTAAATATTGAACGGTTAAGCGTCCCCGAAACTGCTTACTTACCTTAACAATCGACGAAATATTTAATATTAATCCTCTGCCTGTTTGAAAAAAATCGTGTTCAGGTACCGAGTCGAGGACGCTTTGCATATTTTGGAAATTAGTCATTCTTCTGCCATTATCCTTGGTGTGAACGAAGATTATGCCGTCTTCCATCTCGAAGGCAATCGCGTCTTCAATATTGATGTAACTGAATGTGTCTCCGCTCGAAATTAGAATCCGGCGATTGTTGCGTCGGGCTTCAAAGGCTAAACTTGAGTAAACTGATGAGTAGTTATTTTCCTTTATCAGAGAATGTTGTTTGCGTAAGTTTTCAAACTTTTCAATTCCCAACGCAATCTCTTCATCGGCATAGGGCTTCATAATATAACCTATTCCATATGTCTGGAAAGCTTTGAGTGCGAATTGATCAAAAGCAGTTGTGAAAATTATAGGTATTTCCGGACTGATCTGATCAAAGATCTGGAAGCAGTTGCCATCCGCTAATTCCACATCCATAAAAATCAGGTCAATCTCAGGTTTTGTTTTGAGAAACGAGATTGTCTCAGCAACTTTCGTCGCTTCAAATACAAGTTCCATTTCCGGTCTTAAGTTAGCGATCGTATTGAGAAGACGCTGTCGGGAGAAAAGCTCGTCCTCGATCACACCATATTTTATTTTCATTATCTTACGAATTTATTTATAGATTGTTAGGAAGAAAAAGAGGAACTGATACGGTAAAAATTCCGTTATTGCTTGAATAAGTGAAAAGATCGGACTTGTCTCCATACGCACGATGGAGATACCGTAACCCGATTCCTGAACGCGATCCGTCGGCCATAATTTTAGGACGGATCGGGTTTGTCATGACTATTCTGTCCGGGAAGATCTCGATAGTGACTTTCATCGGTGACTCAGATTGAATGACGTTGTGTTTGGTTACGTTCTCCATGAGCATCTGGAGACTGGCGGGGACGATCTCCTGAGAAGTGATATTCTCGGTCCCTTTAATCTCGACTTCAAATTGTTCCCAATATCTCATTTTGAGTACTTCGATATAGAAGTTTAGATGACTAAGTTCTTCAGTAAGCTTAACTCGTTGGTGTTCATGTTGTCGCATTATGTAATTGTAGAGTTTAGCCAAAGATAGAATGAATTTCTGAGCTTTCTCAGTGTCTATTGCGTTGAGAGAATAGAGAAGATTCAGGGAGTTGAAGAGGAAGTGTGGATTGACCTGAGCCTTTAATACATCATATTGAAGCTTAGCCATGTCTGACCGCGCCTTGTTTGCTTTGGACTCGGCGAGTCGGAAGCCAATAATGAAATATGCAACTTCGTGAACCAATAATATAAGGAAATCGACCATATATAATTCTGCCCAATCTACGAGTGGTATTTTCCCGAGCGCGGAGATGATTCCGATAAACAGAAAGTTGGCCAATGTGATGCAAATCGCGGAAAATATTATGTCTGCTATTATTTTTACTGTAACAATTTTAATGCCTCGATCAAGTTTGAAGACTACTAAAGTGTTGATTAACACGTATACGAGGATAGGTAGGGATGTGAGACATACTCCGGCTATCCCCCTTTCAAGTGTTGGATAAGGCCAGATCTGCCGGTGTACTAATATATTGTAGAACGCATTGAACCAAACACAAAAACCGAGTACACATCCGATATATGCCAGTAATACTTTCCCCGTAAATATTCGTTTACTTGGTGTTCTTCTTTGAATCAATCTTTCCATAACCTTCACTTATCTTATATGGATTACGCAAATTTGTTCCTCAGATCAGTAATCGCCACAAAGTTACAAAAAGTTTTCCAGAAAACAAACATAACGGTTGATATAGTCTCCGAGTCAAAAAAAATCGCTAATTTTGTGGTCTGTTAGGGAATAATGGCCCCTTTCAGCGTTATATTGTCAAAGGGAGGCGTGGCGCTCTGCGGAATTTGCCGGTTTACGACCGGTCTCGACGGTCAACGCCCTTCCCCCTCACCTTAATCGAAATACTCTTCATTATAAAATAAAGTACTATGACAGACACAGATACAGCTCAGACGATTGTTCCGGAAGATCCCGCAATCGATCAAGCTCAGGATACTGAAATGAAAACTTTCGACCAACTCGGTGTCGCCCCCGAGCTTCTCCGCGCTATCGGCGAACTCGGTTTCGAACACCCTATGCCCATCCAGGAGATGGTGATTCCCCACCTCCTCGATAAAGATGGCGACGTTGTCGCGCTGGCACAGACCGGTACCGGCAAGACCGCGGCGTTCGGACTGCCCGTGCTTCAGCGAATCAACAAGGATCTCGACGTTCCCCAGGCCCTCGTGATCGCCCCGACCCGCGAGCTCTGTCTCCAGATCGCAGGTGATCTGGCCGACTTCTCGAAATATCAGGAGGGCCTCCGAATCCTCCCCGTCTATGGCGGTTCGAGTATCGACAGCCAGATCCGCTCCCTCCGCAAGGGTGTCCAGGTGATTGTCGCCACTCCGGGTCGACTGATCGACCTCATCAAGCGGGGTGAAGTCAAGCTCAACGACGTCCACACCGTGATTCTCGACGAAGCCGACGAGATGCTCAACATGGGTTTCATCGACGATATCAACCAGATCCTCGAGCATGTCCCCGAAGACCGCAAGATGCTGATGTTCTCCGCCACCATGCCCAAGGAGATCGCCGGCATCGCCAAGCGCTTCATGCACGACCCCATTGAGTTCGTTGCCGGCAACAAGAACGAAGGCTCGAAGAACGTCAAGCACATCTACTATATGGTCAAGGCCCACGACAAGTACCTGGCCCTTAAACGTATAGCCGACAATAACCCCGATATATACGGCATCATCTTCTGTCGCACCAAGAAAGAGACACAGGAGATCGCCGACAAACTGATCGCCGACGGATATAACGCCGACTGTCTCCACGGCGACCTTTCGCAGGCCCAGCGTGACCTGGCGATGAAGAAATTCCGCGACCACGTGACCCAGTTGCTCGTCGCCACCGACGTTGCCGCACGTGGCCTAGACGTCGACGACCTTACCCACGTGATCAACTACGGTCTGCCCGATGATGTGGCAGTCTACACCCACCGTTCGGGCCGTACCGGCCGTGCAAACAAGACCGGTGTGTCGGTGGCAATCATCCACTCGCGCGAGAAGAGCCGTCTGAAGCTCATCGAGAAGAAGATCGGCAAGACCTTCGAATACCGCAAGGTCCCAACGCCCGAACACATCATCGAGAAACAGCTCTACAACCTCGCCGACCGTCTCGAACGTGTCGAGGTCAACGAGGCCGAGATCGACAAATATCTTCCCGGTGTCCGCAAGAAACTGGAGTGGCTCTCTGAAGAGGATCTGCTGAAACGTGTCCTCTCGCTTGAGTTCAACCGTCTGTTGAGCTACTATCAGAACATGCCCGACATCGATCTCAATGCCGACGAACGCGGAGGTGGCGACCGTGGCGAGAAGCGTGGCCGTCGCGAAAAGGGCGACAAGGACCGCCGAACCGCCGAACCGGGTATGGAGCGACTGATGCTCAATGTCGGCAAGGCCCAGGGATTCTTCCCCGGCAATCTGATGGAACTGGTCAATAAGTCGGTTGTCGGCTCGAAGCCGAACATCGGCCGTATCGACCTCCTTCCAGACTACACCCTCTTCGATGTCCGCAAGGAAGACGCACGCCGCGTGATCGACGCCCTGCGTAACGCCGAGTTCTTCGGCAACCGCCTCCGCGCCGAAGTGGCCACCGACCGCGACTATGCTCTCGAGGCCAAAGACCGCGCGAAGAAACGTGCCGCGAAGGCCGCCAAGAATTCCGAGGCAAAGAGCGCGTCGCGCAAGCCGAAGGCTGCCTCGAAAGCAACGGCCTCAAAGGAGAAAAAGTCAAAAAAAGCTAAGGCCGCACCCGATGCGGCCCCCAAGTCGAAGCGCCCTGAATATAACGGGAACTACGACATCTTTATGAAGAAGAAAAAATGAGTGTAACCCTTAATTATAAATGTGAGATGACAACCGTCATGAGGCTGGCGACAGTCCTTGTGGCGGTTGTCACTGCGTTTCTGCCGCTGAAAGCGGCCGACGTGACCGTTGACTCCCTCTTCGTAACCTCTCCGCTGAAGGTTCTCGACATCCTCCCCCGTGAGGCTCGCGCTTCCGCCACTGCCAACTATCGCGCCGGGAAACCCGAAACGTCGATATTCAACCGCCTCTACTCCCTGTCCGAGATCGACTCCCTGACAGACAACTATCTGAAGATCACCCTGACCGACGCCTCAGACCTGACGATCAATCTGATCGAAGACCGAAAGCACCAGCCGGTTGTCGTGACCGTGTACACGGTCGGTGCACCGGGGGTTGCGAAAGATTCCGACATCGAATTTTATGACGCCGAGTGGAAACCTCTCGAACGCAAGAAACTTTGGGAACAGCCGAAGGTCAAGGACTTCTTCGCCAAGCCGAAGGACGATCGTGTCGACCTGAAGAAGATCGAGGAGCTGATCCCCTTCCCGACCTACACCCTCGAAGTCTCGTCCGACGGACTGACCGTCACCGGTAGGCTGACGGTCGACACCTACCTCAGCGAAGAGGCCAAAACTGAAATCAAACCCTATCTCGTCCCTTCGCGTACCTGGCGCTGGGACGGCAAGAAATATAAACTTGAAAGAGTAAAGAACTGACCTGATAGAAATGGAAAGAAAAGTACGCGTGAGATTCGCTCCGTCACCTACGGGGCCGCTTCACATCGGCGGTGTCCGCACCGCTCTCTACAACTACCTGTTTGCCAAGGCAAACGGTGGCGACATGATTCTCCGAATTGAAGATACCGACAGCCGGCGCTTTGTCCCGGGTGCCGAAGAATATATTAACGAGGCCCTCGCGTGGCTCGGAATCGGAATCGATGAGGGTGTCCGCGAAGGGGGCGCCTACGGTCCCTACAAGCAGAGCGAACGTCGCGACATATATCGCGAGCATGTGAAGCAGCTTCTCGACGCCGGAAAGGCATACATCGCCTTCGATACCCCCGAGGAACTTGAGGCCGCCCGTGCGGAGACTCCCAACTTCCAGTATGACGCCTCGACCCGCGGCCGCATGCGCAACTCGCTGACGATGACAGAAGAAGAGGTGAAGAGCCTTATTGACAACGGCACGCAGTACGTTGTCCGATTCAAGATCGAGCCCGACCGCGACGTGAAGGTCAACGACCTGATCCGCGGCGAGGTGGTCATCAATTCCAACATCCTCGACGATAAGGTTCTGTATAAGTCGGCCGACGATCTGCCGACCTATCACCTTGCCAATATCGTCGACGACCATCTGATGGAGGTCAGCCACGTGATCCGCGGTGAGGAATGGCTTCCGTCGGCTCCCCTTCACGTCCTTCTCTACGAGGCCTTCGGATGGACCGACACTATGCCCGCCTTCGTTCACCTTCCCCTTCTGTTGAAACCCCAGGGCAACGGCAAGCTCTCGAAGCGTGACGGCGACAAGCTTGGCTTCCCCGTCTTCCCTCTCGAGTGGCACGATCCCGAAAGCGGTGCGGTGTCTGCCGGCTATCGCGAGCAGGGCTATCTCCCCGAGGCTGTCGTGAATTTCCTTGCCCTTCTGGGGTGGAATCCCGGTGACAATTCTGAGCTGATGACGATGGACGAGCTCATCAAGAAGTTCTCGTTCGAACACTGCTCTAAGTCGGGCGCTAAGTTCGACTATAAGAAGGGGGCGTGGTTCAACCATGAGTACCTGATCAATAAGCCTGACGCCGAGGTCGCCGCCCTCTTCAAGCCCTTGATGGAGAAACGCGGATGGACCGGCTTCAGCGACGACTACATCACCCGTGCTGTCGGGATGGTCAAGGGTCGCATCGACTTCGTAGGCGACTTGCTCGAACAGGCTGACTTCTTCTTCGAAGCTCCCACCGAGTATGCCGAAAAGGATGTCAAGAAGCGCTGGAAAGAGGACACTCCGCGAATCATGGAGGAGTTGATCGGTGTTCTCGAAGGGATTGACGACATGACGTCGGCCAACGCCGAGAAGATCGTGCTCGACTGGATTGCGAAGAACGAGTATCATCTCGGCAACGTCATGAACGCCTTCCGTCTGGCAGTAGTCGGCTCTTGCCGCGGCCCGCACATGTTCGACATCACCGAGCTCATGCCCAAAGACGAGGTCATCGCCCGTCTCCGCCGCGCCATCGACACCATCAACCGCTGATCCCCCATCCCACCCATTGTAACCGACCCCTGAATGTACCACTATTTTGGTGGTACATTCAGGGGTCGGTGGTACGTTTTGGGCCTTTTGCTCTCATTTGTACCACTTTTTTGGTGGTACGTTTGGGGGTAAGTGGTACATTTTGTATCTTTGCGCCAGATCGATGATAAGCGGTGGCTCTGGGACAGTTAAGGAGTGGAAAAGATAATAAGGAGTCGGCAATTGAAGCCGACTCCTTAAATGACTAAACCCCGAGGTATGTCTTTCAACAGGGACACTCGGGGGATTCCGTTGCAAAGTTAGGAATATTTTCGTAAATTTGCAACTTCTAGCGCTCTAAAAACGATATATTCCGACTACGAAATAGCTTTTTCAGCACCCCGACTAAACCGATATTTGGTTGCTTGCAGAGGCATTGCAGATATTCCCTAATAGAACCCCGGGGTTAGCTCAACGACCCATATACAATGAACTACAAGATATAAAGGCTTTCAGAAACCGAATAGCTCATCACGAAGCAATGTGTTTCAATCGTGCCGGTGAGATAGATCTATGTTACGCTCAGGATAAATTCGACTTAATCATAAAGTATGTAACATTTCTTGGTTATAATCCGGAGAAATTATTTTGGGGTACTGACATAAGCCCATATTCGTTATTTGCCAAAATCAGGAACATTTAGAGCGCGTATC
>CAZTSQ010000013.1:0-56384 GCA_964615915.1 uncultured Sangeribacter sp.
GCGAAGGTCAGGTTATCTCCTGGTCAAGCGCCGGCAAGATGGGATTCCGTGGCTCGAAGAAGAACACTCCCTATGCCGCCCAGATGGCAGCGCAGGACTGCGCGAAGATTGCCTACGACCTCGGTCTCCGCTCTGTGAAGGCCTATGTCAAGGGTCCCGGCAACGGTCGCGAAAGCGCTATCCGCACGATCGATGGTGCGGGCATCAAAGTGACTGAGATCATCGACGTCACTCCGCTGCCCCACAACGGATGCCGCCCTCCGAAAAGAAGAAGAGTCTAATCTCGTCTCTGAGGAGGCCCGCCCCTGCCGCCAGATCCCTCCGGGCTTGATGTCCGGCAGAGATATCCGGCGAAGAGGAATGGCCGGAATCGCGCCCCATTGCTGCGGGGAACAGCCTTTCCGAAGCCATGAGGCAAGAGGATGAAACGACGCCGGCTCGAAAGAGCGACGGCCGGATCCTTCCCCAGGCGTGCCCGTAATAACAAAAAAGTAAACAAACAACACTTTTCGACTCCATCGCCCCGAGAACGAAACCATTCGGACGCGATGAAATTCGGAGGTAATTAAATCTTCAACCGGCAACTCCCCCCGCAAGAACAGCCCATTAGGAAGGGCGGGGGAGATGCCACCCCAATCAAGCAACAAAAATGGCAAGATACACAGGTCCTAAAACTAAGATTGCCCGTAAATTCGGCGAAGCCATCTTTGGTGATGACAAAGTTCTGGCAAAAAAGAACTACCCCCCGGGTCAGCACGGCCAGAACCGTCGCCGCAAGACTTCTGAGTACGGTCTCCAGCTCCGCGAGAAGCAGAAAGCGAAATACACCTACGGTGTGTTGGAGCGTCAGTTCCGCAACCTCTTCGAACACGCCGCCCGCACCAAGGGTATCACCGGTGAGGTTCTTCTCCAGCTTCTCGAGTCTCGTCTGGACAACGTAGTCTATCGTCTTGGCCTCGCACCCAGCCGTCCCGCTGCCCGTCAGCTCGTTCTTCACAAACACATCACCGTAAACGGCGACGTAGTCAACATCGCTTCTTATCGTGTGAAACCCGGTGACGTCGTTGCCGTTCGTGAGAAATCAAAATCTCTCGAGGTAATCGCCGACTGCCTCGCCGGCTTCAATCACTCGAAATATCCCTGGATCGAGTGGGACGAGAGCGTAAAGGGCGGTAAGTTCCTGCATATGCCTCAGCGTGCCGACATTCCTGAAACCATCAAGGAGCAGTTGATTGTCGAGTTGTATTCTAAATAATAAAGTATAGAGACCCATGTCAATCTTAGCATTTCAAAAACCCGAAAAGGTCATCATGCTTGAGGCCAACGACAAATTCGGCAAGTTCGAATTCCGTCCTCTCGAGCCCGGCTATGGCCAGACCATCGGCAACGCCCTCCGTCGTATCCTCCTGTCGAGTCTCGGAGGCTTCGCCATCAATTCGATCAAGATCGAAGGCGTTCCTCATGAGCTCGCAACTATCCCCGGGGTCAAGGAAGATGTCACCAACATCATCCTCAACCTCAAGCAGGTCCGCTTCAAACAGCTGACCGAGGACCACGAGACCGAGAAGGCTACGCTGAAGGTGTCGGGTACTGACGAATTGAAAGCCGGAGACTTGGGTAAGGTGCTTTCGGGTTTCGAGGTCCTCAATCCCGAGCTCGTAATCGCTCATCTCGATCCGAACGCCGCAGATTTCAACCTTGAGTTCACGATCAACAAAGGTCGCGGATGGGTGCCTGCAGACGAGAACCGTGAAATGATCCGTGCGGTCAATCCCGACCCCGAGATCATCGCCATCGACTCGATCTACACCCCGATCAAGAACGTGAAATATGCCGTTGACAACTTCCGCGTCGAGCAGAAGACCGACTACGAGAAACTGATTCTCGAAGTGACCACCGATGGCTCTATACTTCCGAAAGATGCCCTCAAAGAGGCCGCAAAGATCCTGATTCATCACTTCATGCTCTTCTCAGACGAGAAGATCTCGCTCGAGACTCCCGCCGACGAACACGAGGATGATTTCGATGAAGAAGTTCTCCACATGCGTCAACTCCTGAAGACCAAACTCGTCGATATGGGTCTTTCCGTACGCGCCCTCAACTGTCTGAAGAGCGCCGAGGTCGAGACTCTCGGTGAGCTTGTAGGCTTCCAGAAGAACGACCTGCTGAAGTTCCGTAACTTCGGCCGCAAGTCTCTGACCGAGCTCGACGATCTGTTGGCTTCAAACAATCTGTCTTTCGGAATGGACATTTCAAAGTATAAATTAGATAAAGACTAAAACTCACGATGAGACACAATAAGAAATTCAATCACCTCAGCCGTAAGAAAGGCCATCGCGACGCGCTGTTGACCAACCTTACGATTTCTCTTATCGAGCATAAGAGAATCTTCACCACTCTGGCTAAGGCCAAGGCTCTCCGAGTGTTTGCCGAGCCTCTGATCACCCGTTCGAAGAAAGACGACATGGCCAACCGCCGTCTCGTTTTCAGCTACCTTCAGAACAAGGCCGCTGTCAAGGAACTCTTCGGTGTGATCGCAGAGAAAGTGGCTGCCCGTCCCGGTGGCTACACCCGCATCCTCAAGACCGGCCACCGTCTCGGTGACAACGCCGAGATGGCTATGATCGAGCTCGTTGACTTCAACGAAAACATGCTCGCCGCCGACGACAAGAAGGCTTCGAAGAGCCGTCGCACCCGTCGTGGCGGTAAGAAGAAAGCTGAGGCTACCGAAGCTGCTCCCGCTGCAGAAGCACCCGTTGCAGAGGCCCCTGCCGCTGAAGCACCCGCCGCAGAGTAATCTGACATCTCAACTCCACCAATACAGAAAGTCCGGAAGGTCATCAAGACCCTCCGGACTATTTTTATCGTAAGGATCCCCCTCAATCCCCATAGATTTGGTCGATGACATCCTGTGGATAAAAGATATGGACATCCTGCGGGGTATCTTTCGGCTCATTCTTCAGAAAAAGAACCGGTATTACTTCCTTACCTTTGGCTAATGGAAAGGAGGATATTTTTTCGAGTAGTTTCTTATGGAGTTCGGGAGCGACTTCCGGATTTGTCCATTTACACTCGCCGACCAGTATAGATTTTTTGTCTGTCGATTCGGCTACCACGTCAAACTCCATCTCCTTGTAGCCTCCCGTGTCCTTGTTCGGTACAGTGCCCCACCATCTTGAGGCCTCGCCCCATCGATGGCCGAAAAACTGGTTCCCACTGACTGCTTCACGACAAAGAAATTCCCAATGTCGGGCGACATATTCGTTGAACGTTCGCTCCATCCCCTCCATCACCAGCTCCTTTCTTCCGCGGGCAAGACTCGAAATATTCGGCATTATATAGGTATAATAGAAGTCCATCATCGGGTCGTTGATTTTATAAATTCCACGCTTCGACTTCTTTGGGCTTTCTCCGAAAGGTATCTCTCTCCTGAGATACGACATTTGAATAAGCCTGTCGATAGGTGCAGAAAGAGAAGTCGCTTCCCTCCCCATCCGAGCCGCAATTTCCGACATTCTGTTGGCTCCCCCAGCTACCACCGCCATCAGAGACTCTGATTGTACTGTCATACTCATATCGTCGAGAAACAGTTTCTTGGGTTCGTCATAAAGTACAGTAGTCGGGCCCATCAGCATTCCCTTGATTGCCTCGCGGAGCGAGCCATACTCTTCTCTCAATTCCCAATAGCGGGGAACGCCACCCCAAACACAGTATTCTTCGATTGTCTCCTGAGCGTCGAGATGAAGCCCCTCTTGAAGATAGGGTAGCGGTATGGGGCGAATATCCAGGACGGCATGAGCTCGTCCGTAAAGAGGCTCGCTTTGGCTGAGAATCATGTTCTGCATCATCCGTTGGGAGCTTCCGCAGATGACCACATTAAACTTCAACTCCTTGCTGTCGATCAGTTTCTGAAGTACTGAGGGTAATTCGGGAGAGTGTTTGACCATGTATGGAAACTCATCGAAACAGAGGGTGAACTGCTCGGTAGTCAACCGATTAAGCATCACGAGCATTTCCTCCCATCCCGAGAACTTAGCCAATCCGATTTCCGGGAATTTCTGTGCGAAAGTATCCCGGACCATCTCGATCTGAACATTGTCGACCAGATCGCCGGCCATGTAATATATGTCGTTTGGTTTCAAAACCTTTTTGATCAGCGTCGACTTTCCGAGACGTCGGCGTCCATAGACAACGACAAATTTCGGTTGATTTGAAGGACTTAGAACTCGTTCGAGCTCAGCAATTTCATCGCGGCGGTCAAGAAATTCCATAAATTATTTTTGAGGAAAATTATTTTTCGCAAAAATAATATTTTTCTCTTAGATTTGCAATAGGTCTGGTAAAAGAAAAGACCGGAAGGGACTTCACAGTCGCTTCCGGTCGCACTTATCCGGTCGAATCAGATAGCTGAGATCTGATTGGTGAGGGAGTATGTCGCGCGTATATCTTCTCCAATTTTCAACACACTCCCTTATCTAAAGAAACTAACTATTAGTTCGATAGGTGAGGGGACATCGCAGTCCCATGTAGGGACATGCCTTTGGCATGTGGACCAAGTAGGGACATGCCTTTGGCATGTAGACCATGTAGGGACATCGCTTTGCGATGTGGACCTTGGAACGTCATGGCAAGGAGTGTCGGCTTCCAGCCGGTAAGTATTGGTAAATCCAATCTTTAGGTGCTTTGGAGTACCACCTGGAAGGTGGCGCTCCTTGCCACTTCTCTTGAAGGTTCTCCCCCTCCCTCTTATTTACGGTTCAAGAGTCGCTTACTCTTTGACCTTCACAAGACGAAGCTGGAAATAGTCATAGCTCGGGTAAAGGGTTGTGTGTCTAAGTCTATTCCACAGACGAGTCAGCTTGCTGTTGTAGTATCTTGAAGAAGACACTATCGATCCTTCGATATTGGTGCACTGGATCATATTGGACTTATAGAAGCCACTGAGCGGAATGATAATCTCAAGATAGCCATCTGCCCAAAATGTAATGTTGTCAACGATATCGGCAAGGATGACATCAGCCTCTTTAGGCAGAGCCTTGATCTTAATTGAGATGCATCGTTCTAAAGGATTGTCTCCAATAGCAATGCTTTCCCAACGATAGGCAGAATGTTGATTGGTGCCCTTGAAACGAACACCATAGCAGGGAACAAGGTCAAAGGTTACGGCACCTGCCATAGCGGTAGGTCTGATCGTATCATATTTGGTATATACATATTCTCGTACTCTGGGGCTCATCGCCAACTGCGACATACCTTTGAAGCCATATTCTGAAGGAATTTCAGACACAAGATTCTTTACGATATTTCCATCCTCATCATTTTTTAGATAGACATTCTCTTCAAACTCATCCTTGAATAGCTGGTCTGCTGCAGTGAGATAATATTGAGGATACTTATATATACCCGGCGAAAGCATCTGGATACGGTTTTCATCAAGAGGTGCGAGCAACTGCAATTCTCCAAAGGTGGGGAGACGGTAGCTGTTACCCTCATCATCCTTTACCGTTCCGCCGGGATATTGAGCCAGCAATCCAGCATTTTTGAGCTTGGTCTCATTGAAGTATTGATCAGGATTAAGCTCAGCCATATCGGTTGTGTGATGGTCGAAGAATGCAACCTTACCGTCGGCGAGTGACTTCACATTATACTCCGTGAAGAGGTCGTAGACGAGGAGCTGACGGTTGAGCGAGTCCTGGACGTTCTTGGGGAGTACGAGCGGAATGTCTGCATACTGTGCGTTCTCTTCGCTTTCCCAGTCGACAACCTCGAGGGCGAAGTCGAGCTTGGAAGCCTTGCTCAGGATGATGCGGTAGAGATGGTTGCGCTTGATGGCCATCGTCGTGCCGGTCGTCTGCGAGGGGTCGATCAGATCGATCTCGTGCTTCTTCTGCTGGCCGTTCTCGGTGTAGTCGATCGTCAGCTTCGGAAGCATGAAGTCACCCTTCACGGCGTGGTTCTCGTAGGTGTAGATCTGCTGGGTCCAGACGTTGCCTTTCTCGGGCTCACCCTGGAGGTTCGGAGCGTACTCCTTGGTCTCGTACCAGTCGCTCTGGGTCGACATAGTGTTGGAGGTCAGCACCGAGCTCCTGACAGCGCGGTTTTCGAAGGTGATCTTGTCGACGGTCACACCCTCGGCCTTGTTGAGAAGGTCGAAGCGGGCGGCCAGACGGATCATGTGCACCTCGCCGATGCTCTGGGTCTCGGTGATGCGGGTGGTCACCTTCTCGGGATATTTGCTGACCATCAGGAAGTCGCCTGCGGCGTCGGGAGCCTGGTCGGCCACGATGGTCTCGAGGCAGTTCTGGTCCGTGACGCTGTCCTCGAGCGGTGTGCCGGCAGGGATCGACTCGAGGGCCGTGCGAAGGTCGGCCGAGGCGTTGGCCACGAGATAGACTGTGTATGTCGCGTCCTTCTCGACGATGAAGGTGTACTCGTCGGTGTCGCCCACCTGAGTGGCCTGCACGGTTTTGTAGAAGCCCTCGTGGGTGTCGAACAGCACGGCCAGCACGCTGTTGACGGTCCGTTCGCCGGCTTCGGCGGCCACTGTGGCGCGGGTCTTGGAGGGTGAGGCGACGCCGGTCAGGCGCACGTGAACGCCCGGGGAGTTCGATGACACACCGCCGGGAAGCATATCTTCATTCGCACAGCCGCCTGCAAGAAGCGCGAGGCCGAGCAGTGCCGAGAGAATTCTTTTTGTCTTCATAATGTGTTGATCTGTTTTTGGTCTTTGGTTATCAATCTGTCAGGGGTTCGTCAATTTCGACAAGGGTCCAGTCGTCGACGATGAGCTTGGCCGACACCTTGCCCGACACGGGATCGTCGTTGTTACCCAGGACGATTGTGTAGAGGTGGTTGCGCTCGGTGTCGATATACTTCATGTCGCCCGAGGTGCGGCGGAAGGGGATGTCGAGCGAGCCCTGGTATTCGGTGCCGTTGGCCGCTACGGTGTACTCGATGTGGACCACCGCGCTGTCCTCCTCCGAGTTGGAGCGCTCATAGAGGTAGAAGGCTTTCTTGAGCTCCATGCGGTTGGCCGCGTCGTTGTCCTTCAGATAGCCGGTCGGGAGCGTGTGGGCCGGGTTGATGTCGAGTTTGAGACGGTCCACTTCGGCATAGAGCGGAAGGCCGCTCTCGGAGTCTGTGCGGGGGAAGAGGAAGGTCTTCACCGGAGCGCCCTGAAGCTCGACCTTCGTCAGGTTGAGGTTGGGGGTCTCGTAGCAGATGTCCACGCGCGAGACGATACGGGTCAGCTTGACCTCACACTGAGTGGTGGAGCCGATCGTGATCTCCTCCGAGCCGGATGTCGTAGCGGTGGCCGTGCCGGTCATGGCGATGCCCACTTCGGGAGCAGCCAGCGCGTCGCCCTTGGGCGATTCCGGGGTCACCTCCTCCGGGTCGGTCTCTGCCTGCTCACCCTCGGCGGGTTCGGCGGGTTCGGGCACGAGATCCTTGAGTATCACGGCCGAATACCAGCTGTCGCGGAAGTAGTCGGCCGACTCGCCTATCTTCACGTTCTCGGTAGCGTTGTTGGCCACGATGCGGTAGGTGTAGGTCTTGCCCATGTTGTCGGCCGGGATGACGATCGAGAAGTTGTAGGTGCCGTCGCCGTTGTCGTGGAGGTCGATCACGTCGCGTCCCACTCCGGTGGGATACTTCATCACGCGGCAGAGGCTCGTGGACTTCTCTCCGCCCTCGCCTTCGGTCACCTCATACTCATAGAGCTGGAGCGAGTTGATGGCATACTCGGCGTTGTCGTGGAGCGCGCGGGTGTAGGATACCTTCTCGCCGGCCGGTGTCCGCAGCGAGAACGTCAGGACGTTGCCCGTTTCCACCAGATCCTGTTCCACAGCAAGGTCGCTGCTGCAGGAGGTCGAGAGCAGCGCCGTCAACAGCGCCGTCGACATCAGAAATTTACCTTTCATTTCTTTTTAGATTTGGTTAGTTAATAGATTGTTTGGTTGTCTGTCGTTTGGTTTTCGGGAGAGAGGTTCGGAGTGGGGGGAGGAGAGTCTTTGGGGGGTGCCGACTCCCGTGTTATCCGAAGCTTCCACCGTTGACCCAGTCCTCGACCGAGCCCCGGACCTGCGGGTAGACGTCGGCGCGGTCGGGACTGATGATCCTGACCAGGATCCGGTATTCCTGGACGTGGGTCGCCGAGGGTCGCCATCCCCATGTCCTGAAGGCCTTCCCCAGGTCGATATCCGGGGCGGCCGGCTCGCCGTCGAAGCTGATCCTGAGCGTGGGGATGGCTTCGTCGGTGTAGCGCAGGGTGACGAACTCGGCTTGTAGCTCGAGCTGGCGCAGCGGCACGCGCAGTCTGTGATCGGCCGTCTCCCGGTGGCCCGGGACGGTGAAGCCGTCAGCCGTCTGCGAGGCGTCGTCGGGATGGAGCGAGTACCGGGACGGCACCCCGGTCAGCTCCATATCGTAGACGCCGATATGTGTCGGGCGGTTGGCCCACTCGACGGTCACGCTCAGATGGCAGTGTATGTTGTTCATCTCCGTCAGCAGGCGGTTGCGGACCTCTCCGGTCTCCGGCTCGTCCGAATCGCGCGAGCGCAGCTCGATTCCCAGACCGTCGGTGTTGACCATGAACCGCTTGACTCCCCAGAAGAGTTCGTCGGCGTTGGCGGGCCCGGAGGCGTGTGAGAGCGTGAACTGTCCGAGCATCCGGTCGTCGCCGTGTTCGTGGAGCGTGTTGCCGGAGCTGTTGCCGACGGTGACCATCGTGTAGATTCCCTCGCGAAGGTCGAGAGGCTGACGCTGAAGGTCGGCTCCGGGAGGCAGTTCGCCGATGTACTCGCCCGATTCGCCGAACAGGAAGTGGCGCAGCGAGAAGATATGGTCGCCGAAGACCTCGACACCCGTCGGGCGATAGACGTAGTTCATCGTCAGCCGCTCGGGACAGCACAGGTCGCGGTCATCGTCGAGCGAACAGCCGCACAGCGCACACATGACTGCCGCCACGCATGCCCGGAGCGCCCATCTGCGCCCTCTGCCGTCTGACCTGAAACCTGTCTTTCTGCCCATCTCTTGTCTGCTTTTCTTTTTCGGGTTATATTTTTGGGTGGGAGTTATCTGTAAATGACCGTAACCTCGGCGCGACGAAGGAGAGGATAGACGTCGCGGAGCAGACGGGGATAGGAAGGAAGGGCGGACAGCGCCCGTTTCCGATCGGAGGGTGAGGTGACGGGACTGAGAATCCGCACGAGCTGAGCCTCTTCACCTTCCCGCTCCCCATCTTCAGTTTCTTCACAGCACAGCGCAACGAGGCTGTCCCAGTCATCGCCGTGACCGGAGACGTTTATGTCATTGAGTTCGAAGGGGAGCAGTTGGGCAAGTCGCTCGGCGACAGCGCGTGCGCGCCGCTCGGAGAGTGCGCGGTTGTGGTCGGGGTCATATTCCGGAGAGGCGTAGCCGTCGACCGCTACCGACACGATCTCGCGTCCGTCAAGTTGCGGGACGAGTGATTCGAGACTCGACTCGGCAATAGACTGCAGGTCGGATTTGTCGACCGCAAAGAGGACCGTGAGGCGGAGTGTGTCGGGATTGACCGCTGATTGCTGTTCGGGAAGGGAGGAGAGGATGACGTCCTGCTCTATTTCGGGCGCAATATCTGATGAAGGCACAGATGGTTCTGAAGCCTTATTGAGTACGATCGGAAGTTCGTCGGCCGTCACAGCGACTTCGCGTGCACGTTCGCGCTTGGGGATGATATAGGTTATAGAGAGGGCGGCTTTGGTGACGAAGCCGAGGTTGCGGGCCCCCGACGAGACGCGGGTGCCGCAGCTGCCGCAGTTGTATTTGTCGTAGTTTAGGTATAGCCACCCCAATCCGAGTGAGGCGCCCATGCGCCAGTCGCGTCCGAGGCTGAAGACGTAGCCGTACGAGAGGCCGGCGCCAAGGGCGTAGCCTTCATATCGGTGGTCGGCGAGGAACTTGGGGAAGCGGAGTCCACCGGCGTTGAACTGACCGCCAAGCAGATGGAGGCCGAGATATGAGCCGGAGAATTTGTGACGGAGCCACCAGCGCCCTTCGGGCATCACGCTCCAGTGGTGGATCTTCGGGTTGGCCGGGATTCCCTTGCTGTTGTTGTGGTTGGGAAAGTTGAAAGCGTTGTATCCGAACGAGAGGGCGAGCGAGAAGCGGTCTGACGTGGCCCATTCGGCGCCGACGTTCGGCGTGGCCGTCAGCCAGTATAGGAGATTGGTGCTCAGGGCGACGTCGCCGGTCGCGCTTGTCTCTACAACCTTCGGCGTTACCTTTGTCGAATCGGGAAAGACGGTTGCAGCCTCGGCCTGAAGGCAGAAGACAGTCAGGAGCAGGGCGCAGAGCGGCGACCGCATTTGCGAAGCGGTCCGGAAAGATTCAAATATGTGGCGGAGAATCAAAGACATACAGAGATTCTGACTCACACTGTCGTGACACCCCGAAGACAGCCATTATCAGAAAACTCATTGTCTGGAACTAAAAAAGCGTGGGTGTCGTACTGTTGCTCGTCCTATGACTTGAGGCTCTGGAATGCCCATTAGAGTAGAACGAGCAAACTGCAGAGACCTCACGCAGATAGATGTATGAGCGCCGACGGCATGCGCTCACGCGCATTCCGTCAGTGACAATACAGATCCACAGGGCATCTACCGTCTGCTTCAATCTTGACTCTAATAGAAATTTTCCAGATTTCAAGTCATCAAGAAAGAGCGTCGTGTAAACGCTTCAAAATATGTCGCAGTCCCGCCCCAGAACCCTTGCCGAGTCTCTGCGAGCGGCCTGCAGATGCAAAATTACGAAAACTTTTCCGAATCCGACAAAAATAGTCAGCAAATTAACACTTAAAAAATGCTAATTCGCTGACTATCAGCTAAAGCTTTCCGCTTTAGGCTCTCTCCGAGCGCGACGCACCAGTCCGAGGCGCGGGATGCTCCTCGGATGGAGACAAGCACCAAATTAGCGTTGTGATGATAGGCGTAGTAGAAAAAAGCAGATAATTTTTGCTGATTGAAATAAAATGTCTAACTTTGTACTGACAATTAGTGTCACAAGTGACACTAATTGTCAGTACAAATGATAATAGAGCGACCTCAGTATCTTCAAAAGCTAATTGACTGCCGTCATAATGGACTGATAAAGATTATCACCGGCATCAGACGGTGTGGTAAGTCATTTCTTCTTTTTACTCTCTATTCAGAGTGGCTACAAAAAGAGGGAATAGATCCGGACCATATCATTAAAATAGATCTGGAAGACAGAAGAAATAAATCGTTGCGCGATCCCGATGTCTTGTTGAGCTATATTGACGAAAGAATTAGGGATAAGTCTATGCATTATGTGATGATAGACGAAATTCAATTGGTTCCGGAGTTCGAAGATGTGCTGAACAGTTACCTCAAAATTCCGAATGTCGATGTTTATGCGACTGGAAGTAATGCTCGATTCCTATCGAAAGACGTAATCACCACATTTAGAGGGCGAAGTTTTGAAATAAAAGTATACCCTTTAAGCTTCAGTGAATATTATAGCGTTTACCAAGGAAGCGTGAAGGAGGCTCTGGATGAATACCAATTATTTGGAGGGATGCCTCAGATTCTCACTTTCCACAAAGAGGAACTTAAAAGTGAGTTTTTGAAGAACCTCTATACCGAAACATATTTGAGAGATATAAAGGAGCGTTATCAGATCAAGAATGACGATGATATCAATGCTTTATTGGATTTCATATCGTCAGCCATCGGAAGTTTAACCAATCCCACTAAACTTGTCAATACCTTTGAGACGGTAAGAAGAGAAAAGATTAGTCGAAATACAATATCTAATTATTTAGAATATATATGCGAGTCTTTTCTTGCTGAAAAAGCATCCCGATATGATGTAAAAGGGAAAAAATATTTAGACACTCCTTACAAGTTTTACTTCACAGACTTAGGGCTAAGTAATGCTCGGTTGAACTTTCGACAACTTGAACCCTCTCATATTATGGAAAATCTCATTTATAACGAGTTGAGAACTAGAGGCTTCAATGTAGACGTAGGTGTAGTACCCATAGTAAGAAGAAACTCAGAGGGCAAGCAGGAGCGGGTGCGCCTTGAAATTGATTTTGTATGTAACAAGGGAAGTCAAAGATACTATATTCAATCTGCATACCAGATGATCGATGAACAAAAGGTTAAGCAGGAAGAAGCGTCTTTGAGAAATGTGGATGACTCTTTTAAGAAAATAATTGTCGTTGCTGACAACATTATAATACGGAGAAATGAGGCCGGAATTACGACCATGGGGATTTTAGACTTTCTGTTGAAAGAAAATTCCTTAGAGCTCTAGCTTTCGAAAGAGTCACGCACCCTTACGGCCCACCGAGTCTCCGGTGTTAAGTATCGCGCCTATCTCAGATAGGGTTCAGACTATAGGATAGCGGGCGATGGGGCGCGTCGCTTCGATAAGGTGGTCGATGAGTTGGCGGCAACGGGATTCGCTGAGGCGGATGGCCTTGCCGACTTCGATGAAATCGGCAAGCGCGGGTCGGCCTTTGCCATTGACCGAGGTCGCGTGCTCTCCGTTGTATCCGTCTGCACAATAGGTCAGGTCATAGGCCGGTGCCAGACGCCATTTATATGTTATTCCCCCTGGGACCATGGATTCGGGGATCTCATCAATCAGGAAACTGAAGTTCTTGCAGTGGTCGTCGCGATTGTCGCTCAGATAGTTGAATAGCATCCGGCGGTACATCTCCTCAACAGCCCGGGAATCTTGGGTCAGGTAGCCGGTCAGCGCGAGCAGATTGGAATAGTCGAGAACCGGATTAGCCAGGGAGACGCCCAAAAGGCCGCCGGCTGTTGCGACGTGTCTCCGTTCACCCTCGGGTGTGAGATCGAAGCGACGTGATGCAAAATATTTTCCGTCGATCAACCGAAAATCGGGCACCTCTATTCCGGCCTCCCGAGCAATCTGATTGTATAGATACTCCTGCTGTCCGATATCCTTCGGGTCATAAGTGTGTCTGAACTTGACAAGCCAGTGACCCTCTTCGTCTCTGAAAATCGCTTTGGGACGTGCGCCTCCGCTGTTTCCACTATTGAACAGCAACATGGGGGCGTCGCCATCCTGTTTTTCAGACAATACTTCGAGAGCCTTTTGCTGAAGCAAATCCAAGTCCGAAACCGAGGGTTCTTCGGGTAGACTCTGTTCAGGTTCGTAACATAACGCACCCATTCCTCCGGTTCCCACCAGGCTCAGCCTGTCGAGAACTCCGAGCGTTCTGTCATCTATTCCTTCTTTCATCAAAGTCTTGTGAAGAAGATATCGTCCGTATCCGTCAGGCATTGAGTCTTCGAATACCCCGAAATTTCCGTCAAAAGGGAGAGGCTTGGCGACAAAAATACCTTTCTTTAACGGTAGCTCAAGCGGCGAGAGTGAAAAGCCGTCGACCAACCATTTTGGGTCATACTCAAAGGTACAAAGCCGGTCGTTGTCGGTCAGTGCGAGTCTGCCGACAGCACGACCTCTATAGGTCACTAAAAGGGATTGGATCTTGTGAATGGTTGTCATTTCGTTGAGGATTTGGAATCGGGGCGGGCGCGTTGCTTGTCGCGGTTGCGGTTGATTTGGAGAAGTTCGTCGGTCGTCGAGAATTTTGGTTCGCCGAAGAGGGTCTTCAGTTCGGTGGCGTAGCCCATTGCGACCGCCAAGGCCACCAGGCTCTTAAGCGATATCTGACCTGTGCGCTCAAACAACCGCAGGCTCGCGAGGGATACGCCGGACTTTGCGGCCATCTGTTTCTGAGAGATATCTTTCTCAATACGACGCCGACGGAAGTCGCGCGCAATGTCCTTGCATATCTCTTCAGGATTGTCGAGAGTGAACCCTTCGAGAAGTGATAATATATCGTTTCTTATCATCGTTTTTTGGCTTTAAGCGCTACTATATTCGCACTACAAAGATAGTATATTTTTCTCAGATGGGCAAATAATTGGGGAAGGGAATTACCGGCTCGAAACCGACTCTGCCGCTTCATACCGGCTGGAAGCCGGCGCTCCTTGCGACTGCTTATTCCCCTGACTTTTCTTCAAAACAGGCCATTTATTCCCCTGACTTTTCTTCAAAAACGGTCGATTATTCCCCTGACTTTTTTCAAATACTTTGGTAAATGTTTTGTAATCAGCGGTTAAAATGTTATCTTTGCAGGTATGAAATATATGAGCCGAATCATAGACCGTTTCCTTCTGGAATGGAAGAATGATAGTCATCGAAAACCCTTGTTGCTTCGCGGTGCAAGACAAGTCGGTAAGTCTTCGTCTATCAGACATCTGGGCCAGATGTTTAAGTACTTTCTTGAGATCAACCTCGAGAAACAACCCGACATAAGCGAGATATTCAAGTCAATGTCTGATGTCCGGGCCATTTCCGAAAGGCTCTCTGTCTTGACCGGAGTGCCGGTAATTGCCGGGGAAACCCTCCTCTTTATCGACGAAATCCAAATTTCGCCGGAAGCGATCAAAATGCTCAGGTATTTCAAGGAGGACTTCCCCGAATTGCATGTGGTGGCGGCCGGCTCTCTTCTTGAGTTCGCACTCGCAAATCTTTCGACTTTTGGGGTCGGGAGGATTACCTCCCTGTTCATGTATCCATTCTCTTTTAAAGAATTCCTTTTGGCAACTGGTAAAGAGGCGTGGCTCACAGAAATCGAACAATCCGGGGTGGATAAACCTCTGTTCACTCCCCTTCATGACAAACTTGTCGAGGCTTACCGCACCTTCCTGCTCGTCGGAGGAATGCCGGCAAGCGTTTCGGCTTGGGTAGAAGATCAAAGCTTCCTCAAGTGTCAGGAGATTCAAGAAGATATCCAACAGACTTATTTTGACGACTTTGCCAAGTATGCCGGGAAGGTCAATCCTGAGCTTCTGAGGTCGACGCTTCAGAGCGTGATCGCTCAGAACGGAAGTAAATTTGTCTATACAAGAGGATTGGAGGGGTACAGGACCTCGGATATTAAGGAGGCATTGTTGATGTTGACTCGCGCTGGTTTGATCCACGAAGTCAGCATGTCTTCTGCGACAGGGCTTCCGTTGGGATCATGTGTGAATCCTAAATTCAAGAAGTACTTCTTTCTGGATACGGGGTTGATGTTACGCATTCAATCCTTAGATATGGGGAGCGACCGAATGATGGAAAACTTCATCCTCACATCATCCAATGTCGATCTGGTTAATAAGGGTGCCTTAGCAGAGATGTTTGTTGGTCTCGAGCTCATCAAAAACGGCAACGTGCGTATGAAGGAAGATCTATATTACTGGGAGAACCTCAGTCGCGGTTCGGATGCAGAAGTGGATTATGTGACAGCCTATAACATGACTGTCCTTCCCATAGAGGTCAAGTCGGGGGTCAGCGGCAAAATGAAAAGTCTGCGTCTATTCATGGAATCCAAATCTCTCAGGCAGGCCGTCCGGACTTCTCTCGAGAATTTCGGAAAAATCCAGTTCACTCCTTCCACTCCCGATTCCGAGCCCTCTTTCATCAACATCATCCCGCTCTACGCCATCTATAACTATCGCGCCTATCTTAGATGAGGTTCTGTCTTGTGAAGGGTTGTCTTGTAGTACCGGCTGGAAGCCGGCTTTCTATAGTTCTGTGCAAGTCTTTTGGCAAAAAAGTTGCGAAATTTTTACCAAAGTTTGCTAAAAGCGTAGTTAGGGCGCTCTTGGGGGCGGTTTAGGCCGCCCCCGCCGCTTGGGCATCCCCCTCCAGAAGGGGAGAGGAAGAGCAGCATGGTTGATCGGATTGTTATTTCAGACTGCGGTCTTCCACTGGGCTTTTGATTTCCCGTGGATCTCCATACTGAACTTTGTGTTATTGCGGATCATCGCCATCAAGACATTGATTATCTTGTATTTGCAGTTATTTTTGGCCTTATTTGGATGTACTCCCCTTGCGACGAGCCGATCATAATATGGCCGTACGATGGGATTTTTGTACATGATGGCGCATGTCGCGCAGGTGGTTAGAAGTGCGTTCAACGCCGGGTCTCGGAAACGACTGGTTTTTGGGGGTTTGTTGATTGAAGTTCCTGACTGTGAGCCGAATGGTCGGACTCCGATGAAGCATCCCAGCACTCTCGGATCCGTCATGTCCTGGAAGTTACGTGTCTTGACGATAAGCCAGGCGATTGTGAGGGCCCCGACTCCGGGGAAGGAATTTGCTATCTCGAAATGATGTTGGAATTCCTGACTTTTCCTCAGGAGGCTGTTGATCTCCTTATCCACTTCCTTGAGAGAGGCTCTGATGGTATCCAGCTCTCTCTGGATATGCTCCTTTGCCAGAGGAGAATTATCCAGAGCGCCGCTTTTCAACTGATTGATCTTGGCCACCTTATCCTGAGTCAGAATGGTGTGGGCCGTCAGCAGAGACCTCAGCTGCTTGAGGTCCAGGCTGTCAAGCTTGTAGGGCCTGACCGTCGAATTGAACTCACGCAGGGCGTATTCGGCGATCATTCTTGAGTCCCCTCTGTCATTCTTTTGTCTGGCCAGCGGTTTTGTTACCTTGATACGACGGGCATCCTCGAGCCACATAAAGTATCCCTTGGCCGTCAGATAGTCGCACAGGCCCAGGCTGCAGGGACCCGTATGTTCCCCGCAGAAGATCCATGAACACCTGTCTTTGACATCCGCCTGCCACTTCAGGGTCCTCCTTACCCACTTCTCAAAAGCCTTGAAGCCTTTGGCATCATTGTCAAACTTACTGTAGGCCAACTCGATATAGTGGTCCCCGTCACGCAACATGATGGTCGCGTCAAAAGTTTCTTTCGAAAAATCGATTCCGATTGCGATTTTTTTCATACCTTTGTGGATTAGAAGTTTGATCAACCGTTATAACTGTTTGACTGACACTTTATTTTGGCTCAGAGCCTAAGCTTTCTATTTTGTCTTCAGTTATAAAACCCACCGGATGGATAAAACCGGCATTTGGTTCTAGACCTTGCGCTCCTTTTAATTTATCCGGTGGGGAGGTTGATCTCCTTAATACAACAAAGGAACGTTCAACCCCGGTTTTTCATTACTGAAGAAATGAGAACTTTTTACCAGTTCTCATTTCACGTTGCAAAGATAAAGCGCTCCTTGCGTAGAAGAAAGGCGCTGGCCGCGGGGATGCGGGCAGCGCCTTTCGGGTAGTGGAAAGAGTAGGAGGGAGTTATTTCAGGATAACTTTCTTGCCATTGACGATGAAGAGGCCGGTGCCGAGTGTCTTAAGGGCGTCGGCGTCTCCGCTGATCACGACGCGACGGCCGTCGAGCGTGTAGATGTCGAGCGAGGCGGCACCTTCAGTGATGTCTTCAATGCCCACGGCGCCGAGGAAGTAGGTAAGCTTCACTTCACCGATGGCGTTGCCGTTCATGTCGAGCAGATAGCCGTTGGGGAAGACAAACTCGTAGGTACCGAAGGCGGTGTAGGTCTTGGGAAGCGTAACCTTCAGCGTCATTGCCGGGTCTGAGAAGTCTTCGGGATATTCCGGAGTAGCCTCGAGGCGGATCGGAGCGGCGCCGTTGATTATTAGCTGCGGGTCGCCTGAACCGATGCCGGGACCGTTGGGGAAGTAAACCGAGATTTCGTCGCCGAGGGTCTTGACGTTGCCGGGAGCCGGAACGGCAGTATATTCGATGGCCGGTGCCTCGCCGCGAATCTCATATGCCACAGAGCGGACGGCGTTGATCGAAACCTCCTGATTATCATCTTTCGAGAAGTTAAAGAAGCCTTCGGGGATCACGAGTGTGTAGACGCCTTCGTTGGTGATTGTCTCGGGGAGCGAGAAGGTGACGTTCGAACCGCTGACGGTGCAGTCGGCCATCGAGAACGTATGGAGCACAACGCGGTCAGCCTGAGAAATCAGTGAGATCTGGAGGTCAACGTTTTCGGTGAGGGTGGTGTCGAAACCGTCACATCCGACTTCAAACGACCGGAGCTCGTCGACAAATCCTTCGGCGGGGAGCACGAAGAAGTCGGAGTTGAGCGAAACGCCGGTGCCATAGTAAACGGCCATGAACTCGGCCGAGTGGTCGTCGCGGTCAAGGAACTCCATGTCTTCGAAGGTTACGGTCACCTTTGAGTTGGTGGCCTGAACCCCGGCGGGGATAGCGATTGTCAGTGTCCAGTCGAATTCCGGTCCGCCGGTCTCGATGATGTCGGCGCGGGGAACGAAATAAGACTCGCCGTTTTCGATCGCGAACTTCACGCCCGAATACTGAATCTTCTCGTAGTCATAGAGGTGAACGGTGAGGTTTTGGTAGCCTTCGAGCGACTCGCCGCTTGCGGGAGTGAAGGCCACGTTGAAGTTTGCCGGAGAGACGTAGAGGTAGGTCAGTTGCTGGTCGAAGCTGCCGACCTGTCCGGCGCCACCGCCCACGACAGGCTGGCCCGTCTCGTCATATGCCGAAATCTTGAGGTTGATCTCACCGTAGTCAGTGCCCGAAGGAACCATATCCTGCGGACGGCGCTGAGTGCCGGCGAAGTTGATCATCACCTTGTTGCCGTCGATAGTCACCTTGGCGAGGCTCGCGGGATTGTTTGAAGCGCCCACCTCGATATAGCCGTCGGGAACCTCGGCCTCGAAGTTGCCATAGAGGAGCTGATAGTCGGCGAGCGAGATGTTGCCCGAGTATTCGATGGTCACGATCGCATCCTGATCGCCATCTTTCCAGTAGGCGAGGAACGGATCGGGAATCTGCTTGTTGAGGACGGTCACCGGTTTGGTCGGAGCCTTGAACTTGAGCACCAAGTCCTTACCCTCATTATAAAGCATGCCGGAACCGTTTGAGATTTCGCTGAGGGTGATCGTCAGGGGTTCGCCGCCGCTGATAACACCGTTGTTCAGAAGGTCCATGAGACCCGAAACGTAGTTGACAGCGAGCGAGGGGGTGTCCATAGTCGACATGAAGATGTTGACTTTGGTGTCTGTGCCCTCTACAGAGAGGGTCGCCTTCGAAGCGTGTACGCCCTGATTGAAATAAACGACGAAGCCGTCATAGCCCGAAGTCACGCTGAGGACGTCTCCTTCCTCGACCGAATAGCCGAGAAGCTCGATCGGTTCGTCGACGATGACCTTGAAGAGCTGGCCGGGGTTTGCAAACATGAGATCGAACGAGTCGGCATAGAAGTATACAGGGACGTTCTCGGTCACCGGGATGTCCATCACCAGATAGCCGTCGATATAAGACGAACCGACTGGCTCGATGGCGTTGTCCATTGATGTCTCCTCGCTTGAGTAAACGCCGAAGCATCCGCACTGTCTGTAGGAAACCTTTCCGGTCTTGGTCGGAATGTATTTGGCCAAGAGATCTGTTGAGCCGCCGACTGTGTACTCGACATTAGGTTCGATTACTCCTCCGTTGGGGAAGGGCTCGGCAGCCGAGACTGTCATTCCCGCCGAAAGTAGCGTGGCCGCCGCCACAAGAGCCGCCTTGTGGGTCAGGCACGAAAGAAAAGTGTTCATGGTAAATAGTTTAGGTTGATATGAGGACGCAAAGGTACGGCATATCTCCCTAACTTCCAAATTTATTGTGGCTTAAATCGAGCCAAACCGTGCCGGGAGGGGGTGGTTCTGTGAATCCGGCCGGTCAAAAGGACGTATCAGGTGAATAAAGTCAAAGAATCGGGGCAAAAAGACGCGTGATCGACTCGGTTGCGCGCTGCCACCACGGCCGGCGGTGCCATTCGCTATAGGTCAGTTTGCTGCACTTCGCGAGGTCGGAGAAGAAGATATCGCGCATCTTGAGGTTGACGTCGCGGTCATATATGAAAAGGTTGGCCTCGAAATTGTTTTCGAAGCTGCGGAAGTCGAAATTGCACGAGCCGGCGGTGACGATCTCGTCGTCGATGATCATGGCCTTGGCGTGGAGCATCCCGGGGAGGTAGAGGTAGACTTTGATGCCGTTGCGCAAACAACGGGTGACGTATGAGAACGAAGCGTAACGGAGCAGACGCGAATCGGGGCGGCAGGGAATCATCACCCTGACATCGACGCGGGCCGCGGCCGCCGCCTCGAGGGCCTGCTGTAGTGCATCGGTCGGAAGAAAGTAAGGGGTCTGGATGTAGATTGATTTTTTGGCGCTTGAAATTGCCCTCAGGAACGCGAGCACGATGTTCTCGCGCGGACTGACGGGCCCGGAAGTCAGCAACTGCATTCCGACTCCCGAGGCATACGGGTCGGTTTCGGGGAAGTGCATCGGCAGAAGCGGATGCTTCTTCAGGAAGGCCCAGTCGATGCTGAAACTCAGCGCGAGCGAGCGGACAACATCGCCCGTCACGCGAAAATGGGTGTCGCGCCATACCGAGCCGTCGGGCAGTCCCTTTTCATATCTGTCGGCGATGTTCATCCCACCTATATATCCCGTTTCGGAATCGATCACCACGATCTTGCGGTGGTTACGCCAGTTGATACGGTTGGCCAGCTGGGGGAAGGTCACGCGGAAGAACGGGTGGACGTCGACCCCGGCCTCCTTCATCTTCTTGAAGAAACGGTTTCGAGCGCCGAACGACCCGACATGGTCATAGATCACCTTCACGTCCAAACCGTCGCGGGCCTTTTCGATCAGAATGTCGGCGATTTCGCGCCCGAGCTCATCGTCGAGAAAGATATAATATTGAAGCCAGATCGAGCGCCGGGCCTCGCGGAGGTCTCGTTTAAGCGCCTTGAACTTCGACGGACCGTCGGTGAAGATGTCGATCGTATTGTTGACCGAGAGGGGGGAGTGGCTGAGTTCGTTGACCATCTTTGCCATCTGGGCCGCATCGGGCGATAGGTCCGTCTTCTCGAGGTCGAGTTTGCGGGTCGGGTTGCTGTGAAGGAGCTTGCGCTTGTTGTGGCGCGAGATCATGTGGAGGTGCTTCATGCTGCGCCCGAAGAAGAGGTAGAAGATAAGCCCAACACCCGGGAGGAAGATGAGGGCGATCACCCACGTCAGCGCACGGATAGGATTGCGGTTCTCAGAGAGGACCACATAGACCGCACCGATGATGATTGCGAAATAGGCGGTGAGGAAAAGGACTATCAGCCAATAGTTCAGACTCTCCGGCATGGCGATTGGGGAATAGAACGACCCAAAGTTACAAAAAATGCCGCAAACCGGCAAGCCCGGACGTGGTGGGGTATATAAAAAAATAAGAGCTATCTTCACAGACGGCTCTGACTCTTGGCTTAACTAAATAAATTCTTACATTTTCGGCTTGACTTGATTAGGACGTCGCAAAATTACGAAATCCTTTTCAACTGACCAAATCTTGTAAGAAATTAAAGTGTTAAAAAATCTTAAAATTCAGTTTTTCGTACTTTTTGCCCCCTATTTCAGTACGTTTTGCCACGTTTGAGCCTTACTGTTGGGCCACGAAGGCGCGCGAGAGCATCGTCTCGAGATCGCCCGAGGCCACCTTGACCTTCAGCGCGCCGTCCATGGCGACCGAGATATTGCCCGTCTCCTCGCTGACGATGATACAGATCGCGTCGGTCACCTGGCTCATACCGAGGGCGGCGCGGTGACGGAGTCCGAGGTTCTTGGGGATGTTCATATCGTGGCTGACGGGGAGGATACAGCCGACCGACATGATCCGGTGGTTGGCGATGATCATCGCGCCGTCGTGGAGCGGAGAGTTCTTGAAGAAGATATTTTCGATCAGCCGCATGTTGATGTCGGCGTCGATGATGTCTCCCGTCTTCTCGAAATCGGTCAGCGGGACCTTTCGCTGAAGACATATCAACGCTCCGGTCTTTGACTTCGACATCGACATGCAGGCGTAAACGACCGCAATCACCTGGGCGTGGATTGCGTCGGCGCTCTCCTTTTCGTGTTTGAACAGCCGCCTCAGATGTCGCCACCGCCCCTGGGAGCCAATGTCGATCAGGAAGCGCTTGATCTGGTCTTGGAAGAGGATCACCAGCACGATCAGGCCGATACCCATGAACTTGTCGAGGATCGTGCCGGTCAGTCGCATGTCGAAGATCTCGGACGCGATCACCCAGATGACGATGAAGAGCAACACGCCGTAGAATAGGCTGAGCGAGCCGGAGTTCTTCATCAGACGATACAGATAGTAGAGCAGGAGCGCGACTATCAGTATGTCGATTATGTCTTTGATTCCGAATTCAATCATGTGAGGCGAGGGAGGATCAAGGGTTGAGAAGCTGGATGACGTCACGCATCTGGACCGCCTCGGCCACGTCGTGGACCCGGATGATGTCTGCCCCCTTCATGAGCGCGGCCGTGTGGAGGGCGATGGTTCCCGGGAGTGACTCGGCCGGAGTCGTCTCAAGCGGACGCCATATCATCGACTTGCGTGACATCCCGACGAGCAGCGGGCGCCCGAGGGCCTTGAAGGCCTCGAGGTTTCGGAGAAGCTCATAGTTCTGGGCGATGTTCTTGGCGAATCCGAAGCCTGGGTCGATGATAACGTCGGCCACACCCATCTCACGCAGACGCGCGTCCTTGCGGGCCAGAGCTTCGAGCACCTCGGCCGTGACGTTGCGGTAGTCGGTCAGCGACTGCATGGTCGAGGGCGTACCCCTCATGTGCATCAGCACGTAGGCCACCCCGAGTTCGGCGACTGTCCCGAACATATCGGGGTCGAGGTCACCCCCCGAGATATCATTGATGATTTCGACGCCCCATTTCTCGACAGCCTCGCGTGCGACAGATGCCCGGAAGGTGTCGACCGAGACCGGGATTCCGGGCCATTCCGTGCGGATCACCTCCAGACCCGGCGCGAGACGTTCCCACTCTTCGGCGGGCGAGATGTCGGCCGCTCCCGGGCGCGTAGAGTAACCGCCGATATCGATCACGTCGACACCGGCCTCGACCATGGCCGAGACACGTTTCTTCAGCCCCTCCACGTAGGGGGTACGGCTGCCGGCAAAAAATGAATCGGGGGTGACGTTGACGATGCCCATCACCCATGGGCGTTCTATAGTTTTCAGCTCCCCGCCGAGACGAAGAGTAGGTCTGGTCTGAGTCATGGCGCAAAATTACCGCCTTTTCCGCAAACCGCCAAATATCAGTCGTAAAAACGACAAAACCGCCCGGTGGAGCGGCTTGGATAAGGGAGTGTAATGGAGGTCAGTGGAGAAGTTCGTCGAGGTTGGTCGCCAGATTGACCATCAGGGTCGAGCCCGACTTGTGGGGCATCGCGTAGGAGACACCCAAACGGAACGACTTCACCCTTAGCCCCAATCCGAGCGAGAAGCCCGAGAGGAAATTGCGGTGAAAAGTCGACATGTCGGTGCGGGTCTTGTAGTTGTAGCCCAAACCGATATAGAACTTCTCTGACGGAGCATACTGGAGACCGAAAATCAGGTGACGGAAAAGATTCGAGCCGAAAGACTGCTTCTGCTCGAGAGTGGACGTGTCGCCCGAGTGCTCATAATAGGGGAGCTTCCACTTCGTCAGATTGTTGGCCGTGATGGCCACCGAAAACGGACCGCCCGCTATTCCCTGCATGTAGGCCAGGGTGATGTCGAACGGCAGACGGTCGTAGGTGGTGTTGAACCGCTTCACCTGACCGCCCATATTAGAAAGCACAGCCGAGAACGACAGGTCCTTCTCGTCGTCATAATAGTTGATTCCGAGGTCGACGGCCAGCGCCCAGGCTGTGTACTGCTCATAATTGCTGTAGACCACTTTGAAATTCGCACCGCCGCGAAGACGCGAGGTGATGTCGCGCGAGTATGTCCCCTCGATCACCATATCCTGGGGCGAGAACTCGCCGGTCGAGACGCCCGTGTGGTCATAGCCCGTCATCCGCCCGTAGTTGAGATAGCGGATGCCTATTCCCCAGGCGCTGTTCTCGCCCGCCCCCATCGCGAAACGGGCCGAGGCGAAGTTCGAGGTCGCCATGTAGAGCATGTATGAGAACGCCACCTGCTTCTCGATTTCCGGACCGAGAAGGGCCGGATTCTGGTCGACAAGGGTCGCGTCGTCGTCGATCACAGCCGCGCCGCTCCCGCCCAGTGCGTAGGCATGGGCTGAAGTCGGGATCTCCAGAAACGAATAGGCGTTCGAGCTCGACTGGGCATGCGCTCCGAAACAGAGCGAACCGGCCGTCAGAAGCGCCGCGAATATAGACTTTGTTCTCATCTCCAATATAAACGGAAAGAATCGGGGCGGTAGTATATCGGTGGCGTAGAAACGTTGCCGGAGCTCGTAGTGTGAAAAAGTGTGAAATAAGTATAAAATAGAGAATTGTGAGGGGTAAAAATTTGGTTGAATGGGAAAAGGACTATAAATTTGCAACGTGAATCAGATGCGGACGGCAGCGGGTCTGCCGACAGTCGCCGACGATTCACCGATTCTACAAAAACTATTCTACAAAACAACGGCCGGCAGGCCCCCGGTGGTCCAGATGGCTAAACGATCTTAATGAAAAAACTCGGTTCGGCACTTATAGCCGTCATAATGTCCTTAGGAACCCTCACCGCCTCGGCGCAGACGTGTCGCGTCAGCACAGGCATAGGAGCCAACGGATGTCAAAACTATATAGAAGTCTTTGAATACGACTACGTTACGGAGAAACCAACCTTTCCCGGAGGCGACGGAGAACTGATGGCCTACATCAATCACTGTCGCGAATATCCCAAGTCGGCCTACGACCGCGGAATCCAGGGACGTGTCACCTGCAGCTTCGTCGTCAACAGCGAAGGGGAGATCAGCTGTATCCAGGTCCTCAAAGGTGTTGATCCCGAATTGAACCGCGAGGCGGTCCGCATCTTCAGCGAGATGCCGCGCTGGCGCCCAGGCCGACTCGACGGCAAGCCCGTCCCCGTCCGCGTCATCCGCGCCGTCCCCTTCCGCAAATAACCCCCCCCTCCTGTAACTACCTCCCGAAGATATTCCCCCCATAACTAACGCGGTGTCCGCTTGAAGCGGACACCGCGTTAGTTATTACCAAGGCAAGTTCATATCGAATCAATGACCTCGACCTCTTCAACAGAAGCCGCTGAGTCTTCTATTCCGACTGGAATGTCTTCGTAAGGATAAGTATCAGTCTCCAGATACTCATACCATTCATTTATTCTAATATGAGATCTAATCCCGGCGTAGACTGTAAGTGAAGTGCCCATAAGGAACAAAGTGAGGTAGACATGGTAGATCTTTTTTGCGATCTTGTATCCACCACCGCTTCGAAGGGTATTCCAGGCCTTTACTCCATCTCTTCGGATTTGCAGTACACCCCAACAGAGTGGTATGCCAAGGATAGTGAGCCAACAGAGAGTGAGTCCTTTTAGTGCGAATCCTAAAGGAATTGTTAGAATCAAGGTTCGTACTACTACATTCAATAGAATACCTCCACAGAATATCCAAAATCCGACCTTCTTCCTTTTCAAAATTAGTGCCAACCCGAAACCGATGGTGAGACTAATCAGAGAGGAAAGGCCTAAACATACACATATCCAGGGCTCAAAGAATCCGAATGCCAGACACATTGAGCAGAGCGAGAGTAACAGATTGACTATTATTCCTATGACTAGGATAGTCACTGTCCATCGGGACATTGGAGCTCCCTGAATATGTGATGTTGGAGAAAAAGTGCTCATAGTAGGTCGGGTTATTTGACCTGGATGATGAGGATGCGGTTGTTGGCGCTCCAGAACTGAGAGGGGTTCAGGATCTTGAGAGTGGAGGTTGCGCCGTTTGTCTGAAGAAGATAAGAGCTTTTGGGAGCATCGCTGAGTAGTTTGGGCGATTTACCCTGGATTGTCAGTTGTGTGAATGTGCGCATGTCAGCCTTCGTGAGGTAAGCCTTGTTGATGTTGGCGAAGTTAACCTTCTTCTTCTTGATGATCTTACCTTCTTTGGTGAGTATACCTTTGTTGATCAGTTCTTTCTCTGTCCCGATCACATAGTAGACCTCGTTCAGCTGGGCGTCCTGTCGTGCGATCTCACGACGCTGTTCGGAGTTAGTGGCACGTTCGTTCGAGATGGTGTCAGCCATGTTTCCGACCGTCTTCTGGAGCGAAGCTACAGCGTAGTTCGAGCTTGAGAGCTCACTCTTCAGGCGTTCCACCTCGGAGTCTTTCTGAGACAGAGAGTTCTCGAGGAAGGTAATGATGCTGGTCAGCTTATCGATCTTCAGGTTCGCGTTGGCGAGACGTTCGGACAATTCACCGAGGTGTCCCTTCTGATCGCTGATCACCTGAGCGAGAAGATCGAGACGATCGCGAAGTGCTTTGCGGCTGAGCTTATTGCCGTTTTCGTCAACTCCCGAGAGGATCACCTGCTCGTGGATTGAGATGGTGTCGAGGCATGCGGCTATCTCGGCCATAGACCCGTTCATCTCGTCGAGCATCGTCTGCTGTTGTTTGGTCACATTGAGAAGCGAGTCCTTCTCCTGTTTCAGTCGCTCGGCGGTGCCGTCGTTTTCGCCCCCTTTGCAACCCGCGAGTGCTGCGACAGCAAGCAGGGCAATTCCTAAATGTTTAAGTATCTTCATAATATAAGTCAGTTTTGTGTTGGTACAGAATCGGTAGAGGTTGGTGCATTGATGTGCCGCTCGAGAACGGTCTTCAGCTCGGCGAGTGAGTTGACCGGCCCGCATTCTTCCCACAGACGGCGGTTGCTGTCGGTCAGGACCAGATACCAGTCGATAATCTCCTGTTGAGCGGGCGAGACGGCACCGGAATGATACATCATCACGTTGGCGAGCTGTCGCGCATCATGGTGCGGTGGAGTCACCCCGCGTCTGAGAAGGTCGGACAGAGCGGCCACCCGGTCCGAATAGACTACATTCAGAGAATCTGATAGCAAATGGAGTCTTCTGGACGCTTTGTTCAAGGATGAGAGCGTAGCGTCTGGTGCGTCTGCCATGGCCATCACATTCTCGGCGTTTATTATCCCTGACGTGGAGGCGGTTGGCTCTCCCTCATCCGTAGTGGCTTCTTTCTGCTCGTTCTTGTCAACCTTGACCGATGCGGAGTAGGGAAGGGCTTGCAGAAGGGTCCAGACGGTGACGCCGATGGTTAGGAGAAATGAGAGTTGGTAGACGTGGCGTGAACGCCTCCATCCGAATCCGGCATCCATATTCCGGATGACCGGGCCTCCTGCACCTGAAGGGAGGAACAGAGTCAGTGCCGGAACGCATCCGATTATGCAGACCGGAATGGCCAGACTGCTCATCCAGTATCCATAATCGGCCCCAAAGGTAAGAAGAAGAGCGGTATTGACACCGGTTAGGACCACCCATAGTATCGCCCCCAGCCAGTATCCCCGGATCAGCATCGCCGTGCCGACCGTCCCGACAAGACCCCATAGGGCGAAGACGCCGGCACAGATGGCATCCGGCGAACTGTCGGCGGTTGCAAGTCCGGCCAACCCGATAATGAATCCTGCGACTCCAAGAAGGAGCCACAGGAGCCATGTTATCTTGACTATTTTCTTCATTTAGAGGAAATCGGGGGTCAACTCTTGCTCTTTACGGGACGGGTCAGAGCCGCAAGAGCCTTGTTTGCTGCGTCGCTGTTCTCTCCATCGTAGTCGGCACATCTCTTGTACCATCTGCGTGCCTCGTCAAGGTCTTTTGAAGTGCCCTTACCTGTTTCATAGGCCACAGCTACCGCGAACATAGCGGGTTCGATATCCTCCTCGGCCGCTTTCAGGAAGTAATCGAAAGCCTCTTTCGAGAGATCCTGTTCTTGATAGATGACACCGAGTTCGTAATTGGCTTCGGGAACGGACGCCGCTGCTTTTGAGAAGTAGTTTCTTGCCTCCTCAGCGTCAGCCTTCACGCTGTAACCATTCTTGTACATCAGACCGAGATTGTAGGCTGCCTTCGGATCGATGTTCTGTCTCCTGCTGAGGCTTTTGTAGGCTTTCGAATAGTATTTATCGGAGGTAGAGGCATCGTTGAAGGGATAATATGGACTGCGATAGATCTCGGCCATCTTCAGAGTGGCGAGATCATGGTTACGCTCCGAGGCGGCCTTGAAGTAAGCGAAGGCTTTGGGTAGGGAGATACCACGGTCGTTCAGACCCTTTTCGTACTCCAGACCACGCTGGTACATATCTTCGGCGCTCATGTTGGCGAGCATGATCTTCGTGGCGTCTGTGAAATCGGATGGTTTTTCCATTGGGACACCGAGGCGGGCGAGAGCCTTGCGGGCCTCGCACTCCATTTCGGTAGCATATTCTACAGACTTGCGGTAGTTAGATGTGGCCTGTTCAAGGTCCTGAGTGATGCCATCGCCGTTCTCGAGCATCTTGCCGAGCATGTTGTAGGATGCCGAGCGACGATTGTTGAAGGGGGAATCGGTTGTGCCCTGAATGAAATAGTCATAGGCCTTCTTATAGTTGCCTTTGCCGTAGTAGTATTGGCCCAAAGTGTAGGCACACCAGAGTTCACCGCCGTCGAGGGCCTTCTGATAGTTCTGGACCATCTTCTCCGGATTGACGGGTACTCCGGCTCCATTCTCATAAAGGATTGCCATAAGGGCGTAGCCTTTCGGCGATTTTGACTTCACGAGATATTCGGCGATGGAGCGGGCGGCGTCGTTCTTGTCGAGGATCCATTTGACGAAGCCGGCGGTATACAGATCTTCGGTCGGTTTGGTGAAGTCGACATTGCCCAGATCCTGATGGACCATCGTGAACAGCTCTTGGTTAACTTGGGCCTGCGCCTTCAGACATTGCTTTATCTGGGTCGCGAGATGTTCCTTGTCGGTATAGATGAAGTCCGATTCGTAGCGATAACCGCTGTCGTCGATCAGAAGTTTAACGCCATCGATACGTGAGACGGCCGGGGCCAGGTTCGACACCACTTCGCGGGTGAAGATATCGTCATAGTTCCAACTTGTGGAGATGTTGATGACCTTGGCGTCATCCTTGCGGTCGTAGATGTAAGCGACATGATAGATGCCGTCTTCGTTGAATTCTATGTTCGGACCATCCATCTGGGGCTTCATGTTTTCCTTCGAGAGGAGGAGAGTTATCTGAGCCCGCAGATCGTTGATTGTCTGTTGGGAAGTTGCTGACGCTCCGAGAAAAGAAAGGATCACGAGCGTGGCTAAAAGAAATCTTTTCATGTTGGGGAAGCGTGATGATTAATGGAACGGAGTGGCGTTATATTGGACTGACTGGAGAAGATAGGGGAACGCGGAGATGAACTCCTTGGCGTCCGCTGCCCACATCTCGGAGATCACGACCACATTGTTGTCTTTTGCGATGGTCTTTTGGAGATGCTCCTGATTGAGCTCGTTGAGCTGCTCGACGACACGTTCGCGGGAGATGCCGCTCGAGAACGGGATGTAGTCGCAAACTCTGACGAAGAAAGGCTCTGTGGCCTCTTCCTCAACTTCGATATAGTAAGTGCGGTCGTCGGCGGTGAAGGTGAGGCCGTCATCGACACGTTCGGGCTTGTATCCCTTTTCCTCAAGATGGGTGTTGATCTGGTTGATGAAGGCCTTCTGTGAGGCCGTGTAGGCGGCCGAGGCCGGGAGGGCGCCGATCAACAGCGCCGCCCCTGCGGTTAGTATCTTGTTCATTTGTCTGATTGAGATTTATCTGATGAGAGTGAGTTGACAAGTTCGAGGAGCCACGAAGTGCGGACACCGAAGCCTTTGGCCTCGCCGTCTTGCAGGCCGGCATTGTTGACGGCAACGAGCTGACCATTCTCGTCGATCACTGGCGAACCACTCGAACCGGCGAGGGTGTTGGCGTCATAGACGATATGATACTTGTCGCTGTTCTGGATCAGGGTTCCCGGAATCGGCTGGGGATGAATGCCGTTCTTGATGTCGGCGAGAACAACTCCCTTGTTATACCCGATGATGGTGAGTTTGCGGGCATTTGCGTCATTGGGTAACGCTCCGTCGGCTTTCCCGAGAGGTTCCTTCTCCGGTATCTTGAAGATGTAGGCCCCTTCGGGGATATCCTTGTCTTTCTTCTTCAGCTGGATGATGGCGACGTCGTTCTCCTCAATACCTCCCGGCTGACCGGTGGCTTTGAGGATTGTGCCCGTGAAGTCACTCAGATTGTTGATCATCTGGCCTACGAAGGCTACCGAGGTCTGACAGTGTGAGTGGACCTTGAAATCGCCCGTCTCGAGGAAGGCCTCGAAGAGTTGCTGAAGTTGCTTCCAATACGCTTCTTCTTTCTTTAGCTGAGAGGCCTGGCGAGCGAAATTTTCGTCCATCATGGCCAGCGGGCCGATTGTCCGGAGAATCCCGCCTACAGAGTCGGCTTTGTGGCGTGCGGTATTTTTCTGCTCGCGGAAGAAGTTCTTAACTACCGAAGCGATATGATCCGGAGGGATCGGGTCGGCTACGTGTCGGTTGGTTGCGATCAGACCGTCTTCGGAGATAAGGAAGCCTGTTCCCCATCCTTGACCGGGAGTGAAATCCTTGACGTTGAAGGTGCCGTCGACTATCCGTCTGTTGTTGTCATCGTAATTGAAGTAGAATGTGCCATACTGCTGTGCGTTGTCGGTCAATGCAGTGAAATCTACCGTATAGTAGATCTCGGAGCTGACGAGCACGACGCCCTTCTCCATCTCGGCCAAGGTTGGCTTGTGTTGCTTCTGCGGCCATAGCCACCAGAGGAGTCCGGCAATGATCGGGATCAGAAGCAGCCAGAGCCAGTTGAGATTGAACTTGCGACGCGGTTTTTTCTTCTCAATCTCTTTGCTTGGTGTTGTGAGACGGATGGTATAGGTAGACTCCTCGGGATTGTAGTCGAAAGAGGTCTTGATGTCGTTGCCGTTCTTGAGGTGGAGGGCCAGTCCGACTTGTCCCGGACGGAACGCGGATCTCGGGAACAGAGCCACACCCTCTTCGTTTGTCAATTCGGCCGAGTGCGAGTCGTCGACGTCAAGCTCAACCTCAACACCCTCGCAGGGCTTGCCATCCTTGTCGATCACATGGATGCCGACATTGCGGGCATCGCGGCGACGGATGGTGAAGTGATACGGTTGCTTGGCGTTCTCGGCGTTGACGGAATATTCCTGGCGGGTGGAGAAGTTGGCCGGGTCGATCACCATGAAGCCCTGGCCCTCGGTCATTGTGGGGAGCTGGACGACACCGTTGTCGCCGGTGTTGTGAATCGTCTCCTTACCGTTGACCACTACCTTGACCTCACTGTCATACATCACGTTCCCGTTCTGGTCTTCTACAAAGAGAACGGGCGAGTACTTCATCAGGTAACGGATATGGACGGCATACACCTCCTGTTTCGGAACAACCTGGAATCTGCGGGGCTCGATATTCGGAAGGTTGGGGAAAGAGACGGTGAAGTCTGCATAGTAGGGGAGGTCGCCGATTGACGCTTCTCCTTCCTCATCGGTGATGGCGCTCCACGAGTCATTGCCCGAAGTCACTTCTACCGCACAGTCGTCGACACCGACGCCGTTTTGGTTGATGACCTTCAGGACGATAGACTGACGCTTACGCTCACGCGGAGGATTGGGGGGAGGGACTTCGCCGCCGTTGCCGGAGTCGCCACCGTTACCCGAGTTGCCTGTATTCCCGCCGTTGCCGCTATCGCCACCGTTGTCGGTTTTCCCGCCGTTGCTGGAGTTACCCCCGTTCGTGTTTCCGTTGTCTGCATCTCCGGTATCCCTGCCGTTATCGGTGTTGCCGTTATCTACGGTACCCGTCGAGCCGGCATTTGCAGAGCCACCGGAGGGATTGTCTTCGGGCGCGGTATTACCTCCGTTGGCTTGATCCGGTTTGCGGGGAGGGAACGGAGGAGGAACGGCGCCAAAGGCATTCGAGACCGACTTGATATAGCCGGTCTGGGTCGAAGCCACATGGGCACGCCGGCAACCCCACCCTGCGAGAATGAAGTCCGGGTTGTCAGAGTTGTCGAGCGTAAAGAAAACGAAATCATCGCCCGGGACCTCGAGGATTTCATCTACAAGCGGGGCAAGCTCGGGAGCTTTCGCCAGATCCTTGCTCACCTGCTGGATGCGGGTGGCGAGGGCTTTGCGCAGTTCCGGTTCGACGGTTGCCGGGGCCTGAGACATCGGTCGGAACTCACGCCGGTCGTCGGTCGACCATGAGGTGACGAGCGCCGTCGAATTGACGTCAGCGAAGAGCCCTGCGTCCTTCCCGAGCAGCATTCTCAGCTGTGAGAAGATATTGTTGTAGTTCAGCTTCAGTCTGAAACTGAGCGACTTATTTGGTACTTTTATTAGTTGTGGCATAAAGCTATACTTCTTGGGTTATTCAATATAAGGCTTGAGGAGCTCTCCTTTCAGGTTTGAGACCGTCTCGGAAGCGGGAATCTGGTTTGCAGAACCTTCGGTCTTGTCTCCGCCTTCTTCGGACTTGCCATTGCCTTCTTCGGACTTGCCATTGCCTTCTTCGGACTTGCCATTGCCTTCTGCTGCCTCGGAACTTTCTCCAGGCTCCTTGCCTTTATTTAACTCTTTGTTAGACTCGTTCACAACCGTGTCTTGCGCCGTTTCTTGTGATTCAGATCCTTCTGAGACATCGCCTACCGAGTTGGTAGACTCAATAGGCTCTGAGCCAGTGAAGAACTCCTTATCGTACCAACCGAGTTCAACAAGCCTGTTGGCATATTTTGTCCACGCATCTGGATCGTCATAATCACAAAGCGCTTTAACACAGTCCTCTGCAAAGGGCAATTTCTTGATGTATTGGAGACCTCCTTCTGCATCAAGCTCATTCCATAAGGGCCAGTCAGTTGAGGGAATGTTTCTGAATGATTCATCGTAGACGGTCCCTATTTCGGAGATATAGAAGTCGTACCTGGCATAATCCTTGAGTGTAGAGTTTACAACTTCCTGGGTTTTATTCGAAATATGTCCCTTAAAGGTCTCTGAATCGAAAATCGCCCTAGAAGCCAGCCATTTCTCTACCTGTTCTTTAGAGGCCCCGTTTTTGAGTCCCTCTCGCATGTTGAGAAAGACAAAGAACGGTTTGCTCTCATCGGGCCAAATATAATGGAGTTTCCCCAGTTTCTCTATATCGTTTCGGATTTCTGTGGCACCGTTATATTTCCCTCCGAGTATCTTATCTGCAATACCTCTTCCGATTTCACCTCGTAACATTTCATAGGTGAGGATATCAGTAGACTCATTCTCCTTCTTATCCTCTGCAGAAAGGGAGCAGACTGACAGACAGACAAAGGCTGTCAGAACAAATAATACTTTTCTCATAAGCTGACAATTTATCTGTTGTTAGAACCGTTGGCCCTCCTTTTGTTTTGGCTTTTGGTTTGTGAACTTCCCTCCTTGAATAGCTGGTGAGAAGAGTTGGATGCTTTTGTCTCTTCACCTTCTTCTTTCAATTCAATTATCTTGCCGTCGGGTTGCTTATACCTTACTACTTTCTCTTCCTTTACAGGAGGATTAAGTTCTTTGGCAGGTTTGGCTCCGTCGTCACCTGGCTGGGTAGGAGCAACAGGTGTGGAAGTTTGGTTATCTCCCTCTTCGTCTCCCTGCTTTGAAGTAGCCTCTTTGGAGTTGTCTTCTTTGCGAGTCTCCTCCTTTGGCTTATCCTTTGATGATTTATCTTTATTGTGAGTCTCCTTGGACTTCTCAGCCGACTTCTTATCCTCCTTTGCTTTCTTATCTTTCTCAGAGATTATGTCCTCCTTGGGTTCTTTATCGGTTGAGGCCTTTTTCCTCCGATCGGAGTCTTTATCTTGATCTTCATCCTTTGTGGGACGAGAGGCCTTATAGCCTTGAGCCTCTAATGCCGAATTAATATCCCCGAGATACTTGTTTCTCTTATTATCGATATCTACATCTTGACCCTTTTTATAGTAGGGAGGGTTGTTAAAGCCGGTTTGGAGCAGAAGAAGTTGTTCGACAGAAAGGACGATGCCTTTGTCGAGCGTATTCTCAGCTATGAAGAAAAGGGTTTCGAGTGGTACCCTTTTGTCGCCTTCCGCTTCTTTCGGGTTAGTTTCCTGTCCCATGGCGGTACCTGCGAATAGGCACGCCAGGAACAGAGCGGCTATACGATTGGTTTTCATTGTATTCGGCTCATATAGTTGTTGACATAAGTCTGGAGTCGGCTCACCGCCGACCCGGGAACACCGGGTAGAGCGGAGAAAGCATTCTGATCGTTCAGCAACGATTCCAGACGGGCATTCGAGGGAGTCCCGCTGTTATAGTGTTGCTCGATAGCACGCTCCAGACTGTTATAGTACTCGGTGGCACCTCCGTTTGCGGCGCTTCTGATCCTCGCCAGACGACCCGCCAACTCAGAATTGTTGCGGAAATGGCTCTTGTAGTATGAGAGACCTTCCACTCTCTTGATTGCGGCCTCTCCTCCTCCAGGTGAATAGGCACGCAACGGACGCGAATAAGAGGCACCCGGACGCCATGAAGAGGCGCTCAAGGCCGTTCTCCATTGGGAGCAGATGCCGGAGGCCTTCTCCAGGTTGGTGTTCTTAGCGTAGTTTTTCTGCTGCCCCATTAGGAACGATGTCATGTCATTGACGCTCTTAAGTTCGCCGGCGGGATAGGACTTAAGTTTGAACAGTGCGTCGGCCTTGTCCCAAGCCAGCTTCGCTGAGCTGCTGAAGAGGTAATCCTTCAGGTTAGTAGCCTCCTCGAGACTGATCAGCTTGCCATTGCTCTGGGTATACTCCTGCCAAATGGCGTTCTCCAAGTCGTCATATTTTCCTGCCGACCAGTTGCTGGCTTTCGGGTTTGTAAGTTTGTCGATCTGGTCCATCCGTTCCTTAGCCGCCTTATTGACGAACTTAGGCTTTTCCACCCCTCCGGTATCAACATTGATGAGAAAGTATGCCCCGACCACCACACCGATGATCGCCAAGGCTATGAGTGCGAGTTTGATTATCTTCATGTCTGGTTTCGTTTATTCCATATTTTCCATTAAAGCTGCCGCTTCAGTAAGTGTTTTGGGCTTAGAAGGCCAAGACTTATTAGTGATACTGCGGTATCTCCTAACAATCGCTTTATCGGACCCTGAGAGACCATTATAAGCCGCCTCAATAGTTTGCCAATCCCGCATAGCCTTTAAGACCTGTGAGTATGCGAGATATTGCTTACCTGTGGTTATTTTACCCTGTTTGGCTAATTCATAGGCTTCATTTAGCTGATCAATGGTCATGTTGGCAGGCTCCATTTGAGCAAGCTTCTCAATGCGCTTCTGCTCCTTTTTAGCCTTGGCTTCGGCTTCATCCTTCTTAGCATCCTTGCCTTGGTTCTTATCGGCACCAGTTTGGACGGGTTCAGCTTTGGCTAATCCGTTATTCTCTTTAGGTTCGCCACCTAACTCCTCGATGGGTTCCGTTTTGGCGCGACTTGCTTTCATTGCATTGACTCTGAAGACGACGGGCTCGCTGTTGGTGTCAACGAACTGGGAGAAGCTGCGTTGAATCTCCTCGTTGAAGAGGAGGGGAGTAGTCTCGACATTCTTGATGACGAAGGTCAGCTGGGTGTCCTTGTCGAAGCCCTCGGGATAGCTTATGGTGTAGGACGCATACATCTCGGGTGTATCAGCATAGGGATTCCCATCTTCAATCCTGATCTGAGCTGCGGCTTCCTCGAACACAACATTTTCCGGCTGATCCTTCAGTTCAATTATGCAGTCTCCGATGGGTATGGGCTGTGCCTGGTCATCCAGGACCACCACGTTGAAGTTCACCTTTTGGGTGACTACCTCAGCGTTTTTATCCTCTTTGTTCTTGAAGTAGTAGATCAAGAAAACACCGACGACTATGGCAACTAAAGCTAAGCCTCCCAAGATGATCCACTTGCGCTTATTGAAGCCTCTATCCTCTTTCGTATCCCCCGGTGCACCGGGGCCGATCTCAACTCCCTTTCCATACCCATTTCTTCCTTGTCCGATGGCACCTGCATTCTTCGAAGCCTTCTTCAGTTCGGGAGTACCCGTGACGGCACCTTCCCAGTTCTGGTATCCTTCGCAGACAATCGTTGCTCTCCATTCATCCTCGTAACCGGGGAGGAACGGCTGTGCCTGTCTGGCCGAAAGCTCGCACGTGTCATTATGGCCGATGCGGGTGAAGGTGATTTCCGCCTCTTTGGGAAGGCGGCCATAGAACGATTTCGGGACCTGGAAACCGAACTGTAGGCTGAACTTTACCTCGTCGTTAGCTCTCTTGCTATCAGGGTACAGCTTGTTGTTGCCTAAGACTTTGTAGGAGGGATTGAGGGCCATGACCCTCCAGCCGGCCTCAACTTCCTCGCCGGTGAAAGTGACCTTTCCGTTGACGACTGGTTTCTTCTGGGTTGGATCGCCGAGGTTGACGACCTCCGGATTGAGGACCCTCGAGTCAACAGGGTTCCCACCTTCTAAGAATTTGAGGGTAAGGGTTTTCTTGACCGGCTCGAAGTTATAGGATAGTTCGATGCGGTCCACTCCGGTTTCGTGCGCGATGATACCGTCGGCCTTCCCATCCATTACGTCGCCGAGGGTGAAGTTCTGAGTGGGAAGGGGTTTCTGATATGAGGCGTGCGGTATCTGGGGTATCTTCTCTGTCGGCTTCAGCGTGCATGTGCGACCGTTGTTCGCTATGCGCACACGGTAGAGCACCGGCTCCTCCGCCGGCTCGTCGATGATCTTGATCCCCGGCTCCTGTCTGATTTCATCAGAGGAGATGACGATGATGGGAATGCCGGAGTAACTTGCTCTCTGAGGGGTCTCGAGATACTTCGGGATACCGCTTGAGGTGCTTTTTACATAGGCAACCCCTCGGTTCATCGGCTTCGGATCCACACTCAGGTTAATACCGGGATTCCTTCTGACCTTGACGAGCGTGAAATTGGCAAGGATGTCTGCGTAGTAATCCTGGCCGAGAAGCGACAGACTGTCTGTCAATCTGCCGGCCTTGATGCAATTCTGGGCAAGTCGGTCGTAAAGTTGGTGAAGCAAATCGTAAAGTGCCGCCGATCCGCTTCGCCCATCTTTTGAGACAACCTGAAATCCTCTCGGGATAGCGACCGTTACGGCTATGATACCCCAGCGACGGAAAGCATCGAGCGTAGGAACAATTAGCGAAGTAGCAATGTAGTCTCTCGAGTATGCGAGCGCATAGGCTTCGCTTCCCTGCGACTCCATTCTGGGGATGGTGCGCATCTCATTCCGATAGTCGAAATTAAATGCCTCCACAATAGGCGAACCTCCCGGGCTCATGTAGAAGCGCGTGAAACCGGTGAGGTTACCTGAAATATCTATGATGATGTTCATTCGTAAAGTCTTAGCTGTTCAACCAAGTTGTGAGACGGTCTCTCCACGATTTCTTGCGTAGCCCGAGGGTGTTTTCCTGAATGACGCGGAGGATGCTGAGGGAGTCGCGGTTGTTGAAGGTGTAGACGTCGCCGGGCATGAAGTCACCCACACAGAAGGGATAAATTCCGACCTCCCCTCCAGTCTGTTGATTGACTCCATACCTCTCGCAGAGCCTTTGGAGACTCTGAATTACCTGTCCATAATCCTGGCGCTCTAATACCTCATGGATCACGTCTCCGTCGATGAAGTCACCCAAGGTGTCGCTTTTGGTCAGGATGATCTGAATGCCGCTGACATTCTTCATGATCTTGGGATTCTTTTCCAACAGCGAGCAGATACAGGCTAGAACGTCGCTCTGCATCAGTTGGAGGCGGTGGGAACCATTGTCCAGACCGATTTCTTTTTCATTGACCGGGTCGATTACGAAAAAGATCATTTTGGGGTTGCTATTGGTCAGTACTCCCGCAGCTCCGGGACCGAGTGCCTCAAGAGAATCCGTGTTTCCCAGCGCGGCGAATCGGGCAGTCTTCTCTCCAGCCATCTCGATGAACGACACGGGATGGGTGATATTCTTGTCATCCACGATCTCAGCATCAATGATCTGAATATAGGTTTGGTCGGTTGACGGTGGAAGCATAGACTGGCGAGCGTAGTTTCTGAGGTCGAGCGCGTAAGAGCCGCCGCCGCCCGGGCCCTTGGGATCGAAGCTGAAGCCATGACGTCCCGAGAGACTCAGAATGCCCGAGAGAACGCACGTCTTTCCAGAACCGGATACGCCGAAAAATATGATGTCGGTGTTGCCAGGCTGGCTGACAGGATTTTCTACCGTCGAAACAGGTAAGGGCCGTTGTTCAGAAGGAAGCGTCGGATATTTCTTGATGTGAGTGAAAGCACGGTCTGTCAGAATATCAGTATCATCTACCAATTCCTTGCTGGTGAAAGTTTTGGAGGTGATCAGCTCGTGCATGAACTCACGGGTGAAGGAGAATGGTTCGGTGCGCATGCGCTGAAGCAACTCGCCCTTCATGCTGTCGATCTTCTCCTGAGCCTCCTCGCGATATTCACTGTATGGATGTTGCTTGATGAACTCGATGTAGACGTCAATTGTGTCTACTTCACACGCATCTATCCAGTCGCGTCGTGCCTCGTCGGCATCAGCAAGCCGTTTGAGCTCATTGTCGGCCTGAGTCACGAGGCTCTCAATCTCAGGGACATTGCTTTCTCCATAGTGGAAAATGAAGTCCTGCAGACGTGTGCGACGCTCTGTGTCTGACGCTGATTGCTGGATTTGGTTCCATTCATCGAAGACCACCTGATTTTCAAGCGACTTGCGAAGCTGGAGAGCATCATTCTGTCGGGCTGGAGAATAGCGGTTGCTCTGAATAAGGGCCAGGAAACGGTCTACCTCCTGAAGAGAAGTCGTGTGTCGGACTATATTCCAGTCGAGGTTTTCGGCCAATCGGAGTGCATCTGCCAGATAGCGATCCGAATATGTACCGTTGTCGATCAGATCGATAAAGTCCCAGACCTCCCCGATACGGTCGGTGAAACGGATTGCGTTCCACGCTTCGTTTTCCTTGACGGCGGCCAGTTCACGTAGACGTCTCTGTGCATCCTGAAGATATTGGTCCGAAAAACGTCCGTTATTGATATTTTCGATGAACTTGGTCAGATCGTTGATCGAGTTCTGACACTTGGCCCATTCTATATCCTCCTTCTCCCGATAGTAGCGCTGTTCCAGAAGGTCGATCCTGTTGTAGTGGGCTGCCCGAAGTCCTTCAATGGTGATCCCGCTGTCTTCAAGACAGAGTTTAAGGAGGTCATCCATCTTGACTCCGGGTCTATTGCAGTTCAGATAGATATTGTGGATTTGCTGTTCAGTCATGGCTTGGGCTTTGCTTATTTTTTGTTGAATCTGTAACCTCCGCCGGCGGTGATCACGCTGGCGTCTCCGCGTCTGAGGGCAACCTTATCGCTCTTCACGCCGAAGATATACTTGAAGAGGCCAAGCACTCCGAGGAAGAACACAACGATCAGGCCGAGAAGCGAGAAGGAGAAGGTGTCGGTGAAGAGGCTCATCAGACCTCCTGCATTGTCCGGTGTCTGCGGATCGAAGGCCGGTACGTTCTTCTCACTTTCACGGCTGTTCGAGTCGTAGATCTCCTTCAAACGGTCGGCATAGATTCCGTAGGATTCGCCGACTTCGCCGGCATACTGCGGAATGAAGAGGATGTTCCAGTTTTTGAAGGCACTCTCGGAGTTGGCGAGCAAGTAGTCTTTCTCGTTGACGAGCATCTCGTAGTCGTTGCCCTTCAGGGTGCGCAGGAAGATGGAAGCGGCCTGTTCGACGCGGCTCTGGTTCAGTGAGGCCTGGTCGATCTTCAGCTCCTTTGCGAGAGCGGCGCGCCCTTCGGGAGTGGTCATCATTGACTGCATGCGGATTCGGTAGGCGTTCGCACGCGAGCTGCAGATCCGGTCATACTCCTGGAAGAGACCGTTGATGTTGTTGACGTCGGTGCGATATTCGTTCATCACCCCCTGACGGTCAAACTGAATGTTGAAGAACTTGGCCCCGACGATATAGGTCGGGATCAAGAGGATGACATAGAGGGCGATGCAGACGATTTGGACGATCTTCCACACGTTGCCCTCCTGAATCTGGGCCTTTGCGTGGGCGGCGAGGAATACGCAGAGGCACATCAGGATCAGCCCGATGATGGCGCCGACGATCGCCGGCATTTTGTCTCCGAGGGTCATGAAGTTGGCCCCGAAGAAGATGATAGTCGCGAGCAACACGATCGCGATCAGCGAGATCACATCGGCAAAACCGATCTTGTCTTTATTTTCGCTCATGATGTTTATTTGGTGTTGTAGTTATTTCGTTGGATGTTCAGGGTTTGGCACTCAGTCGGATCACGTCTTTTTCTTTCTGGTGCGGACAAGGTTGAACTCGACTTTGGTGCCGCTCTTGTCGGTGGCCACACACTTGAGGTTTCCGTTCTTGTCTTCCGAACAGACGTAGGTATACCGGATGAAATAGGTCTCGGTCTCCTTATCCCTACAGCGGGCCTCGTCGTTCTGGACAATTGTGATTTTGCCATCTCCGACCTTGACGCTCAGCGGAGCGGTGTAGTTGAGGCCGTCCTCGATAATCAGAAGTTGACCCTTCTGTCCGTCAATCTCGAGATAGAGCTCGATCTCCTTCTTATTGGAAGAATAAAGCTTGGTCGTGGCTTTCCAAAGACCGTTCATGTTAGACGGATCCTTGACGGCGTCCTCATATTTCAGCGTATCTTTTTCGGCTCCTGCCGGACACGACTTCTTGAGTTCCTCGAGTCGGCGTTCGAGACGTTCGATCTCGGCGGCAATCGCGTCGCAGTCTTTCTGTTCACCCGGGTCACCCGGATTCTGCAGATCTCCGGGGAATCCTTTGGCCTTGCGGACAGCGCTACCCAAGTCGATCACAGGTCCGATCTTGGGACTGACCTCGTGGCCGGTTGTCTGAAGGATCTCGCGTGCTTCCTGGACGGTGATGTTGCGGTCGACACTCTTCAGGAGTGCTACGGCTCCCGTAACGATCGGGGCGGCCATTGAGGTACCGTTGCTGAAAGCGTACTTGCCACTCGGAGCAGCGCTGTATATGTTGATTCCCGGTGCCGATACATTCGAATAGTCCAGGCCGAGATTGGGATATCGGCCATAGTTCGAGAAAGAGGCCTGCTGAAGATACGGGCCGATGGCCGAGACGAGGATCGCACCGTCGCCACGCTTTTTCGGATCGAGACCCGAGAGACTGTGCTCGTTGCCCGCCGACATAACGATGATGCACCCCTTTTGATTCGCCTTTTCAAGCACTCCGCGCCAGACAGCCTCCTCAAGCAGACCGTTGTTGGCGATATAGGTCAGTTGCATATTCTCCGGCAGACTGACAAACGGCTCGCCGGGTGAGGAACCGAGCGAGAGATTGATTACGTCCGCGCCGTTTTCGATGGCGTATAGTGTACCGTGGAGCACTGCCGCCGAGCTCATGTGACCCTCAGGGTTGTCAAATCCGACCTGTACGGGCATCAACTTGCATTTGGGGGCGATACCGAGCAGACCGGCGCCATTGTCGGCGTGGCCTACAGCCGTTGCCGCCACGTGGGTACCGTGTTTGTGAGGCCCAAATTTGGTGATGATGGGGCGTATGTTTCTGTTGTTTTCGACAGCATTATAGGGCATCACCACTTTGCCGCTGAGTTCCGGGTGGTTGAGGTCGAAGCCATTGTCGACGACGGCGACAACCACATCTTCCGAGCCCATGGTCACATCCCAGGCATCTTCGGCATGAATGGCCGCGATATACCAGTTCTTGTCGGCATCGTTCATCGCCGGGTCTGAAGGTGTCAGATCGACCGTATATACACGTTCCTCAAAGACATCGAACCCCTTCAGGTCGAGTTTATCCTTGATCCCGTTGAGTACTGCGATCCTCTCCTCGGGCGGAACGACGATCTGCATCGTCTTAAGAGTCGGGTTGTAGTAGACCACCTTATAGCCGCTTGCGGGATACTTGCTCTTGAACTCCTCGGCCCAGGTCTGGAAAGTTTTGTCTCCGACAGACTCGAACAGAATGTTCAGACGGTCGCTGCAGACGGTATAGCTGCCGTCTTGAGACTTGGTGACCTTCCCCTCATAAACCGGTAGAATCACCGGGTTCTTAGGCAGGGCATTGTAGAACGGGTTAATCTGGTTGGGACGTCCCTGGTAATCTCGACAGAGGAAGAGAATCAGCACGACGGCCGCCAGCCCGGCGAGCCAGGGCCATATCTTCCGGCCGATGACTCCCAAGGCTCTGCCGAAAGATACTTCCGAAGAGGGAGACTTCCTGTCGGCCTTCTTTCCCTCGGCTACGGGTTTAACTGCGGGCTTTTGGGGCTCCTCCTCTTTCTTAACCTCCGACTTGTCCTGATTGTCTGATCTAACGGAGATTACCTCGGCGGTACCTGCGGCCTTATCGGTGCCAGCAGTTACATTTGCATCCGACGAGTTTTCTCCATCGGTACCGGTTGTTTCGGAAACACTTTGGGCCTGACCGGTTGCAGCCTTCGTGGAAAATCCAGCCGTCTCGGTGACGCTCTCGGACTTTGTCACTGCCTCAGATGACCCTCTGTCCTCCGGTTGTGCAATCTGATCCGGTTTCTCGGCGACTTCGGGTAGATCATTGGTTCTCGGCCCTACCTCCACCGACGGCTCTTTCGCTTCAGAGGGCTTTGGCGCAGGCATAAAGGCCCACTGACCCTGAAGCTTCCCGGCACGGACAATCACGCCAGGATCAAGTCGGTTGCCCTCGCGCGGAACCACACCCCAGTTGACGATTACTACCTTTCCGTCACCGCAGAAGACATTCTTGTCGTCGACATACTCGAGAGCCTTCGACAGAAGCTCGGCCATCTCCCGGCCTCCCTCTTCCTCATAAAGAGACTCGATCGAATCGAGCAGTTGGTTGAGGTCACGGCGGAGTATATCGGCATAGCGGCTTCTTTCAGCGTGAGAAAGATCAGCGAGCGGTTTGGGTTCGCTCGAAAAACTGTCGCTCGCCCAGATGATTTCCGTGCGGGTGCGAACCCTCGGTTTGGCCAGAAGATCCTTGTTCAGGATCTCAGGCCGACCGTTGATTGTTGAGCTGATCCTCTCGAAGTAGTCGGTGATGAAAACCGACTGGTACTTCGGGAGGATAAGTTTCTGTATTTTACTCTTGTATATATCCATTTATTGTTCTTTCAGAGTGGCGAAAGTCTCGAGAATCTTCCCGAGTTTTCGGTTGGCCTCCACGTCATAGGTTGGGATGTCGTGTGAGGCAATGAACGAGATCATCAGCATCTCGGTCCACGTATTGTAATTCGAGTAAGAGGGCAGATTCGTCAGCGACGTATTCTCTTCGGTCGGTCTCATGGCGTCGAACATGGCCGAGAATGCGTCGAGATCTACCGGCAGAGCCCTCCGGACATTGTAGTCGAATGAGAGGCCGAGGTGTTTGTCGTCGTTGAGCGCGCGCAGTTCGGCTATCTTGAGGTCGTCATAGCGCGTGTATCCGAAGTTAAGGACGAAGCTGTTGATTATTTCGGCCGTTGTGTCGGCGATCATGTCGAGCAGCGCGTGGGGAACGGTGATGGCGTCGACAAACGGGCTGATTGTCGAGGCGATGAACTGGACGAGCCCTGTAGTCTGGGCTACGGCCTTCATGTTCTCGATCAGGTCGAGCATCACCAGGACGTTGAGCCCGAGCGACTCGTAGTGCTTCAGCTTCCGGGGGGCCTGGAGATCGTCAAGCCACTTGTCGACAACCTTTTCGGCCAGCTGGCGCGAGTTCGTCTTCTTCTGTCGGTCACCCTCGAAGAGGATATCGAGCGAGAGACCCTTCACGTTCTCAAAGAAGGAACGACACTCTTCGGTCGAGGGGAAATGGTATCGGCGCGTGAGGATCTCGAGGTTGCGCTCGAAACTGTTCGAAGGTGAAATCTCGCCCATGCATCGGCGGAGTATGAGGTCATACTCCTTCATATCCCTCTCCTCGATCATCGACGTGTTGTTCAGACCAGCGTAGTAGATATCGAAAACATAGTTCTCAGTGATCTGAAGGCTCTTGATCACACGGCCGAAGACATAGTTGTTGCGGCCGCAGGCGATATCGAGCTCGGCAATGATACCTCCGCCACGTGTGATTGCACGCTGAAGGGCGTCGCCGTCATTTTCATTGTGATAGAACTCGTTCATCAGAGCGGCTACCTCGTTGTGGATACGGGCCACATCGGCCTTGTTCTTGTAGAGTCGGCTTTCCTTGGCGTTTCCGGCTACGATTCCGAGCTTCTGGATGATCAGGACTGTGCCGTCGTTGTTCTGTGTACACGCTGAGTTCCATGCCATAACGGTGTCGTCGAAGAACTTGCGGACATTGGCGTTGGTCGAGAACGACTCGTGGAGCTTGGCCCGGAACTCCGGATCGTTTTCCTTGGTCTCTACACCTGTCTCGGCAAACCCTTCGAACAGACGGTTGCCATTGATGCCCGAGTACTTGTAGTCTCTCAGCAAGTAGGTGTTGCGGAAGCTGCCGGCCGGAGTCCAGTCGTCGAACCACTTGTTGGAGGTGGCCATCAACACCTGGTTGTAAAGCACCTTCGAGAAACGATCGTCCCAGCGGTTGTCGAGCTGTTCGTTCTTGGTGGCCGAAACGTCGACGCGCAGGTCTATATTGAACTTTGTCGCGATCAGGAATAGAGGCGAGATAATCGACTTATCAATGAAGGCCTCTCGTTCGCGCGGAGTCGAGCCGATGTTGTCTTCGATCCACTTCTTCAGGATCGGAGGCATCGCCGACGACCCGTTCTGCATGTGGTCGTGACAGATCATGAGGACGTTGATACGCTTCTCGTCCGAGTACTTGTTGAATAGGTACGCCACCTTTCCGCGAAGCACCATCTGGGTCGCGAGTTCCTTGGGAATCTGACTTTCCTCAATCTCAAGACGTGATCGGGCTCCCGGGAAGTCCAGGATATCGACTGAGTTGAGGAACTGCTTGTTGACCGAACGGTTCCATCCGTGACTCAGCAGATAGGCCTTCTCGTTTTCGTCCGTCACACCATCGAGACAGAATGAAAGCTCCTCCTTGATCGACTCGTCGGGAATCTGGAACACCACCTCGGCTGTCATGGCGCTCAGAATGCTCTTGTTGAAGCCGGCCACTTCATGCCATCCACCCTCGGCACCGCACAGAATATCGGTTCCGTCGTCGAGACTCGAGTTGCCGGTTACCGGGAGGTTGTTCCCGAGATTCTGAAGGCACATGGAGCTCATGAGGGTAGTGTGCAGATTCAGCAGCGCGCTGACGGGTATAAAGATTTCTTCGGCATAGCCGACAGCCTGATAGCCTTCGAGAAGTCGGCTGAAAAGCTGGGTGATCGAGGCGTTGTCATACCAAAGTCGCGCCATGATAGCCGGCCAATCCTTCGGCTGAATCTTGCGGACGATGCGGGTGAGGACATCGAAGAAGTCCGAGGAGAGGAGTTCCGAAGCCACGTTGGCCATATAGCGCTCCACGTGCTCCTTGATGGTCAGGATATCGTCTTCGATAAGCCAGGACTGGACATCGGGAGCCCCGGCATATTTGCGTTCGAGCATAGCCATCTCTTCGTTGATCTCCTCGCGCGAGATGATGAGGTGGCTCTTCACGTCGAGATAGGCGGTGTTGCACAGAATCTGAAGTATGTCGGCCATCGAGAGGAGCTTTACCTTGATGGGAAAATTTGCGTCCGGAACGGTATAGCCGTTGGTGAAACGGGTGACGACACCGGTCGCCTCCGTTTCGTTTGTAGGCGGGTTCATCTCTTCGATGAAGTTATAGATCACCCCGTTGTTGTCGGTGACGGTGAACTGCTCGCCCTTTGAGGCGAGGAGCGAACTGATCACGTAAGACTTGCCTTTCTGGCTCTCTCCGAAGGCTGCGATGGCCGGGTTCGAAGAGAGGGCAGCCTGATAACGGCGGAGAGTGCGCCGTTTGTCGACAAGCTGTTTGAAGACCTCGGACGCACGCCGTTCTTCCATGTTGGCTTTTGCCCAACCGATCATCTTGTCAATCTCAGAGATCTGGGCGCTTATGTTGGCAATCAGCTGATTGTTTTCTTTATCTATGATATCTTCCATGATGGAGGTGTTCTGAGTTAGGTGATGGGTTAGGAAGCGGATTATCCGTTGATGCTGAGGACGAACTCACCCTTGTCGAGCCAGTAGGCCCCCTCGGCTGCCAGAGAGCGGACACCGAAATGAAGTTTGTTGACCGAGAAGGGCTTGCCGTTGGCGTCGACCGCCGCTACGATCTTCAGGGTTTCCTTGTCCTGTGTGAAGTTGCGCGTTACGGTCAGCTTCAGCGGGAGAGCCACAGACTTGGGGTCAACCTCCTCGGCCAGGGTCAGACAGTAGATCGGCCGTCCCTGATAGAAGGGAGAGGCCAACTGCTTGCATCCGAAGAAGAGGGGGAAGCCGTGGACCTCGACAGAGGCCGAATTCTGGTCGGGAGTCAGCACTACTTCCGTTATCTTGTGGTTGACCGCGTTGTAGAGACCCATATAATTGGCTGTCGAGACCATCTCCTTCTTGAACTTCGACATGTCCATGTGGAAGCCGTTGATTCCGCCGTTCGAGGCCATGTAGCCGATCATGGCTCCGACAGCTACCAAAGATTTCTGGTCAATGAAGAATCCGAGACCGTCGGCGAAGGGATACCATTCGCCTACACGGTATTCATTGAGCCGGATCAGACGGTTGGGCGAGATCGGATAGTATTTCAGGAAGAGGTCGGTGATGGCATTGAGAGACATCGGCCGGCCGGCGAGCAGAATGATGTCACACTGGCATGAGTTCAGAAGGACTGCCAGCTGACGCATCATGGGCTCGATCTTGGTGATCACGATTGAGGATACCTCTTCGGGGTCATAAGGCCAGCGGATCTCCTTGAAGTCGATATCGACGAAGGTCCGGTCACCCTTGCGAACGCTGAAATGACGGTTGAAGTGGTCGATGATGAAGTGGGCCGGCTGGAGATCGCTGAAGAAGTCGCGATAGCTCAGCATTGCGCGTGTCCGGTCGCGGCGGAGAAGGTCGAGCATCTTGAGACCCATCGGCACCGAGATCTGTATGTTGAAGTCCTGGCGCATGACGCGATCCTTGTGGTCCATCGCCGCCTTGTCGTGACCGAAGAAGTTATGTATTCTCTCCGAGGTCTCGCGCGAGGCCACGCTGTGACGGAAGGCAAGTCGCTCTTCATCTGACATAGTCGAGAGATTCACCTTGCCGTCAAGACCGAAAGCTTCGATGAAGTCCTTGTCGTCAAGTGATTCATAGGCGGCGCAGACTGCGTTGAAGATCGGACCTTCACCCGGTACGGGAACGGCCAGTTGCGGCCCCTCGATTATGAGGGCGCGGATGATTTCTTCGAGCAGGTCGTCACCGGCATAGTAGAAGCTATCCCAGAAAAGGGGCTGGGGAGTCAGTTTGCAGACACCATTGTCGTCATACTTATAGGCGCAGACCATCACGTCGGTTGTGCCGGCGCCGATGTCAATGGAGCCGACTGTCAGAGAGTTGCGTGTATAGCCTTCAGCCACCATCTCCGGGCGCTTGTGACCGTAGAGGTTGAAGAAGTCGCCGCAGTGATTGAGATATCTCTTGGCTATCTCAGCATATAGATATACCAGTTGGCAGCAGGTGGCCTCGTCATACCCCCACTCGGTCTTCACCTTGGCCATAGCCGGGTTCGACGGGTTTATCTTCAGATCGTGGACCGAGGGGATGATCTGCACCTTGCCGCTCCATTCCGACGGGTCATACGGGGCGAAATAGAGGTCGGGATCCTTTGAGCGTAGAAGGGCGATATAGGCCTCTTCGGCACACTGACGGAGGATAATCTGCTCTTCGACCGACATGGCTGTCGGACAGGTGATCAGAATCTTGCGCAACTTTCGCGGACGGTTGATCTGACCGTGACGGTCGCGGAACTCGGGCGAGTTGATCTGGCACTTCGCCTGCTGGAGAATCTCGATCATCACGAAGGTCATCAGTGCCCGGCGGGAGAAGGAACTAGAGATGCCACCGTGGTGGGCCGTGCGTAGCGAACCGTCGCTGTCGAACTGTTCGGAGAGGCCCTTGACGTTCACATACTGGTTGAGCGATGCCTTCTCGTCGTCACCTTCAACTGTCAGGAAGTCCCATTGACCCTTGAACTTGGTGTTGTCCCACATATATCGCTTCGGACTCGAATAGTTGGTGAAGCGTTGGGCCAGACCGTTCGATGGGCGTGATTTGTAGATCAACTTGATAGCCTCGTCGCCGATACGGATAAACGATTGCCATTGGAACTGGTCGGGGAGATCCATATCGCCGAATCGCGCGTCATGGAAGGCTATTCGCATGTCGAACGGCTTCTTGTACTTCTTCCAGGGTTCCGAGAGATCGCGAAGCTCAAGCATGTCGACTTTTGTGAAGTCTCCGTCTTCAAAGAGGACACCGCAGGTTCTCGAGTTACCGATGTCAAGGACCAGGTCGACGGGGATGGATTCTTCCTCGTCGCTATACAGTCTGACCTGGGGAGTGAGGCCCATTTTCTTCAGATAGGCGAGGAGGGTCATATAGTAAGCGATATAACGGAAGTGGCTTTCCTCTCCTTCGGCACCGACAAGCTGGGAGTTCTCCTTGCCGTTGTGGATAAGGTAAGCGATATAATCGTCGACCCACTCGCAGTTGGCCGGCGAGGAGGCAAAGAAGTTGAACAGCAGGGACAGATCGTCGGTCACATGAAAATCCTTCTCTGTTTCGCCGTCATAGAAGAAAGGATGGGTCACGGAGGTCTCGTTGTGGACAGCCGTCGTGTCTAACGCCCAGATGAGATGGTACTTCCGGACATTCTTTTCTTTCGAGGCGGGAACCAGCTTCATGCGGCACCATCCCGTGGGGCCGAATATGCTGTTGCCGACACTGTCTTCTTCGAACATGGGTACAGGCAACCACCGGTTTTCGATACAGTCGAGGGGCGATTCCCCTGTCCGGAGGTGTTCGTGGATCGATCCCTGAAGAGAGTATTCGCTATAGCATTCCTTTTCGTCAATAGGGTCGAGCGACGAGAAGTCTATCTTCTCCTCGTCTACGACATATTCCTTCCCGTCGGGTGAAGTCAGGATGTAGGGAGTGGGGAAGGCATTCCGGAGTTGGTCGAAGGGCACGATCTTGCCGTTGGTGAAGCTTGTGGCCAGTCCGAGCGACCAGGTGTCGTTTATGATGTCATACTGCTCGTGGAAGACGAGGGGAACGTCGAAGCCGTTCTCATCCTTGATCGAGAGGGGGCTGAAGAAGTTCCCTTCTTGATCGGTGAAGCTCTCTTCAGGTTTGACCTCAAAGAGAGAGGTCATGAACTGAAGGCCGGTATTGGCAATAAAGGATTTATTCATGCGATTTGGGTTAGCAAAATAAGTAATAGGAGAGCCTGGACTACCATTGAGCCGACCACCACCACTCGGAAGCGGGTCTTGCGGGTCTTGTGGTGAAACAGATTCATTCCGGCCCAGGCACCGACCGAACCGCCTATCGCCGCGCTGGCAAGCAGGGTGTTTTCGGGTACCCTCCATTGACCTCGGCGCGCACACCGTTTGTCATAGCCGAACAACGCCAGGGCTATGATATTCATCAGGAAAAGATAGACGGCAATTACCATTTTCACCAAGTATAAATACTGTAAATAGCAGTCGGATTAATTCCCAAAGTTAGCTAAAAAAAAAGAAAGAAAGTAACGGGAGTTAGAGGGTAAAAACGGAAAATTCAGTCTACCCCCCCCCATATGATAAATATGCAATAAATATATTCATTTAGGTGATAAACATTTTTCTTACAAAATCTTAAAATGTGTTCTGAAACGGGCTCTGGAGCGGCTGATTGGCTTTGAGTAAAGAAGAGAGGGCGCACAATAAAGCAACCCTGTCCGAGGCTGACGGACAGGGTTGCTTTTAGTCGGTGAGGAGGAGGGGAGGGGTGGGCCGGCCGGAGGCCGGCGTGCGGTCGGGGGCGGGGTTAGTCGACGAGCTTGGCGATGATGTCCTGATCGTCGGTGGTCAGAAGGATCTTGCCCTCGCGACCGAGCCAACCGAAGGCGGCCATCAGTTCGTCTTTGCGAAGCTTCGTGGCTTTCTTGATCTGTTTGAGTCCGAGCGTGCGGGTGTCCGAAGCTTCGAGGGCTTTGTAAACTTCCCCTGCCCATGTGCCAATTGATTCGATGTCCATAACTTTTACTTATTTTTAAATTTGTTACTTTATGGTTACAACACAATAACTTGCGATAAGGTTCTCGCTCAGTGTTGTTTTTATTAGAATGAGGAATTGGGAAAGAGACATGAGTGGGAGAGGGCGGCTGAGGAATGAGGGAGGTGTGGGAGAGTGCCGCTGAGGAAAGGTTTCCGAGAAAAACTGAGAATGGGGGTGGGTAAGGAAACGACAGCTCCCGCCTCGGTCAGTGTGAGAGAGGCGGGAGCTGAATGTGGGTTGGCTGAATATTTCAGTCGGGAGGTCTGTCGGAAGCGGATTATTTACGGATACCGAGCTCTTTCTTGGCGATGATCGCGCGGTAGCGGTTGATGTCCTTACGCTTCAGATAGTCGAGAAGTGAACGGCGCTGACCTACGAGAGCCTTCAGGGCGCGGGTGGTGGCGTGGTCCTTGTGGTTCTCCTTGAGGTGCTCGGTGAGGTGCTGGATGCGTACCGAGAAGAGTGCGATTTGGCTTTCGGGGCTGCCGGTGTCGGTTTTGCCCTGGCCGTACTTTTCGAAAATCTCCTGTTTCTGTTCAGTTGAGAGATGCATGATTGTGAGAGTTTTGTGTGTTGGTTAATGTTGGTGCTTTTCGTCCAAAAGCTCGGCCGGGCGAACTCTCCGGTGCCCTTTTGTGGCGTCACTTTTTTGGAAAGGCGCCGCAAAATTACTAATTTTGTGTGAGATATGCAAATAACCGCTCGAAAAACCGCCCGAAATCTGCTGGGAAGACACGTCAAAAACGGTCTTCGTGCGTTATTATATAAGAAGATATGGATAAACGTCTGATTCGTGACCGTCTGCGGCTCGCCGGGGCCGTGGTGTGCAGCTGGCTTTATGTGCCGGCTCTTTTGTGTGCCCGTACGTGTGGGGCCCGTGGTGTGATCGAGGCCGATGTCAGGCGCATGATGACCAAGATACCGCTCCGGCTGGGGCGGGGGATGTCGCTTCTGTACCTTCTCCACAACAACCGTTATTTCCGCTCACTGTTCTACCATCGTCTGGGACCCGTTCGATCGCTGTTGATCAGCTGGTTACGGCCGGGCGACAGGTATCTGACAATATCGGCCCGCACTCCGATCGGGCCAGGCGTACTGCTGGCCCATCCATACGCTACGATAATCAACGCCGAGCGGATCGGGAGCAACTTCTCGTTCATCCACATGACTACCATCGGCGACGCCAAGGGTAAGCGCCCCGTGATCGGCGACAACGTGACGCTCGGGGCGAACGTGACTATTGTCGGTGGGGTGACCGTCGGCGACAATGTGTCGATCGGGGCCGGATCGGTTGTGGTCAAGGATATACCCTCGAACTCGATCGCCGTCGGGAATCCGGCCCGGGTTATCAAAATGAAAGACTGAAAAATAAGAATATGAATCTGAAACACATCTGTTTTGCAATGGCAGTGATGCTGGGTGCGCCGGCCGTTACGGCTGTCGCGCAGAGCGCCTATGATGCGCGGTTTGCGAATTATCCGACCTACTCGGGCGATGACCTTGAGCTCATGGTCGACCAGAACGGTACCCATTTCCGCCTGTGGTCGCCCGAGGCTAAGGGAGTGAGCCTCAATATCTACGAAAACGGTGCCACCGGAGCGCCCCTCTCTCAAAGCGAGATGGCGTTTGACCCGGCTACCGGAACGTGGACCCTCTCCTTCCCTGAGAAGATGTATGGCAAGTTCTATACCTTCACCGTCACCGACGCCAACGGACGTCAGCTGGCCGAGACTCCGGGTGTATGGGCCAAGGCGGTTGGTGTCAACGGCAAGCGCGCCGCCATCATCGACATGGACCGCACCGATCCGGCCGGATGGTGCTGTGACAAGGGTCCGGCGGTAGAGAACTTCACCGACGTGATCGTCTACGAAATGCACCATCGCGACTTCTCGATGGATCCTTCGTCGGGCGTGGCCAACAAGGGCAAGTTCCTCGCCCTCACCGAGCCCGGAACCACTTCGCCCCAGGGCCAGAAGACAGGCATAGACCACCTGAAGGAGCTCGGCGTGACACATGTCCACATCCTCCCCTCATACGACTACAACTCGGTCGACGAGGCCAATCTTCAGCAGAACGCCTACAACTGGGGTTACGACCCTCAGAACTATAACGCTCCCGAGGGCTCGTACTCGACCAATCCGTCGGATCCCTCGACCCGTATCCGAGAGATGAAGGAGATGATCAAGGCCCTTCACGATGCCGGAATCGGTGTGATCATGGACGTCGTCTACAACCACACCGCCGAGAACGACGGCTCAAACTTCGAGCTCACCGCTCCGGGCTACTACCACCGCCACTGGGACGACGGACGCTACTCTGACGCCTCGGGCTGTGGCAACGAAACGGCCTCCGACCGCCAGCAGATGCGCGACTATATCGTCAACTCCGTCAAATATTGGGCCGACGAGTACCACATCGACGGCTTCCGCTTCGACCTCATGGCCATCCACGATATCGAGACCATGAACGAAGTAGCCGCCGAGTTGAAGAAGATCAATCCCTCGATCTTCGTCTATGGCGAGGGTTGGACCGCCGGCGATTCACCGCTGGCCGTTGACCGTCGCGCTCTGAAGGAGAACGTGTCGCAGATGACTGACATCGCCGTCTTCTCAGACGATATCCGCGATGCTGTCAAGGGTCACTACACAGATGCTTCGGACCGTGGTTTCGCCACCGGCAAGCCCGGAAACGAAGAGACCGTCAAGATAGGCATCGTAGCCGCAACAGCACATCCCCAGATCGACTACTCGAAGGGCAACAACTCGAAGTTCGCCTATGCTTCGTCTCCCGAGATGATTGTCAACTACGTGTCGTGTCACGACGATCTGATGCTGACCGACAAACTCCGCAAGTCTATGCCCGACGCAACCGACGCCGAGCGCATGGAGGCCGCTAAGCTCGCCCAGACGATCGTCTTCACCTCTCAGGGCACTCCCTTCATGTTTGCCGGTGAAGAGATCTTCCGTGACAAACAGGGTGTACACAACTCCTATAAAAGTCCCGACTCGATCAACGCCATCAACTGGAACCTCAAGGCTCAGAACCGCGACCTGTTCGACTATTATCAAGGACTGATCGCCCTGCGCAAGGCTCACCCGGCATTCCGTATGACCTCGGCCGACCAGATCGCGCGTCATCTTGTCTTCGACAAGATCGACTCATCAAAGACCCCGAACTTGATCTCATACTCACTCAAGGACAACGCCAACGGTGACTCATGGAAAGAGATCAAGGTAGTCTTCAACGGCGCGGACAAGGCGCAGACCGTCAACATCGCCAAGGGTAAGTGGCAGATCGTGGCCCACGAAGGCAAGATCTCGCCCGAAGCCAGCCTCGGCTCGTTCGGAGGCGGCAAGATCACCCTCCCCGCCCACTCTGCCCTTATCCTCGCGCGTCCGAAGTAACCGCCTGCATGTACCTCAGGCGTCCCCGCCTGAGCTTTCTCTCTTTGACTTTCTAAAAGTGTCATTATAAAGATATTTCTGTTATAGATGTCTTTATAATGACATTTTTTGTGCCTTTGAGAATCATGGATGTGCCCACGTGGAAGGGACTGGCGAACCTTTTTGGGTGAGGGGGCGTTTAAGGGGTGTGACCAAAAGATGATCGTTATGACTGAACTCGAAGCACTTAGAAATAGACACTCTATCAGAAAATATGAAGACCGTCCGCTCGATGAGGAGGCGGTCAAGGCTCTGCGCGATGAAATTGACAGGATAAATCGCGAGGGCGACCTCAAGATGCAACTCGTTCTCAATGAGCCGAAGGCCTTCAAGGGTTTCCTCTCCTATGGCTCGTTCAGCAATGTGAAAAACTATGTGATGGTTATCGGCAGGAAGTCTGAGTCTCTCGAGTATCGCGCCGGCTACTATAGCGAAAAGCTCGTCCTGTTCGCACAGCGGCTCGGTCTGAGCACTTGTCTCGTCGGTCTCACTTACAAGAAGGTTGACGGTGCGTATGAGATGGAGAAAGATGATAAGGTGGTGGTCTGCATCGCTATAGGTTATGGCGCCGAAGATGGCCGCAAGCATAAGATCAAGACTCCCGAACAGGTGAGCAACGTAAGCGCCGACACTCCAGAGTGGTTTCTCGCCGGGGTTGAAGCGGCCCTTCTGGCCCCGACGGCGGTCAATCAACAGAAGTTCTACTTCCGGTATATTGCGCCCAATAAGGTGAAGCCCGAAAAGGGGTCATCGCTGGTGGGGTATACGAAGATCGACCTCGGCATAGCCATGTACAATTTCCGTCTCGGCGCCGGTCCCGACAACTTCGAGTGGGTCGACTCGCCGCTGTAACGATGGGATAATTTTAGGGACACAGCTAACCTCTTGATTTTAAACTAAATACAAAAAATCGAGGGTTCAATTAGCCGAAAACCACAAAAAATCGAGGGTTCGCGCACTCAGACGGGTACGACGGAGGTACAAGCGGTTGACTTAGACGGAACCCTCAGGCGGGGACGCCTGAGGTACATGCGGTTGTCCTACACCTTCTCTATCAGCGTGTCGTTGAGAAGGCGGGTCTTGGTGTCGAAGTTGGCGCCGATGAGGTAGATCTTCTTGCCTGAGGCGAGGAACTTTTCCCAGTAGCGGCGCTCGCGGATCTGGTCCATGGCCGCGCGAGCCGATTTGTCGATCTTGAACTCGAAGAGATAGACATAGTCCGGAGTCTCCACAGTCAGATCAATGCTCCCCACTGATGTGCGGTCCTCCATCTTGGTGTAGAAGCCCATGAGGGTGAAAAGCAGGTAAATCGCGGTCCGGAAATGGTCTTCACTTGTTCCCTTTTCTGAATAGGGTACATGAGCGATAAGGCTCTTCAGTGACACCATGAAGTCGTCGATGCGCCCCTCGTTGACCGCTATTACAAATGTGTCTACTTGGAAATCACTGTTGTCTCCTCCTCTCTTTGCCAGATAGTAGGGCACTAAGAAGCTTAGGAATCCCTCCTTTACCTCTTCATTCGGATAGTCAAGGGTATAGGATCTGAAGGTCTGGTTGTATTTCTTGATTGTCAGATATCCACTCTGATAGAACACCGGTATGGGATCTTCGGAGAGTATTCCGGCTGACTCAAGTTTGGATTCGCTGATTGTGTGGGGTACGAAGGTAGGCACCTTCAGGCTCGATTTTTCGAGGAGACGTACAAGGTATGTCGGGGTTCCCTTGTCGAACCAATATGCCTTCATGGTCTCGTCCGCGAAGGCGCTGACGAGACTGAACGGATTGTATATATCGGGAGAGTCGGGAGCGAAGTGATAGCCGTCGTACATCTTGCGCAATTCCTCGCGCATCTCTTCAGGCGTTTTATTGTATGCCTCGGCCAGTTCCTGAATCCCTTCGACGAAATATTGGTCGACCTCCTCTGAAGTTATTCCGCAGATGGTGGCAAACTTTTTGCTGAACGAGATGTCACGCAGGTTGTTGAGGTCCGAGAAGATCGAGAGCTTGCTGAAGCGGGCAACGCCCGTCAAGACTGCTATCTCGATATATGCGTCCATCGTCTTGAGGTTGGAGTACAGCGCCTTGAGGATGTTTCGGAACTCGGAGAGTAGTCTTTCGTTGCCTAAAGCATATAGCATCGGCTTGTCATACTCGTCGATAAGGATGGCGACCTTCCTGCCCGTCTGCTCGTAAGCACGGCGAATGATATTACCGAAGCGTCGCGACAGAGATGCTTCTGCTTCCTCTGTCCCATACTGTTTCTCCCACAGTTTGAGAATACTGTTTATTTCTCCTTCCAGATCCTTGGCAGTCTCATATTTCCCTGAGTTCAGGTCCAGATGGAGCACCGGTCTCGGCTCCCAGTCGTCGGTCAGCAAGTCGAGAGCGAGGCCCTTGAAGAGGTCGCGTCGTCCCTCATAGTATGCCTTGAGGGTGGTCAGCATCAGACTCTTTCCGAAGCGTCTGGGACGCGACAGGAAGTAGTATCCTCCATCCTTAATCAGAGGGTACATCGCCTCGGTCTTGTCAACATATAGATATCCACCAGTCCGGATCTTCTCGAAGGTCTGGATACCTACAGGATACTTGATCTCTTTCATAGCTTCACTTCTTTTTCAACCGCGAATATAACATTTTTCTGTCATACCACCAAACAGAGGTCTTACAGCGGCATCGCACTCGTCCTTTTCTTGTGGGTTGGAGCCTAATTGTCTTATGACCCAACCTCACTTCGGTTTTTTGAGGCAATTCACTTCGGTTTTTTGAGGTAATTTACTTCGGCTTTTTGAGGTAATTTACTTCGGCTTTTTGAGGTAATTTACTTCGGCTTTTTGAGGTAAAGGGGAAGGAGGCGCGGCGGGTAGAGGCTGGAGAACCGGTAAAAAAACTCATAAAGCCTCTAAGTATATGGGGGCC
>CAZTSQ010000014.1:0-37851 GCA_964615915.1 uncultured Sangeribacter sp.
CGTAAACTTCGGTTGAAGCGGCCCAGAGAACAACGACGCGGTCAACTCCGGTCTCTTTCTTGAAGTTGCGGATGTCTTCGCGGAGCTGTTCGACCATCTCCCAGCGGGTCTTGTTCTCCATCACGTTGTCGCCGTCAAGGCGCTTCGCATAGTTCTTGTCGAAAGCGGCCTTCATCGGGACGATCTTCTGGAGCTCGTCTTTCACCGGCTCGATGTCCTTCTCCTTGAGAACCTCAGCGTTGAGAGCGGATTCGTAAGCGTTTACGGGATATACGTCCCAAGCGGCGAACTCGATGTCGTTAAGGTCAGCAAGAGGAACGATGTCCTTATAGTGGAGATATTTCTTGTCTTCGCCTCGACCGACACGGATCTTGTCATACTGTGTCATCGAGCCGATAGGTTTAGCGAGGCCTTTGCGGGCCATGAGCACACCGGTCATAAAGGTAGTCGTCACTGCACCGAGACCAACCACCATTACGCCCAACTTACCGTTGGGTTTAGCTGCTTTAGTTGCCATTTCTAATTTTCTATAGTTGTTTGTTGTTTTTCATGATGTATACCCAACATTACGTGCATGATCATATCCCAAAGCACCCTCTGAGACACTTTCATTCACGGAAATGTTGCGTAAAAGTATAAACGAAACTCCATATTGCCAAAAAAAACAGCCAAAATTGGAAAATCCGAACTGTTAAATTTTGTTAATAATGGTTTAATTTACTTTTTTCTTCTCCCATTTTTCCCTTTTTCACCCTCTGGAGACCGTTTTCGACACTACTCGGCCGGGGTATTGCCACCCTCAAGCAATGCCGAGGCATCGACGTCCCGTTTGGGCCCTCTGTCGTTCCGATATTTGGGCAGAGGATGGGCCGAAGCGGCCGCGTGGCGCCGACGGTTGCGGACGATATCGATCGCCTTGTAGATAGCCTGGCGCATAGACGTGGGGTCGGCGATTCCCTTGCCGGCGACGTCGTAGCCCGAGCCATGGTCGGGCGAGGTTCTGACGTACGGGAGGCCGGCAGTATAATTGACGCCATACTCTCCGGCGAGAGCCTTGAACGGAGCGAGACCCTGATCGTGATACATGGCGACGATGCCGTCGAACTTGCTGAAAGTACCGTTACCGAAGAAGCCATCGGCGGCATAGGGACCGAAGGCGAGTATTCCCTCCTTGACGCAGTCGGCGATGGCGGGCTCGATATGGTCGATCTCTTCGCGGCCGAGAAGGCCATTGTCTCCGTTGTGGGGATTGAGCGAGAAGACGGCTATCCGCGGGCGCTCCATTCCGAAGTCTTCGCGGAGGGTCTTGTCGAGGGCTACGATCTTTTCAGCCACAGCCTCGCGGGTGATGGCGTCGGGGACGTCGCGCAGGGGTTTGTGAGTCGTCACCAAGGCGACGCGGAGCACATCGTCAAAGAGGATCATCGTCGCGCGGTTTCCGCGGCCGAGACGGGCCTCGAGAAATTCGGTGTGACCCGGATAGGGGAATGTCTCCTGATTGTAGACGGTCTTTTTGTTGATGGGGGCCGTCACGAGTGCGTCGGCCTCACCGGCTTCGAGAGCTGCGCAGGCTGCTTCGAGAGCGTCGGCGGCTGCTATGCCGGCTTCGGGCGAAGGATGGCCGGGAGTCAGCTGAAGGCCCTCGCCGCAGACGTCGACGAGATTGACGCGGCCCTGCTGGGCCTGGGCGGCACTCCCGACGATGTTCAGCCGCAGGTTATCGATCTTCAGATCCTTCATGATCCTGATCGCAAGCTCGGCGCTTCCGAATATGACGGGGGTGCAGATATCGGTCATCCCCTCTTCGGCCACAGCCTTGAGAAGCACCTCGTATCCGATTCCGTTGAAGTCACCGTGTGAGATGGCGATCTTCGGTTTATGTCGTGTATGTTCAGACATTGTTCGTTCTGTTAAAGGTTACGCCCGCCGATCAGGGATTACCATCCCGTTTCTTGGCGGCGAGCATTCCGCAGGCGGCTTCGATATCTTCGCCCCTCGAGGCGCGGATCGTGGCCGTGATTCCATTTTCGTTGAGGACGTTGCGGAACATTATCATCCTCTCCTCACTACATGGTTTGAGGTCGATCCCGGGAATAGCGTGGTATCGAATCAGATTGACGCGGGCCGGGAGGTCGCCGATCAGTTTGGCGAGCATGCGCGCGTGTGCCACATCGTCGTTGACCCCTCGCCACATTATATATTCGAGCGACAGGCGCCGCTGACCGCTGAAGTCGTAGCTCTGGAGCATACGCATGACCGAGCTCAGCGGCCATGCCTTCTGGGCCGGCATCATCGATTCGCGCTGAGCCAGGTCGGCCGAGTGGACACTGATCGCAACGTGCACCTTCGTCTTCTCGAGAAGATCCTTGAGCTCGGGCATCTTGCCGACGGTCGAGACGGTGATTCGCTTCGGGCTCCAGGCCATTCCCCAGGGGGCGGTCATTATCTCGATCGCCTTGAGGACTTCCCTGAAGTTGTCGAGCGGCTCGCCCATACCCATGAAGACGACGTTGGTCAGCTCATTCATCGGTGCCTGCCCCTTGGCCGGAGCCGGGGGAATCGAAAGCACCTGGTTGATGATCTGGGCCGAGGTCAGGTTGGCCTTGAAGCCGAGTTTGCCGGTGGCGCAGAAGTAGCAGTTCATCTTGCAACCGACCTGAGAGGAGACACAGAGTGTGGCGCGCTCTTTGTCGGGGATGTAGACACTCTCATATGCTTTGCCAGGCCCGGCCTGAAAGAGATATTTCACCGTGCCGTCGCCCGACTTGACGCTCGACTCAGGTTTCTCGCGGCCGACGCAATACTCGCGCGCGAGCCATTCCTGATTCTTCTTCGAGATGTTGGCCATCTCTGAGAAAGAGGTGACCTTCTTATCATATAGCCACTGGGCAAGCTGTTTGGCGACGAAGCGGGGCATCCCACCCTTGGCGGTGACCTCTTCGAGTTCGGCCAGCGTCTTGCCGATCAGCGGTTTTTTATTGGTTTCAGACATAATATTTTCCGTTAGTCAGGGACACGCCGCCACACAAAATCGCGCCGCCGCGTGTGCCCCTCCCCTATCCAAAATGCAAATATAACTAAAATCCGAGAGATAACAAAGAAAAAATGTCCCGGCCTGTTCTCGAGACCGGGACATTTCATATGATTCAAAGAGATTTACTCTCCGCCTTCAAACTTGAAGGTGTTGTTCTTGACGGGTTTCGCGCCGCGCATCATAGCGGGGAAGTCGGGGTTGACCATCTGCTGATACTGGCGGTCGTAGCTCTCGGCGTTGTAGGGGAAGTCCTGCTTCGAGGTGCCCATGACAACATAACCGTAGACACCGTTGTCGTCGCTGATGACATAGAGCTTCTTGTCGGCGGGAGTGCCGTTGATGCGGCCCATAGCTGCGCCGGGCATAACCATGCCGTTGCGGCCGAAGCGGAAGGTGGTGTAGTCCTGAGACTCGACGCCCATCTTGCGTGCGACGTCTTCGAGCGACTTGGAGCCATTCTTATACTGGGCCACGAGATCCTTGCCGGCCTTTTCGCGGCGTACCTGCTGGGTGAGCATCTCCTTGACCTCTTTGTTCGAAACGGGAACGAAGTCGTCATAGGCGGCGCTGACAGCGGCGGCGTAGAGCATCGGAGCGGCGGCATCCTTGTTCTCGAAGATGTCGCTGACCTCACCGGGCTTGCCGTCCATCATGATCCAGCGGGCAACCTTGCGGCTGTCGGGCCAGTAGCCCTGATAGCTGGGGATAGCGGGAGTCGAGGCGGTCATTGCGGCCGGGATGATCATATAGCCTTCCTTCTCGGCGTTGGCGATGAACTTCTCGGGGGTATTGTTTGCGGCGAGATATTTCTCGAGTTTGTTGCGCGCCTCGGCGATAGTGGCTGTGCTGGGGTTGAGGGCGTAAGCAGCCTCCTCATATTCGTAGATCTCGACCGGAGCGTTCTTCTTCACGATCTTGCCGATCATCGAACCCTGGGGAGTGGTCTGGAGGATAGCGTAGCGGCCGCCGGCATTCTCGAGCGAGTCCATCATTGCGGGCTCGATGGCGTTTGTGGCGCCGTCGGCGGTGAAGAGGGGGATCCACATGTTGGTCTGCGCCATCACGCTGTCGGCGGGGAAGGCGGTTGCGATGCTGTCGGCGTCGAGACCGGCGTTCAGACGTGCGAGCACCTTAGCGGGAAGCGTGTTGCCGACCACGCTGACGATGTTGAGTTGGATCGAATCGACCTCGGCGCGGCGTTTGCCCATCTTCACGACTGTGAAGCCGGCGAGCGATTCGCTGACAACGCTGACTGAATCTTTAGGAGCGCTGAGGACATAGTTCTTTATCATTCCGGCCGGAAGGTCAGCGGCGCGGAGCTGATGGCGGGTGAGGACGACACCTTCCTTACGGACGTCAGCCGGGAGAGTGGCGCCGCTGTCGCGAAGGGCCACCGCAGTCTTCTTGGCGAGGGCCGAAGCGGCGGCGCGGTCAGCGTCAGAGGGGCGGATTGTCACGGCGATCACCGAAGCCTCCTTGGTGGGCTCGGTCACGCGGAAACGGTTCTTCTCTTTGTTGTATGCCTCCTGAACCTCGGCGTCGGATACGGGATATTTCTTCTCGTCGAGCTGGCCGTAGGGACGGTATGCGAGTTTGACGTTGCGGGTCTGGACGAAGTCGTCATACATCGCCTTGCGGTCAAGATCGTTGGCGTGAACAGAACCGGTCACGAGGCGCGCGTAAGCGTTGCGCTTCACCATCTGTGCGGTTTTCTGTTCCATTGCGAGCCAAGCGCGCTTGAAAGGTTCGGCCTGGGCTTCGGTCAGACCGTTTGCGGTCGGTTTGAAAATCACTTCGTAGGCCTGGGCGGGAGTGCCGGCGCTGATGCCCGCGCTCTGGAGCTGACGGATGATATTCTGGAGATCCTCGGTGTTGATCGGGTTCTCGAGAACATAGTAGCGAAGCTGGTCGCCGCTGGTGCGGAGGCCGAGACGCTCGGCGCCTTTGTCGAGGAGCTTGTTGGTCAGCAACTCGTCGACGGCCATCTGCGAGAGCACCTGGGTGTCGAAGTTAGCGAACTGCTGGGGGTTCTGACGGCGGGCCTCTTCGAGACGGCGGTTGAGTTCCTCGCGTTTGGCCTGATACTCGTGGATGTCGATCTTGGCATCCCCTACCTTTGCCACAGTCGTTTGGTCACCGAAGAGGTTACGGCTGTTTGTCAGCGCGTCGCCTACGATGAAGGCAAGCAGCGCCAGACCGATGATGACGATCAGGAACACAGACTTGCTTCTGATTTTCTCTAATGTTGCCATTCTTTATAGCTGTTGTTTATTGTTTTATTTCGTTTCCGGGCCGGGCGCTGTCACACCACGTTTTCACCCCGCTTTTCGGAGAGAACATGATACGCCCGGTGACGTAGGTATAGTTTTAGCACGCAAAGGTAACAATTTTAAGCCAAATCCCCAACTATTCAGCTTAAGTTTCTGCATAGTCGGGGATTTTTGATATGAAAAACGGCCTGAAAAGGGCTGTTTTAAGAAATTTTAAAGGCTTCGCGGACCTTGTCGACATAGTCGAGCTTCTCCCAGGTGAAGAGCTCGACCTCTTTGGTCACGGGCTTCCCGTCGTCGTAACGTGACTGGAATGTTTTGGTCACGATCTGAGGCGTTCGGCCCATGTGGCCGTAGGCTGCTGTCTCGCGATAGATGGGTTCGCGGAGCTTCAGACGCTCTTCGATCGCCTTGGGGGTCAGCGGGAAGAGTTCCTTCACCTTGTCGGCGATCTCGGAGTCGGTCATGTCGACCTTCGAGGTGCCGTAGGTGTTGACGAAAATGCTGATGGGCTCGGCTTTGCCGATTGCGTAGGCTACCTCGACGAGGACTTCGTCGGCCACGCCGGCGGCCACGAGGTTCTTCGCGATGTGGCGGCAGGCGTAAGCGGCCGAGCGGTCAACCTTCGAGGGGTCTTTGCCCGAGAAGGCGCCGCCGCCGTGGGCACCGCGACCGCCATAGGTGTCGACGATGATCTTGCGGCCGGTCAGACCGGTGTCCGCGTGGGGACCGCCGAGTACGAACTTGCCGGTCGGATTCACGTGGAGCGTGATGTTGTCGATATCGAGAAGGGCCTGCTGTTCGGGGCTGAGTTTGGCCTTCACGCGGGGCAGGAGAACCTCCTTCACGTCGCGGCGGATGATTTCGAGCATCTTCTCGTCGGCCGATTTGCGTGCTGCTTCGGAGTCGTCCATGGGCTCGACGAAGTCGTCGTGCTGGGTCGAGACAACGATGGTGTGGACTCTGAGGGGCTTGCCGTCTTCAGAATACTCGACGGTCACCTGGCTCTTCGCGTCGGGACGCAGGTATGAGGTCAGACGGCCTTTGCGATAGTAGGTCATCTCCTTGCCTTCGCGGCGGATGTCGGCTAGTTCGCGCATGATCATGTGGGCCAGGTCGAGAGTGAGGGGCATGTAGTTTGCGGTCTCGTTGACGGCATAACCGAACATCATTCCCTGGTCGCCGGCACCCTGCTCTTTCTGCTCGTCGGAGTCGACGCCGCGGCCGATGTCACCGCTCTGTTCATGGATAGTCGAGAGGATTCCGCACGAATCGCCGTCAAAGCGATAGGCGCCGCGGTTATAGCCGATGTCGCAGAGAAGTTTGCGAACCACACCGTGGATATCGATATAGGAGTCGCTCGAGACCTCACCGGCTATGACTACCTGGCCGGTGGTGACGAGAGATTCGACAGCCACACGCGATTTGGGGTCGCGCGCAAGGAATTCGTCGAGCAGCGAGTCGCTGATCTGGTCGCAGATCTTGTCGGGATGTCCTTCCGATACGGACTCTGAAGTGAAAAGGTAACTCATTGTGTTTATGTACGTATAAAAAATTAGCATTGAAGGCCGGCGGGGCCACCCAATGCTTCGACACGTTCGCCGTCCGTATGGTCACCGCTTAGCCGGGAGTTGGGGCGGAGGCGGCAGTTGTCCGGGTCTCTGACGGGAGAGGCCGGAGTCGCGGGCGCGACAGGGACGGGAGCAGTTTTAGCATTTTTTCGGGTGGTTGCAAGCAGCCAAATTTATCCACCTACCTCGGCGACTCCTCTCCCCTTCCGGGGCGCCGTCGCTTCGGTTTTGCGACTGCAAAGTTACGACTTTTTTTCTGATTTCGCAACTATTTACTAATTTTACACCGTGAAAACTGCGCCCCGCGCTGTCAGAGGTGGCGCTTCAGACCCGTCTATGAGCAAAATCAATCAGATCAGACGCATGATGGTGATCGTCAACCCCAATTCGGGGACGACCTCGAAAGAGGGGGTCGGCGAGTTGATTGCCAAGGAGTTGAGAAAGTTCGGCCATGTGGTCGAAGTTCGGTATACCCACGCCGGAGGCGACGCGGCCGAATGGGCGCGCGAAGCCGCCGAGAAGGGCTATTATGGCGTCGTGGTCTGCGGCGGCGACGGGACGGTCAACGAGGCGGCTCGCGGACTGAGAGGCTCGCAGACCGCCCTGGGCATTATCCCGATGGGCTCGGGCAACGGGTTGGCGCGCCATCTCCAGGTGCCGATCAACCTCAAGGGGGCCATCAACGTGATTCGCGAGGACCGTATCCTCGACTGCGACTACGGAACGGCCAACGACAAACCTTTCTTCTGTACTTTCGGCGTGGGATATGACGCCGTGGTGACCGAGAAGTTCAACAAGATGCCGAGCCGCGGTCTGAAGCAGTATCTGCGCACGATGCTCGACGAGTTCCCCACTTATAAAGGCGAGGAGTACAAGATTCTTGTCAACGGCCACGTGCTGACAGACAAGGCACTGCTGATTGCAGTCTGCAACGCGTCTCAGTATGGCAACAACGCCTATATCGCTCCCGAGGCTTCGATCAAGGACGGTCTGCTCGACGTGACCATCATCCACACCGGCAACGCCATCAACCGCGCTCTGGCAGGCCTTGACGTGCTTGTCGGGCTTATCGGAAAGACCACGAAGAGCACCACCATCCGCACACGCGACGTCACCATCATCCGCAAGAAGGGGGGACCGGTCCATCTCGATGGCGAGCCGGACACGATGCTCGAACGCATCGACGTCACCTGCCATCCGGGCCAGCTGCGACTCTTCACGACGGCGCGCAAGAGCCACTACCGCACGTTCCTCTCACCCAAGATTCCGATCATCTCCCCGCTCGTACTCGGCACCCTCGACCTCGCCTACAAGATCGGCAACGCCTTCACCCCGCGCCGCAAGCCGGCGAAATAACGGGGGGGAGTATTTGAATTGACAAAGGGGATTATTTTCTGTCGGCCAGTGCGTAGGTGCGCTCGCGGAGATAGGCGCCCAGAGCGTCGGGATCTCCCTTGAAGCGAAGCTGGTCTTCGGGCATAACGGGCTCGCCGATGGTCACACGCATTTTTTGGTAACGTTTCTTGAACAGCTCGCGCGGAAGAAGGGCCGTGCGCAGTTGCCAGCAGACATGGCCCATAAGGTTGAAGAACCATGAGTTGGTCCCGTGGAAGTAGACCGGTATGACGGGGACCTTGGCCCGTGCAATTATCTGAAGCACAGACTCCTGCCACGGACGGTCAACAAGGAAGCCGGTCTTGTCGGTCTTACTCATCGCTCCGGCCGGGAAGAAGCCGACGGGCTCGCCTGACTTCAATAGGCGCAACACCTCGCGGATTCCGTTGACCGACACGTGACGCTTCTCCGGGTCATCGGTGGCCTGTGGATCGACGGCGATGAAGTTGGGACGCATGGCCGACAGGCGGTTGAGGAACATGTTGACCATCACCTTGAATTTGGGGCGACGCTTGGTCATGATGTAGATCAACATTATGCCGTCGATCGAGCCGAAGGGGTGGTTGCTGACCGTGATGAACGCCCCCTCCTTGAAGCGGTCGAGAATCTCTTCGTTGTCTACATGAAGGTCGATGTGGAAGTCGTCGTCGATCAGATGGCGCGCAAACTCGGCGCCTTGAGTGAAACACCACTTTCCGTGAACACGATTGACCTCGTCCATCTTCAGCAGATGAAGGACCCAGTTGACGAGCTTCCGGTGGCCCTTCAGCTTGGGGATCATCTCGACAACGTCGTCATAGTTGATCACGTCGGGGCGCACACCGGGATGCTCGATCGCCGGGTCGGCGCTGTGATGGTGCGTCTCCGGCCGGTGAGTCTGAGAAACTACGGTCTTTTCAGTTTCGGGAGTGTTCATGGGGACAGTTCGTGAGTATGCTTTTCAAGGGTACTTATTTGTGAGGCGAGATATATGCTACATAGCGCGAGATCCAGCGGGCGAAGGCGGGGATACGCATCAGTCCGTATTCGAAGACGACGAAGCCGAGCAACGCGCAGCCGATTCCGCAGAGGACGTCGATCACATAATGGTGTGACGAGTAGACGGCCGTGAACCATATTCCGAGAGTCACCACACCGAGGATCACGCGCCATGTCCAAGAAGAGCGGGCTCTGATCGAATAGATGAAGGCGACAAGCGTGTAGGCCGAGTGGAGCGAGGGGACGGCGGCGAAGACGTTGGCGTTTCGTTCATACAGGCCATGGAAGATGGAAAGGCCCGTCATCTCGTCGAAACGGCCGAGTCCGGCGACAGAGCCGGGCGTGCCGGGAACAGCCTCGAAGCCGTGCATCGCCACATACCACGGCGGAGCGGCCGGGTGTATATAGTAGCCGGCGAACCCGATCAGGTTCACAAAGAGAAAGACGAGGGCGAAGTGGAGATAGGGGGCGCGCTTACCGGTGAAGTAGAGCCAGAGGCCGAAGAAGACGGGCAGGGGAACCCAGCAGAGGTAGAAGATGCCGGCCATGAAATCCATCAGCGCCGAGTTGTGGAGCGCGAAAAACTCGTTGGGGGTCAGTACGCCGGCGACGGTCTCGATTCCGAAGAGTGCCTTCTCGGTGTTGTAGAGGCCGGAGGTGTCGACGGGATTGACCTCATAGTTGGGAAGGAGGTTCATCCAGTCGTATGAGACGGCGAAGACGATGAAGGGCAACAGCGCGACGCTCAGCCGGCGCGTGGTCGGCGAGGCGAAGAAGAGCCCGGCGATCAGCACACCCATCACGAGATGTTCGGGGCGGAAGCCGATGAAGAGCGACGTCACGAGCAACCAGATCGCGAGGGCGATCAGACAGCTCCACGTCTCGGTGGCTGTCGGCGAGTTGCGGTGTGATATTCGGTTGGATGAGGTCATTTCGGTCAGAGTCTTTTACCTTTCAATTCGCGGCGGCAGTGGGCGATGCGTGCGCAGGCCGTTAGGTTGGCGAAGATGGCGATCACCGTTACGGCACCGAAGAGGATCCAGTTGGGCCACTCGGCCGGAACGTCGAGACACTGGCCGACGATACCGGTGATAAGCACGCCGAGCGTCAGCACCACCACTCGCTCGGGACGCTGCATGAAGCCTATCTTACACTCAATTCCGAGTCCCTCGGCGCGGGCGCGGACATAGCTGACCATGATGCTGCCGACGAGGGCGAGGAAGGTGATCAGGGCGCCGAGGAGATTGCCGATCTGCATGAAGTAGTAGGCCGTTCCGCCGAGTGTGAACAGCTCGCAATATCGGTCGAGCACCGAGTCGTACATAGCGCCGAAGACGCTGGCCATGTTGCCGAGGCGGGCGACCTGGCCGTCGAGCATGTCGAAAATCGAGAAGCCGATGATCAGACACCCGGCGAGAGTCAGCAAGCCATAGCTCACCTGCCCCTCCGTTCCGGCCAGCCATCCGGCATAGACCAGCACGGCCGCGGCGGCGACGTTGCCGAGGAAACCGATTGTCGTCACCATATTCGGGGTGACGCCGATACTGATCAGAAAACGCACGAAGGGGTTGATCACACAATATATTCCCTTCTGGAGGGAATCTCGAGAGGCCTTGGCCGTTTCTTTGATTGACATTGCTGTTTGGTTTCTTATCTTATGTAAGGTGTTGATCCGTTCGGAGGGGATCAGGGTCGCCACCAGCCGGTGAAGAAGTCCATAAGACGGATGGCGTAGGGGTCGAATTTAGTCTGGCGGTAGACGAAGACGCGCTGAAAGAGGAAGTTCCAGCCGAGCGAGACGATCAGCGAGGCGAGCAGACGCGCGGCGGCGAAGAAGCCGTCGGGGCGGAAGCCGATCTCGTTGAGGAAGGTCCAGCTTTTGAAGAGGTGGTAAAGCGCCTGCGTTCCGAAGGCATTGAGCAACAGGGAGCCGAGCCATATCATACAGTACTTGACTATCACCGCCTTCCACGGGCAACCGTCGGCGTGGAATGTGAACTTGTAGTTGATGATACAGTTGACCACGCCCCCGAAGACAGCACCCAGGGCCGTCGAGAGCCAGGGGGACAGACCGGCCACGGAGAAGAGCACAAACGAGAGGGCCATGTCGAGCCACGACGCGGCCTGCGAGCTCACCGTCGAACGCAGAAAGGTGAAGAAGAGCGAGTCGCTCTTCAGCGCCTTCGAGCCGAGGGCCTTTACAGCCTCGACGCCGTGGGGATGTGCGTCGCTCTGCGGCGGGTTGTCTGTCGGATTCGTTTCGTCCATTTAGGGGAGGATGAAGAGATTGAGGAGGATGAGGAGCACGGCCGTCAGGAGACCGGCCGCTATGTCGTCGGCCATCATGCCCCACCCGCCGGGGAGTTTCTCGAGGTTGCGGATTCCGAAGGGCTTGAAGATATCGAAGAGGCGGAACAGGACGAGCGACACAAGTATCTCCCACCAGGGGACGATCGCGACGCCCATGCAGAGCGGGAGCATCGACACCCACTGCCCGACGGTCTCGTCGACACAGGCTACGACAGGATCCTTGCCCCAGTATTTCTCGGACTCGTTGCTGGCCCACGTGCCGGCGATTCCGATCACGACGATCGCGGCCGAAGTCACCCAGAAGTCGACCGTCGGCGAAGTCCATAGATATAGTGGCAACCACAAGATCACACCCAGAATCGCGCCCCACGTTCCGGGCGCGACGGGAAGATAGCCGACGCCGAGCGACGTCGCTATCATTCGCGGGAACATGGGGAAACTCTTGTCTGTGATATTCTTAGGCCAGCGTGCCTTCCAGTTCATCAGCTTCTGATATTGGGTTCGGGGCCAAAGCGGTTGTCGCCGGGCTGGCTGGGCATGCAGAGCCAGACGAGAAGTATGATTGTGCCGATCAAGGGAATGAAGCCCAGGAGCCACCACCATCCGCTACGGCCGGTGTCGTGCAGACGACGGAAGAAGAGACCGAACGAGGGGAGGAACGTGAACAGACCCCAGACATAGACCGTGATGGTCCAGAAGTTGAAGGCCGGTTCCTGACCGTTCATAATCGCCGAGAAGTTGAACAGGCCGCTCGGGAGCGCCAGAACGTAGGCGATGATCTGTACGAAGAGATAGAACCACCAGTACTCGGAGCGCGAGGCGCGGCCCGAGAAGTTGCAGTAGTTGCGGAAGGCGCGGCTGATCGCCTCGCCGAAAGGTACCTGATACTGATACATAGGCGTCAGATTTAAGGCGGACCCGGTCGGTGCCGGATCCCGGTTTAGGGCGGAGACATTATTGTTTCCGCTCGCAAAGATAACCAACTTTCTCGGATTGGGCAAATTTTATCTCATCGGTCTCAAACCTTTGCCCGACTCCCGTCGTTTTAGGTTTATATCCAGCTCTCGGTACCACCGGCTCAGTAGCGCCGGCTTCCAGCCGGTACTTAAGGGCTAATGGAACAAACCTTCCCTCAGTACCGCCGGCTTCCAGCCGGTACCTGAGAACAAACCTTCCCTCAGTACCGCCGGCTTCCAGCCGGTACTTGAGAACAAACCTTCCCTCAGTACCGCCGGCTTCCAGCCGGTAGCTGAGAACAAACCTTCCTAAAAAACACACACTATGAACAAGCACTCATTTTTCACCAAAGCTATACTGGCGACTGTTTGCGCCGGTACTCTAGTGACCGGAACCGGTTGCTCGTCATTGAAAAACACATGGAACAGCATGTCTGACGCCGGACAGGGCGCATCGGCCGGAGGTCTCGGGGGCGCTGCGGTAGGCGCCGGTGTAGGCGCATTGATCGGCGGCGGACGCGGAACATGGATCGGCGCACTTGTCGGCGCAGCGCTCGGCGCAGGCACCGGCGCGCTCGTTGGCAACGCGATGGACAAACAGAAAGATGCCCTCGAGAAGGAGCTGGCGAAGGTGAAGTCGCAGGTCAACAGCAACACTGACCAGATCAACGCCAACACCCAGGCAATCAACGATATCAAGGTCGAGATGGTCAAGGACAGCAACAACCTCGATGCCATCAAGCTCGTGATGGGCGACGCCGTTCTCTTCCCGACCGGTTCATATACCCTTTCGGCCGCAGCCGAGGCAACCCTCAGCCGTGTTGCCTATAACCTCAGTCAGTTCCCCAACACAGACGTGACCGTGATCGGATATACCGACAACACCGGCAGCGAGCAGCTGAACCAGACCCTCTCGCTCGAACGCGCCGAGAGTGTGGTCAATTATCTCGAGCAGCAGGGCATCGCGGCTTCTCGTCTGAAAGCGATCGGCCGCGGATGGAACGACCCCGTGGCTTCTAACGCCACTCCCGAGGGCCGCGCGCAGAACCGCCGCGTCGAGATCTACATCACCGCCAACAAAGCGATGATCGAACAGGCTCAGCAGGGTAAGTAAAAAGATTTTTTCGCAAAAAAGAGCTTCAAATTTTGCAGAGTGTGAAATTTTTCGTAATTTTGCAGTCGCTAAACGCAACCGCGAGCTTGGCTCAAGGTTGAGAGTGAAGCCATCGGGGTGTAGCACAGTTGGTTAGCGCGCTACGTTCGGGACGTAGAGGTCGGGCGTTCGAGTCGCCTCACCCCGACAGAAATGAGAGTCATCTTCATGGCTCTCATTTTTTTGTAGGAGCAGGGGCGCCCCCGCCCCTCCCTTAAAAGCAAACGCATGTAACTCAGGCTTCCCCGCCTGAGCGTTACATCCAACCCAACCCCTATTTACGGTTTCGACGTGAATTTGCGGAAGCCGAGCTTCTCCAACAAGGTCATGTCGAGGGAGAGAGACAGGTTATAGGCCGGGAACACGAGCAACGGAAGAGGCAAGCGCTCCGAATGAAGCACATACGCCTCGCGCAGATTGTCGGCGTCGGCCAGTATCTCCCCCAACCTCTCCAGCTCCGGAGTCAGAGCTACGCCACGTTTCACCTCAAGCGGCACGGCGTAAAGCGGAGTGCGCTCAGTCACCTCCAACTCAAACAGAGCCTCGCCCGGCTCCCACTCACCCGCCACCGGCTCATAAATAAAGGTGTCGCGCGCCTTCTCACGGATCACCCAACGCCCCGGCCGACGGTCATAGACATACAGGTACTTGTTGTCGCGACCTACCAGATTGTTGAACGAATCAGTCAACATAGGAGCCGTGTTCTTGAAGAACAATGATTGCGGGCTGTTCGGATCATACAGCTCCTTCAGCAGGGCGTGAAACCTCTCATAGCGCGGATCGTCCGGGCTCAAACGATCGAAGCGACGCCAGTCGAAGCGCTCCGAAGCGGGTATCGGACCCTCCTTGAACGTCAGGCTGACGACTTCCCCGCTCGCCTCATCAAACTCACCCTCAATCGGTCCGACAGCATAGGATGCTGGCGCAATAAGCTTGTCGGCCGAGAAATAGTAGTCGAGATTACCCTCGGGAGCGATCATGATGTACGTGTCGACCATCTCGGGACTCTCCGCAAAGCGCACCTTGAACTCATAGGGGATCAGCTTCCACATGAGGCCGTCATACTCGTAGCAGTAGGCCATTTGACAGTTGCTGGGGAAGATCCAAAACCGCTTCTCGCCACCGTCGGCGTCGTCAACCCATATCCCGTAGAGGCACAGCCCGACCAATTTATCGTTGAACGCCCGCTGTTCCTCGGCGATCGCCAATCGGCGGCACGCTTCGACCACGTCTGCAAGCTGGCCGTAAAAAGAGAGGGGCGGACACTCGGCGAGGCCGTTGGCATCGGCGATATACCCGCTCAGCACCACGACATACTCATCGAAGACGAGGGGCTTCTCGGTCGAGCCGAGCTTCGGTATGTCCTCTCTCAGCAATCGGATCAGCTCGCGCATATTCTCGAGCGCGCGGAGTGTCTCCTTGTCTCGGACATCGCGGCCACGGGTTGTCTCGGTAAACGGTCGCACGACTCCGAAGGCGAAAAGGGTGATCAGCAGGATGTTGACGGCTGGTGTGCCTGAGGGACCATCGGGGAAGAAGGTCTTCAGCAGGCGCCCGTCATCGTCCTTGATGTTGAAGCGAAAGAGCTCGTCGGAGGGGATTCGTCGGCCGGCGGTGGCATAGAGGCGGAAGAGCATGCGGCAGAACTTCTTGCGCGAAGCCATCTGCGTACGGTCGCCCCAGTCGATCGATGTATATAGCCTCGAAGCCTCGACATATTGGGCGATGAAGTCGTCTAACGGTACGTGGGTATGCCTCATCGCCTCGCGGGCCACGATCCCGAAATACATCTCCATGTCGCGGTCCGAACAGCGGTTATTGCCCACCGTCTCGAACGACACGCCCATAGCCTGCCGGTACTCCGCCTCCGACCGCCACACCAGCCTCGCCCGATAGGCCACCGCCAGCTCCTCAAACCTATTCGCCATCTCCATACCCGACCTTGCGGTTCACTCTCAGAGAACAGCTGCGACACGCTTGATCTTGGCCAAACGGGCCAGAAACGATGAGTCTCGACGGATTTTAGCTTTACTGTAGCTTGTCTGAAGATTCATCCAGAAATCGGCATCAATTCCAAGTGCCGCTTCCAACAAGAGAGAATACTCGACGGTGAAGTCTCGCTTCCCCTTGATCAACTCGTTAAGGAGCGACACCTTGACACCCAACTCATTAGCCAATTGAGTCTGCGTGATCCCCCGGCACTCTATTTCCTCCCGAAGTATTTCGCCGGGATGTGTGGGTACCTTAGGGTTTATATTGTTTGCGATCATACCCGCGTCTATTCCACTTACTGTTACCATTTATTTATAATGATTTGAGAGTTCAACAATATTACATATAGAGAGAAGGGGCTTGGATTCATCAAGATTAAGGGCAAACTCAATTCTATATTGATCATTAACCCTAATCGAAAAAAGACCGGCCTTATCTCCCTTGAGCGCTTCGAACCTTAGGGAGTTAAGCTGATACAGTGTCTCCGGAGAAGGAGCCGCAAGTAAGGTTTCTATTCGTTTCTGATATCCCTTAACTATCTGAGGCTGGAATCTATGCTTCTTATCCGAGCATTTACCTTCCTCAAATAACTCTTTGAGATAAATTTTTTCGAATACGACTATCATAGTGTTGCTTTTGGGATGCAAAGATACAACAAAATAACAATTTTCACAAATTTGTGAAAAAATTTGGAACTGATGGCGAAATAAAAGCATGGGGGAGGCGTTATGTAGAAAAAGGAAAGATATGGAGAAGGAAGAGAAGATGTTGCCCGACAAAGTCGTCGAATCGTTTGCGGACAATGAGAACCGATGGACCAAAGCCTATTCAGCCAAGGGATTGATCGAAAAGATCACACGCAACGCAAAGAAGGTAGGCGCCACGTCGGTCTACTACGCATTGTTGCTCTACTACTCTCTCCGGAGCGAACGCATCTCGTTGGTCGACAAGGCGTTGGTTATCGCCGCATTGGGCTACTTCATCGCTCCCGTAGATTTCATCCCCGATCTTGCCCCCTTCGGCTTGCTTGACGACACTTCGGTCCTGCTATACGCCCTCGGCAAGATCGGCAAAGCCATCGACGCCGAGACAGAAGACATGGCCAAAGAGAAGCTGAAGACCTGGTTCAACGACTCCGAGATCTTCGAGCTCTCGAAAGAAGATGTCTCCAACACCCTCCGCCTCAAGAACTCTGTCAAGACCCCGCTGAAGCTCCTCAAGCGCTTCGCCAAACGCTGACCCCATGTACATCAGGCGTCCCCGCCTGAGCGGAAAAGAATTGGGTGGTTACCTACCTCTTAGGCGAGACGCTATTAGTGTTAACTTATTCTGAGGGTGCCGGTCACGAATGGTGGAAAGAGTTCAAATTGATTTAGGAGAAGACCTTCCGTGGTCAAGTCCGTCTGTTCCGTGCCAGGCCGCCGGGGCGAAGCCACAGGCCGGATCCGTGTCTCTAAAAAATCTATTTAATAGAGTGTAAGGCGTTGAATAAAAGCTGGTTGAATTTAAGTTAACACTAATAGCGTCCCCGCCTGAGCGGAAAAGAATGGGGCTACCTACCTCTCAGGCGAGACGCTATTAGTGTTAACTTATTCTGAGACTGCGGGTCATGAACGGTCGAAAGAGTTCAAGTTGATTTAGGTGAAGACCTTCCGTGATCAAGTCCGTCTGTTCCGTGCCAGGCCGCCGGGGCGAAGCTCCAGACCTGCTCCGTGTATTAAACATTTACGTAATGTTGTTATTATAAGCCAAATAAAAGTAGATGGTTTAGAGACACGGATCGGCCGGCGGCTTCGCCGCTATTTCGGCCGCGTTCACGGATCTGACGGATCTTTCACGGATCTTTATTGTCGTTGACAGCATCTTCGACACGGGCCCTCGTGGCTTCGCCCCTTGGCCTCACGGACCTCAACGGACCTCAACGGATCGATATCAGGATAAAAAATCCGTGTTTGATCCGTTAAATCCGTGATTGAGGGCGCCGGGGCGAAGCCACAGGCCGGATCCGTGTCTCCAAAAAATCTATTTAATAGAGTGTAACGCGTTGAATAAAAGTAGGTTGAATTTAAGTTAACACTAATAGCGAGACGCCTGAACTACATGAGCTCCCTTTCAAACCTTTGGTGTTGGATATTAGGCGGATTTTTCCTATCTTTGCGGTTTAAACCAACAAGAGCCATGAAAGAGAGACCCAAGTCAATAGGTTACCCGGTCGGAATACAGGATTTCGCGAAGATTCGCGAACAAGGACTGGTGTATGTCGACAAGACAGAGGCGATGTATCCTCTTATAGAATATGGTGGCTATTTCTTTCTAAGCCGTCCGCGAAGATTCGGCAAGAGCCTCATGCTGTCTACTCTCAAGGCCTACTACGAAGGACGCCGCGACCTCTTCAAAGGGCTCGCCCTCGACTCCTTGACTGACGAATGGGAGCCAAGACCTGTATTGCATCTAGATCTCAATACGGGAAATTATGATACTGTCGAGGGCCTTGTAGAAGTCCTCAACAATTTATTAGATGACTGGGAAGAAAAATATGGTGCCCGGAACTCAGAATTGAGTACTGCGATAAGATTCCGAAATGTGATCAAGCGAGCCTACGATCAGACTGGCAAAAAGGTGGCAATCCTTATCGACGAATATGACAAGCCGATGCTGAACGCTTTCGGAAACGAGAAGCTCGTCTCCGAGTTCCGAAGCATCCTCAAGGCGGTCTATTCGAATCTGAAGACAATGGATGCCTATATCGAGATCGCGGTCTTGACCGGTGTGGCACGTTTCAGCAAGCTCTCTATCTTCTCAGATCTCAACAACCTGCGCGACATCTCTTTCGAAGAAGAGTTTGCCGCTATCTGCGGCATTACTTCAGAGGAACTAGACGAGTATTTCACCGATGGAATCCAGAAGCTGGCCGACAGAGTGAACAAAACACCGTCCGAGATTCGCGAAGAATTGCGTCTCAAATATGACGGCTATCATTTTGCTGATGTCTCTCCCGACATATACAATCCCTTCAGTCTCATGAGGGCCTTCACTTCGTTAAGGCTCAGAAACTATTGGTTCATGGAGGGAACGCCGACATACTTGGTGCGTCTGATCGAAAAAGCGGACATTAACCCCTCTGCACTGGTACCCTGTAAGATACGCGCAAATCAGTTGCAGGCTGCCGGCATACTTAGCGCGGATCCGATCCCTGCGTTTTATCAAACCGGATATCTGACAATCAAGGGATATGAGGAAGATTTCGACAACTATATCCTTGATTACCCTAACAAAGAGATCAAAGAGGGATTTCTGGAGTTCCTCGTGCCTTACTATTTGGACAGAAGAACGGGAGACAACAACAGATTCGATGTGGGTCGGTTTGTCACCGAGGTCAACGAGGGTCGGATCGGGGACTTCATGGTCTCTCTCAAGAGTCTGATCGCCAACGTGCCTTACTCAGAGAAGGGAACGAGCGAGGATCATTTCCAAAATGCCATTTACCTGCTGTTCACCCTCATGGGATTCTATACCAAGATGGAAGACCGCACCTCTTCGGGACGAATCGATCTCTCGGTCGAGACTCCCGATTACGTCTATATCTTCGAGTTCAAGATCGACAAGTCGGCCCGCGCGGCCATGGATCAAATCCATGAGCGCTGCTATTGGACCAAGTATCTCTCATCGGGCAAGAAGATCTTCCTCATCGGCGCCAACTTCGACACCAAGAGCCGCCTTCTCAACGACTGGCTGATCGAGGAGGCATAGAAAGAGACGATGCCTACGATGTCCGATATTTTGGCCCACAATGCCCTGTTCCCGGAGGCATTGATGGTGGCGGTGCTGCTTTTGGGGGTGATATATCTTGTGGGGTATCGCGTTCGGACACTGTCGCTCCTTCTCGCCGTACTGTTCGCCCTCTTTCTTGTCTGGCTGATCGCGACCGCGCCGGTGCCATGGGACACCCACACCGACCGCGACCACTATGCCCTCTCCCTTGAGTGGGCGCGCGAATATCATGACTCGCTTTATTGGGCAGTGCGCCGTCCCGATCCCGTCTGGCACGTGGTTGAATTTCTCTGCTCACGGGTGATGACCTACCGCGGGTGGTTCCTTGTGCTCGCGGTCGTCTACGTCGGCTGCTACTTCTGGAGCGCAATGCGGCTCTCCAAGACGGCCGCAGCGGCAATGTTCATCTCCTTTGTCGGCGGCTTCGCCTTCTACAGCTACGGGATCAATGGGCTGCGCACAGGCATCGCCGTCGCCCTCATCATCCTCGGCTACTCCTTCATTACCGACTGGCGCCGGTTGACCCTCTGTTGCCTCGCCGCCATCTGCTGTCACCTCTCGGCGCTCATACCAATCGCCTGTCTACTGCTGGGGAGATACCTCTCCCGAGTCGCACCCCGTAAGAGTCTCCTCATCGTCTCAGCGCTTTGGATAGTCATCTGTCTAGGCTCCTATCTCCTCGGTCGACCCGGAGAGCCACTCGACCGGCTGATCACAAACCTTCTCAGCCACTCGGGACGCCTCGAATATCTCGTCAATCCCGAAATCCTCGCCACCTTCAACAACCCCTACAACACCGGCTTCCGTCTCGACTTCATACTCTTCAGCCTGCTTGGTCCGGCCGTATCCTTCGTCTATCTATACGTAGGCCGTTATCGATCACCGTTTTATGTGGGGTGTGTGATCTCCTATCTCCTTGCCAATGCCTTCTGGCTCCTGGTCATCCGACTTCCCTTCACCGACCGCTTCGCCTACCTCTCCTGGTTCCTCCTTCCCATCCTCCTCATCTATCCCCTGACCGATCACCGCCTCCGCCTTCCCCATCGCCGGTTCATCCTCCCCCTCGCCCTCCTCGCCCAAGTCCTTCTCTTCACCCACCTATAGCCGCCCCCGCATGTACCTCAGGCGTCCCCGCCTGAGCGGCGAGTCAGGTGCATGTACCTCAGGCGTCCCCGCCTGAGCGGGTGGATTTAAAACAACCAACTTTTATTCAACGCGTTACACTCTATTAAATAGATTTATAGAGACACGGAACCGGCCTGTGGCTTCGCCCCGGCGGCCTCAATCACGGATTGAACGGATCTCACACGGATTTTTATTCTGATATGGATCCGTTGGGATCGATTGAGGTCCGTGAGGCCAGGGGGCGAAGCCAGGAGGGTCCGTGTCGAAGATGCTGTCAACAACAATAAAGATCCGTGAAAGATCCGTCAGATCCGTGAACCCGGCCGAAACAGCGGCGAAGCCGCCGGCCGATCCGTGTCTCTAAACCAAGTTTTATATAGTTTATATTCAATATACAAGGTAACCCATGTAGGGACATGCCTTCGGCATGTGGACTTTGACGCCGTCAATCTCGAATTGATGGCAAATTCCACATCGCGAAGCGATGTCCCTACATGGTGATCGCCCCCAAACCCTCCCTTATCGGCGAAAAAATCGGCGTTACCCTCCACTTTCCGAAAAAACCGCCCCTCACCCCCTCTTTTCGGCTTTCACCCCTCCCCCACCTTCACTACCTTTGCACCGTAGTTTCCGGCCCACCCCCAGGCTGACGTCGCCAACTACCTGACAATCAACACCAAAACCGCGATAGTATGAAATCGATCCTCACATAATCACGCAGAAGACCCTACAAGAGACAATCATTAATAATCACATACGTTATTAAAAAAACAACTTTTTTAGGGGCATTCTCGCAAAAAATAGCTATCTTTGCACATCCGCTGGGGAGAAATCCAGCGGCACAAGAGGCATTTAGCTCAGTTCTTTACTTCTGAAATCGCCAAAATCAAGACTGAAGAACGACGCGAAGGATGCCCCTATAGTTGTTTCGTATATGCTTACGGCACCCTTATGCCGCTATCATACGCGATAACGGCGTGGGGTGATTTATCTTCCGTTCTTTCAGTCAGCGTGTTTGGCGATACGTAGAAGTAAGAGGACGAGAGCACAAATCAAGCTCCGCGCCTTTTGTGTATACCATTACTCACCGCCGACCTCGGCGGAGCTTGTCGGCAGACAAAAAAAGAAAATCTCCGATGATCACAGCTAAAGATTTAAGAGAAGCAGGATTTATGGAGGATAAGATCGGAATAAATGGTCAATCCCCAATAGACATTTGGTCTAACTTCAAACACAAAACAGGGATAATTCTCATCCCGAATGGACAAGGAGTCTTTATACCGTATATTCAGGCAACGATTACCACTGATTCATTGGACTCTCTGATTCCTTGTGTTCAGATTTCAACAGTAGAGGAGTTAAAGGAAGACATGGACTGGATAAAGAGGAAAGGATAAAAACATGAACCTCTGTCTATGATCTCAAGAATCTGCAGAATTACCCATCACCCTATCGCGAATCTCAGCGAGGAACATAAGTTGAGATTCGTGATTGGTCTTGGGTGCGTCCTTCACCACGTCTCAAACGGTCACCCCAATATGAGGGTACTGTTTGAGCAGTGGGGATACTCTATTCTGCGTGCGGATGTTTCGGATTGGTTCAAGTCAGACGATATTAAAGCGGCAAAGAGGGCATTGGGCCTATATAGGCGTGGGGTTCACTTCTTCCGAGTTAAGCGCCAGTTCTATTTCGACTGCTTCTATTTGACGGAGTCTTACAATGCCTCGTTACTATCGGATCTTAATGGGTTCCTTACAGAGAACGGCAGTACTGTCTTCACAAAAGAAGCCCTTAAGGAGACATTTGGATTCTTCTGCGAGGGTAGAAAGGAGTTTAAGATTGACGATGAACTGTACCAACATCGGCAGAATAACTTATACTTCTCTAAACTGAGGGAGTTTAGGGTCTTGGTTGTGGCGACGGTGTCAGCCGGCAAATCAACCTTAATCAATGCCCTTACAGGCCACGATTTCAATAGGTCGCGGAACGGTGTATGTACAACCCAGTTATGTAAGATACACACAAAACCGGAACGAGACGGTATCTCATACCTTATAGAAAAGAATTTGGGATACGACACGGAGATAGAGGCCCATTCAAGCGATGATTTCTCCGAGGTTGCTTTCTATTTCGCTTCAACCCTGAGTAATCAGCGTCTCTGTCTCATAGATACTCCCGGAATTAACAACGCCCAGAATAAGGACCATTACAGTATCACCTCAGAGGCGATCAAAGATAACCAGTATGATCTGATTCTCTTTATTTCCAACGGCCAATATAATGGGACCAACGATGAGCGCCGTCTCCTTGAGTTGGTGCGCTCATCCACACAAAAACCGGTCCTTTTTGTCCTGAATCAGCTCGACACCTTTAAATCCAAGACAGATGATATTGGCAAAATGATTGCCGAATACAAACGGGAGTTGAAGGCAGTCGGTTTCTCCCACCCCGAAGTTTACCCCCTCTCTGCCAAGTTTGCTCTACACCTTCGGACTGAGTCTCAACTTGAAGAAGAAGAGCTTGAAGAATTGGCCAGTGAACGCAAAAGATTTAACAAGTCGTATTACGACCTCCAAAGTTACGAGGGCCCGAGTTCAACTAATGAACTAGAACGCTCAGGAATAATACGACTTGAAAAAGCGATAGTCAAACACCTAAATCAAACTACGTGAAGAAAGTCATAATCAAGTATAACCCCTTTAAGGTGAAGACCGAGATAACTGTCGACGGCAAGCAACCGAAATCTGACAGTTCCTTGAGGGTGGACAATTATCGGCTCCAAGAATGGGTCGATCAATTGCCTCAGCGACTCATTGATGAGTATCGCGATCGCAACTTCGAAATAGAGTTCATCGGGACAGAGAATGACTACAACGATGTGGTGGCTTCTCTTGAGGCCTACGGAAACTCTATCAACGCCAAGTGTAAACTCTCCGCGACCCCCGGTATTGCTGAGGTAGAAGCAGAGATCGACAAAATCTTTGCTGAGATCCGCGGCAAAGAAGACGTTCCTGAACTGAGAAGCCCGGAGATACTACAAGCCTTCGAAAAGGCAAAGAATTCGCAGTTCGAAATCAATGTAGTGGCTACCATGAGTTCAGGTAAGTCAACCCTGATCAATGCCCTGCTCGGTCAACAGCTTATGCCAGCACGAAACGAAGCAACCACAGCCACTATCGTGAAGATTGTTGATAGTCCAAGTGACCATTATTCAGCGATTGGTTATGACACTAGCGGTAACATTGTCCAAAAAGTAGCCAATATCACTCTCGAATCAATGGATGCTCTCAATGATGACGAGCGCGTTTCAGCTATCGAAATCAAGGGTAAAATACCATTCGTACACTCTACGGGCATGAAGCTCGTTCTTGTGGACACTCCGGGACCGAACAACTCAAGAGACAAACGCCACGAAGACATGACGTACGGCATGATCGCCGACTCAGACAAATCGCTGGTACTCTATGTCATGAATGGCACACAGCCTGGCACCAACGACGAGAAAGCGTTCCTTGACTATATCTGTGAACAAATGGCAAAGGGCGGAAAGCAAAGCAGAGAGCGTTTCATCTTTGCCGTCAATAAAATGGATATCTATAAACCCAGTTCAAAATATGACGGACCTGGCTGTATCAAACGCGCTCTCGATGATGCAAAAGAAGGTCTCGAGCAACGTGGAATTAGTAATCCCAACTTATTCCCTGTCGCCTCGCTTCCGGCACTTCAGCTTAGAGACACGGAAGACGATGAAGAAGATGTGCCAGAACTCGATGCCTTCAAGAAGCGGAGCGCCAAATATGAAGAGATGCGCTTCGAGAACTACTACTCCTACTCCAATCTTCCTCAAAGCGTCCAAAAAACAATCAGGAGTCTGCTCGAAGAGTACAAAGGTTCAGATAACATAGACACAGAAATCCACACAGGTATACTCTCGATTGAGCAAGCCATCAGTCTGTATGTCAACAAGTACGCTCGTATCCAAAAGGTTGTCGACCTTGTGCAATCGTTCAATGGCAAGCTTGAAGAGATGGCCACCATCGCTTCTCTCGAGGATGAAATAGCCAAGGACAAAAAGAAGGCGGAGGAACTGGAGCGCCAAATCGCCGTGATAAACAAAAACATCAAGGCGGCTAGTGATGCCAAAACCCTCTCCCAAGAGATTGACAAGATCGATCTGCGTCCAAACGTAGAGACAGAAGTCAAAGCCTATTTGGGAAAGGTGCGCAACCAGATCAGCAAACTGATGTCTGGAGATACGGAGAAGATGGAGATCTCAAAGGCACAAGCGCAATGTGCTTCACTCGAAAAACAGGTGCGCGCTATTTCGGCCCAAATAAAGGTGGAGATAGAGAAGATCCTCAACACCGCCTACAAAACTACCCTCGCCAAAATTCTTGAGGAGTACAAAAACCATCTATCCTCACTCAATATGGGACTTGAGGCAGGCTCTCTTGCCTTCAATCCTATGACTCTCGTCTCAGCTTCCCTCGGAAACCTCAATAAGATAGTAGAAGATAATACATATGAGGTGGATGAAGGAGACTATGTGACCAAAACAAAAAAAGTAGAAGGCGGAACTGTGCGTAAGGTCGCAAGCTTCCTTACCTTTGGATGGGTAAATGACTATACCACCGAGACAGTAACAGAATGGGAAAGCGACTGGCAGCAATATATGGACATGAAGAAAGTGTCTCATGAGTATCTTGAACCCATCCAGCGTCACCTCATCGAGACACAGCAGAAAACAATCGACTATATTGTTAAGGAGACCGAGCGACTGAAAGAGGTTCTCAAGCAAGAGCTCGTAAAAATAGACAAGATTTACAACGAAAAGCTCAAAGCCTTGGCTCAGAGCAAAGATATGTCGAAAGCGAAAACAGAAGACATTGCCCGCAACCAAACGAAACTCAAGTGGTTGAAAGGGATTCAACAGCGCGTCAAAAACATAATAGAATTCTAAGGACATGGAAACCAGATTTAAACAAACCGTCGACTCTGGCGATTTAGTGGGTACACGCATCAGCCTCGCCAACGAAATGATGCTCGACCCCAGAGGAGAAAGCTTCCGGGAAATGCGAGCCTACGCAGAGTCGGTCTTCCCCAATCTGTATGAGGTCCATAATGGGGCTGTACTGGAGAAAGACCGCAACAAGTGGAACGAGGATCTTCTGTTCAATACACGAAACGATCTGGACGACAACTTCTCAAGGGAACGCCTTGACCACTACTACAATATGGCGCAAGTTGTTCTTGAGACCAAAGGTCAAGGACTCGAAAAGAAACGCACAAGATCCCCCCATGACAATAAGAGGCCCCAAAACACAGGTAAAAGTATCAAAGGTAATGCACCTCTATACTTGGGACTTACTGTTGGAGGTCTCGTCTTGGGTGGAAGTGGTCTTGTATTGGGCCGGGTGGCTTTAGCCACAATCGGTCTGATCGGAGCTGCAATCGGTGGTGGTCTCCTCTACAAGAATTCAAAGGCATGAGCACGATATACGATAGAATCAAACCCCAAAAAGAACCCTCTGGGGTACAGGACGGCTTCCAGCTTCAACCAAAGGTGGAAGAGGTTACCCCTGAGGTCGCAGTTCCAGCTTTCAAGGATAAAGAGGAGGCTCATTTGGATTTAGAGGCCAAGTTAGGCAGGGCTACTAATGCCCTATCCTTAGTGGATGATGTGGTGCTAAAGCAATATCTGACCAAGCTGTCAGACATGTCTGTCCAGCCGATAGGTGAGCCATGGAACGTTCAGGAGGCTTTGAAGGATGTGCGTCTCTTCAAGGTTGATAAGATGGTATACGAGAAAGACGAGTATGCCACCGAAAAATTCAACAGCATCATCAGCGCCATGACCTACAATCCCGGAACGGTCTTCATGATCGTCGATGGGTTTGTAGATCACACTTCATTTTATCTTGGCGTAAAGCTTACTGAAAATCCCGATAAATCTGCCAGTGAGTATGACAAAACTCTTCAACGGGCCCTTCACGGACAATTCCCCGGGGTCAAGGTGAGTGATATGTCTATTACGCAGGTAAATCAAGAGCTTTCTCCCCAAGAACTCCTTGTGAACAGGATGAGGCAAGACGCTTCGTCCATAAGCGTCTGCACCTGTGTGCCGGGGACCAAGAATAGCAAAGGAGAGTACACAAACGCCACGTTTATCCAAGGCATCGAGAAGTTTGCATCTGCAATGGCAGGGAAGCGTTATACAGCTATAATCATAGCCAATAATGTATCCGATAGCGAGATCGCGAGGTTACGTATGGGTTATGAGGATATCTACACTCAGTTGTCGGCAACCTCCACTCAGCAATTTGCCTACTCTACCAACGAATCTCTGGCTAATGCTCTATCCAGAAGCAAGGGTGTGTCTAAATCCCAAGGAAGGACTGAGACCTTTGGAGAAAGTGAAAGCGAACAGCATTCACACGCGCACACTAAACAAGAATCCCATACCCATACCGAAGGCGAGTCAAAAGAGAATTTTTGGGGAAAGGCCGCAAAATTTGCCGATCCATTAATGGAAGCGGGCGCCTTCTTAACTATATCTGGCTTTGGGGCACCTTTGGGTGCGGTCATGATGGGAGCAGGAGCAATAGCCGGTATTGGAGGTATGGCCAAAGCGAAGCAGAAGAATAAATCAGACGCACACACAGAAGGTACCTCAGACACTGATACCGAAAGCTTCGGAAAATCCAAGAATCATAGTGTCGCCAATAGTGAAAACAACACCGAAAGCTTTACAGAAACTGACGGTACTACTTCGACTATAGGGCGCACCAAGAACTTCACAGTCACGATCCACGACAAGCACGTGCAGGAGATCCTGAAACGTATCGACAAGCAGTTGGAGCGCATGGCCGAGTCCGAAAGCACCGGAATGTGGGCTACGAGTGCCTATTTCATGTCTTATGACTCAAAAGGCTCTGAACGTGCTGTAGCTGAATCATGCGCAGCCATTTACCGCTCTATTGTTCAAGGAGAACAATCTGGGATTGAACAGTCTGCCATTTCAACATGGTATCGCCAGGGAGGGTCTCGTAACTTTGAGAACATTCTAGACAGTGTCTGCAGTCTATCACATCCTGTCTTCTCATATTCGAAGCCCGGTGTGGCCATACCCATGCAATTGCCGCCGACAAACATGCTGAGTAGCAAGGAAGTGGCAATGATGATTGCTCTTCCGCGTAAAAGCGTCCCTGGATTTCCTGTAGTCGAGCATATCTCCTTGGGTAAGGAGGTCGTGAGATTAGGAGACCAAAATAACAGCGGGGTGTTCCAACTGGGTTGTATCTTCGACCAAGGAATCGAGAGGCCAAACAATAAGGTAAGCCTTGACACCAACTCTTTGGCGAGACATACTTTCGTGACCGGTTCAACGGGTAGCGGAAAAAGTGAGACTCTATACAAACTCATCGACAGTATCCGTAAAGCTGATGCCAAGACTCTGATTATTGAGCCGGCCAAGGGTGAGTACAAGAAGGTGTTCGGTACAGACCGTATCTACGGAACCAATCCCTTAATCTCCAATCTCCTCAAGATCAATCCCTTCAAGTTCCCCGAAGGTGTCCATGTACTTGAACATGCTGATCGTCTGATCGAAATCTTCAATGTCTGTTGGCCCATGTATGCCGCTATGCCGGCCGTCCTCAAAGAAGCAGTGCTGAACGCCTACGAAGACTGTGGATGGGACCTTGTAAAGTCAAAGAACAAATATTCCGAAAGAATATTCCCCACGTTCGCCGACCTCATCTGGGAGTTGGAGACCGTCATTGAACTCTCCGCCTATTCTGAAGAGGTGAAGAGCAACTACAAAGGGTCTTTGGTCACTCGCGTAAAGTCTCTTGCGAACGGAATAAATGGAGAAATCTTCTCTGGAGAGGAGATTGGTGATCATATCCTTTTCGATGAGAATGTGATTGTGGACATCAGCCGTATCGGATCCCAAGAAACCAAGGCGCTTATCATGGGTATACTGATTATGCGCCTCAAAGAATATCGGGAAAACAGCGGACTGGAAGCGAACAGTGACCTCAGACACGTCACTATTCTCGAGGAGGCCCACAATCTCCTGAAACGGTGCTCGCAAGAGCAATCGGCAGAGGGAAGCAACCTGACAGGTAAATCAGTGGAAATGATTACCAACGCCATTGCGGAGATGCGTACTTATGGTGAAGGCTTCATCATTGTGGACCAGTCTCCCGGTGCTGTCGACATATCAGCGATCCGCAACACGAACACGAAGATCATAATGCGTCTGCCTGAGGATACTGACCGAAAGGCGGTCGGCAAGTCAGCAGCGATGAAGGACAATCAGGTTGACGAAATCGCTAAGCTGCCAACCGGAGTCGCAGTAGTCTATCAAAACGATTGGGAAGAGCCCGTCCTATGTAAGATCGAACAGTTCCCCAAGGAAAAACGATTAGAGTATGAGTTCAAAGAGGAAGTCCCTTCGGAGATCGATACAAACGAGCTGATAGTAGAGACGCTGAAGTTTATGCTTCAGACAAAGGTAGCCGGGCAATTGAAGTATGACCTGGATGTCATCAAAACAAACATTTCAAAGTCTACCTTGCCCACCTATGTGAAAATTCATGTACTCGAAGCACTTCGCGAATTCAAAAGCGGAGAAAAGGTATCCATATGGGAAAACGATGAGTACGTGAAGTTTTCTTGGGTCATCTCTGGTTTGTTGGGCACAAAGCAGAGTGTTCTCAAGATTACACAGCACGCTCCAGGATATGACGAGTTAACTGCCAAGCTGAAAGCTTTGATTCATGAACGAATCAAGAACTTGCCTGAGCAACTCGATATGGCCATAATTCAAAGCCTGCTTAGAGACTATTCGACCGGGAACGACGCACGACTCCGCCGTTATAGCGAATGGCTCAAGACGGCTCGCGAACGAATGAAGTAACTGTATTATCCGTGGAGTCCACTAGACTCCACGGATAATACCAAACTCTATTGATATGGAAATGGAAGGAATAACCCCACAACAACCCGAGAATCTCAGACCTAATGAAGCAGGTTCTCAGGAATTAGTCAGGGATCTTGACGCTCCTTTAGGGAAGGAACAAGTGTCAAATGTTGACGCTCCGGAGAGAAAGAACGAATGGTCTGATGATCTCGCCCTACCCGAAGATGACCTCAATACGCCATTAAACGAAGGCGTTGAGAATGACAAAGTTGGTCTATCTGACGAACAGAAAGCTGAGATTAAGGGGCAAACCGGGTGGAGCGACAAAATTGTAGACTCTATCCGTACAGTAGAGGAGGCAGAAGTCTATATGAATAGCAACCTTCAGGAAGTCAACGGCAATCTTGAACGCACCGATATAGACTGGGACGCGAAGATTCCACAGGATAGGATAGACCGTATGCGCTCTCTGTATGGAGACGAGGTTGCGGATAGATGGGCCAATAAAACAAACTTCGACCTCATCAAGGAGGGAAAGGCGCCCTACGGTCCGGATGGTGAGTACGTCAATTTACATCATATCGGCCAGAAGGCTGATAGTCCCCTCGCTGAGCTTACTTACAGTGAGCATAAACAATACGACGGAGTTTTACACGATAAGACTAACCCATCAGAGATAGACCGATCCGGATTCAGCGCAGAACGCAAACAATACTGGATGGACCGCTATGAGTCACTACAAAATAAGTAAGACCTATGTCAACATTTCTTCTTACAGCAAAACATAACATGTTCATTGCTCCGGGCAATGAAATAAAAAAAGGAGAGTCTTTTGAAGTACACGTAGGGAGACCAATGAGTCCTCACAATGTCTTCAACACTCCCGAGACACGCCAAAGTATAATCCGACAACTAGCAGCTAGAGACATTGATCTCACAGCAAATCGTAAGGAGTTCTTCCTCAGTACCGGCCACTTTGACGTTAAAGAACGCACAAACGTTTTAGCATCACGTTTTTAACAGCACCAGAAATGTTTGGTTTTGAGAATTTAATGTCTTGCTCTGACTGTCCTATGGCAGAATCGGCCTTAGAAAACATTTCGATCGAGGATCTCAACACTCCCCTCGAGACTCCCTGGGGCGAGTATCGGGTGACGGACTGTCCCAAGGCGCCGGGAGATCTGGAACAGATAGAAAGTATCTGTGACTACCTTGAGGGCAAGGAGGGCCTGCGCTTCGAAAACTGGCAACAGCTCAGTCCTGAGGAAAGGCTCAACGTGCTGACTGAAACCGAGAATGATCTGGCGCTCATTGAGCACCGTGTCCCCTGCACTCTTCAGGTTGTTGACTTGGGAGAGGGTTGTCACGGTTGCTATGACAGTAGTGACAAAAGCATCACAATAAGCCTCAGTGATATAAGTGGATCAAGTTTCGATAGCTATAAGGAAACTCTTGATACGCTCATCCATGAGGCAAGACACGCTTATCAAGACTATAACCTGACAGTTGCGGAAGTTCACCCACGCAAAGGAGAAATAGCCAACTGGGACTGGAATGAAAACAAATTGGGTTATCAGTCTCCCCAACTCTGCGGCTTTGAAGCCTATGCGATGCAACCGGTCGAGGCCGATGCCCGCGCCTTCGCAGCCGATGTAATTGACAGATACCTAAACAAGACAGCATAATGGAAGATATCAAGAAGATACTCATTGCCAGAGGCTATCCCGAGGGAGCGGCCTCTCAAGTCGCACCGAAGCTCGCCAAACTGTCAGGCAACCTGAAAGAGGCCGCGTCAGCTTGGCTCGAGACCGGGGCCGAGCCCGAAGTCTCCTCAAACGGATACTCTACCAAGTCTCTCATGAAGAGATTCTCAGGCATGACCTATCCGGCAGCCCTTCTGACCATAGACTGGCTGGAACGCGAACCCGAGAAAGCGAAGAAAGCTATAGAGGCCGGAATCAGATAGAGGAGACTGGTCAAGATTGAAATAACTATCGACCAGATTCTATAGTTAGGTCAAGCTATGATTAATTACAAAGACAAAGATAAGATTGTTGAGGCGTTTACGAAGAGTAAAGGCAAATGGGCGACCCTATACACACCCGAAGCATTAACGGATAAAATTGTTCACAATGCAAAGAAAGTAGGATGCACATCGGTTTATTACGCTTTGTTATTGTTCTATTCCATGCAGAGCGATCGTCTCTCTATGGTTGATAAGGCGTTGGTGATAGCCGCATTGGGCTATTTCATTGCGCCCCTAGACCTAATTCCGGACCTCGCTCCTTTTGGATTCTTAGACGACTCATCTGTCTTGTTTTATGCACTTGACAAAATGGGGCAGGCGATAGACTCAGAAACCGAAGACATTGCCAAAGAGAGACTGAAGACATGGTTCAGAGACTCTGAGATATTCGAGCTCTCTAAGGAGGACGTGGCAAATACGTTGAGCCTCAAGAACTCTATAAAGGCTTCGGTAAAAATACTAAAACGGCTGTGCTAAAGTGGCAGCTTGGTAAAAAAAATAGATATGGTATTCGGTCCTATACCTTTCTATTGCACGGAGTGCAATAGTTACTTTATGGCCTTGGGCGCTGAATGGAATGCCACGGCATTAATAGCACCTGCCAAGTGTCCAAAGTGTGGAACCTTCCATACCCTTCCTTGGAGCAAATACAACCCCTCAAGATTTCTCTATAAGAGAATCTGGAAGATGGGAGACGATAAGCCCTAAGCAAGAAATATCACGGAGCCTCGAAGTTGAGGGAAGGGTGCGCAATGAAGGGGGGCAAGGAGAGGGGCTTCGACGTAACCTCGGCATAGCCGGGATCGGGAACGGCTTCGTGCGTGGTGAAGGGTTGCGCGCGAGGGGGAGAGTTGGGAATCAATTGGTTACCGGCTGGAAGCCGGCGCTACTGCGGGAAGGGACGGGCCGCTCAGGCGGGGACGCCTGAGGTACATGCGGGGGCTGGCGAAGGAGGGGGAGGAGATATTATGTGGGAGGGACGAGGGCGTCCCTCTTCCTAAAGGAAATAGATATGAAGACAAGAGTTTGGTGGGGGTTGGTGCTGGTGGTGTGGCCGCTGTTGGTGGCGGCGAAGAGCTACCGGTTGGAGGGTAAGATCGGCGATAAGTATCCGATCGTGATCGAACTGGAGGAGACCGAACGCGGCCTCTTCTCGGGTAAGTACGCCTATACGTCCACACTTAAACGAGATGGGGACGTGCGGTGTTCGTGGCTGACCATCAAGCCCGCAAGTGACGCTCCCTATTATCAGTGGGTGATCCGGGACTGCAACGGCAAGGTGGTCGAGAATTGGTATGACGTCAGCTTCAGTGACGGCAAGTACCTCAGCGCCCGAATGACCAACAGTCGCGGAAAGACTTATGACGTCGCGGCGACAGTGGCCGGACAGTCTAAAGCCAATGAGCCGCTCGACAGCTATTTCCGTCAGCACGTCGGCGACTACGCAAACGAGTTCAACCTCTTCGGCAATGAGAGGGTGCGGACGAGACTCCAGAAGATGATGGGTGCAGGCAACTTCAAGACTTTCCTCGATATCTTCCAGGTTCAGGTGCCGATTGAGTATCGGAAAGGAATGTACTGGAGCTCCGGATTTATGCCCCATCAGTGTTGCGACCCGGCGACGATCTGGGCGTACGATTCGTCCCAGAACACCTTCTACGTCTGGATAAGGAAGGATGACCGCGACTATTGGTGGTCCGAAAACGGGTCGATCTCGTTCAACTTCCGCGAGCTCGTCGAGTCGGAGTTCTGAGAGGGGGACGGGGGGGTCGATGGAACCTCGGCACAGCCGGGATCGGAAACGGCTTCCCGCTCCGCGGCCGTTAGTCGGCGAGGCAGCGGTCGAGGAGGGCGGTGAGGCGCTCGCGGTCGAGGTCGCGGCCGATGAAGACGAGCTTGATCATGCGGTCTCCGTATTCTTCGTCCCAGTCGCGGCGCAATCCGGGCTCGCGGGCCATCAGGATCTCCAATTCTTCTTTCGGAGCGGTGGCATACCAGTAGCCGGCCTCCTTGACAGTCTTCTGTACGCCGGCCTGCTCGAAGAGGATGGACATGTCGCGGTTGTGGCTGAAGTAGAGCACGCCTTTGGCGCGGATCACATTCTTGGGCCACTCGGCGTTTACGAAGTGATCGAACTTCTCGAAGTCAAAGGGTCGGCGACGGAAGTAGACGAAGGTCGATATTCCGTATTCTTCGGCCTCCCCCTCGTCGTGGTGGTGATGATGGTGGTGATGATGGTGGTGATGATGGTGGTGGTCGTGGTGATGAGACTCGTCATGGTGAACATGGTGGTCATGGTCATGACGATGCTCATCGCTCTCCTCAACGGGCTTTTCGATCTCGGCGACCCAGGTGGCGGAGGTGGCGGTGCGCTCGAAGTCGAAAAGGTTGGTGTTGAGCAGTTCGGAGAGGGGGACGTCGCAGTAGTCGCACTCGATTATCTCGGCTTTGGGCTGAAGGGCACGGATGACGGCGCGTATTCGGCCGGCTTCTTCGGGTGTGACCTCAGATATCTTGTTGAGCAGAATGAGGTTACAGAACTCGATCTGCTCGATGATGAGGTTTTCGATGTCTTCTTCGTCGATGCTCGGACGGCGCAAGGAGGCGCCGGAGTCAAACTCGCTCTTGAGCCTGAGGGCGTCGACGACGGTGGTGATACAGTCGAGGCGCGGGCGCACCTTGACGTTCGGTGCCTGATTCATCGCACAGATAGTCTGCGCGATTGGGGCCGGTTCGCAGATACCGCTCGCTTCGATGACGATATAGTCAAAGAGACCCGATTCGAGAAGGCCGTCGATCTGACGGACAAGGTCCATCTTCAGGGTGCAGCAGATACAGCCGTTCTGGAGAGCGACCAGATCACCCTCTTCTTCGCCGACAATCCCGCCGCGCTGAATCATATCGGCGTCAATGTTCACCTCGCCTATATCGTTGACAATCACGGCGAACTTAATTCCTTCGGCGTTGTGGAGTATACGGTTGAGAAGCGTCGTCTTGCCGCTTCCGAGATAACCGGTCAGCAGAAGGACCGGCACTTCTTTATAATCAGGTTTCATTCTTCTCTTTAAAAAGGTTGTACTACCTAAAAAACACCTGCCCGCCGATAAGGTTCTCGGCCGGAGGGGCACAAAAAACTCGGGGGCTTTCGCGAAGAAAGCTCCCGAGCCGGTACCCAAAGCCGGGATCGAACCGGCACGGATTGCTCCATTGGTGTTTGAGACCAACGCGTCTACCGATTCCGCCATTTGGGCTTTTCAGACCGCAAAATAAGTAAATTTTCCCCATTCCGGCAAGTTTTCGCGCCACTTTTTTGTCCCTGCCGACTCTTTTTTGCTGAATTTTAGGCATTTTCATTTTGCAGAACCGAAAAATTTTGACTAATTTTGTCGCGAATACTAATTAATTTAACAGCGTATGAAAAAATTTTTACTTCTTTCCGGACTTGCGCTCCTCTCCGTTTCGGCTTGGGGCGAGGGCTACATCCGCACCGTGGCGCCCGATCTGGCCGTCACCCACATCTCGCCTAACGGCCGCTATGTGGTCAGCCAGGTTTACGGCTACGTCGAGATCTTCGACCTACACACGGGCACGAAACACGATTACTACGGCAACGAAGACGAGGGCACCGAATATACCTTCGGAATGGGCAATGCCATGTCTGACCAGGGTATCGGCGTCGGCTCAACCACGATCAACGGCAACGCTTGTGTCTGGAACAACGGCGAGTGGGTCGGTCTGCCCGTCCCCAACCCGGCAATGACCAACATGGCCCAGGGTATCACCCCCGACGCTTCGCGCATCTGCGGTCAGGTCGGCAACGCCGCGATGACCGAAATCTCCGAGATCATCAGCGTCCCCTGCGTCTGGAATCGTCAGGAAGACGGTACATATGCGGACCCCGTGCTTCTCCCCCACCCCGACAAAGACTTCACCGGTCGTGCGCCCCAGTATATCACAGCCGTTGCGATCAGCGACGACGGCCACACCATCGCCGGCCAGATCCGCGACTACTCGGGCATGATGACCCAGCCGATCATCTATCGCGAGAATGAAAACGGTGAGTGGAGCTATGAAATTCCCTTCCCCGAACTGGCCAATCCCGATGGTGTCGAGCTTCCCCCCGATCCGGGCGAAGCGCCCCAGAACGCTCCCAACATGCGCGACTATCTCACGCCCGAAGAGCTTCAGGCCTATGAAGACGCACTTGCCGCCTGGGAAGCTGCCGGCGGAACCGACTGGGCCAATCAGCCGTATATGGACAACTTCATGACTCCCGAAGAGCTTGACGCCTTCTATGACGATGTCGCTGCCTATTACGCCGAGGTCGAGGAATGGAACAAGCTTTTCGAGCCCTTCCAGGCCGCGCTTCAGAAGATTCTCGAGAAGGCCACTGTCTTCCTCTTCAATAACGTTTACCTCTCGCCCGACGGCAAGTATTACGCTTCGACCACGCTTGAATCTGTCGAGGACGAGAGCTCATGGAGCGGCTTCGCAAACGTATATCAGCCGGTCCTCATGGACCTCGAGACCAAGACCTTCACTCCGCTGAAGGGTGAGAACGGCATGATCGTCACCTGCATCACCTCCGACTACACGGTGCTCGCCAACACCGACGGTCTCGCTAAGCCGAAACAGGCCTATATCGCCCTCGAGGGCAAGGAGCCTTGGGTACGCCTCGACAAGTGGCTCGACACTGAAGATCCCGAGGTGGGCAAGTGGTTCACCGAAAACACGACCCACGATGTGGAGATCATCGTCGACGAGATGCTCGAAATCGAAGAAGATTATGTCTGCAGTGGTGTGGCAGTCTGCAACCCCGACATGAGCCTCTTCGCAACCTTCGCCGAAGTGGTTTGGGAGAGCACAACCGCCGTCTATACCGAGAGCTACATCTTCTCTGTCAATGTTCCCGACATCGACAACGTCGAGCTGATCGACAGCGACAGCGAGGTTCTGGAGACAGTCTACTACAGCCTTGACGGCGTACGTCTGGCCGAAGCACCGGCCAAGGGTCTTGTCGTGAAGCAGACCAGATATGCCGACGGTACCGTTCGCACGCAGAAGATCGCGAAGTAAAGGCTCTGGAGCTCTTGTGGAGTTCTTGGAGTTCTTGGAGAACTAGGAGAACTAGGAGTTCTTGGAGATCTGAGAGTAATATAAGAACCGCCGCTTCCTTTTGGGGAGGCGGCGGTTGTTGTCTATTAATAACGGTCTCTACGTACCGGCTGGAAGCCGGCGCTACTGCTTAGATGGCGGAGTAGTAGAGGAGGGGGGAGTCGTTGGGGGTGCCGGTCGAGAGGCAGAGGATGTAGGTCGTGATGGCAAGGAAGAAGAAGGCCCAGGAGATGTCGATCTCGAGGATGCGGCTCCCTTGGTAGCCGTTGTTGATGATGTTGAAGTAACATTTGATCAGGAAGGCCGTAACAAGTACGGGAGCCAACAGGAGCCAGATCAACGGCGGAGCCGGGTGGATAACAGCGCTGAAAAGGACGTAACAGAAGGGAATCAGCAACGAGCAGACGAGAAACAGACGCGCCGTGTTGCGCCGACCAATCCAGGTCTGGAATGTACGCTTGTTGTTCTCGACGTCCGAATCGTACTTTCCGAGGCCATGGGCCAGATGGGCCGCGACCGCAATCAGACCCGCCGGGAGCGAGAGGATGACCGCCGGACCGAGGTCGAACCACGACAGGTTGTTCGTGAACGACATCAGGAAGTCCTGGCTCGTGTGGCCGGTGGCAGACTGTACCAACTCGGTCGAAATGACGCCGATCGGACCGAAGACGATGAAGGTTATCAGGACGTTCCAGCGTGTGCGGAGAATCGGATTCTGACCGTGGCTGTTGGCCCATCCGCAGAGATAGACCAGCAGACCGATAATGATCGTCCACCATCCGGCGAGCATCATGATCCCGAGGCCGACCATGAGTGCAAGCACAAGACACCCTCTCGACGTCTCCTTGATGATCGAATAGGTGTCGAGAACATCTTTGTCCGCGAGGTCATACTCGTCGTCGATATACTCACCGAACTTATACTTGATGTCATAGTAGCGGTGTGCCCAGTTGTTGTAGAGCTGCATGAAGACAGCGAAGAACAGGCAGAGGATGGCCGGCAGGATCTCGCCGTTGCCGTGTACGGTAGCGGCGCCCCAGCCCATGATCACCGACGACACGCCGAGCAGAAGGCTCTCGGGCGTCGCGGTCCGAAGTATCATAGAATGTGTCTTATCCATGACTGAAAGGTTTAGTTGAAAGAAGATAGTTTATTTGGATTTTAGGGAGCTCAAACTCCGAAGTAGAGAATGACGAACAGCGAGCCGGCGCCGATGAACATCCAGAGCG
>CAZTSQ010000014.1:37951-52840 GCA_964615915.1 uncultured Sangeribacter sp.
ACTCCGAAGTAGAGAATGACGAACAGCGAGCCGGCGCCGATGAACATCCAGAGCGTCAGCGCCTGGACGAGCGGACGCACACCGACCTGGCGGATCACCTTCAGGCTGAGGCTGGCGCCGATGGCGAACAGGACGGCGACGAGACACTGCTTGGCGGCAACCACCAGACCTTTATATATAGGAAGCATCACACCCTCGATCGAGGCGGGAGTGTAGGTGTTGATCACCATGGCCACAACGAAGAGGAGGATGAACCAGGGAATCGAGACCTTGGCCTTACCCTCGCCCCCTTTCTGGTCGCGATAGTACCACATTGTGAAGAAGGCGAGCGGGATGATCCACAGCGCGCGGGTACACTTGATCAGCGTAGCCAATTCGCAGGCTTCCGTACCGTAGGCCGCGCCGGCTCCGACAACGGAGCTCGTGTCGTGGATCGCGATGGCCGCCCATGTACCGAACTGCGCCTGGCTGAGGTCAAGCATCCGCCCGAGCGGCGGGAAGATAAAGAGCGCGATGGCGTTGAGGATAAAGATCACGCCCAGCGACACGGCCATTTCGTTCTCCTTGGCCTTCATCACGCCACCGACAGCCGCGATCGCGCTGCCGCCACAGATGGCGGTGCCCGACGAGATGAGATACGAGGTGCGGCCGTCGATCTTCATGTACTTGCCCAGCAGGATGCCGACTACCATCACGCCGATAACCGAGACGATAGTGAAGATCATGCCGTCGGCTCCGGACTGGAGCGACTTCTGGAGGTTCATGCCGAATCCGAGGCCGACAACCGAGGCCTGGAGAAGGAGCTTCGAGAATTTCTTGTTGAACTTCGGGTGCGGGATGCCGAAGATAAAGGCGAACGCCAAACCGATGAAGAGGGCTACCGGCGCCGAGAAGCGTTCAAGCGCCTGGATGGTCGACTCGTCGGTCGTGAAGAGTTTGAAGGGAATCAGCATCAGGACGAGCAACACCCAGTAGAGCCACTTCCCCACGCTTTGCCGGAGGTCGGTCGATCCGGCTGTCGAGCTATTTGTTGTCATATCTTTGTTTGAAAGTATTATTCCTGTTTGGTTAGTTCTTTGTCGTTCGGTTTTTCAGAGGTCGGTCGCACCGCTCCCGGTCACGCCTGTGGAAGTTCGATCCTGAAGGTTGTCCCCTTTCCGGGCTCGCTCTCCTTGACGAAGATCCGGCCGCCGTGATACTCCTCTATAATACGTTTGACCAGCGTCAGCCCCAGACCCCATCCACGCTTCTTGGTGGTGAAGCCGGGGTTGAAGACGTTCTTGAAGTTCTTCTTCGCTATCCCCTTGCCCGTATCCTTGATCTCGATCCAGACGCGGTCTTTCTCGGCGCCTGTCGTGATGTCGATCTTTCCCGCTCCCTCCATGGCGTCGACCGCGTTCTTGGTCAGGTTCTCCATCACCCACTCGAAGAGGGCTCCCGAGAGCATGGTCCCGTGATCGTCGGGCGATAGATGTAGCTGCAGGTCGACCTTGCCCGAGATTCGCGACTTCATATACTCGAGCGACGACCGCACCCTTTCGTTCAGATACTCGAGCTGAAGCTCCGGGTTCGAGCCGATCTTCGAGAAGCGCTCGGCTATGGTCGAGAGGCGGCGCACGTCCTTGTCTATCTCGCGGGTGACGTCGGGGTCGGTGCCGGTGAGGCTCAGATATTCGGACCATGCCATCAGCGACGAAATCGGGGTTCCGAGCTGGTGGGCCGTCTCTTTCGACAGACCGACCCATACGCGGTTCTGCTCGGCACGCTTGGTGATGATCACCGCCGCGATGATGATCAGCGCGAGGATAGCCATCACTCCGAGCTGGACGTACGGGTAGAGGCTCAGACGGCGAAGCAGGATCGAGTCCTCATAATATATATATTGGTAGAACTCGGGCATCACCTCGACGCGAATCACGTGGGAGTTGCCACCGGCCAGCTCCTCGAGCGGAGTGTTGCCGATTCCTTTGTGGAGACGCTTTTCGAGGAAGCGGCGATTCTTTTCCGAAAGGGAGTCGAACATGATCGTGACCCCCTCTTCGTCGGCCGCTTCCGGGTCGTCGGGCAACTTGAAGTTGCGGAAGTCGAGGATGTTCCCCTCCGAGTCGATGACCATCACCGGGATCGAGTTGTTCTGGGCGATGATCTCGAGCAGGAAGTCGACATCGGCCGAGGCGTCGGCCGATGCAAGCCGTTCCGTTGCCCGCGCCCAGATCTTCATTCGCTCGCGCTCCTGGTTTGCGAGCTGTTTGACCAGAGAGTTCGAGATGAGCAGGAACACCACGATCGCCACGATCGAAACCGTGAGGAACACGTATTTGCCTATCCGCTGGCGGTCGTAGATGCTTGCCATAGTCTGTTCAGTCTCCGGTATGGGTTAGTATATATCGCGCGACGGAGTTGTCCGTGTTCGGACCGATCATCTCCGAGGCTACTTTCTTCACTTCATCGACGGCGTTTTCGACACAGACGCTGTGGTCGACGGCGCGGAGCATCGGGAGGTCGTTGACATTATCGCCGAAGGCCACGACGCGGTCTGCGCCGGCGCGGCGCGCCACTTCGGCCACCCCGATCGCCTTCGAGGCGTCGGCGGCAAACACTTCGAGTTCGGCTATTTCGTCGCCATACATGTCGTGATAGAAGATCGGACGGCAGTCGCCGAGCTCGCAGACACGTTCGTAGACGCGGCGGGCATCGGCAGTCGGCTGCATGGTCAGAAAGAGGAGCACGCGGTCGAGGGGAGGGAGGGAGTCCGAAGCGCCGTCGGGTCCGACATGGAACTTCTTGAACGGGTTGTCGACGCGCTCCTCCATGAAGCGGCGCGCGAGGTCGTCCATCGGGCCGAGGTGGTAGATATGGATGATGTGATCCTCGCCCAGAGAGTAGATGAACGTCGGGAGCTTCTCCTCGCGATATATCCCGATCAGCTTCGCGGCGGTCTCGGGGGTGTGGAACTTCACGTCCGAATATCGGTTGGACTTCATGTCCCAGAGGGCGGCGCCGGTCATAACGACCATCGGCAGACGGATGTCGAGCCCTTCGAGAAGAGTGCTGATCGTCGCCGGCGTACGGGCCGTGGCCACGCTTACGAGCGCCCCGTTCGCAATGGCCTCGTTGATCATCGCGCGGCTCTCGGGCGTCACGCGCGCTGTCGGGTCGAGGAGCGTGCCGTCGAGGTCGGTGATGAAGAGCGTGCGCCCTCCGGCGGTGTCTTTAGGGCTGTCGGTCGTCATTTGTTTCTCCTCCAGAATCCTTTTTTAGACTTAGGTTCGAAATCGGTCGGACCTCCTGGGCGCAAGAGGATATACTCGGCGTCGGTCACCTGATTTTCGATGATCACACGCGCGCCTCCCGCCTCGGGATGAATCTCGGTGCGGGTCGAGTACTCGCGGATTTCGGTGAACTCAATGTCGACGGCATACGAGTGGAGGATCCGACGCAGAGAGAAGGTCGGATCCGAAGAGCGGCGACGCCTGCGGGCGTAGGCGGCCTCTTCCTGTTGCTGACGGAACTGCTCGCGCTGGGCGCGGCGCTCCTCTTTCGATTCGGGGGGCATCCCCATCGCCTCGCGCATCTTGTTGCGGATCTTGCGGGCGACCCATTCCTGGACCAGCCTCGAGACCCAGCGCGCGATATAGGGCGACGCGACGATCAACCCCACGATTATGATGAACCAGATTAAAGTGGACACTTATTGTCGATTGATTTTTTACGTTAGATTGATTACTGTCCCTGACTCTTGCGATTCTTGCGCCGTTCGGGGATTGTGAAAAGAAGATAGAAGCAGACGAACCACATCAGGCCCTCGACCCCGAACAGCATGATCAGGATGCAGGCCCCGAGGAGCAGGACGATCCGCGGGAGATTGTCCTTCAGGTTCCAGTTCTGGATCTTGAGCGACATCAGGGGGACTTCGGAGTTCATCAGCCACACTAGAGCGATGACGAGCGGGATGAAATACCAGACCTCGGCGAGGTGTGAGCCTCTGACAACGGCCGCGCTGTATCCGATCCAGAACATGGCGTTCGCCGGAACGGGCAGGCCAAGGAAGGAGGTCGTCTGGCGCGTGTCGAGATTGAACTTGGCCAAACGTAGGGCGGCTCCGACGGCGATCAGGATGGCCGCCCATGCCCACCACGCGCCACCGGAGTTGGCGGAGATCAGGCTGTAGGTGAGGATGGCCGGGGCGACGCCGAAGCTGACCATATCGCAGAGCGAGTCGAGCTCCTTGCCCATCTCGCTCTTGACGTGGAGAAGACGCGCGGCGAAGCCGTCGAAGAAGTCGGCCAGCATCGAGATGGCTATGAAGAGCCACGCCCAGATATAATGGTAGAGACCGCCGCTGATTTCGAAGGGAGTAACCGCGAAGATCGAGGCCACCGTGCCGCCGATGGCGTTGATACAGGTGATTGCGTTGGGTATGTTTTTCTTAATCATGTTTTTCAGAGAGCTTGAAGGGAGAGAGGGGGTTAGGCTTCGGTCGGGGGGATCCAGCCGTCGGCGCCGCGCAGACGGGCGAGCGGGGTGAGGCCGCCGCTGGTCTTCTGTTCGAGTTTGAGAAGGACATTGGCGTCGACCGGGAGGTATATGTCGACCCTCGAGCCGAACTTGATGAAGCCGAGGTGTTCGTCGATCCGGGCCTCCTCGCCCTCGCGGGCGTAGGTGACGATTCGGCGGGCCATGGCGCCGGCCACCTGGCGGACGGTCACCTTCTGTCCGTTCTCGGCGATGATGCCTATGGTCGAGCGTTCGTTCTCGGTGCTGCTCTTCGGGAGGTAGGCCGAGAGGAAGCGGCCGGCGTGGTGGCGGACATAGACGACCTTGCCGTTGAGGGGAAACCAGTTTGCGTGGACGTTGAGCGGCGACATGAAGACCGAGACCTGAATGGCCTCGCCCTTGATGAACTCAGGCTCGACGGTGCGTTCGACGACGACCACGCGGCCGTCTACCGACGAGACGACCATATCCTTTTCCGGCCCGCGGTAGTTCCGTTTGGGGCACCGGAAGAAATTGAACACAAAGCAGTAGAAGAGGAGCGAGACGGCCGTGCACACAGCGGGCAGCACCGGGGGCGGCAGGAAGAGCCACACCGGGGCGTTGACGGCCACCAGCACTATGAAAAGCAGCACCAGAATATTGGTTCCTTCGTGATGTATCTTCATAACAGTTCGGGGCGCACACCCGCTTGACAGAGGAGGATATGCGCCTTTTGAGGCTTCAAATTTAATCAATCCCTCTGTCATTCGCAAATTTTTAGACCTCAATCAAAAATTTTTTGTAAATTCGCAGTCTGAAAGCGTCTGTTGAGGCGCTTAACCCCCCAAAGTTGCCGTCTGAGGGCGCCCGGACACGTGAGGAAGGCACCGTTTGCCACCCTCGCACCGTGATCGGTCCGCAAACGCCCGAAGCGTGCTTTATTCTTACTTACAAGATGAATATATCATACAAGTGGCTTAAACGCTATATCGATACCGACCTCTCGCCCCGCGAGCTGGCCGCGGTCCTGACTTCGGTCGGGCTCGAGTGTGACAATGTTGAGGAGGTCGAGACCATCCGCGGCGGCCTCCGCGGCCTGAAGATCGGAAAGGTCCTCACCTGTGTCGACCATCCCGACTCGGACCACCTCCACGTCACGACCGTCGACGTCGCCGACCCCGCCGGTCCGCTCCAGATCGTCTGTGGCGCCCCGAACGTGGCGACCGGCCAGACCGTGGTCGTGGCCACTATCGGCACCGTCCTCTATGACGGCGACAAGGAGTTCACGATCAAGAAGTCGAAGATGCGCGGCGTCGAGTCGTTCGGCATGATCTGTGCCGAAGACGAGATCGGCCTCGGCGAGTCTCACGACGGCATCATGGTCCTCCCCGACGGTGTGGAGCCGGGCACGCCCGCGGCCGAGTATTTCAAGGTCGAGAGTGACTTCTGTCTCGAGGTCGAGCTGACTCCGAACCGTGTCGACGCCGCCAGCCATTTCGGCGTGGCCCGCGACCTGAAGGCCTACAATCAATGTCGCGACTTTGAAGAGGGTCGTCCCCTCTCGTCCGAACTGCGTCTCCCCTCGGTGGCCGATTTCAAGGCCGACTGCGAGGATGGAGCGGTGACGATCGAAGTCCTTGACCCCCAGGGATGTCCGCGCTATTCGGGCGTGACGATCCGCGACGTGAAGGTCGGCCCTTCGCCCGAGTGGCTCCAGAACCTGCTCGTGACCGTCGGCCTGCGTCCGATCAACAATATAGTCGACATCACCAACTTCATCCTCATGGGTCTCGGTCAGCCCCTCCACTGTTTTGACCTCGCGAAGGTCAAGGGGGAGAAGATCGTGGTCCGCACATGTGAGGAGGGTCAGCCTTTCACGACCCTCGACGAGGTGGAGCGCAAGCTCTCGGCCGCGGACCTGATGATCTGCAACGCGGAGGATCCGATGTGTATCGCCGGCGTCTTCGGCGGTCTCGAATCGGGTGTGACAGAAAAGACCACCGACGTCTTCATCGAGAGCGCATGGTTCAACCCGACGCGTATCCGCCGCACGGCGCGCCGCCACGGTCTGAGCACCGACGCCTCTTTCCGCTACGAACGCGGCACGGACCCCGACATCACCGTCTATGCCGCCCAACTGGCCGCGCTTATGATCAAGGAGCTGGCCGGAGGCCGGATCTGCGGCGCGGTGACCGATGTCTGTCCGTCGGTTCCCAAACGCGCTGAGCTTGACTTCTCGCTCGCATACTGTAACACCCTGATCGGCAAGGTGCTTCCCAAGGATCTGATTGTCTGCATTCTCCGCGCCCTCGAGTTTGAGGTGACCGAGACGGCAGACCCCGAGGTGCTTCACCTCACCGTCCCGACTTATCGCGTCGATGTCACGCGCCCCTGCGACGTGGTCGAGGAGATTCTCCGAATCTACGGCTACAATAACGTGGAGTTTGACAACGAGATGCACATCACACTGTCGAACCGCACGGCCGTAGACGACTCGCACGACCTCAAGGAGGCCCTCTCGAACCAGCTGACCGCACAGGGATTCACCGAGATCCTCAACAACTCGCTGACCGCCGTCGGCTACTATCGCGAGAACGAGGCCTTCCCGCTCGAGAACTGCGTGAAGGTGATGAATCCCCTCTCTCAGGATCTCGGCGTGATGCGCCAGACCCTCCTCTACGGTGGTCTGGAGACTATCGCCCACAACGTGAACCGCAAGGCTTCGGACCTCCGCCTCTACGAGTTCGGCCACGTCTATACTCTCGACCCCTCGAAGACCCCGTCCAAGGAGGCGCCGCTCGCGCCGTTCAAGGAGCGCGAGATGCTCGGTCTCTGGCTGACCGGCAACTTCACCGCTTCGTCGTGGAACACGACTCAGGCCGAGGCTACCTTCTTCGACCTCCGCGCCGTGGTCAGCCAACTGTTCCGTCGCGCCGGTATTTCTGACAACGCGCTGAACATCACCCAGATAAGCGAAGCTCCTTTCTCGGCCGCACTGAAGATCGACGCCAAGACCGGGGTACATCTCGCAACCATAGGCCTGATCGACCGCAAGACCCTCAAGGCCTTCGATATCGAGCAACCGGTGGTTTACGCCTCAATCGAGTGGGAGGCCTTCTTCAAGATGGCCATGCGCACGAAGGTGACCTTCGAGCCCCTGCCGAAGACTCAGCCCGTCAAGCGCGACCTCGCCCTTCTTCTCGACAACGGAGTGACCTTCGCCGAAGTCCAGCAGACCGTCCGCAAGGCCGGCGGCAAGCTCCTCGGCGAGATCTCGCTCTTCGACGTCTATGAGGGCAAGAACCTCCCGGCCGGCAAGAAGTCGTATGCGGTCTCGATCATCCTTCAGGATCCCGAAAAGACCCTCAACGACAAGCAGATCGACGCCACGATGAAGAAGATCGTCGACGCTCTGAAGAAGAACTTCGGCGCCGAACTGAGATAACCGCTCCGGATCGGCAGAGCCGACATCGGAAACGGCTTCGCGACGACGGCCGACTCTCGAGAGTGATCCAAAACTGACAAACAGAACTAAACAAAAAAAGATAAAGAAAAACTGACAAATGGGAAGAGCATTTGAATTCCGCAAAGCCCGTAAGCTCAAACGCTGGGGCAATATGAGCCGTACGTTTACCCGTATCGGTAAAGAAATCACCATCGCGGCCAAGGCCGGCGGTCCGGACCCCGCGATGAACCCCCGTCTGCGTGTGCTGATCCACAACGCGAAGGCCGCCAACATGCCCAAAGACACAATCGACCGCGCAATCAAGAAGGCGACCGACAAGGACGCATCTGACTACAAGGAGATCGTATACGAAGGATACGGCCCCCACGGAATCGCGATCGTTGTCGAGACAGCCACCGACAACAACCAGCGCACCGTGGCCAATGTCCGCTCGTACTTCACCAAACACGGCGGTTCACTCGGAACGCAGGGTTCGCTCTCGTTCCTTTTTGACCACAAGAGCGTCTTCCATGTTAAGCCCAACGCAGACAAGTCTCTCGAAGACTTCGAGCTCGAGCTGATGGACCTCGACGCCGAGCTGGAAGCTGAAGAGGAAGAATGGCTCATCTACGGCGCGTTCGACCAGTTCGCCAACATCCAGAAGTATCTCGAGGAAGCAGGCATGGAGATCGTGAGCGCCGAGTTCGAGCGTATTCCGAACGACTACAAGGAGGTGACTCCCGAACAGCGCGAAGCCATCGAGAAACTCCTCGAAAAGTTCGAGGACGATGACGACGTCCAGAACGTCTTCCACAACATGAAGGAAGATTAAGAGCCTGTACCTCAGGCGTCCCCGCCTGAGAGGAAGCAGTAGCGCCGGCTTCTAGCCGGTAACAGAAGCCCTTTCTTGTACCTCAGGCGTCCCCGCCTGAGCCCCCTTAAGCGAAAAATCCCCTCGCCCGCGACCCCATACCGGCCGCGGGCGAGTCTCGTTCGGGCCCTCACGCAAAGGTGACGTCGACAAACAGTCGGCGTCCCATCTCTAGCCTTGCGTCGCGGATTGCGTGCCCGAAGAGCGAGCGATGGCGGACGATGTCCATCCTGCGCGCGGCGGCATCAGGACCGTAAATGGCCACCGAGCCGAGTTTGGCGGCATTGTGCGCGGCCGGATAGAAGGCGTAGGTTTCAACCGTACGAAGCTGCTCCTCGCGACCCTGCTTCTCGCTGAGGGTGATGACGGCCTTATAGCTCTCGCGGTCGCCGGTTTCCTCGAGCTTGACCACCTCGTTGTCTTTGGCCGAACGGCTAAGCGCCTCATAGATTCGGCGAACCGACTGGCGGATTTCGGGGAGCGACTTGAAGCCCGGCGCGCGGCGCTCAGTGTGTCGGTCTTTGCTTGAGCCGACAGGTTTGCTGGGGTTGTACTGATTGGGATTGTGCTTGACGACTGCTCGGTCGCCGGAGATGAAGAAAGAGGTGTTGCGTACTTTGCTCTCAATAGCCTTGAGAGACATGGTGGGATTAAGCTTGATGTTTGATTTCATTTTCATTTTGGTTTAGAGTTAATAGACCCGCCCTTTCGGACGGAAAAAAAATATCGACTGCGAATCCGCTGCGGACAATTGTGCGGATGCAATCGATGAAGTTTAGACTCCGTTTTAAAAACGGCGTCTGAGTTTGTCGGAGGCCTACCTCCGAACGTCCGCTCAAAATGTCAAAGATCTCTTTTCTGATATGTTGCTGAGCCTATGGATTTGCACCCGTAAGGATACAGCAATAGCTGTCAATTAAGGATCTGAATTTTGAGCGACCCGCCAGAAGGCGGAAACTCTAAACCAAAATGTATTTCGCGGCCCGTTTCCGAACCGCATCGCGACCCATTTCCGAATCGCGGCGAGACCTATTTCCGAATCGCGCCGCAAAATTAGCACCAAATTTCGAAACCACCAAATTTTTTTTGAAAAAGCGTCATTTTTTCTCCCAATCAGATCAAACGCATGTACCACAGGCGTCCCCGCCTGTGGGTGTCGACTCAAACGCATGTACCTCAGGCGTCCCCGCCTGAGCAGAAAGATAGGGGTGTTGATGACCTCCCGCCTTCACGTGACGCACTCCTATTCCTTTGGATTTTTCCGAAAATACCCCAAGTATTCCCTTGGATTTTGTCCGAGATCGGCCCATTATTCCTTTGGATTTTTCCAACACATTGATTATCTTTGCATTCCAAAACAATCATTAGACTATGACATACCTTGCCAGAGATATAGATGTAGAGCTCCTGAAATGGAAGGATTCTCCACGTCGCAAACCCCTAATAGTTCGAGGGGCCAGACAGGTTGGCAAGTCCAGAGCTATAAGGCATCTGGGCGAGACATTCAAGTATTATCTAGAGATCAATCTTGAGGAAGAAAAAGACCTGCGCAGACTTTTTGAAGAAATCCCGGATGTAAAGGAACTTAGCCACCGCCTCGGCGCTGTCCATAACGTGAAGGTAAGTCCTGGAGAGACTCTGCTTTTCATTGATGAGATCCAAAATTGTCCTGCAGCTTTGAAGAGCCTATGGTTCTTCAAGGAGAATTATCCGGAGTTGCACGTCGTGGCTGCGGGATCTCTTCTTGAATTTGCGCTGAATGAAATGCCTTCCTATGGTGTCGGACGCGTCAGGTCGATGTTCATGTATCCGATGTCGTTCAAGGAATTTCTGATGGCACGGGGAAAAGACATGTGGGTAGATGAAATTGAAAACGGAGATTGGAGCCATCCCTTGGAAGAAAGCCTTCATTCACGCCTTGTTTCTGAGTTCCGGTCGTTTTTGATGGTGGGAGGGATGCCGGCCAGCGTTGCAACATGGGTTGAAACTCAGGATTACTCTGTCTGCCAGGACGAGCAGAATGACATTCGGCAAAGCTATTATGACGACTTCGCCAAATATTCGAAAAAAGTTGACCCACAACTTCTCCGCAACACTTTAGCGGCAGTGGCACGTCAATCCGGGCAGAAGTTTATCTATAGCAGAGTGGACGGGGGATATAAGACCGAAGAGGTCAAGGAAGCGCTGAGACTTCTCCGGGATGCCGGGATAATAATTCCGGTGCAGATGACCGCTGCCAACGGTCTCCCTCTGGGAGCGCAGGTGAATCCCAAGTTCACCAGATATGATTTTCTCGATACCGGTTTGTTGCTCCGTGAACTGGCAATGAATTACGATGATGACCGGGAGCTGACAAGACTGATACTTGCCGGAGAGGCTCCCGATCTCGTAAACAAAGGTAATGTAGCTGAGTTAACCGTCGGACTCGAACTCATGAAAGCCTCCAATCCGCAGAGCAAATATGATCTGTTTTATTGGGAGAATCTGGAAAGAAACGCCACATCTGAAGTAGAGTACGTTGTAGCCAAGAATGCGAAATGCCTACCCATTGAGGTTAAGTCCGGAACGTCGGGTAAGATGAAAAGCCTAAGGCTTTTCATGAATAAAAAAGGGATTATCTCCGGAGTACGCAGCTCGCTTGAAAATTTCGGTATTCTTGAGGTCTCGGACTCAGATGCCGCCGGGCAATCCACCAGACGTGTCATCGGCATTCTGCCCCTTTATGCCGTATGGCGCCTACGAGATCTACCTCTTCCGAGTGAGTAGCATGACCTGGTCAAGAGGTCGGAAAGACGATATTGTGAAAGCTCCTGTATACATAGGCGCTTGGCTGTGTAGTCTGATAACCTCCAAAGATAGGATAGAAAATATATTGTAAAAGAATAGACCGGGATGGTGAGGAACCGAAATATTTGATGTAACTTTGCCGACGGAAAGCCGGATCGCTTACGATTTTGGCTTACAGTTATTACCGGATGCGAGATATGAATAACCAAAATACCCACCAGTTCCATATCGGGGAACTCATTCAGAAGAGATTCCGCAGCCTGCCACAGACCTACACCATTGAGTGGCTGGCTGAGAAATTGAACTGCCGACCGAACAATGTGTATAACATCTTCAGGCGCAGCTCGATCGACACAAGCCAGCTGATGCTGATCTCCGACGTATTGGGCCATGACTTCTTCGCTGACCTCTCTAAAGAACTCACGGACCTGAAGATTCAGAAGAAGAAGATTTCTCCCCAACAGGCTCGCAAGGAAAAGAAGAGGGAGCTGTACACGACCATTATGACCGGAATTTCCCGGCTCATGGCCCGTGAGATCAATCGTATGGAGCTCGAGATCGGCGTCAACAAGTGGGCCGCACTCAACTCTCAGGATGATCCGGAGGCCTCTCCCCTCCCGCCGGAGCAGTTCAAGGTCTATATCCTCGGCGGCGAAGACCCGGGGGTCCTCAAACATATCCATATCGGCTCCCTCACAGACAGGTATGAGGTGCGCATGCAACTTCACAACGGGAAGTTCATGTCGGTCAAGCGCAAAGGCAACCGAGGCACCACGATTGACACCGAGGATCTATCGGAAAGAACCGCCAAGTGGCTCGACATGCCCTCCAGCCTCAACCCGGCGCTGACAAACCGCGAGATGGCCGAGACTATCCTCCAGTCGATCAATCCCCCGAAACGCTCCGTCACCAACACCACCCCAGACACTAACCAAAAAGAATGACCCATAATAAAGCTATGAATATGAACAAGATAATCGAAGCGCTCAGAAAATCCCAGGAGGTTGAGACTCCCACCAATGGGAGAGAACCAGGAGACACTCTGCTTCTGTCGGAGCTTGACATCCCGTTCACGACACAGGCATATTAAACAGAGATTAGCCCACGCGAAATTTGGCAAAATCTTGACGAAATATTTGTTTCCTAAAATTATTGCTAAATTTGCGGTCGAGAGGAAGCCAGGTCGCTCACTTACAAGATTTTTGGCCGCCTCTACTTCGAGACTCCAACCCTAAATAAGGAGCCAATTAACTATTCAAAGGGTAACCAAGAATAGTGTCTAACTCAAAACTAATACCTAACCCCCTATGGCAAAGAAATTTGACGATGTGAACGGTGTCTTCTCTTTCGAGAAGAGCTTCAGCGATTGGTTGGAAGACCTCTTCACCTCTCGCGCTTCAAGTGACTATCCGTCAAGGCTGAGAAGATTCTTCAACGAATTCTATGACGGTAAGGGAGTCACCTTTAATGGCAGGCCCCTCCACCAAAGCCTCCACCAGATTATAGCGATGCAGAATGGCCTTGATGTCATCAATAGATGGATCGACGACTGTCTCAGCCAGGCTTCAGACATCAAAGACGCAAAGATAAGTTCAAATACCAGGTCGGCGCTAAACCGATTCCGCATATTCCTGAACCAAATTGCGCCTTCGGCAACCATGCCTACTCAAAATGCTTCCACCCCCAGTTCCAAAGAAGAAGAGGAGTCGCCCACTCTTCAACAGAAATCTGATACCCATCTTAAGCAACTTGCTACTTCCTTAGACAACAAGAGCAAAGGACACGAAATCAAATTCTCTCAGAAGGAACTGAAGGATATCTTCATCATCCAATTCAGAACTGAGGACAGACGGCTCAAGATAGCCAAGGGGGAGAAGGGGGTGGCATATCCTATCAAGGCAATGGGGCCGTTCATCAACCGCGAATGTAAGGATCGGTATAAGATGACAAAATTCTTCAGCTCTCATGCCGACAACATAAAGATCCTCATTCGAGGTGGAGTCGCAACTGAGGAGATTCTGGACCCAAAAGACTATTGTCTCTTTAAGGATATCCGAAGCCTTACACTTCACGAGCCTGACCAGGACGGTCTGAGACTTGTATCGGTCACACTTAAGGACGGATCTGTCAAGGATGTGTACTCCCAAAATGGCTCCCAAAGAGTACGGATGAAAGTCCGGACTTCTTCCGACATCAATCGAGACCACGATAAAGCGATCGCCAATGTACTAAAGGATATGAATCCAATGTGTTTCCCGTGCTTGGACATCGCTACCAAAGCCTGCGTGAAGACCCTTGGGAATAAAAAGCCCACTGAGATAAAAACCAACATATACGGGATCTTGAACAGTGATGGGCGCGACCCAATGGCTTATGCCCAAGATCTCTTCGACGAACTCAACGTGCTTTTTGACACCTACCTAAGCTTCACGCTGATGGAGGGAAAAGCCAACCGTAAGAAGTCAGCCTCCGTCTGATTCTCCGGCATATCCTCCTTTTGCTATATCTATATCCGATATGATTCCTATCATCATCGGATATAGTGTTTGATGGAGGTTCGGGGAGAGGTTTTGTAATTTTGCGGAGTGAAAATCAGGCGGGGCGTTGAGCCCCGGTTTAAAGCAAGAGAAAGTATGAAAGAAAATGTGGAACTGCCTGTGATGATGTATGTTCACGGGTTTATGTCGGGAGCCAACGGGGCGAAGCAACGTCAGCTTCAGAAGGCGTTCAAAGGACGCTATCGGGTGATCGCTCCGGAACTGGACGGCGATCCGGATAGGTCTTTGGCAGTCCTCAACGAAACGATCAGGCGCGAGAAGCCACAGATTATCGTAGGGACTTCGCTCGGAGGATGGATGACCATGATGTGCGACAGCGGAATCGCGGAGTTGGTGATGGTCAATCCCGTGACGGCGCCGTGCGAGGAGCTGGCGAAGTGGCTCGACGTTGAGCGCGAGTATTTCTGCAAGCGACTCGACGGAGTGCAGACATACACCATGACCCGCGAGGTGCTCGACAAGTACGCCAAGTATGATCTGCGCCGTCAGATCGCCTATCATGGCGACCGGATGCACTTCCTCTGCTCGACCAACGACGAACTGCTGGGCGACCGCCACATCCGGACCCTCAGCCCCTACTTCTGCGCGAGAGATCTGACCGTCGTTGACGACTTCGGCCATCAATGTCGCGACGCGGGACTCACCCACTTGATCGAACTTCTCGAAAAGATCGCCTCCAAGCCGGCAATTCCCTATGTGCCGGGTATGTTTAGGATTCTGAGCGAGGAAGAGCGTGCCGCGGCCATGGCCCG
>CAZTSQ010000015.1:0-51672 GCA_964615915.1 uncultured Sangeribacter sp.
CAAAAACATGTGGGCTAGTCAGTCGGAAGTTTGCACTTCGTTCTGGAATCTACATTTAATATTTGCGTAATCGGAAGATTTTTCGTAACTTTGCGGTCGATTTCGGCCTGAGCGAGAGCGAAGGGCGAAGTCATCCTTTCATCAGGGACTTCGGGTAAGCCCCTATCAGTGTGATGGGAAATTTAACGTTCGGGAGCGGAGGTTTGCTTTTACAGTATGGAAGCGCCTGATGCTCAAGGACTTATATTTTGAGTAACACAAAAATTTTTTACAACAAACAATGAAGACTTTTGAACTTAAAGCCGAAGCACGCGAAGACCTCGGCAAGAAAGCAGTGAAGGCCATCCGTAAGGAAGGCAAAATCCCCGCTGTCCTCAACGGCGGCAAGCACGTTGATCTCCCCTTCACCGGTGAGCTCAAGAAGGGCGAAAAGCTCGTTGAACTCGACGCTAAGCGCGGAATCATCACCACCGACCTCACTGTAAACGCTGAGGACGTTCGCAAACTCATCTATACCCCCGACATCTTCGAGATCAACCTCGAGGTAAACGGTGAGACCCGCAAGGCTGTGATGAAAGATCTCCAGTTCCACCCCGTGAAGGACAACGTTCTCCACATCGACTTCCTCGAGGTTTTCCCCGAGAAGCCCGTCGTTATGGAAGTGCCCGTTCAGATCGAAGGTCACGCAGAAGGTGTGAAGGCCGGTGGTAAGCTCCAGCTCTCTATGCGCAAGCTGAAAGTGAAAGCCCCCTACACCGAGATCCCCGAGCGTCTCGTTGTCAACGTAGACAACCTCGGTCTCGGCAAGAGCCTCGCCGTTGGCGACCTCCACTATGAGGGTCTCGAACTGATGAACGCCAAGAACGCTGTCGTATGTGCCGTTCAGCTCACCCGTGCGGCTCGTGGCGCTGCAGCAAAGGCTGAGTAATCTTTCGTCAATCCGACATAAAAACGGCGGCTCCTTTCGGTCCGCCGTTTTTTCTTTCCCTCCATAACTGAAGGAGAACCCAACTCCCTCTGAATCATGCTTAAACGATTTTTGAAATTGCTTGGGCAACTCGGGTATAACGATCCCGACGAACTCAGGCAACCAAACCCGGATATGAAGAAATTTCTGATAGTAGGCCTCGGAAACATCGGGCCCGAATATGTCGGAACGCGCCACAACGCCGGCTTCATGGTGGCCGACAGGCTCGTGGCCGACTGCGGCGGTCAGTGGCGGTCGTGCCGATACGGCGAGATGGCCACGGTCCGCGTGAAGAACTGCGAGCTGATGGTGCTGAAGCCCTCGACGTTCATGAATCTCAGCGGCGTAGCGGTCCGCTACTGGATGAACCAGGAGAAGCTTCCGCTCGAGAATCTGCTGATTATCGTCGATGATCTGGCCCTCCCCTTCGGGACGCTCCGTCTGCGCACACGCGGCTCAGATGCCGGCCACAACGGACTGAAGAACATCGCCGCCGAACTGGGTAACCAGAATTATGCGCGACTGAAATTCGGAGTCGGCAACGATTTCGCACGCGGTGCCCAGATTGACTTCGTTCTCGGTAAGTTCCCTCCCGAAGAGCAGGCCGAACTTCCCGCACGCCTGGAAAAAGCGGCCGAGGCCGTCAAAGCCTTCTGCCTCTCAGGGGCGGAATTCGCGATGACCCATTTCAACGGCAAGTAAGACCCCGTTTCAAAAAATGGCGGTTATCTAAGACAGAACATTGCGTAGGGGCACGTGTTGCAGAGATACGGCAGACGGGTCGGCTCGAAAGTAGGGTTGTCGAAAAGGGTGTCAAGCTTGTCGCCGAGGAGACGGTCGAATTCGTCGCGATATTCTGAGGTTTTTTCCTCAATCTTCTCTTTATTAAGCGTATAGCACACGGTCATATCGCTCTCGAACGTTTTTTCGATTTCCTTGAGCACATCGGGGTTGTAGCTTTTCAGCTTGGGCTTGACTATCGCGGAGCTGACCTTCTCGATCGACTCCTTACTCATCTCAGTCACCTTATAGAGCACCATCCCCACCCCGTCACGGCTTCGTTCGGGCCAGATCCGGCGAGCTATCCCGGCGTAAGCCATCAGCTGGAGGAAGTTGGTCATCTTCGTGGTGGTTCCTTTGAACATTTCCTGAAGGTTCTTTCCCTCGGCGTGGATCTTTCCCGTCTTATAGTCGACAATCCTGATGAACCCCCCGGCCGTGTCGGTGCGGTCTATCGAATATCTGAAGCGCACCTCCCGGCCCGCAGAGGTGGGGATTGTCGTAGTGTCGGCCGTCTCACAACCGAGTACCTCGAAATATCCCCGCGGATCAGAAGCTATCAGCGCGCGGTCCTGAAGAAGGATTCCGCGAACCATTCGGACCACCGTGTCGCGCACTATCTCAAAGTCAGGGGGCAGACCGGGAAGAGTCTCGAGGAACGGGTACTCTTTCTGCATCGCGAGCGTAGCCTTCAACAGGATCTCGGAACTTGCGTCGGCAAGCAACGAGTCGATAAACGTGATGTCGATCCTCTTCGGGCCCTCCGTCGGCTTATACAACAGCTCCATTGTCTTGTGCACAATGTTACCCATCTCGATATGGCCCACGTGAGGTGACATTTCCTTGGGCTCCGGGATCTTCACGATGTGTTTGAAGAAGAACTTCTTCTCACACTCGATATAGGTGTTGATAGCCGTGGCCGACATGACGCGTCGCTTATCATCTGCGGGGGACAAACCGTCGTCAATATACTCATTGATCTTCTCCATCACCGCCGGGGTCTTCTCGATGGGTCCCGTCACGGGTGTGAGATCGCTCAGCTCGAAAGACCACTCTTCTTTCTTGAGCTTGCCGGGGGCGAAAATATGCTCCAGCTGGTGAAGATAGCGCGACGCGCCTCCGGCCCTGAGACCGCTGCCCGAACGTGCATCATGGAGCATGACCACTTCGCGGGCACGCGAGATCAGACGGTAGAAATAATAGGCGAACAGATTCTCGGAATAGTTCGAAGGGGGAAGTCCGTAAGCGGCCCGGAGCGAGTTGGGGATGAAGGTGCGTGTCCGCGCTTTCAGCGGGAGGATACGCTCGTTTAGCGAGGGGATAATCACCACATCGAAGTCGAGCGACCGGGTCTCGAGGAGTCCCATCACCTGGAGCCCCCTCAAAGGCTCGCCCTCAAATTGTACTCGCATCGAATTGACGAGCCTCTGAGATAGGGCGAAGACTGTGTCGCGTGTCATCTCGACCGGATGATCGGAGATCGCATTTCTCAGCGGCCTCAGTCCCTCTCGATGAGCCTCGAAAATCTTGGAATCGAGCCCGGTCTTCAACATTCCGCCATCGGCCCCTACGAGCGAGTTGGCTCCCAACAGAAGCATGTTGTCTATATAGTCGAGCACATCGACTACCGGAGCCTTCTCACCGGGGACATCAAAGAAGGGGGCGAGATTCGGGATTTCAGCCACAATCTGGGTGCGCGAGACCAGCACCTGATGAAGCGTATTCATTCTGTTGATCAACTTCTCAATCTCTCTCTCGCCGCCGATGACCTTCACGACCGGCTGGGCAAGAAACAGCTTCAGATCTGGGACGTAAACCAGGAGCTCCCCGTTCTTGATTCGTGACGATCTCAGAATCTGTCTGAGATGAGATATAAGAGCTGTCGAGGAGGTCATCTTCATCGGGTAACCCATCGTCAGGTTAACGTCCGCGATGTCTTCGGGCAGAGCGTAGAGCAACGGCAGGAGAAGCCCCTCGTCGGGAAGGACTACAGCCACTCTCGCCTGTGCGAAATCACTGGTTTTGGCCGACTTATATATCCGCTTCACTTCTGAGGCGGCAATTTTAGCCTGGAGCACGTTTGACGGTGCACCGATCGAACGCAGAACCGCCGGCAGGCGGTCGGTATCCGATTTTTCGAGATCTCTCAGGGCCCACTCCGGTTCAGGGAAGCGACGACGGTTGGCTATGACGAACCTTGCGGCCGAGTTCTTGAGGCTTCGGTCTGCCTCTTCCATACGTTTGAAGACCGGTCCTGTCGCATCCCATATAAAGTCGGCCAGACTGTCATCGGGATGAGGTCCGGTTTCCATCGCACCGAGCCGGGAGAGTTCGTTGAAGATGTCGAGCTCGACATGGGTCAAGGCATTAAAGCCGACAAACACGACCTTCTCCCAAGGGAGCGCCTCACGGCCTTTTGTTTCGAGCGTTTCGAGCGCCGCACGGTATGAACCGGCAGACGTCACGAGGCCCTCGGCCTTGAGTGTAGAGTTGAAGCGTTCGTAGAGGGGGGCGAGTATTTCCCAAAGCTTAATGAAGCGGCGCCTGAGGGGGATGTGACCTTCGTGGTCTTTATCTTCCGACTCTCCGACGGGATGTTCCGGGTTGTTGAAGTGGCGCCAGAAGGAAGTTTCCTCCTCCTTGAAGGCTGATGTGCCGAAGTATTCTTCCATAACCCGTCGCTGTTCGTCGGTCAGGAAGTCGGTCTGTATTTCCTTATGGTCCCGCAGGTTCTGAAACAGCGCGTCGGGATCAGAACAGTTCATCCCGACCTCATTGAAGTCTGAGAGGACCGTCTCGCCCCATGTCCGGAAGCCGTCGAAGGGGGGCCTGGATTCGGGTGGGAGCAGAGAGCAGTAGCACCGGTAGAGGGTGAAGAGCGACGAGATCCGGTTGTCGACGACAGTGTCTCCGACACGAGCCACAAAATCCGTGATGCTCATGATTTCGGGAGCCACCCGCCCCTCCTTCAGGCCGGAGCGGAGATACTTAAGAAAGAACGTTCCGCTTCGCTTATTTGGAAAGACGAAACAGAACCCGGACATATCATCATAGCGACGCTTATAAGCCGTCGCCACAGCTTTCAGAAACGGAACCATACCGCAATACTCTTTTGTCACCACAAAATTACTAAATCTTTCCATAAACCACAAGGTGAATCCCCTGAGGGGTTGGAGAAGAGAGATATTTTGATTATATTTGCCGAGTGAAAAGAAGCGCAGACTATGAACAGACCGGTTAAATACCCAATAGGCCAGCAATCTTTCGAGCAGATTCGCGAAGAGGGTTGTCTATACGTTGACAAGACCCGCTATATTGAGATGATAATCTCCAGCGGCAACCAATATTACTTTCTCGGACGTCCGCGACGTTTCGGGAAGAGCCTGTTTCTGTCTACTCTGGAATGTTTCTTCGAGGGTAGACGCGAGCTATTCAAGGGGCTTTATGTAGATACCATCGACTGGGATTGGGAATCTCACCCCGTTCTATATCTGGACTTGAACTCCGCTGATTATGAGGTCGAAGGAGAGTTCGAGGATTTGATTGAGAATCAAATAGGCGAGTGGGAAGAAAAGTATGGGCTTGTCCCCAAAGTAAAAAGCCATGCCGTTAGGTTCCGGAATATAATCGAAGCTGCGTACGAGAAGACCGGAAAGAAAGTGGTCATCCTGGTCGATGAGTACGATAAGCCGTTGGTGAACAGTCTGGACAACAAAGAACGCTTTGAGCGCTATCGGTCCAAACTTGCGTCGGTCTACTCCAACTTCAAGAGCTCGGCGAAATACATCAAACTAGTGTTCCTCACCGGTGTCTCGCGTTTCGGGAAGCTCAGCGTCTTTTCCGATCTCAACAACATCCGGGACATCTCGTTCAACGACAAGTTCGCCGCCATCTGTGGAATTACGGAGGCCGAGATGTTCGAGAACTTCGTGGAGGGCATTTCAGCTCTGGCAGAGGCCCGTAGAAAATCACGAGACGAAATCATAGCGACGCTTAAGCGTCGCTACGATGGCTACCACTTCTCGGAGAATTGTCCGGACATTTACAACCCCTACTCGTTGTTGAATACCTTTGAGGACGAGAAATTCGGAAGCTATTGGATCCGGACCGGTACTCCCTCTCTGCTCATGAAGCAACTGAGGCGTACCAATGTAGACCTCCAGTCCCTCTACAAAGCAAAAGGTAGCGAGAATCAATTGTCGGGGCTGGATTTTGACAGGCTCAACCCGATTGCATTGTTCTATCAGACCGGATACCTGACAATCAAGAGCTATGACGAACTGAGCGACCTTTTCCAACTCGGATATCCAAACGAGGAGGTAACAGAGGGTTTCTATGGATACATTCTTCCCTACTATGCCACTCTGCATAATGAGGAGGTGAAGGTCTTCATAGTCAATTTGGCCGATGAATTTGAGGCCGGGAATGTCGAGGGCGCCATGAAGCGTCTGCGCTCCCTATTCGCCGACCTTTCATATGACCTACAGATCAACGCCGAGAAGGATGTGCGCAACGTCCTGTTCCTTGTATTCAAGCTACTGGGGATGTACTCCGAGGCCGAGTACCACACCTCGGACGGTCGGATCGACATTCTTGTCCGAACCCCGAAGTATGTCTATATCATGGAGCTGAAGTTCGACAAGACGGCCGAGGAGGCTCTCGACCAAATCAAGCGCAAGGAGTACCATCTCCCTTGGTCGGTCGACAACCGTCAGCTCATCGCCATCGGCATCAACTTCTCCTCCGAGAAGCGCCGCATCGACGACTGGCTCTCCGAGCGCCTTTAGACCCGGACAACACGATAAAAGGAGAGGCTGAGTCACTTCTTCATTAGTGACTCAGCCTCAATCTGTATGCTGTAAGTTATGGGATCAGAAGGGGAAGTTGATGCCGAGGTTGACCGAGGCGTTGCTGTTGAGGGGATAGCCGTCAGACGAGAGCTTGCCCAGAGTGCGGTCCATGCCAAGGAAGAGATTGAAGCCCTTCACACTCAAGTTCGCCAGCCAGCCGAAGCCGACACCATAGGTGCCCATGCCGAGGTTGGCGCTCAGCCCCAGACATTTCACCGGGCGGACATTGGCCGAGAGACGGAAGTCCGTCCAAGTGAAGCTGCCGTTGAAGCGGGTCGTGTTCACAAGACCGAACGAGAGGTTTCGATAGTAGGGAAGTACGTATTCAACACCCCAGTTCAGAGTGGTCTTCAGCGACTTGCAGTAGTTGCCCATGTCGCCCATCAGATCGAGCTGATAGAGGTCTTCGAGACCATCCTGCATCTTGTCCCAGGTGTCGTTGTCACCGATGGCCAGCGTGTAGGCATCTGTATTGAAGGTCTTCGTTCCGTTGGTCGACGCGTGCTGAGTGTTGGCCCAGTTGATGAAGCCCAGGTCAAGAAGAGCCAGCGAGAAGGTGAAGTCGCGCCATTTGTACTGAGCGCCGAGATCGAAGCCCAGTCCGAAGCCACCCAGCTCAAAGCCGTTGAAGTCAACGCCGTCGAAATATGAACGGTTGAACTTCTCGTTGTATCTCGACTTGAAGCGGGCACCGCATCCCGAGGCATAGATGTCGGCGTTAGCCTTCACCAGCCACTCGTTCTCGCCCAGAATCAGGTTGGCGCGGTTGAAGTAGGCGTCGACGTCGGCGATACCGAGAAGGATCTTGACCGACGCACCTACCCTCAGACCCGGAACGACCTTCGAAAGGTCATGAGAGTGATTGAGGGCGATCTCGGCATAGTTGCTCGAAGCCGCACGCATGTCCTTGATGTTGTAATCCTTGTTCGACACTCCCTCTTTGGCCAGAGAGAAGAAGGCCTTGGGGACACCGATCTCAGTGTCGGAGACCACATTAATGCCGACTGTGTTCCAACCGTTGAATGCCTTGAACCCGAAGTTGATCACGTCCAGTTTGACGGCCAGACCGATTCGGTTCTTGTCGTGGATATTGTTCATCACCGTCGAGGGGGACACATCAGGGTTGGTGAACCAAACTGTCTCGCCTCCGCGGTTATAGAAGATGCTGGTCAGATGAAGGTTGCCTCGCGCGCCGATATTGATGTTCGACAGAGCGGGGAAACCGACATATCCCTTGTAGTTTCGCTCAGTGTCCGGAGCGAAGGCCGGGTTCATCTGGTAGCGCGGTGAATAGGAGTCGATGAAATAACCCGAATAGGTGTTCTGACCCATTGCCGACAGAGAGACTGCGCCCAGAGCGGCGACTGCTATGAATTTAGAAAAGATTTTCATGTGTAGGTTGCAAGTTAGTTGGGTTGTCAGAATTTCTTTTCATAGTAACCTGAAACACGGATTCTCAAGTCTTTGAGCTCGAGGCCCTGGTCCGGAGCGAGAGCTTCTCCTTCTCCAGTCTCTTCCTGACGGATAAAGGCATGGAATTCGAGGCTGTCGATATCGTTCATCACTTCCATACCCTCTTCGGGACGGATCACAAGGTTAACCGGATCCTGAGAGAGAGCCTTGAGGTCGAGCTTGTTCGAGTGACCGAGCACCTTACCCTCGACGTCGCGGGCAACGGCCGATAGCTGGACGTCTACCGGGAAAGTAGAGATGCCCTGAGCATCGATTGTCAGATATTCGACATAGATGTCCTTCATCACGTCGCCGCCAATGTCAGCGGTCTCGCTGTAGAGGATCACCGAGTTAGCGTCGAATGAGAGAGGGGCGAAGAACTCGTAGGTGCCGTGCATGCGGCCAATCTTCTCCTTATACTTGGCGTTCTTAACCGGGAAGCGGACGGCTGTGCCCTTCAGTCTCGGATTGTCGAACGACACGTTGATCTCGCTCGGCATTCCGTCGGCACCGTTAACGGGATCGCCCGAGAGGAGATACTTCATCTCGGGATACTTCACCTGCGAGAGGTTGTCCTTGTACTCATCGAGGGGATTCTCTACGTCTCCTGAGGGCGACAGACATATATCGGTCACCGGCTCGGGCTTGATTGTGATCTGAGGGCTCTTCGAAGAGTAGGATGCGTTGTTGTTGAAGTGTGAGGAGATTGCGACTTCTCCTTCGCCACCGGTGCCGTAGGGCGAGGTGGGGTTGTTGATCGAGAAGTAGAACTGCGGATTGTTGATGATGATCATCGTCTGCGGATCCTGAAGGAAGTCGGGCAGATCATCAAGATGAATGGGCTCTACAGATGTGTTCTCGACAGCGTAGTCGACCGTGCCGCTGAAGTTTCTGACGTCGAAAGCGGCGAGGTCATAGTCGACCTTGAAATCGAAGTTCTGGAGCACCTGATTGCCTGCCGAGGGAGTGAGTGACAACTGGCCTTTCTTGTTGATACCCATCTCTCCTTTATAGGTGAATACACGGGTATTGGCATCGATCTTTGCGTCGGCCTCCTTGAAATCGAAGGCTTCGAAAGTCACCGAGAACTCAGCCTTGCGGGGATCTGTGAAGGTGTGTGAGGCTACCTTCAGGATACCGGTCGTGGGATTGTACTCACCTACGTTTGCCTTTGCGGCCGTACCGTCGGCGTTGTGGAGACCTTTGGGGAACACCAGCTCGATGTTCTCAACCTTGGTCGACGCTAGCTTGAGCTCGGACGGAAGAGAGAGCACTAGTTTAGCCTTCACCGGATTGACCGTCTGCAGACCTGTGATGGTCTTGACCGAAGAGTCGATGTCCCTGGCGGTATACACAAACTGCGACGAGGTCTCGGCCATGGGGAAGTTAGCGGCAGAACCGGACGCGCCACTCTGTGCGACGGGAACGGTAGATGAATTGATGTCGGCGGCGTCTGTCGAAATCTCACTGATCTCAATGTCGTCTGAGTTGACCTCTCCCTTCTCAGTCAGGGCATAGTACTCCTTGCCGGTCGCAGGATCGGTATACTTCTCGACATTGGTCCCGTCGGTAAGGTCGACGATACTGTCAAGATAGATCTTGTCGAGGTTCAGAGGAACCGTCAGATCGTTGATCTTGATGCGCGACAGGGTGTTGGCGTCGTTGATGTGATAATTGTCATCGACACACCCGACCAGCCCGATCAGAGCCAGTCCGAGACCGGCCGCGGGCAGATAGAAATGTTTCATGTGTGTTAAGTTATGGTTGATTTTATACCTTTATTTCTGAAGGTTCTGCTGCCAGCGCCATGCGTTGGCCATAGTCTCGTCGATGGGTATTTCGGCTTTCCATCCGAGGACTTCGTTTGCTTTCTTAGGTTCGGCCCATATCTTCTCGATATCTCCGGCGCGACGCGCACCGATCTTATAGGGCACCTTGACGCCTGTGGCGCGCTCGAACGAAGCGATCAGCTCGAGGACTGAGAGACCGCGGCCGGTTCCGAGGTTGAAGATCTCGAGTTTGTCTTTGTCTTCACCGTCGAGCATGCGCTTCATGGCGATTACGTGGGCTTTGGCAAGGTCGACGACGTCGATGAAGTCGCGGATACATGAGCCGTCGGGAGTTGGATAGTCGTCGCCGAAGACGGTCAGCTCCTTGCGGATTCCGGCGGCGGTCTGGGTCAGATAGGGAACCAGGTTGTTGGGCACGCCGTTGGGGAGCTCGCCGATGAGGCCAGAGGGGTGTGCGCCGACAGGATTGAAATAACGGAGAAGTATAGCCTTCACCGGAGCGCCGGAGTTGATATAATCGGTGATAATCTCTTCAGAGATCTGCTTGGTGTTGCCGTAGGGAGATGTGGCGGGCTTGATGGGGGCTGACTCGTCGATGGGGTTCACGTCGGGCTCGCCGTATACGGTACAAGACGACGAGAAGACGATTCCCTTCGTTCCGAACTCGGGCATCAGCTCGAGCAGATTCATCAGAGTCACGAGGTTGTTGCGGTAGTACATCAGTGGTTTCTCTACCGATTCGCCTACAGCCTTCGAGGCTGCGAAGTTGATGATGCCCTTGATTCCGGGATAGTCCTTGAAGAGTTTGCGGAGGGTCTCGAGGTCGGTGCAGTCTCCCTCGACAAAGGCGGGGCGTATACCCGAGATCTTCTCGATTCCGTCGAGCACACCACGGTTGGAGTTAGAGAGGTTGTCGATGATGACTACGTCATAGCCGGCTGCCTGAAGTTCAACAACTGTGTGCGAGCCGATGTAGCCCGTACCGCCGGTCACCAAAATACGTTCTTTCATTGTAAGTTTCGGGGTTATTTTTCGGTTTTGAAAAGAGGGGTGGGATAAACGCCTTCCTTCACCAGCTCGGCGAAGCGGTCAACAGTCTCTTGACGGTCTGCGGCATAAGTGACGCCGAACCATTTCGAGGTTGTCGGCTCGACCTTGAGTGTGATCTCGCCGGCTTCGATCAGATCGTTGACGACGGTCGGGATGTAGAACTCCGACTTGAGTTCCGAGCCGTGTTCCTTGAGAAAGTCCACAAAGGCCTTCTCCGAGTAGTCGAAATAGTCGGGAGTGAAGCCCCACATGTTCATCGAGACGTGAGCGCCGCGGGGGAATTCGCCCTCGGTACCGTCTTCAAGAGTCTGAACGAGCACACCGGCTTCGTTGATGTGGATGCCGTGACACTCCTTGACACCTGTGAGGAAGCCCTCTTCGCTGACGTGACAGAGGCCGCGCGAAACGCCGCCGTTTTTGCTCAGCGTGTTCTCGATCTCGAAGCCCACCATACAGTATTTTCCTTTCTTGCCTTCGACGCTGCGGAGGAAGTCGGCCAGGGTCTGGAAGCTCTCGCGGCCGTAGTAGTCGTCGGCATTGATCACACCGAAGGGCTCCTTGATGACATCCTTGCCCATCAGGACAGCGTGGCCTGTGCCCCAGGGTTTCTGGCGCTCTTCGGGAGCGGTGAAGCCTTCGGGAAGCGCTGTCAGTTCCTGATAGACAACCTCGACGGGTACGAGGCCTTCATATTTTGACACAACCTTCTCGCGGAATTCCTGTTCGAAATCTTTGCGGATAACGAAGACGATTTTGCCGAAGTCGGCGCGCAGGGCGTCATAGACCGAGTAGTCCATGATTGTCTCGCCCGAAGGACCGAGGCCGTCGAGCTGTTTCAGACCACCGTAGCGGCTGCCCATTCCGGCAGCGAGGATATACAGAGTTGGTTTCATCGTGTTGTGTTTCTGTAAGTTGGTTATTTATTTGATTATTAATTCGTTGTCCCTTCCCCGTGGTTTTGTCGGCGAACTCACCGCCTGAGGAAGAGGGCGAGCTTCAGAAGATAGTCGAAGAAGAGTATCTTGCCGTTGGCGTTGCGCGCAATGTCGCCCCGTGCCCGGTCTGTCTCGCTGATGATGTCCTCAACGTTGCGCTCGTTGATGAAGCGCGAGAAGCGACTCGAGAATTGGGTCTCCTGGACGGTCATGCGGTTGAGGGCCGGATACTGGAGGTTGAAGATGAAGTTCTCGCGGGTCATGCGCGCGACGTAGTCAAGGTAGCGGATCGCCTTTTCGCGGCCGTAGTTCGCGATGGTCTCCGACAGGTCTCTGAGCCGAGTCATAGACACGACGTAGGCAGACCTCATCATGTCCATATACATATCTCCGAACTCTTCGTTCTCTCCCGAGCCACCGGCTACTTCGACAGCCTTCAGCAGGCTCCCTTCGGCCATCGGCGCGAGGGCCTGGGCTTTATCGGGCGACATTCCCCGGTTGACCGTCAGCCACTCGGCGATTTCAGTCTCGGTCAGCGGATTGAGCGACAGACGCCTTGTACGCGAAAGAATGGTCTGCAACATGAGCTCGGGCTCGTTGCTCACGAGGACGAAATAAGTGTCGGGAAATGGCTCCTCGAGTATCTTCAGCAGTTTGTTGGAGGCGGCTTCGTTGAACTTTTCCGGCAGCCAGATGATGAAGATCTTCTCGTTGTGGGCAAACGACGAGAGGTTGGCGTTATACGAGATATCGTCCGCTTCGTCGGCATAGAGCATCGGCTGTTTGTTCTCGGCGTTGATCAACAGTTGCCAGCGGCGGAAATCCATCTCGGGACTGTCGCGAAGCATCTGCTTCCACTCCTCCATATAGTCGGTCGAGTAGACCGGTTTGCCGGCTGTTTTCTTCAGCACGGGGTAAGAATAGCGAATGTCCGGGTCCTGGAGGGCGTCGGCGCGTCGGCAAGATGGACAGACGCCACACGAGTCTCCGTCGTGGGGGTTTTCACAATGGATATATTGGGCAAATGCACGCGCGAGCTTCATCTTGCCTATGCCCGGGCGGCCGGTGATGAGCAACGCGTGGGGGATCCGACCGGTGTCGGCCATTCGCCGCAGAATATCCTTGGCTCCATCGTGTCCATATATGTCGCTAAATCTCATGACTGCAAAGTTACGAAAAATCTCGCACATAATGTGTGCGAAGTTAGTGCTATCTTTGCGCCATGAACACGAAATATGCACTTTCCATTATATTGGGGCTCTCTCTGAGCCTCGGGGCCTGCGGAAACGGCCATTCCGGCCACGATCACGAGGGCCACGACCACGAAACCGAACACCACGAAGGTCATGATCACGATCATGAGGGACACGACCACGAGCACGAAGGTCACGATCACGATCATGAAGGGCATGAACACGAAGCCGAGGGGCATGATGGTCATGACGCCGAGATTCCTTTGGCCGACAAGGAGGCTGGCCGCCTCGGAGTGAAGACAGTCAAGGTTGAACGCGGTCGTTTTTCGGAGACTCTGCGGGTCGGGGGGGCCGTGGAGCGTGCTTCAGAAGGCGAATATGTTGTGTCGGCTCCGCGCAGCGGCCGGTTCACTCCAAACGGGGCTCTCCAGGTTGGACGCCACGTCTCGGCCGGTCAGGCGCTCGGAACAATCAAGGCCACCGGGACCGAAGGGGGCGATCCGGTTGCGGCCTCAAGAGCCCGTATAGCCGCCGCAGAGCGTGAAGTGGAGCGTCTGCGTCCGCTGGTCGCCTCGGGAGCGGTCAGCAAGGCGGAGTTTCAACGCGCTGAGGCTGAATTGGCTGCCGCACGTGCCGAAGGAGGAGGAAATGTCAGCAGCGCGGCTGTCTCGCCCGGCGCCGGAGTGATCACTTCGGTGATGGTCCGCAGCGGGGAGTTCGTTGAGCGTGGGCAGACCCTTGCGGTCGTGTCTCGCAACACTTCGCTGACTCTTCGCGCCGATGTCCCGGCCCGACATGCGGCCATGGCCCGCTCGGCTTCGACTGCCAACTTCCGCCAGGAGGGTATGTCGCAGGCTGTCTCGCTTTCGTCAAACGGCGGCCGACGTCTCGGAGGGGAAGTTACTTCCGCTTCTGAGGGTTATGTCCCGGTGCGCTTCTCGTTTACGAACGACGGTACGGCAATTCCAGGCGCATATGCCGAGATATGGCTCAAAGGTGCTGAACGTCCCGATGTGATCACCATCCCCCTTTCGGCCATCGTGGAGATCCAGGGTGTAAAATATGTATTTGAGAAGGTTCACGAAGGTCAGTATGCCAAGCGTCGCGTACAGACGGGTGGCTCAGACGGCTTGCGCGTCGAGGTTCTTTCGGGCCTCAACGGCGGCGAACAGATTGTCAGTGACGGTGCTCGTGTGATCCGAATGGCCGAAATCTCCCATATCGCTCCTCCTGCCCATACCCATAACCATTGATCAGCCCCGACGAAAGATGCTTAACAGAATTATCCGCACATCTCTCAACAACCGGGTGGCTGTCCTCGCCGTCTCGGCTATATTGTTGATTGTCTCGATGTTCGCCCTCTTCTCGATGGAGGTCGACATATTTCCGGACTTGAATGCACCGACGGTCACGGTGATGACCGAGGCGGGAGGTCTCTCGCCCGAGGAGGTGGAGAAGAGTGTGAGCCGCGAAGTTGAGACGGCTCTGAGTGGCGCCTCGGGAGTCAGACGAGTGACTTCGGCTTCGGCCACGGGCTTCTCTGTCGTGAAGGCTGAGTTCGAATGGGGAACGGATATCTATCTCGCGCGCCAGACTGTGACAGAACGTCTCGGCGCCGTCTCTCTCCCTTCAGGTTGTGGCGTGCCGGTTCTCGGTCCGCAGTCGTCTATACTGGGTGAGATTCTGATCATCGGTCTCGAGGCGAAAGACATGTCGGGCGCTCAGCTCCGCACCGTCGCCGAACGCGATATTGCCCCGAAACTGAGAAGCGTGGCCGGTGTCGCTCAGGTCAGCGTGATCGGCGGTGACCCGGAGGAGTTTACGATTGAGCTCTCTCCCGACAAGCTTCGCTATCACGGGCTGTCGGTCTCGGATGTGGCCGAGGCACTCGAAAGTTTCACTACCGACGCGTCGGGAAGTATCATCGAGGGTTGGAGCAATGAGTATTCGGTCAAGGCGCGGATGATGACCACCGACACCGAAGTGATGGAGGAGGCGGTCGTAGGTCTCTCACCCGAAGGGACGACGGTGACGCTCGGCGACGTAGCAACCGTCAGACGCGGAGCCCAGCTTCCGGCTATCGGTGTGGCTTCTGTCGAGGGTCGTCCGGCGGTGCTGATGACTGTGATGAAACAGCCCGGCGTCGGCTCTACGGGGTTGACGGCCAATCTGGAGGAGATTCTACAGGATGTTGTGCCGACTCTTCCGGGCCATATCCTATATAAGACAGACATCTTCCGACAGGCGGATTTCATTTCGAGCTCTATCGGCAACCTACGCGTGTCGCTTCTCGAAGGGGCGCTCTTTGTGATCATCATCCTCTTCATCTTCCTGTTCAATGTCCGGACAACTTTAATTTCGGCCATAGCGTTACCGGTGTCGGTGATCCTGACTCTGCTCGTGCTACGTCTAATGGGCTTGACAATCAACACCATGACCCTCGGCGGTATCGCGATTGCCATCGGCTCTCTCGTGGACGACGCGATCGTGGACGTGGAGAACGTTTACAAACGGATTCAACGCAACCGCCGGCTACCGCAGGATCAGCGTAAGAATCTGCTCGAGGTAGTCTTCGAGGCTTCTCGCGAGGTCCGTATGCCGATCCTCAACTCGACTCTGATCATCTGCGCGGCGTTCACTCCCCTATTCTTCCTCAGCGGAATGGAGGGACGTCTGCTGAAGCCTCTCGGAGTCGCTTTCATGGTCTCGCTTGCGGTCTCGACCGTCGTCGCCCTGACATTGACACCCGTTTTGTGCTCATATCTGCTCGGTGGCAAGGACAAAGGGGCCGGAACGGGTCGTCAGCCGAAGTTTGCGCTGTGGCTCCGTGCTAAATATCTCAACGGTCTCAAGCGTGTGATCAGACGGCCCAAGCCTTTCTTCTATCTGACCGGTGCACTTCTGATTCTGGCCGCTGTTCTTCTGCCGACTCTGGGCCGAAGCTTCCTACCGCCGTTCAACGAGGGGTCGCTGACGATCAACATCAGTGCGCTGCCCGGCATCTCGCTTGAGGAGAGCGACCGTCTGGGTCGTCAGGCTGAGGAGATTATTCTGAAGACTCCAGGTATCCTGACAACGGCCCGCAAGACCGGCCGAGCAGAGCTCGACGAGCATTCTCTCGGGGTCAATGTCTCGGAAATCGAAGCTCCCTATAAATTGCCGAAAGGCATGTCCCGCAAGGATCTGTCGGCTCAGATCCGCGAGAGCCTCGGCCATATACCGGGGGTTACAGTTGAGATCGGCCAGCCAATATCACACCGAATCGACGCAATGTTGACCGGAAGCGAGGCGCAACTGAGTCTGAAGCTTTTCGGCGAGGATCTTGACGAGATGCTACGCGTCGGCAAGCAGATAGCCAACGAGATGAAGGAGGTAGACGGGCTTGAGGATGTGACTGTCGAGCCTCTGATTCCCCGGCCTCAGCTCGAGTTGCGTCCCAACCGCGTGATGCTGGCCCGATACGGCGTGACGCCGGCTATGTTCCGTGACTTTGTGGAGACTGCCATAGGTGGCCGCGAGGTGGGAGTGGTTTACGAGCAAGGCTACCCTTTCCCGGTGACAATGCGCCTGATGCCGGACATGCGTACGCCGGAAGCCCTGGCAGATATCGCCGTGGCTACGCCGAAGGGTGTCGTGCCTCTTGCGGATCTCTGTGAGATTGAGTCGACTTCGGGTCCGAGCGGAATCAACCGTGAGAACGGCAAACGCCGACTGACGGTGACGGCCAACATCGAGGGCCGCGACCAGCGCGGTGCCGTAAATGATCTGAAGGAAAAACTCGAGACGGTGAAGATGCCCGAAGGGGTGTCTTACACTTTGACCGGTCAGTTTGAAAACGAGGAGGCTGCTTCGCGTACCCTCGCTCTGACTTCTTTCCTGGCGCTGATTGTCGTGGCGCTGTTGCTCTACGGCGAGTTCCGTTCTTGGCCACAGGCCGGCCTGATTCTGCTCAATATGCCGCTGGCGATGATCGGCGGTGTGTTGATACTGAAGCTGACCGGAAGCGAACTCAATATCCCGGCCATCATCGGCTTTGTCTCGCTCTTGGGTATCGCGACCAGAAACGGTATGTTGCTCATGAGCCAGTATAACCTGCTGGCGGAAAAGGGAATGAAGCGTCAGGCTGTTATTCTTCGCGGTTCTGTCGATCGTCTGAACCCGATCGTGATGACGGCTTTGACCTCGGCGCTGGCGCTGTTGCCGATCGTTGTCCGCGGTGATCTGCCGGGCAATGAGATTCAGGCCCCTCTGGCGCTTGTGATTCTCGGAGGTCTGGTTTCTTCGACACTCCTCAACATCTTCCTGCTCCCCGCGATCTGCATGAGGACGTTCCGCAAAACTAAAGCCAAGGATTAAACCATCGCCGACTTTTTTGTGTCACATATTATACACAAAGGAAAAAAGTAACCCGACATATGAAACTGACGATTGCGACAGCTATCGCCCTGGGGCTCGGAGCAGCCTCGGCCAACGCCATGACATTCAATGCGACCGTTGACTCGATTATCGCCCACAATCCGGAGGTGATCAAGTCGCGTATCGAAGCACGCACTGCGCTCGCCGACATCAAGAATGCCGGTGCTCTTTCCGATCCGGAATTGGGCGGTGAATATATGTGGATGCCGAAAGGGGTCGACAACCGCTGGAATGTGGGTATCGAATGGGGATTCGAATGGTTCGGTGTCTACGGAGCCCGCAAGAACGAAGCGCGTGCGCAGGCCGACGCCTTCTCCGTCTTGGCTGAAGCTACCGAAGTCACTCAGCGTCAGGCTGTGATTTCGGCGCTTACAAACTATCGTCTTCAGCTCCGTAAACTTGAACTGATCGAGAAGATGGCGGCCGCGAACGTCGATATGCTTGAGTTGACGCGCCAACAGGAAAAAGGGGGACAGATTTCCCGGATCGACGCCAACAAACTGGCTATCGAAGTCGGCCGCTTCGCAGTCCGTATCGAAGACGAGAGACAGTCCCTGATCGAGGCTACTCAAGCTCTGAGTCTCTTGGCCGGTGGCATGGATGTATCCGAATGGCTCAGCCAGCTTGTCGGGGATTTCATTCTGGCCACTCCCCTCCCCGATCTTGAGACTGTCCTTCAGAATGCCCGTAAGTTGCCTGCCGTCCGTGCGGCGGTTGCGCAGACTGAAGCGGCTCGTCGTGGAGTCGGTGTTGCAAAAGCTGAGGGAGGGCCCGGTCTGACCTTCGGCTACAAGCACCTCTTTGAAGACGGGATGCACTTCAACGGCGTCTCAGTCGGGGTGACGCTCCCGATCTTCTCAAACCGTGGAAAGGTCGAGGCGGCCAAGATGCGCCAGCTCCAGGCTGAGTTTGAAGCTTCGGCAACCGAGCGCCAGGAAGAGGCCACTGCCCTCGCACTTTGGCAAAGAGCCGACGCCCTCCGGAGCCAATTGGAGCCTCTTCGTCAGGTCTTCGACATGACCGACAACTACGACCTTCTGAAACAGCAGTATGAGCAGGGTCAGATCTCGCTCCACGAATATCAAGGCGACAAGCTCTACTTCCTCGAAGCCGAACTCGAATACCTCGACCTCCAGGCCCGCTACGCCACCGCCCTCGCCGACCTCACCATCTATTACTAAGGTTATGGAGCGCAAACCGAATAGGATGAACCATCTCGAAAAGGCTTACCTTAGACGGGAGGGAATAAAGAAAATGTTATACGCTAAGGCAAACAATCCCTGGCGTATAACAACTTATCTCTTCGGTGGCCTAGCTATCGTCCTTCAATTCACGGCACTTGGGTTGATTCTGAACGATTTCGAACCGTCAGACAAATGGCTCCTTATCTGCCGTGGTTCTTCCGGAGTGGCAGCCATCCTCTTCGTCATCGCCGCCGCCATCTGGTATTACCGCGCATCGAAAATGTACTTCGACTCCCTCAGCAAATAAACCGACCAGGCCATGATTCCTTACCGGCTGCTTCCACTGGTCTCATTTGGCCATTTTTTTGACTGTGTCGAAAAAAATCGCTAATTTTGTGTGAAGGAAGGGTGGGCGACTCATAAAAGCCTATGATTATGCCGAATCTCTATATCATTGCAGGCTGTAACGGTGCCGGAAAGACCACGGCATCGTTCAACATACTCCCTCAAATACTTGAGTGCAAAGAGTTTGTGAACGCTGACGAGATCGCAAAAGGGCTCTCCCCTTTTGCACCGGAGACTGTGGCCATTCAAGCAGGCAAGCTGATGCTTCAGCGCATCGAAAACCTCCTGCAGGAAGGGGTTCCTTTCGCCATCGAGACCACGCTTGCAACGCGAAGCTATCAATCGCTGGTCAAACGAGCCCAAGAGAGAGGGTATACGGTCCAACTTCTGTTTTATTGGCTTGAATCGCCCGAACTGGCTTGTCAACGAGTCGAAAAGAGAGTCTCTGAAGGGGGTCATAACATCCCCACTGCGACAATCCACGAACGTTATCATCGTGGCCTCAAGAATCTTTTTAAGATCTTCATGCCAATCGTCGATTATTGGGCACTGTTCGATAACAATTGTGAAACGAGGATGATTGCGGATGATCAAGTGATTCACAATGAGGATTTATTTGAAGAAATTAAAGAACAATATGACAATAGAAGATAAAAAAAGACAGGGTGAGCTTTTGGAGAAGGCGATGAAGGAGTCTTTCCGGAAGATGCTTGAGCAGAAGAAGAAGCTGGGTCAGTCAATCGTCACGAGCGACGGTCAGGGACACCCCATCACCCTAACCGCTGAGGAAGCAGAGCGCCTCGTCTACGGCGACCAGCAGTAACGCCGGCTTCCAAGCGGTAAGAAATTGATTACCAAATAATAAGTGGTTAAACCGAACGCAATGGAAAACAACTTTAACAGATTTTTAGAAGCTCAGGAGCTTGACTATGATCTGGCTCTGAACGAGATAAAGCGTGGGTACAAGTCGTCTCACTGGATATGGTCCATCTTCCCTCAGCTGAAGGGCTTCGGCCATAGCTTCAACAGCGAGTTCTACGGGATAGATGACGCTGAAGAGGCCCTCGCCTACTACGAACATCCCGTACTCGGAAGCCGACTGAAGGAGATCACCCGGGAACTTCTCAACCACCCCGAGAAGTCCATCTTGGAGATAATGGGCAGCGGGATTGACGTCTTGAAGTTGAAATCATCCATGACCCTCTTCTGGCGCGTCACCAAAGACCCGCTCTTCGAAGAAGTCCTCGACACCTTCTACGAAGGTCGCGAAGACCGCCGGACCCTCTCCCGACTTGAAGACCCCGATTGACTCACAGGTATCATTGCTCTAATTCTCCGAATGATCTGGTGATCCATAGAGCGGTGTTATAGACAGTGTGAGCTTTCTCTTTCGACGGAATGGCGATCTGATCGGTTGTTTCAGGCCGCCCAGAGGCGTTGAGATCGAAGTGGATCTTCAAGGTTCGGGAGTCGACCTTAGACAGGGTGAAGCCCATTTCGTTGTTTGTGTATCCTTCTTCTCCGAACACCATATCGAACTGGATATCATGATTGGTGCACATCAAGACGAGATCCCCCTCTCTGTACATAGCCTTGACCCAAACATTTTGGATCCAACCGGATGCGTTCGGCTCAACCTCATCCGATTCTATCACGACCTGAATCGCCTCGGGATCGGAGTTAGAAACAACCTTCCAAAGCATCCTGCCTTCGTCTTTTTCGCACGCGGTGAAAAAGACGGCAATCAGCGCTAAAGTAATTAACCTACAAATTGTCTTCATATCTTTATATAAGGTCGTTAGCTCACGGCGCCACCCCCCTTCACGAGTTTGCTCAAAAGATTGTCGGCCTACGGGGTATTTTACTGTCTGTTCCATGTTCCTTCGTTATTATCTCGCAAAGATAACACTTTTAACCCGCATTTACAAGCCGTCCCTCTTACGCGATGATGATGGAGTCTCGGAGGTGGACGACGAACTCGGCGACCTTCGGGAACTTGCCGGGGAAGATGTCAAGGACCTCGTACTCGTAGGCAAAGTTCGGCTCGCCCCCTTCGAGTTCCAGAAGGTCGTAGGTCGATTTGTCTACCTGATCACGCGGTGTGGCTGTCAGTGTCAAGAAGCTTGAGAGAATCGAGATTTTCGAGAATCCCGAGATGATCGAGATTTTCGAGAAGCTCGATAATTCCGAGAAGCTCGAGAAACTCGAGAGGATCGAGAATCTCGAAGAGCGCTAACGCTCCGCGTCCACAAACGGTCTGAGTCCGTGACAGCGAGGATAATCGCTGCAGCCCCAGAATATTCTTCCCTGACCTTCCCCTTTCTTCTGCATCCTTTTCACCATTGGCTTTCCGCACTTCGGACAGTTTGGAGCGCCCTGCGTTGTGGCTTGGCTTCGTCTTGTCTGCAGTCTGTCGGCCGTCATATTCTCTGTGAAGCCACCGTGCTCCTTGAAGTTTTCATGACGGTGTTCTATCTGATTCTGAAGCATCCGGTTTATCCTCAGGCAAAGCATCAACAACGCATTAGCCACAACTCCGGGATCCGCGTGATTCAGCCACGGTTCAAACTTCTGTTTCTGCGTCAGGATATGCCTGGCGGCATCACTCAGATAACTGTTGGAATAATTTGGCCGGTCCAGTCTCATTCGCCAAATCGTTTCACGGTCCGGCTGTCCGATCCCCCAGATGTCGGTTCTCCGGCGCAACAGAAAGTTGAAGATGTCACCCTGGAGTTCGTCAAAACTTGCTCGGGCAACGTCCAACAGTCTCATTTCACTTTCTATAGAAGTCGAATGACGGGCGGATCCTTCGGCAATATTTGCGACACCGCTTCTGGCGGCCATCACCATTTGGTCGTAAAGCCTTCGACCGGGATCTATATGGTAGTCTATATATCGGTCGCAAAACTCTTGAGTCGCGAGCTGAAGGATATTGGCTAAAATCCAGGAATCCAACCAATAATAACTTTGGGAAAACGAGATTTCTACACCCATGGCGTGCTTGATATTAGTAAGATTTCGTCTTTAGCTACACTGGAAAGTGGGGTGATTGATCTATCCGTTCAAGGGTCTGTCCGCGGTGCGGACAGACCCTTGACGATGTGGGGGGTGTAGGTGTAGCCGGAGGTTAGCGGCGACCTTGCTGGGCGCGCATCTGGCGCATGAGCTTCATGGGGTCTTTCATGGAGGTCACCTGCTTCATCATCTTGCGCATCTGGTCGAATTGCTTGAGGAGTCGGTTGACCTCGGTCATGTTCGTGCCGGAGCCTTTGGCGATTCGCTGACGACGCGACTGGTTGATCTTGTCGGGGTTCTCGCGCTCGTAGGGGGTCATGGACTGGATGATCGCCTCGATGCTCTTGAAGGCCGAGTCGTCGATGTCGATGTCCTTGATCGCCTTGCCGACTCCGGGAATCATGCCGGCCAACTCCTTGATGTTGCCCATCTTCTTGATCTGCTGGATCTGCTTGTAGAAGTCGTTGAAGTCGAACTTGTTCTTGCGCATCTTCTCGGCCAACTTCTCGGCCTCCTTTTCGTCGAAGATCTGGTGGGCGCGGTTGGCGAGCTCGAGGATGTCACCCATGCCGAGGATACGGCTGGCCATACCTTCGGGGTTGAAGTCCTGGATGTCGTCGAGCTTCTCGCCTGAGCCGATGAGCTTGATCGGTTTGTTGACCACCGAGCGTATCGAGATGGCGGCGCCGCCGCGTGTGTCGCCGTCGAGCTTGGTGAGGACGACGCCGTCGAAGTCGATGCGGTCGTTGAACTCCTTGGCGGTATTGACGGCGTCCTGGCCGGTCATGGCGTCGACCACGAAAAGAGTCTCCTGGGGATGGAGCGCATTCTTGACGGCCTCGATCTCATTCATCATTGCCTCGTCGACGGCCAGACGGCCGGCGGTATCGACGATCACTAGGTCATAGCCGTTGCGCTTGGCCTCCTCGACCGCATTGAGTGCAATCTGAACTGGATTCTGATTCCCCTCCTCTTTATATACGGGGACACCGATCTGCTCGGCGAGGATCGAGAGCTGCTGGATAGCGGCGGGGCGGTAAACGTCGCCGGCTACGAGCAGGGGTCTGCGGCCGCGCGATTTGTAACGCTTGGCGAGCTTGCCCGAGAAGGTGGTCTTACCCGAGCCCTGAAGACCCGACATGAGGATCACGGCCGGCTTACCCTCGACGTTGAGGTCGCTCTTGGTTCCGCCCATCAGCTCCTTGAGTTCTTCGTGGACGATACGGACCATTTCCTCGCGGGGCTTCAGCGAAGTGAGGACTTTCTGACCGATAGCCTTGGCCTTGACGTTGTTGGTGAATTCTTTGGCTACCTTATAGTTGACGTCGGCGTCCATCAGGGCGCGGCGCACATCTTTCATTGTCTCAGCGATGTTGATCTCGCTGATTCTACCTTCGCCTTTGAGGATCTTGAACGATTGCTCGAGGCGTTCGGACAGGCTGGTGAACATATTCTGGTGTGTCTATTATATTTTGGTGAACGGAGATCAGACGAGGCGGTTGGTGGCCGTGTCGGGGAAGATCACGCGGGGTTTGAAGCCACGGGCCTCTTCGGGAGTCATCTGGGCGTAGGTCATGATGATGATGATGTCGCCGGGCTGGGCCTTGCGGGCCGCGGCGCCGTTGAGACAGATCACGCCACTTCCGCGTTCGCCCTCGATCACATAGGTGTCGAGGCGTTCTCCGTTGTTATTGTTGACTATATAGACGCGCTGACCGGGAAGGATATCGGCGGCGTCGAGAAGGTCGGCGTCGATTGTGATGCTGCCGACATAATTGAGATTCGCCTCTGTGACTGTCACACGGTGAATCTTCGATTTCATCATTTCGATGAGCATGGTCTGAGATATCTAAAACCGAGGGAGATTCGTGAAAATCTTGGTTAGGATCTGTAGCAGATGTTGTCAATCAGCCGGACCTTGCCACACCAGACGGTGATACAGCCGACTACGAAGGGGGACTCGGTCCATTGGTCGATCGTCTCGAGTGTGCGCCCGTCGACTATGTCGAAATACTCGACCTCCATCTCGTCAATTGCGTTCAGGCGGTCGATGACGCTCTTGCGGGTCTCCTCAACCGTGTGGTCTTTCGAGAAACGGACGCTCTCGGCGAGAGCCTTGTGGATTTCTGGGGCCACGGCGCGCTGTGCGGGAGTCAGCAGTGCGTTTCGGCTCGAGAGGGCGAGTCCGTCGGCGGCGCGCTTGATCGGACAGGGGACTAGCTCGACGTCAATATGTTCGCTCTCGACCATCGAGCGGATGACGGCGATCTGCTGGAAGTCTTTCTCTCCGAAGTATGCCCGTTTGGGTCTCACGAGCTGAAAAAGGCGGTTGACGATCTGGGCCACGCCCTGGAAATGTCCGGGACGCTTGGCACCCTCCATCACCTCGGCCACGCGGCCGAGCTTGAAGTCGGACTTGGGGGCGGGGCCGTCGGCCGGATAGATCTCGCTGACCGCGGGGGCGAAGACGGCGTTGACACCGGCCTGGGCAAGCAGACGGAAGTCGGCCTCTTCGTCGCGCGGATAGGTGCGCAGGTCGTCGGGGTTATTGAATTGGGTCGGATTGACAAACAGGCTGACAATCACGGCGTCATTCTCTGAGACGGCTCTTTCGACAAGCGAGAGGTGGCCGTCGTGGAGCGCTCCCATCGTGGGGACAAGTCCGACCGAACGTCTGTCTTCTTCAAGAAGGGCGACGTGGTCAAGGAGTTCGCTCACTTTTCTTATGATTTTCATATTCTTAGCTTGATAGGCGTCAACGCCGGTCTCGGTATTTTGTCTGGGTCTCCCGAACCGCGATGACCATCATTCCGCCCGGCGCGAGGCGTCAGGGCAAAATATAGTGCAAAATTAGTGATTTTTGCTTACCACACAAAATATAAGTGCCAAAAAGGTCCGAAAGTCTTAAAACGTCTTAATTCCGACCTCTTTCGGAGCAACTTAACCGCCTATGTCATTATTTTTTTGTAACTTTGCGGTCAGCAAAAATGCGCCGCTTCCGAAACGACCGCCAAAGGCGTCGGCTTGGAAGCGTGTCGTCGTAGAGCTAAAAAACTGACAATATGAACGATAAGCGACTCCTTTTCGTGACGCAAGAGGTTGCGCCATACATTTCAGGAAGCGAAGTTGCCACGCTTAGCAAGGAACTTCTGACCAAAGTGCACTCCAAGAAATATGAAGTGCGGTCATTCATGCCCAAACTCGGCGATGTCAACGAACGCCGCAACCAGCTCCACGAGGTGATTCGTCTGAGCGGCCTCAACATACCCATCAACGACGCGGATCACCCTCTGATCCTCAAGGTGGCCTCGCTCCAGCCGAGCCGTATCCAGGTCTACTTCATCGACAACGACGATTATTTCCAGAAGGAAGACTCGGACGTGGATTCCGTAGGCTCGAACCGCACCGACAACGACGAGCGGACCATCTTCTTTGCCCGCGGAGCGGTCGAGACCATCAAGAAACTGCGTTGGGACCCGAAGATCGTTCATTGCGCCGGTTGGATCACCTCGCTTCTCCCCCTCTATCTTCGCAAACAGACCGCCGACGCCCCGATGCTGAAGAAGACCAAGATCGTCTACTCTGTCCTTCCGGGTGAAATCACCGGCGGAGTCGACACCGAGTTCCTTCGCAAACTCTCTGAAGACGGTGTCCAGAAAACGGAGGTGAAGAAATTCAAGGACCTCGAACACGACACTAACCTGCTTCACCGGATCGCCATCGAACACGCAAACGCGGTCGTCTTCCACACAGATCCGGATCCGGAACTTCTCAAGCTGGCTGAAGAGAAGGGCATCCCGGCGCTCACCCCCGACCAGTTCGGCGACAAAACGGCCGCCGAGGCGATCGTCGAATTTTATGACACGATCTGACCCGGAGTCAGTTAGCCTCTGTCAGCTTATGAAACGCCCGAGTAAACGCCCGAGTATGAAAAGAAAGAATTACGCCGCGGGACTTCTGACGGCAGCCGTCGCGCTGTCGTTTGCGGCCTGTAACGACGACTCGTCGCCTATCGGCTCGGGTCTCGTGGCCGGCGATGTGGCCATCACGGTCGATTCGCTGACAATGTCGATCGACGCCGTGACCACCCCCGCTCCGAAATATGACGCCCGTTCGCAGACAAACATCATCGGCCGCATCTCAGCCCCTGAGTATGGCGACCTGAGCTGTGAATATGTGGCCCGGTTGATGTGTGCCGCCCAGCTTCCCCTCCCCGACTCGATCACCACCGATCATCTCGACTCGGTCAAGATCCTTCTGCGCGTTCCCCGCAACCAGATCACCGGCGACTCGCTCGCCCCCCAGCAGCTCCGCGTCTATCTGATGGACCAGCGGTTCAACGCGGTGAAGGCCGACACCGTGACCAACGAGTTCAACCCGGCCGGCTTCTACAATCCGGCGGATCTGCTCGTGTCGAAGAGCTACACCCTTTCGGCCGCCGGCGGCAGCGACGTGATGGCCTCTTCGTCGACTCTCACACTCCCGATCAGACTGACCGGCAGCCGGTATGAGGAATTCGGGCCCGGCCTCGTCGAGAAATATCGCAAGGAACCCGACCTATTCACATGGCCCGCGTCGTTCCAAAAGCTGATTCCCGGCATCTATATCAAGCCCGTCTTCGGCAGCGGATGTATCGCCAACATCAGCGCCACCCAGTTCATGCTCTACTATCACACGAGATACATCGCCACCGAGTATGTCGACAAGGATGTCGTTGAAGTCGTGAAGGTTAAGCGCGATTCAGTGGCTCTGCTGTCTACAGCCCCCGAGGTGCTCTCGACCAACCGTATCGTCTACAAGCCGTCGGCTTCGCTCGCGGCCATGCAGGCGGCCGGAAAGTGCATCATCACGACCCCCGGCGGTTTCCAGACCCGAATGACCTTCCCGGCAGAGAAGATTCTCGAGCAGTATCTCAAGCACGAAGGAGCTGCCTCGATGATCTCGAACCTGACCTTCGCCATTCCGGGCTCACGAATCCCGAACGATTACGGCATCGGTCTTCCCCCCTATCTGCTGATGGTGAAGACTTCGGAAGTCGAGGCCTTCTTCAACGAGGGCAAGATACCCGACGGCACTTCATCGTTCTGGGCCGCTTATGACTCGTCGAAGGGCGAGTATGCCTTCACTTCGCTCCGCGACTATATCATCGATCTGTCGAAGAAGGAGAAGATCACGGCCGAAGACACCGACTTCATGCTGATTCCGGTGCTCCTCACGATCGAGACCAACACGAACAACTACACGGGACAGACAACGACGACGGTCACGTCCTGTACACCTTATATAATAGCCCCGGCGATGTGTGAGCTCCACACCGACCGCGCGAAGGTCGTCTTCACTTACTCATCTCAATTCAACTAATCACCATGACAATAATTGACGGCAAAGCTACGGCCGCCACGATCAAACAGGAGATCGCGGCCGAGGTGGAAAATATCGTCAAAAACGGAGGTCGCCGTCCACACCTCGGAATCGTCATCGTCGGCCACGACGGCGGCAGCGAGGCCTATGTCGGCAACGCCGAAAAGAACTGCGAGGTCTGCGGTTTCAACTCGACTGTCTACAGACTCGAGGATGACATCACCGAAGAGGAGTTCATGAAGCTCATCGACCGGCTGAACAACGACCCGGAGGTTGACGGATATATCGTCCAGATGCCCCTTCCGAAACACATAGATTCAGACCGAGTGGCCGCCTCGATCGCTGTCGACAAGGATGTCGATGGGTGCAACCCTGCCAACATCGGCCGCATGGTCATCGGTCTCCCCTCTTTCAAGCCGGCGACTCCCTCGGCTGTCATGGAGCTTCTCAAACGATACAATGTCGAGACTAAGGGGAAGCACGCTGTCGTTCTCGGCCGAAGCAATATCGTCGGAAAACCGGCCGCCATCATGCTGATGGAGAAGGCCACCCCCGGAAACTGCACGGTGACCGTCTGCCATTCGGCTACGAAAGATCTGAAGGAGAAGTGTCGCGAGGCCGACATCATCGTCGCCGCCCTCGGCAAGCCCGGCTTCGTGACCGCCGATATGGTCAAGCCCGGTGCGGTCGTTATGGATGTCGGCACCACCCGCGTGGCCGATCCGTCCCGCAAGAGCGGTTCGCGTCTGGCCGGTGACGTGGCCTTCGATGAAGTCGCCGAAAAGGCATCGATGATCACGCCGGTTCCCGGTGGTGTAGGCCCGATGACCATCTGTTCGCTGATGCTCAACACACTCGAAGCATATCGCCGAAACACTGCCAAATAATGAAACGATCCACATTATTGATACTCACCATGTGCGCGGTCCTGACGGGCTGCGCACAGTCGCATAAAGGTGAGGCCGACTCCGACACGATAAACACCGCCCGTGAATTGGCAGCCGAACCCGCCGGCTCCGGAAAAGCCACACTGCTTTTTGTCGGCGACGCGATGCAGCACACCGCCCAGCTCGAACGGGCCTACGAACTCGGAGGCTCCACCGGGGTCTATGACTATACCGGATGTTTCGATCTCATTGCCCCGACAATCAGCGAGGCTGACTATGCTGTCGTTAACCTGGAGGTACCGCTCGGCGGAGGTCCGCGATATTCGGGCTACCCCTGCTTCTCGGCGCCCGACAGTTATGCCGAGTCACTTCGCGACGCCGGCTTCGACCTCTTCCTGACGGCCAACAACCACTGTCTCGACAGCGGCGACCGGGCGGCGAAGCGAACCGTCCACGCGCTCGACTCGATCGGTGTCGACCACACGGGCACCTTCCGAAACCGTGCCGAACGAGATTCGCTTGTGCCCTTAATAAAAGACATCAACGGCATCCGCTTCGCCTTCCTCAACTATACATACGGCACCAACGGAATCTCCCCCAAAGAGGACACGGAAGTGGCCCTCATAGACCGAGAACTGATGCGCGACGAGATTCGCCGCGCACGCGAAAAGGGGGCCGAGATGGTGGTCGTGTGCGTCCACTGGGGAGTCGAGTATGTGCTTCTTGAAAACGCCAACCAACGCGACCTGGCGGCCTTCCTCAAGGACGAGGGCGCGGACCTCATCATTGGCTCGCACCCGCATGTTATCCAGCCGATGAAGATCGAGAGGAACGAAAAGGAGAACAAGGATGTGCTGATTGTCTACAGTCTGGGCAACTTCATTTCGAACATGAAGACAGCCGACACCCGCGGAGGTGCACTGGTGCGGGTCGATATTGAGCGTGACGCAGAAGGGAAGCCACGCGTGAAGGGTGCGGAATATGACACCTTCTTCGCCGCCAAACCCGAGGGTAACCGCAACTTCAGGGTCTATCCGTCGGAAATGGCCGACAGTATTCCGGCAGCCCAAAGATATCACTGGACCATCTTCGACACTTCGGCGCGACGTATCTTCGACGCCCACAACGTGAACGTCCCGGCGGCTAAGACCAAATAAACCAAACGGGCCTCCACACCGGGCTTAGAAAGCAAAACAAAACGGGCTCCGACGTCGGTCGGGGCCCGCTTGAGTTTACCATTATCTAAACGTTCTTGAGTTTTCAATATTTCGAGACGCTGGGCTGGAAGAGCTCGTCGATCGCCTTCGTGATCTCAGCGCTGTCGCTCTCGGTGTTGGCGATGGCCACTGTCGTGAGTATCCAGTTCTTGTGGAGGAAGTCGCGAAGCGAGTTGGTGATTGCGTCGGCACCGTCACCGCCGTGAACGATCACGGGCACGATCTTCTTACCGGCGAAGTCATACTGGTCGAGGAAGCTGTAGACAGCCATAGGCAGATCATTCCACCAGTTGGGGGCCACGAGAAGAAGATGGGTGACATCTTTCATGCCGCTGTACTTGCTAGTCAGTTCGGGACGCTTGCGGTTGTCTTTCTCGAGACGGGTTACGATCTCGAAGTTCTCGCGCTCGGCGGGATACTCCTCGGTCGGGGTGATGGCGAAGACAGAGAACTCTTCGCCCTTGGCCTTCAAGGCTTCGCCAAGCTGGCCGACAACTTTCTGACATTGAGTCTCTTCGGTTTTGCCTTTCTGAAGGAAGTAGGCAATAAGGATTGTGTTTTTCATATCTAAAGTATTTGATTTGTTTCCGAATATTTTGGCCCTGGAGGCCGAAATAACTTTCTCTTTCGCCATTATAACACCCGAGAGAGAAAAAGGGTTCGCTTGGCCCGGAGGGTCACACTTTGCTCACTCGCGAAAGTTTTTGTAACTTTGCACCCATAAAAACGAACACGAAGAAATGATACAGACCCAAAATCTTGGAATACAGTTCGGAAAACGGACTCTTTTCTCTGACGTCAACCTGACCTTCAACCGCGGCAACTGCTACGGTATAATCGGGGCCAACGGTGCGGGGAAATCGACATTCATGAAACTGATAGCCGGACAGCTGTCTCCGACCCAGGGAACCGTTGTCTTCGGCCCCGGCGAACGCCTCTCGGTTCTGTCGCAGGACCACTTTGAGTTTGACGAGTGTACGGTGATCGAGACCGTCCTTCGCGGACATTCCGTTTTATGGGACATAATGCAGGAGAAGGATGCCATCTACGCTAAGGAGGATTTCTCTGACGAAGACGGAATCCGCGCGGCCGAACTCGAAGAGAAGTTTGCCGAACTCGAGGGGTGGAACGCCGAGAGCGACGCCGCCGCCCTACTCTCGGGCCTTGGAATCAAGGAAGACCGCCACTATATGCTGATGAAAGACATGAGCGCCAACGAGAAGGTGCGCGTCCTTCTGGCCAAGGCCCTCTTCGGCAATCCCGACAACCTGTTGCTCGACGAGCCCACCAACGACCTTGACCTCGAAACCGTGGCGTGGCTCGAGAACTATCTCTCGAACTTCGAGAACACGGTGCTCGTCGTCAGCCACGACCGTCACTTCCTCGACGCCGTGTCGACCCACACGCTCGACATCGACTACAACAAGATCTCGCTCTTCGCCGGCAACTACTCGTTCTGGTACCAGTCTTCACAACTCGCCCTTCGCCAACAGCAGGCGGCCAACAAGAAGGCCGAGGAGAAACGAAAGGAACTGCTCGAGTTTATCCAGCGTTTCTCGGCCAACGTAGCCAAATCGAAACAGACCACCAGCCGCAAGAAAATGCTCGAGAAGCTCAACATCGAGGAGATCAAGCCTTCATCGCGCCGATATCCCGGCATCATCTTCACCCCCAACCGCGAGGTGGGCAACAAGATTCTCGAGGTCAAGGGACTGAAGGCAACCGTAGACGGCGAGGTACTCTTCGACGACGTCAACTTTCAGATCGAGAAGGGTGACAAGGTCGCCTTCCTCAGCCGCGACCCCCGAGCGATGACAGCTCTGTTTGAGATCATCATGGGCAACCGCCAGGCTGACGCCGGCACCTTCGAGTGGGGACAGACAATCACCAACGCCTATCTCCCCCTCGACAACAGCAAATTCTTCGAGACCGACCTCAACCTGGTCGACTGGCTGTGTCAGTACTCGAAAGATTCGTCTGAGATCTATCTCAAGGGTTTCCTTGGTAAGATGCTCTTCAGCGGCGAGGAAGTGCTGAAGAAGGCTTCGGTGCTCTCGGGCGGCGAGAAGATCCGCTGTATGATCGCCCGCATGATGCTGACCGACGCCAACACACTCGTGCTCGACTCGCCGACCAACCACCTCGACCTCGAGTCGATCCAGGCGTTCAACAACACGCTCCAGAGCTTCAAGGGGGTCATCCTCATGTCGAGCCATGACCATGAGTTCATCCAGACGGTCTGCAACCGCATCATCGAACTGACTCCCAACGGCATCATCGACAAGATGATGGACTATGACGACTACGTGACAGATGCCAAGGTTCTGGCCGCCAGAGAGAAACTGTATCCCGCACCGAAAAATTAAAACACCCGCACCCGATGGTAAAACATATCGTAACTTTCAAGCTCAAGGGCACAGCGGCTGAACGCCGTGAGGCTTCGGAGAAATTCCGCGACGCACTGCTGGCACTCCCCGCCAAAATCGACGTCCTCGAATCGATGGAAGTCGGAATCAACGAGAATCCCGCCGAAGACTGGGACGTTGTCCTCACGGCCACGGTCCCGACTATGGAGGATGTCGCAGTCTACGCCAAGCATCCCGACCACGTCGCCGCCGCGGCAATCATCGGCCCCCTCAAAGAGGCGCGCGCATGTGTAGATTATATGCTTTAGAGCAAAAAATTTTGCCGTTTAGATTTTTTAATTTAACTTTGCGGTAATTAAGGCCCCTGACGGAGTCTTGACCACCCGGTGCGGAGAATCGGCGACAGCAGAAGCTCCCGTCGGAAGACCTGAAAAACCAAACCAAGAATTAAAATCCATAAGTGTTGTTGTGGTATCTGTGGATCAAACTAACCTGACGAACCCAATCAATCCTCACACTTATTGACAGAAACATCGATAAACAATCTGCGTTTCATTGGAGGATGAGAAACCGAATCTGAAGTATGAAGAAGTTTTATGCAATCGCACTCGGTGCCCTCGTACTGACAACGGGCTGTTCAAAAGACGATCCGGCCCCCGTGCTTCCCGATCTCGTGGTCAATGAGGTCACTCTGAACCCGACCTCATCGCAGATCAAGGCTCCGGCACAGGTGAGCGTCGTCTATGACGAAGTAACAGTGTATGACATGATCGTCACCTATGCCAACGGCCAGGTGATCGAATACACCCCGAGTAGAACCGCAGCCAACGTCCTGCACGTCATCAAGCTGAAGGGCCAAGACGTTATCGTTCCGACTACCGTGACCGACGAAGACGGTGTTGAATACATCGTCGGCGGTTGGGAGCTCAACGCCTATGAGGCTGTTGGTCCCGAGGTACGCACAATCACCATCCCCTCTGCCACCGCAAACAGCATGCAGGGAACCAGCGCCGAAGGTATCTCGCTCCGCCCGTTCAACAACGCCTTCTTCACCGACCTGAGCGACGCAGCCGAGAACCTCGTTGCCGTTTATCTTGAAGAGGACTTCCCCAACTACATCAGCAACGACGGCGTGATCTATCGCCAGAGCGGTGACGAGACCACTCTCGTGATGGTTCCGCGTAAGTATGGAACAGCCTCGACCGCCTTCACCGTTCCCAACGACGTACAGGTGATCGGCAGCAAGGCCTTCGCAAAGTGCGACCAGTTTGAGCGCGTAATCATCAGCAAGGACGTGAAGACCATCGAAGAGGAAGCTTTCGTGAACACGCAGAACCTCATCGCCGTTGACATGCTCCCCGTTGAGGCTCCTTTCTGCTACGAGCACTCTTTCGGCCACTATGCCCGCAAGGCTACCCTCCGTATCCCCGAGGGTTCATACAACAGCTACTTCATCTCTAACCCCTTCGAACAGATCGAGCCCAACAGCGTTCACCCCGTTCCGTCGACTACCTACATCAACGGTATGCAGTTCGACCGCAACAAATATGCTCCGGAGAAGACCGCAGACTGGACCGATGCCGATTGGGAAAGAGAAGTTCCTGCTCCGACCGCTCCCGCCGCCGGCGCTGACAACACCACTCAGATCCGTTATCAGAACGCTCTGGCCGGCTATGCCAACTACGAGGCTATGATGAAGGAGTACAACAAGGACCGTGGCCTCTGGTACACAGCTGCCGCAGACTGGAACGCAACCGACCAGGCTAAGGTGATGAAGGCTGCCGAACCCGTTTATCCCGGCAAGGAGCTGACCGCTCCCAAGCGTCCGACCAACCCCGGCGCAACGGCTACCGACGAAGAGATCGCCCAGTACAACAAGGATCTCGAGAAGTTCTACGAAGAGACCATCGCCTATCAGGCTGACCAGGGTGCAATCACTCAGTTCAAGGCCGACCATGACGCCTGGAAGAAAGCCAACGATCGCTGGAACGCAACCCGCGGCTATCAGTACTTCAAGAAGTACCAGGAAGTAGTCTTCGTTTACTAAGCCTGAAAATCCTCCAGAAAATATAGATTCGAAAACTTCAGTAAGCAGTCTCCGCCGGACTTAACGGTCCCAAGCGGAGACTGTTCTTCTTTTTCGCCCTTTTTTGTTGGGCAAACCAAATTTTTTTCGTAACTTTGCAGAGTCAAAAGCCAATATTGACGCATCAGCCGCAATAGCTCAGTTGGTAGAGCATTTCATTCGTAACGAAAAGGTCCCGGGTTCGAGTCCCGGTCGCGGCTCAATCAACACTTCCAGACTTAAGACGCCGGCCTGATCCCAATCAGTCCCGGCGCTTTTCGTTTCCGGCGTGTTCCCCCACATCGATTCTCTAATCTTTAAATCATCAGTCATGAAAAAAGAAATCAAAACTACCAAGGCACCCGGTGCTATCGGTCCCTACAGCCAGGCTACCATAGCCGGTAACCTCATCTTCGTTTCCGGCCAGCTCCCCATCAACCCCGAGACCGGCGAAATGCCCGCTGACATCAAGGAACAGACCCGCCAGAGCATCGCCAACATCCGCGCGATCCTCGAAGAAGTCGGCGCAAGCCTCGACAACGTCGTGAAGTCGACCGTTCTTCTGGCCGACATGTCTCTTTTCGGCCCCATGAACGAAGTGTATGCCGAGAACTTCCGCGAGGTTTATCCCGCACGCTGCGCGTTTGCCGTCAAGGAGCTTCCGAAGCAGGCTCTCGTTGAGATCGAAGTGATCGCCGCCATCTGATCATTCACATAGGATCTTTCGGATCCATCACCAAAGATTGAGCGGGGGCCCTCGGCCGAGTGTCCCCCACTCTCTCACACAACCCCACACACGAAAATGACCAGCTATCTTCAGATCGAAGGCCTCACCAAGTCGGTCGGCGACCGCATGCTCTTCGCCGACATGACGCTCGGTATATATGAGGGAGACAAAATCGGACTCGTCGCCAGAAACGGAGCGGGCAAGACCACTTTGCTCAACATCATCACGGGCCACGAGGATTACGACTCGGGCAACGTCATTTTCGCCAACGGTATCCGTGTCGGTTATCTCGCCCAGACCCCCACTTTCGAGGAGGGATGGACCATCGAAGATTACCTCCGTGCCAACGCCAAATCTGACGAGAGCACTGAAGTCGAGACCGCCAAGCGGTTGGCCACTCAGTTCGGAATCAAGGATTTCGGGACAAAAATGGAGACCCTCAGCGGCGGTCAGCTCAAGAAAGTGGCAATCGCCTCGGTCATCGCCCCCTCGCCCGACATGTTGATTCTCGACGAGCCCACCAACCATCTCGACATCGACATGATCGAATGGCTGGAACAGTATCTCACCCGCCAACGTGTGACTCTGCTCATGGTCACCCACGACCGGTACTTCCTCGACAAGATCTGCAACAAGATCATCGAGATCGACCGTGAACAGGTCTTCAGCTACGAAGGCAACTATGATTACTATCTTCAGCGCCGGGCAGAGCGGATGGAGAATCTCTCGGCCGAATTGGCCCGGGTGAAGAACCTGCTCCGCACCGAGGCCGAATGGATGCGTCGGCAGCCGCAGGCCAGAGGTTCGAAGGCAAAATACCGCATCGACAACTTCCACCAGCTTGAAGAGAAAAGCAAGGTCAACCTTCGGACAGACAATGTGGAGCTGGGCGTGAAATCTTCATACATCGGCTCCAAGATCTTCGAAGCCCGCAACGTGAAGAAGGCCTTCGGAGACATCAAAATCCTCAACGGGTGGAACTACACCTTCGCCCGCTATGAGAAGGTCGGCATCGTGGGAGACAACGGCACCGGCAAGTCGACATTCATCAAGATGCTTCTGGGTCTGGTTCAACCCGATTCGGGAAGCTTCGACGTAGGTCAGACCGTCCGGTGGGGATACTACAGCCAGGAAGGAATAACCGATATCGACGAGCGAAAGAAGGTGATCGACGCGGTCACTGAAATTGCCGAGGAGATCAGGATCGACGACAAGACGCGTCTGACTGCCCGTCAGTTTCTCAATCGTTTCCTCTTCAGCTCCGAAGACCAGCAGAAGTACATCTACAAACTGTCCGGGGGCGAGAAGCGACGCCTTTATCTTGCGACCGTGCTGATGAGGCAGCCGAACTTTCTGATCCTTGACGAGCCGACGAACGATCTGGATATCATGACGCTGACGATCCTCGAGGATTATCTGGCAAATTTCAAGGGGTGTGTGATCGTCGTCAGCCACGACCGATTCTTCCTCGACCGCATCGCCGACCATCTGTTCATCTTCAAGGGCGACGGAGAGGTGAAGGATTTCCCGGGCGATTATTCGACATGGCGCCACTGTGTCGAGGAGCAACGCCGAGAAGAAAGAAGAGCGGCCGAAGAGGAGCGCCAGAAAAACGCCTCTGACCAAAAACGTCCGCCACGACAGGACCGACCGGCGAAGCTCACTTTCAAAGAGAAGAAAGAGATGGAGCAACTCGAGAAGCGCCTCGAGGAACTCGCAGAGGAGCGCACACGTCTCGAAACGGATATGAACTCGGGCAATATGGATCACACAGCTCTCACCGCCGCCGGCCAACGGATAGAGGCCATCATCAACGAGACCGACGAAGCCGAGCTCAGACTTCTCGAGCTGATGGAAAAAGAAAGCTGACCATGGCAATAAAATGCGCCCCTTCGGGTTATATAAGAAGAGCCACCACCTCCGGTTGCTCTAAGTTTAATTTAAAGTCCTAACCCTTTAAAGTCCTAACCCCCTTTTAGACCTAACCCTCTACGATATACAATGGCCAAAGTCATTATATCCACCAACCAAGATTTATTCTTTCTATCGCACAGAAAGGCCATAGGTGCCCGTCTGATCAGCGACGGACATGAGCTCATTGTTGCAGCCAAGGCCACAGACCCCGCTAAAGTGGCGGAAATCGAACGGATGGGTGCCCGGTTTGTTGAAGTTCCGGGTAATCCGATGGGTAAGAATCCGGTCCAGGAGTTGGAGACATTCCGTTTTTTCTGCAATCTGTATAGAAAGGAGAAGCCGGATGTGGTTCATCATGTCGGAGTCAAGAATGTCATGTGGGGTTCTCTGGCCGCCAAGTTCACTAAGGTGCCGGGCGTGCTGAACGCCGTCTGCGGACTGGGTCTGATGTTCAACATGCCTCTCTCAACAGTGGCAAAGGGGATTCTGAAGGTCATCGGTTTCGGAACGGCGCGAGACAACGCCCTCATGCTCTTCCAGAATAAAGAAGACCGCCAACTTTTTGAGGAATACGGAATTGTCAAGGCGAAGGACTGTCTGTTCACCAAGGGCTCGGGTGTGGACATGAAGGAATACGAGTACACCCCGGTTGCGCCTCACGAGAAGACCATCATCACCTTCTCGGGCCGAATGGTCGAGGAGAAGGGCGTGAAGGTGCTCATCGAAGCGGCCGAGCTCCTCAGACCAAAGTATGAGGACAGCCTTGAGTTCAGACTTTGTGGAGGCCTCTACCCCACTCCCAACGCACTTTCAGCCCAGTGGCTGGCCGACCATTGCGACGGCAAGTATATCCGATGGATGGGCAATTGCACTGACATGATAGGAATGCTTAAGGAGTGCGATATCATGGTCTTCCCCAGCTATTATCGCGAGGGTGTGCCCAAGGCGGTGATTGAAGCTACGGCCATCGGCCGACCCGTGATCACGACCGATTCGGTCGGCTGTCGCGACACAGTTGACGACGGTGTCAACGGTCTCCTGGTTCCGCCAAAAGACGCCGCGGCTTTGGCTAAGGCTATCGAAGAACTTCACCTCGACCCCGCCCGCCGTCTCGATATGGGTCGTGCCTCGCGCCGCAAGGCCGAACGCGAGTTCGACATCAAGGATGTCATAGAACTTCATGCGAAAGCCTATGATACCCTGATTGAGAACGGTTCGCGAAGAAAATCTAAACGCTAACTCTCTGAATATGAAACTTCCCGTCCTCAGCATCGTCATTCCCTGTTATAATGAGTCGGAGGCCCTGCCGGTCTCTATCGATCATATACGCAAGATTCTCGGATCTTTGATCGCGGAGGGAGAAATTGCCGCCGACAGTTTTATCCTCTGTGTCGACGACGGCTCGAAAGACAATACATGGGAGGTTATCTGCCAACTTTCTGAAGATGGGGATCCCATCAGGGTGCGCGGGATCGCCCTCGCTCACAACCGCGGCCATCAGTTCGCCCTGCTGGCGGGATTGAATGAGGCGGCACTCACTGCCGACGCAGCAGTCTCTATCGACGCCGACCTTCAGGACGATCCGAAGGCGATCATCGAGATGGTCAAGCGGTTCAATCACGACGGTGATGAGATAGTCTATGGAGTGCGTGGCTCACGTGAAACCGACACCCATTTCAAGCGGAACTCGGCGCGCGCGTTCTATAAACTTCAGAACGCAATGGGTCTGGAGACCGTCTATGACCATGCCGACTACCGTCTGATGTCTCGTCGAGCGCTCGAAATCCTCGGCGATTATGGAGAGAAAAATCTTTTCCTACGCGGAATCATTCCCCAGATCGGACTCAAGCACAGTATCGTCACCTATGACCGCGGTGTGAGGGTAGCCGGAGAGTCGAAATATCCGCTGAAGAAGATGCTGGCCTTCTCAATCGACGGTATCACATCATTCTCGGCGCGTCCGATGAGGTGGATCTTCGGGACAGGGGTAGCGCTCCTTGTAATTGATATTCTGGTAGCGATCTACGTCCTCATAGCGCTGCTTTCCGGATCGGCAGTCAGCGGTTGGAGTTCGCTGATGCTTTCGGTCTGGTTCCTCGGCTCGCTGTTGCTGATCGCCGTCGGTATCGTGGGCGAGTATATCGGCAAAATATTTATCGAGGTCAAGAATAGACCACGATATAACATTGCCCGGCGTACCAGGTAGGCAACCCTTATTTCGCAATAGACACTAAAAAAGACCGGCCGATGACCGGTCTTAACTTATTTATTGCGAGTACTTTAAATAAACTTCTGCTTCTTCAGATAGTCAAGCATGGTTGCGGAGACTGACTCGTTGAGACCACGCGGATAACGGACTTCGGCGAAGACCTGAGCGAGATTTTCCTTGCCGTTCTCTGCGGGGTAACCTTGGTTGGCCGGATACTCCTCCTTTACTTTAAAAATCTCAAGCACTTCGTCATCGCTCATCTTGCGGTATTTTCCCTCGTGAAGCACAGCCTTCAGGGGCAGACGCTCAGTCTCCTCTCCCTCTTCGGCCGGATATCCGACTGCCACAGCGGCTACGGGCACGACAAGCTCCGGGAGCTCCAGAAGGTCCGAGATCTGGGGCGCATTGTAGGTGACTGTTCCCAGATAGCACGTGCCAAGGCCTTTCATCTCGGCTATGGTCACAATCTGTTGGGCAAGAATGACGGCGTCTGTCATCGCCGACGTGAAGGAGAGTAAGTTGTCATAGGCAGCGTCCGCATTGCGTAACTGACACCAACGTGTGAATCGGTTGAAGTCAGCGCAGACTGTAAGGATCGCGGCTGCACCTTTGGAGGCGGGCTGGTTGAAATGAAGCGGAGCCATCGCCTCGATCTCTTCGGGGGTGCGCGAAACGATGACGGTATAGAGCTGCATGTTGCCGCATGTCGGGGCTTTCACAGCCTCCTCGACGATATCGTTTATAAGAGTGATATCAAGCGGTTTATCGCTGAATTTGCGGATACTTTTTCTGGTCTTGAAGTAACTCATGTTCTCTTTCTTAAGGGTGCCGGGAGGGGTGAGCACTAAACGCCCGGCGGCTCTCCCGGAGGGATGAAAAACATAAACGGGGATACCGTACGAGTTTCAGGCGGCATCCCCGTTGTCTTATGTCGGTTTACGACTGATCAATCCTCGAGCTTGTGGATAACGAGACCCGAACGAAGTTTGGGCTCGAACCAGGTGGTCTTCGGGGGCATGATGTTGCCGGTGTCGGCAATGTTGATCAGCTGATCCATGGTCACGGGATAGAGGGCAAGAGCCATCTTCATCTCACCGCTGTCAACGCGCTTCTTGAGCTCGCCGAGTCCGCGGATACCGCCGACGAAGTCGATGCGCTTGTCTGAACGGAGGTCAGTGATGCCGAGGATGTCGCGGAGGATGAGGTCGGAGGATACCGTCACGTCGAGAACACCGATGGGGTCCTTGTCGTCATAAGTACCCTCTTTTGCAGTCAGGGAGTACCACTTGCCGCCGAGATAGAGAGAGAAGTTGTGGAGGCCAGCGGGCTGGTAGATCTCTTCGCCTTTCTCTTCAACTACGAAGTTCTCGCGGATACGGTCGAGGAACTGCTCTTCAGTCAGACCGTTGAGATCGCGGACAACGCGGTTGTAGTCGATGATCTTGAGGTGAGAAGCGGGGAAGGCAACAGCCATGAAGTAGTTGTACTCCTCGTCACCCTTATGGTTGGGGTTGTTCTTGGCCTTCTCGGCGCCTACGAGGGCGGCGGCGGCAGAACGGTGGTGACCGTCGGCGATATAGAGGTTGGGGATCTTGTCGAACTCTTCGGTTACGGTCTCGATCATCTTGGGATCTTCGATTACCCAAAGGGTGTGGCCGAATCCGTCGGGAGCTACGAAGTCATACTCGGGCTCGTTCTTGATGACGGTGCGGATGATGTTTTCGAGAGCCTCGTTGTCGGGGAAGGCAAAGAATACCGGCTCGATGTTCGCGTTGTTGATGCGGACATGTTTCATGCGGTCTTCTTCTTTGTCACGACGGGTAAGCTCGTGCTTTTTGATTCGGCCTTCCATATAGTCGTTGACCCACGCTGCGACTACGAAACCGTACTGAGTGCGGCCGTCCATAGTCTGGGCGTAGATGTAGTATTTCTCTTTGTCGTCCTGAACGAGCCAGCCGTTCTCCTGGAACTTCTTGAAGTTCTCGACAGCCTTGTCGTACACATCGGGATGATGCTCGTCAAAACCGGGCTCGAAGTCGATCTCGGGTTTGATGATGTGATAGAGTGACTTGGGGTTGCCTTCAGCCTCGCGACGAGCCTCTTCAGAGTTGAGGACGTCATAGGGACGTGAAGCTACCTCTTCAACCATGTGACGGGGAGGACGTACTCCCTTGAAAGGTTTTACTTTTGCCATGATATAAGGTTGTTTTTGGCCGTGGGCTCTCTCCTTTTCCTTCCGGATCGGGAGGGGGTGAGCCTCGGGATGATTATTTAGTTTGGTTTTTGTTTACAGTTTTATTTGGTTCGTTACGGTATCTGGTTCGGCAGTCGGAACATCGACCGTGGACCGTGGCCGAAAAATACTCGGGCGAGAAGCCGCTGATTCCGATGGCCAGCAAACTCTCTTCGATCGCCGGATCTGTCACTTCCTCTATCTTTCCGCAACAGGAGCAGACGAGATGAATGTGATTCTCGCGGGCGAGCTCGTAGGAGGCATGTCGACTGTCGAGGAGATGCCGCCTGAGGATTCCGCAGGCACAGAGGATCTCGACCGTGTTGTAGACTGTCGCGCGCGAGACGTGATAGCCCGATTTCTCCATCGCCTCGAGCAACTCGTTGACGCCGAAGTGGGCGCGAAGCTCGAAGGCCTTTGCCAGAATCGCGAAGCGCTCGGGAGTCTGCCGCCGCTCGGCCTCTTCGAGATAGCGGCTCAGCCGCTCTTCGGCCTTCAGCAATGACTGGGACTTTTCCATCGTTGACGTCAGTGTCCCGAGTTACTGCTTCCCGGCGCAACACCCCACCTGTCGGCCAGTATGAGACCGACGATGATCAGCGCACATCCGATATAGCCCCAGAAATAGATCTTCTCGCCGAAGAAGAACCAACCGGCTATCATAGTCACCAAAGGCTGGAGATACAGGTAGTTGTTGGCGGCTACGGAACCGATCAGCTTCATGGACTCATTCCACAGCAGATAGGCCGCGATGGAGCACATGAGGACGAGGAAGAGAAGATTGAGGAAGTATTTCGGGGTATCAAAAAGAAGAGCCAGATGAAGGGGATCCTTCTGAACGGCGAGCAAGGGCAACGCAGTCAACACACCGTAGAAGAAGAGCTTACGGGTGACGAAGAAAGTCGAGTAGAGAGGCAACAGACGCTTGACAGCCACCGAATAGACAGCCCATGAGACGGCACACGTCAAGGCCAGAATGTCGCCCAAGGGATGGATCTCGAATCCCAAGCCTTGGGCTATGGCTGGCGAGAGGATTACCAGCGCCACACCGATAAAGCAGGCTATCGAACCGCTGATGACTCCCTTGGTGATCCTCGATCGGAAAACGATTGCCATCAGAAGGGTCGTGAAGATCGGTGAGATGGCTGATAGTAGAGAGACGTTACCGGCTGTAGTGTACTTCAACGCATAGTTCTCCGTCAGGAAGTAAAGTGTGCCGGCACAGACTCCGGATACGAAAAACTGGAGTTCATCCTTCCAGTTGTTCGAGAGGATTTTCTTGAATGTGATCGCCAGCATCAGGAAGTATGCCAGCGCAAATCGGTAAACGTAGACCTCAACCGGTGTGAAGCCACCCTCCTCCATCAACACTTTGGTCGAGATAAAAGAGCCGCCCCACGCAACGACCGTGATGAACGCCGCGAGATGGCCTACTCCCTTTAGATATTTAGAGTTCATAGTGTTAGATCAGTCTGACTTGGCCTCCCGACCCTGTATGAGACATCGATTTTGGTCGATGTCGGGCGGGCGGACTCGATCGTGTCCGGAGAGAAGACGCGATTTCGATGCAAAAATACAAAAAAAACGCCAACGACCAAAACCCGCGTAATATGTTAAGCGACATATCCGGGCGTCTCTGAGTCCGAATAATCCTAAATCGGTGACATTTTTTTGTCGCCCTTCCTAAACCAATCGACCGCTAAATTGGTTGTAATGGCATAAGACTTCCCGATCTCTACGGGAGCCTCGAGATTATTTCAACCGTTCTCTGACTGAAGCGGTAATCGTTTGATCCTTAAAGAAAAAGTACTATGATAACAACACTCACCGTCCTGCTTATCGCCAGCATTTTGACGATCGTGGTCCTGCTCTCTTATGACAGCCCTTTATTCCGCGCGATGCCGGAAGAGGCAGCTCAAGTCACCGCCGCCAATCATCGCTCTGCCGAAGAACAGGCGACCCGCGATTTGATAGGCGACGAGAAATATGAAGCGATGTCGCATCACGTCTCCGAACTGCTGAAGCGACACGCCAATGACAATTTCAAGACCGTCATGCTCACAAGCGGAAGTATCGACCGCACGGCCCTGAGCACTCTCCACTCTCTTCTTCCCGGTGACTCAGTCCGGTTGCAGGACAATACGCGCCACGGTATCCCCGACGTGGGTGTTTATGTAGGCGAGGAGAGAATAGGACGCCTTCTGCTTGACGACGCCACCGAAGCACTCGAGGCCATCACCGGCACAATGGTGACCGGCGCCTATGTTGCCGAACAGAACTCTTATGGCGACGAATCCGATTCGATTTCGGTGAAGCTCATAATCTTCTTCACCTCCGCCCGGGTTCCTGCCGAAGTGAAGGACGGCTCCTCGAGAACACCCTATAAGGTCGTCTATCGAGGCCTGAGACCGATAGTTATATATCAGAATTAAATATCTAACAATTAACAAAATAAAGCTATGAAAAAGTATCGTTGTGAAGTTTGCGATTGGATCTATGATCCCGCGAAAGGTGATCCCGAAGGAGGCATCGCTCCCGGAACCGCATTCGAAGATATCCCCGATGATTGGGTTTGCCCGGTCTGCGGTGTAGGCAAAGACGACTTCGTTGTCGAAGAAGAAACCGAGGAAGTCTGACCTCAGATATTTCGGGGATCTGAATCTTGCAGAACTCCACTCCTCGGACAGTGTCCGTTAATATAATGCGGGAGGAACCTGGCGCCAGGCTCCTCCCGCTCGACGTTTATATCTCGGGAAGTTATAGGTTGCGGAACTCACCGGGGGTGTAGCCGGTGTGTTGTTTGAAGTGCTTGCCGAAGAAACTTTGTGACGAAAAGTTGAGGGAATCCGAAATCTGCTGGATGGTCAAGGTGGAGGATTTCAGGAGCACCTTCGCTTCGAGAATAACATTGCGCTCAATCCAGTCAACGGGAGAGAGTCCGGTCTTGGACTTGACCACACGCGAAAGATGCTTGGGGGTGATTCCGAGCTTATCGGCGTAGAAGTCGAGGAAGCGCTGCTCTCTGAAGTTCTGCCGGACGAGATATAGAAACGCATCGCTCAGACGGGCGGCAGCGTCCTTTCTTTTTTCGTCGGGAGTGTCATATACTTGCACGCCATACCGATAGTAGAATGCCAGCACTGTGTGTAGCAGGGCGAGATATCGGCGGTTCAGACCACCCTGAGCCATTATCTCTTCGAGACTGTGATAGAACTTGTCATACTCCGGAATCATCTCCTCGGGTAAGGGGACGACAGGCGAGCGATGAATCACACTCAGACCGGGGACGTCGGAGATCATGCTGAACAAGGCGTCGACAAAACGCTTGCTCATCACACAGAAGGCAACCTCCAGATCGTCGGAACATTCTATGGTCTGGAGGATCTCTCCCTCACGGATGCTGACGATTGCCGGGGCCTTGATTTCGATTTCCTGAAGCGACAGATTCACGAGCCCCCTCCCCTTTCGGACGTACAGAGAGGCGGCGGCCGAGAATTTCACGGGACCTTTAGAGTAGGCAAACATGGCCGAGTTATACCCGTTGAAGACCCAAAAGTCCTCCTTGAGTATCTCTTCGACTGTGTTTGAAAGCGCGAAATCCTGATACTTCAGCATTCTCGGAACAGATTCTCTTATCTGACGATAGCCTCCTTGATGGCCTCGACAATGAAACGGACGTGTTCATCGGTCACATAAGGACCCGAGGGGAGGCAGAGGCCTTTGTGAAAGAGATCTTCGGACACACCGTTGACGAAGGCGGGGTTCGAGGCGTAGACGGGCTGACGGTGCATCGGTTTCCACAGCGGGCGCGATTCGATGTTCAGGCTGTCGAGCCATAGACGCATCCCCTCTACATTTGGGTTGGGTTCGCAGTCGGTGTGAAGTGTGCGGGCCGAGTGAGTGACGCCGGCAGCTCCGCCGACGGCTCCCGTGATCTTTTCGGCATAGGCGTTCTCCTGCCCCTTGACCTTGAGATCTTCATCGAGGGTGAGGGTGCAGAGCCAGAAGTTTGAGTCGAACTCAGCCGAGGGATTGCAGTGAACGTTCACGCCCTCGACATCTTTCAGAAGTTCCTCATACATCTTCTGCACGTGGCGATGGTGGGCGAGATGGTCTTCGAGAATGGTCATCTGTCCACGGCCGATGCCGGCGCAGATATTGCTCATTCTATAGTTGTAACCGATGTCGGTGTGCTGGTAGTAGGGATAGGCTTCGCGCGCCTGGGTTGCGAAATACATGATCTCCTTCTTGGCCTCTTTGTCGGGAACGATCAAGGCACCTCCACCCGAAGTGGTGATCATCTTGTTGCCGTTGAAAGAGAGGACACCGAACTTACCGAAGGTGCCGCATACCTGATCCTTATATTTGGAGCCGAAGCCTTCGGCGGCATCCTCGACGACGGGGATATCATATTTCTTGGCCACGGCCATGATTTCGTCAATCTTTGCGGGCATGCCGTAGAGATAGACGGGAACGATTGCTTTGGGCTTTCGTCCGGTCTTCTCGATGCGGTCAGCGATCGCATGGTCGAGAAGCTCTGGATCCATGTTCCATGTCTCGCGCTCGGAGTCAACGAACACGGGGGTGGCCCCGAGATACGTCACCGGGTGAGACGAAGCGCAGAATGTGAAAGACTGAACCATCACTTCATCGCCCGGGCCCACGCCACAAGCCAGCAGGGCCAGATGGACAGCGGCTGTTCCGGCCGAGAGTGCGACAATTTCCTTCCGGTCGCCTTCTGGCAAGCCCTGATTGACAAAGTTCTTGAGGTCTTCTTCGAAGCCGTCAACGTTCGGTCCGAGGGGCACGACCCAATTGTCGGCGAAAGCCTCGTTGACGAAGTCTATCTCACGGCCTGACATGTGGGCCAGGCATAGTAATACGCGCTTATCTAATCTTTCCATAAGTTAGTTGGAATATTGTATTTGAAACTCGGGAGACTTAACCCCTGAATTGTCAGTGCAAAATTAGTAAAAAACGGCTTCATAAGCAAATTGTAGGCTGAAAAGAGGAGCTGAGATGACACCGCAATCATACCTCCGGCTTATGCATAATATCTCTTTCGATTGCACTCAGCACGAAGCAACACTCGTGACAAAATTTCATTTCGGAAAACTTTTTGACTATCTAAAATTTCCATTACTTTAATAATCAGATACTTGACATTTAGTTTTGGAAAACTTTGTCATCTCAAAGTCGAAGATAAAATGTTAAATCAGTCAACAAAAGCTTCTATTTGCAGCTCTCTTATAAAAACTTTTGACATTTCAAACATTTGAGCGTAAGTTTTTTTTCCGTAGTTTTGCACCCGTAAAAAATCACCGGCACCAGTTAACCAACATCTGCCACAAATCACACTATGGAACCCAAGACATATACCTACGACGAGGCTTACGCCGCCTCGCTCGAATATTTCAAAGGCGACGAGCTCGCCGCGAGAGTCTGGAGCAGCAAGTATGCACTCAAGGATTCTTTCGGAAATATCTATGAACTCACTCCGGACGACATGCACCGCCGAATCGCGCGCGAGATCGCCCGGATCGAAAGCAAGTATCCAAACCCCATGTCTGAAGACGACGTGTTTGAGGTGCTTCGGGGATTCCGTTATATTGTTCCCCAGGGTTCGCCTATGGCCGGAATCGGCAACAATTACCAGGTAGGCTCTTTGTCGAACTGTTTCGTGATCGGCCTCGACGGTCATCCCGACTCTTACGGCGGCATCATCAAGATTGACGAGGAACAGGTCCAGCTGATGAAGCGTCGCGGTGGTGTGGGTCACGACCTCAGCCATATCCGTCCGAAGGGATCGCCGGTTAAGAACTCGGCCCTCACCTCGACCGGTCTCGTTCCGTTTATGGAACGTTACAGCAACTCGACCCGCGAGGTTGCCCAGGACGGCCGTCGCGGTGCGCTGATGATGACCGTCTCTATAAAGCATCCCGACTCTGAGAAGTTCATCGACGCCAAGATGGAGGAAGGGAAGGTGACCGGCGCCAACGTTTCGGTCAGAATTGACGATGCCTTCATGCAGGCGGCCGCCGACGGGGTCCCCTACCGCCAGCAGTATCCCGTGAAGAGCGACAACCCGACTTTCACCAAGGATATCGACGCAAAGTCACTCTGGGAGAAGATCGTCCACAACGCATGGAAGAGCGCCGAGCCGGGTGTACTGTTCTGGGACACCATTTCGCGCGAGTCTGTTCCCGACAGCTATGCCGACCTCGGATTCGAGACTATCTCGACCAATCCCTGCGGTGAAATTCCTTTGTGCCCCTACGACAGCTGTCGTCTGGTTGCCATCAACCTATATTCTTATGTTGAGAATCCCTTCACACCGGAGGCCCGCTTCAACTTCGATCTCTTCCGCGACCATGTCGCCAAGGCTCAGCGAATCATGGACGACATCATCGATCTCGAAATGGAGAAGATCGAAACTATCATCGACAAGATCAAGCATGACCCGGAGACAGGCGAGGTTAAGTCTACCGAGCTTCACCTTTGGGAGAAGATCCGCGACAAAACTCTGCTCGGACGTAGAACCGGATGCGGCACCACAGCCGAAGGCGATATGCTCGCGGCACTCGGCCTGACCTACGGAACCAAAGAGGCAACCGACTTCTCGACCGAGGTCCACAAACAGCTCGCTCTCGCCTACTACCACGCATCGGTCACAGCTGCCGAAGAGCGCGGCGCATTCAAGGTCTTCGACTGGGAACGCGAGAAAAACAATCCATATATCCAGCGTCTTGTTGAAGCCGACCCCACTCTCGGCGAGCGCATGAGCAAGCATGGTCGCCGAAACATCGCCTGCCTGACAATCGCCCCGACCGGTACGACTTCGCTGATGACACAGACTTCGTCGGGCATCGAGCCTGTCTTCCTCCCCGTCTACAAACGACGCCGCAAGGTCAATCCGAACGACGCCAACGTGACGATCGATTTCGTCGATGAAGTCGGAGATGCTTTCGAGGAATACATCGTCTATCACCCGAAGTTTGTCGACTGGATGCGGATAAACGGCTATGAGGTGAAGAAAAACATGTCGACCGAAGAGCTCAACGAGCTGGTCAGCAAGTCTCCTTATTATAAGGCGACCAGCAACGATGTCGACTGGATGGAGAAAGTGCGGATGCAGGGTGCCGTCCAGAAATGGGTAGACCACTCGATCAGCGTGACCATCAACCTGCCCAACAATGTTGACGAAAAACTCGTCGGAGAACTCTATATGACCGCATGGAAGGCCGGATGCAAGGGTTGCACCGTTTATCGCGACGGTTCGCGCAACAATGTGCTCGAAGCTGTGAAGGCCGAAGTCAAGCGCAAGACCGAAGAACTCGTGATGCACGATCCCGAACACCTCGCAAAGCGCCCGATCGAGCTCGATGCTGACGTTGTCCGCTTCCAGAACAATAAGGAGAAGTGGATCGCATTCGTCGGTCTGGTCAACGGCAAGCCCTACGAGATCTTCACCGGTATGGCCGACGATGAAGACGGTATCTTCGTCCCCAAGAGTGTCACTCAAGGCAAGATCATCAAGGCCATAGACGCCCAGGGCAACAAGCGCTACGACTTCCAGTTCATCAACAAGCGCGGCTACAAGACAACCGTCGAGGGTCTGAGTGAGAAGTTCAACCCTGAGTTCTGGAACTATGCGAAACTGATCTCGGGTGTGCTCCGCTACGGAATGCCGATCGATCAGGTGATCAAGCTCGTCAGCGGTCTCGAACTCGACTCGACCAGCATCAACACTTGGAAGAACGGCGTGGAGCGCGCCCTTAAGAAATACATCCCGAACGGAACGGAAGCCGAGGGTGAGAAATGTCCCAACTGCGGCCAGAAAGCGCTCGTCTACCAGGAAGGGTGTCTGATCTGCAAGAACTGCGGCACCTCGCGTTGCGGTTGATCCCCCGATTTCGACGCCCATCAATCAAAAAGAGAGCCTCGTTTGTTAAAAACATGGGGCTCTCTTCTTGCGTATCCCAACTTATTTTGTTAAGTTTGCAGAGGCTATAATCCGATGTCATAAATCTAATCCGATGAAGATAAAGTTTAACCTGAACTATCACACCAATTGGGGCGAATGGCTCTACATCTGCGGATCGCTGCCGGAACTGGGGTCGAACGACGCCCTGAAGGCAGTCGAGATGAAACAGGGCGCCCCCGACAATTGGTATTTTGAGCTTGAGCTGCCGACAGGTTCGGAGCGAGAGTTCACTTACTTCTTTGTGGTCAAGGCTCCAGACCGTGAGTGGCGCTTCGAATGGGGCGAGCCTCACCGTCTGCACGTGACTCCCCAACTTAAGGTGATCAACGTCACCGATGAGTGGAATGCCGAACCCCATGACAAGCCCTATTTCAGCTCGGCGTTTGTAGACGGAATGCTCAAGCGTGTATCTACCGACGCACCGCTGAATCCCGAGCCCGACTCGCTCAATCTGAGAATAGAAGCGCCTATGGTTCTCCCGAACGAGGTACTCGCTGTCTGCGGATCGAGCGAAACCCTGGGCGCTTGGGATCCGGCTCGCGCATTGAAGATGAACGACGCCCGCTACCCGCTTTGGGAAGTCAATATTCCGCTGACTGACAACACTCCCTTCGACTACAAGTTCCTGATCGTAGACAAAGAGAGCGGCGAAGTGCACGCATGGGAGAACCGCGACAACCGTTGGTTCGGACAACATCGCACTCACTCGGGCGAACAGATAGTGATCGACGCCCTCCGCTTTGTCAATCCGCGCGATAATTGGAAAGGAGCCGGAACCGCCATTCCGGTCTTCTCAATCCGCTCAACCGAGGATGAAGGTGTCGGAGATTTTTATGACATCCGTCTGATGGTCGACTGGTGTCGCAAGACCGGTCAGAAGGTTCTACAGATTCTCCCGATCAACGACACCACGAAGACCGGTACATGGGTCGACTCCTACCCATATAGTGCTAACTCGACCTTCGCTCTTCACCCGATGTACATCCGCATGTCGGCCGTCGGCGAACTGAAGGACAAGGCACGCGCCGAATATTATAAGTTGGAGGCAGCAAAGCTCAATGAGCTTCCCCAGATCGACTACGAGCGCGTGAACGATCTGAAGAATGAGTTCCTTCACGAGATCTACAAGCAAGATGGAGAAAAACTCTTCAAGACCCCGGAATTCAAGGAGTTCAAGGAGAAGAACGACTATTGGCTGAGACCCTATGCCGTCTGGTGTGCGCTTCGCGATGAGTTCCACACTCCGGACAACAGTCAGTGGCGTCAGCTCTCGACTTTCGACCAGCGTAGTGTTGATGAGTACTGCACCGTTAACGCTCAGACAGTCAACTATTTCTACTTCGTTCAGTACCACCTCGACCGTCAGCTTCGCGAAGTGCGCGACTATGCCCACGCCAACGAGGTCGTTCTCAAAGGAGACGTTCCCATCGGCATCGGACGATTCAGCGCTGATGCATGGCAACACACCCGTCTCTTCAACATGAACTGTCAGGCAGGTGCTCCGCCGGATGATTTCTCTGTGCTTGGCCAGAACTGGGGCTTCCCGACCTACAACTGGGACGAGATGGCCAAGGATGGCTTCGCATGGTGGAAAGACCGCTTCCGCAAGATGGCCGAATACTGCGACGCTTACCGAATCGACCATATCCTCGGTTTCTTCCGAATCTGGCAGATTCCTCTCGATGCTGTCCACGGTCTTCTCGGTTATTTCAACCCGGCCCTCCCCTTCTCGCCCGAAGAGTTACGCAACAGCTACGATTTCTGGATTAACCCGGAAGTGCAGTGTCGACCGCTCGTTCTCGAATGGATGCTCGGTGACTTCTTCGGCGAATATGCCCAGGAGGTGAAGGCAGATTACCTGCGCCACGTCGGAGGCGACCGTTTCGAACTTGCCCCCGAATTCGACACTCAGGCCAAGGTAGTTGCCCACTTTGACAAACTCGAACGTAACCCGAAGAATGACCGCATACGCGACGGTCTCCTCGGATTGATCGATGATGTCTTGTTTATCGAGGATCCCTATCAGAAGGGTCACTACCATCCCCGTATCTCCGCACAGTTCACATATCAGTTCCGCGTCCTTACGGACTACGAGAAATGGTGTTTCAACCGCCTCTATAACGACTTCTTCTACCACCGCCACAATGACTTCTGGTATGGAAAGGCGATGTGGAAGTTGCCACCTCTTCTCGACGCGACGAAGATGCTAGCGTGTGGCGAGGATCTCGGAATGATTCCTGACTGCGTGCCGGAAGTGATGAGAAAGCTCCAGATTCTCTCGCTCGAGATTCAGCGCATGCCCAAGGATCCAAAATCTGAGTTCGGCGACACATGGCACTATCCATACTTCTCTGTCTGCACAACCTCGACCCACGATATGCCCGGCGTACGCGCATGGTGGGAAAGCGACAAGGAACAGAGCCAGCGCTTCTTCAACAATGTGCTCGGAGAGCACGGAGAGGCACCCTTCTTTGCCGAGCCCTGGATCTGCGACAAGATTGTCTGGGCCCATCTTGCTTCGCCCTCTATGCTGTGCATCCTTCCCCTTCAGGATTGGCTGAGCACCGACGGTGAGCTCAGACGCGAGAACCCCAACGACGAACAGATCAACGAGCCTTCGAATCCGACCCACTACTGGCGTTACCGAATGCACCTGACAGCTGAAAAGCTGCTCAGCGAAGATCTCTTCAACAACAAGATCCACAACTCCATTCTCGCCTCAGGTCGCTGAT
>CAZTSQ010000016.1:0-50449 GCA_964615915.1 uncultured Sangeribacter sp.
TGCAAAGTTACGAAAAATTTTCCAATAAACCTATCCCTTAACCATTTTTAGGAGGAGGGTCGCCTCGTCCCTCCCGAGGGCGGATGCACCCCTCTCCCTCCCACAAGCCTAAAAGCATGTACCTCAGGCGAGAACACCTGAGGTACATGTAGAGGATTATATCGGAGGGAAGAGATGAAACGCTCTTCCTATTCGGCGGAGACGGCGAGCTTTTTGGATTTGTAGGCGGAGGTGCCTTCGGGTGTCGTTATGCCGGCGCGGTAGACGTAGATGCCGCGCGGTACGCGACGGCCGGCATTGTCCTTGAGGTCCCAGGTCATCGAGAGGGAGCTGTCCTGACCGACACCTTTCTCCGTTTCGGAACTCCACACCATCTTGCCGTCGAGTGCGTAGACCTCGATATTGAACTTCAGTCGGCTCATCGGACGGTCTGTGGTCAGCGAGAAGACAGCGGCTTCGCCACCGGTTGCGCCCGAGCAGATCACATCGAAAATCTCGGGGTTGACGTTGACGCCCACCTGGAAGTCGATGCGCTTCGAAGACGAGTTGTTGGCCGTGTCCCAGACCTTCAGCTCGAGATAATGGTTGCCCGCTTCAAGCCCACTCAGAGGATAAGCGAACGAGCCTCCGTTCGAGTTTCCGAGCTCAGGCATGAAGTAGGAGATAATGTCGTCGTACGATTCGGTTCCGTCGAGAGTCAGCGTGATTCTGTGGCCGATACCGGCTTCGGAGAGGTTGATTCCCGAAGGGTCCGAGAAAGAGGCTATCACGAGCGGAGCGGAGTGGGTTGTCTGTCCGTTCTTGAAGTTCTCGTTGTTGAGATAGAACGAGGAGATCGCCGGACCCTCGTTGTCGTCGGGCGCATCCGCGTCGAGTCCGTAGACATATAGATTCTCAGACGCACCGTTCGCCTCGCGACCCTTCTCGTCATAGGCGTAAAGCGAGAGGAGGGCCGGGCTATAGTTGTTTTCGATCTCAAAGGGCAGATAGGCAGTCAGTTTCCATGTCCCGTTCTCGACCTTCGCACGACCGGTGAAGAGGCGTGTCTTGCGGTCGTTGTATGTGATTTCCTTGCCGGCTTCGCCGTTGCCATAGGTCGTGATGGGGCGTTCGGCGTCATAGAGGGCAATGTGGACGATACCGTTGAAGTCTTCGATCCTGTTTCCGTTGCCGTCGGTGATATAGCCCGCAATCTCCTTCTGGGCACGCGCTCCGAGAGTCGGCGCGTCAGCCTGGTCGATTGACTCGACATCCGTCTCGCCGATCGTGGAGACAACCACCTCAAGTTCGGGACTCGCCAGTCTGAGAGCCGGGTCACCCATCAGAACATAACGCAGTTTGTTGTCGTCCGGCACTCCGTATCTATTTTTGCCGTCGATCATAATGTCGCCCAGACGCTTCGCCTTACCGTCGGCACCACGTTCGAAGACACCGCTTGCGGTCGAGGTGCTGAGTGTTCCGTTCTGTGAGATATAAACGGTACGGGCCGGGACGATGGTGGCGATGACGCCCCCGGCCGGGTTGATCAGAAGTTCTTCGGCGCCCGAGGCAGTGTCTTCGTCATAACGGCCGAACTCACAGGTGGCGGCATACAGGAAGGGCAGATTCGGGTTATTCATCTGCAGGATGTCGCTCCAGGACATGAGTCCCTCGTGGCTCCAGCTGCGGGTCGAGGCGTGACCGATATAGTTGATCATCATCACGCCCTCTTTCCACTTGTCGAACATACGCTTCTTGGCCTCCGGATAGGCGGCTCCGGTAGCGCCGTAAGACAGCGGGTACGAGTCGAGATAGAGACGCTCGTAGAGGAACTTGTCGCCGTTGCCGTTGGCGCGCATGTTGTTGTACACACGCTGGCTCTGCTCGAGGTGAACGCCGTTATCCTGGTCGTCGGCGATAAGCATGACAGTATTTCTCCAGGCCCCGAGAGTCGGGTTGGTCATATATTCGGTCAGTTTCGAGACCAGTATGTCGGCCTCGGCCACACTCTTTGCCGGCATGCGGCCGACACCGACGTGAATCTTCGCGGCCGAGATCGAGAACTGCTGAGAGTCGTCGAGCATGCCGATGTAGTCGTCACAAGAATAGGAGGTCGTTCCGCTGGTCCCTTCGGGCGACTGCCAGATGGGGAGGCGGGGGTAGCCGGAGTTGCGGACCATCTCGGTCTTCATCTTGTTGTCATAAGTCGGACGCGAGAAGAGCATACAGTAGCGCGTACGTGTGGCCTCAGGATTCTCGTCGGCACGTAGGTTCCACATCTTCAGTAATTTGCGGAAGGCAGTGACATCCGGATTGCCCGAAGAAAATTCATTGTAGATCACATCCGGCTCGAGCACTTCGACGCGCATCCCTTCCTTCTTTCGGTGAAGGTCGGCGACAGCCTCGGCCTGGGTCCGGAACTCGGGGGGAGTGATTATCAGATACTCGGGGGCCTCCATCGCGTGAAGGTTCTGGTTGGCGACGTTGGACACCTTGACCGGACGGTTGGCGAACTCCATGGGCTCGAAGGCCACGAAGCGCTTCATACCGAAGCCGTCGACGGTGAAGACCGCCCGACCGTCAGAGACAGAGAAGTCTACCCGGCCCGGTTTCATGGGGTCGGTGACATCCCAGATCTGGGTGTTTGTCTTGCTGGCGTTGGCGATGCTGAAAGTTGTCGGACCGTTGACATCGGCATAGAAGTAGAGCTCGCGCCCCGAAGCAGGGATAGCCAATTGACGTGAATATTCGACCTCGATAAAATCCAGACGGGTCATCGTGGCGAATCCTGAAGTGGAATGCTTGATGTCGAGCTTCATCTGGCTGGCTTTCGGAAGCTCAACCTCGTGAATCATCTCGGCGGTGCGCATGAACTGAGATTCGCCCGAAGTTGATTGAATCTTGTCTGAACCTGTCGACGGCACGGAGGCTCCGTTGACCGTGAAGTTGAAAGAAGAGACACCACCCGAGACCGAAGAGGCCGCGGCCACGTTGAAGCGCACCTTCGAGTCGCTTGACATGTCGGTCAGCGGGAAGGTGAAGCTCATCGTGGGCTGGGAACGGAAGTCTTCGCCCAGGAGTGTGCGGCCGGTGGTCGAAGGGGCCGCGAGGTCTTGTTCGTGAAAGAGATGTTCGGTGAAAGTAGTGTTTACGACCGGGCTGGCTGAAGGGATGCCGACAGTCGAGAACTCCGCAGCGGGAATCTCGGCGTCAGACAGGAAATAGAAGCTCGCTTCGCTGTATGGGTTCATCACGTGTCTGAACTTCATCGAAGCCGTGGTCGAGGGGACGATGTCGAAAGAATCGAACCCGAAGAAGTAAAGGCCCGACGTGGTGCGTCCCGAAATCTGTTCCGGGAGATCGTCCGGGTTGTCGGGACTGAGGTTTTCGCTCAGCATACGGCCACCGAAGCCGTAGACGCGCACCTTCTTGGGATCCTGAAATCCCATTTGTTGAAGCGTGGCGTCAGAGATATATTGCATGCCGGTTTTGGAGACCGACACCTTTACCCACTTACCCTCGGCAAGCTTCGATGACTCGGCGAACCGGTCGGAAGCGGAGCCGGCGAGAGCGGGCATAAAGACGAAGGCAGACAGTCCGGCTGTCGCAGCCAGTCTGAGCGCCGAAAAGCGGTTCCGAAGCGAACGCATCGGAGAAGTATGTCTATAGTGTTTGTTGTTCACGTCAATCAGATTGTACTTTATAACGCTAACTTTGCGTGTATTATTGCGTTAATAAATCCTAAAACCTCCTCCCGGAGCCGCGGACCCAACCGTCAGGTTTTTTGAATAGCCCCGAAGCTTCAGCGAGGGTCAAAACCGAGATTTATGGGATTGTCTCGGGGGACGCGATTAATCGCGTCCCTACTTCAGACGGGTCGTAGCGCTGTTCGGAGAGGAAGACTTCCCACTGTTCGCGGTCTCCGCTGAAGACGTCGAGGTCTACGGGGCCCTTGATGCCGGGGACTTTGCCGCGGTGGTTGTACTGCCAGAAGGTCCAGTCGGCCGAGATAGGAGGGTCGGTGAAGCCGCAGATCCAGAGCACGCAACCCGGTAGCGTCTCGGCTATGAAGTCGTCATATCCCCGCGTATTGGTGTAGATTATAGGGCGTAAGCCTTTGAGATACAGATACTCGACCATGTTGGTCAGACGTTCGCAGATGACCTCCTTGTCAACACCGCGTGCGTTTCCGTGTTCTTCAACGTCTATGGCCACGCCGAGGTCCAGGCTTCGGTCTCCGATGACATCGAGCAGGTTACGCGCCTGATTGACACCGTCTACATCGAAGCGGAAGTAGTGATAGGCGCCGGTTTTCAGTCCCGCATGGGTCGCTTTCTCATAGTTCAGTCGGAAATTTGTGTCCTTAACCGTTTCGCCCTCAGAGGCCTTGATGAAGATGAAATCATATCCGGCGGCCACTGTAGCGTCGAGATTCATCATTCCTTGATGTCGCGACACGTCGATGCCCGAGATGGGATATTTCTGGTGGTCTATATAGGGGGGCGTTTCCTTATAGAACTTCCAGGCAGCCTTGGCCGAGAAACCGACAAGCAGAAGCACCGCCAGAAAACCGACGGCGGCCAGTATGTCTTTTTTTCTTGTCTTGGGATCTCGAAGAAACACGGCTGATATTTTTATGCAAAGATAATATTCAGAGGCGATAAATCAAAACAAGCCTGCAAATGAGTACCCTTTTTAACGATTTTTTGGATAGTAAGAAGGCGCCTTTCGGGCGCCTCGTATGGTGTGAAATGATGTCGGTTATTTTTTCTTGTCCGGTTCGGGAGCGAAATGGTTGGGGAACTTCCAGTGTTGGCGCGGCCGGCTGTAGGCATAGATGATCAGGCCGATGCCGATGATGATGAACGGGATGCTCAGAATCTGACCGAGATCCATTCCGTATTGGGCGCGCATGGCGAGCTCCGAGGGGACCTGGACGTTCTTGACATACTCGATCAGGAAGCGGCCGCCGAAGGTGACGGTGAAAAAGACACCGGTCAGTAGCCATGGCCGCTCTTCGTCGTTGCGTTTCCAATACATCCACATCAGCAAACCGAACAGCGCGAAATACAGCAGGGCTTCATAGAGCTGAGTCGGATGGGCCGGCAATGTCTCTCCGTTGCGGACAAAGACCATACCCCACGGCAGTTCGGTATACGAACCGTAAATCTCTGAGTTGAAGAGGTTTCCGAGACGTATCAAGCCCGCGACGAGCGCAACGGCGACCACTATCTTGTCGAAGACCCACGAGGCCGGTTTCTTCGACACGCACCACGAGAATATGAACAGGCCTATGATGATGGCGATCGTACCTCCGTGGCTTGCGAGGCCACCTTCCCAGACCTTGAGTATCTCAACCGGATGGTGCGAGTAGTAGTCCCATTCGTAGAAGAAACAGTGGCCGAGACGTGCGCCCACGATAGTGCAGACGACAAGATAGATCAGCAGAGTTCCGAGCCAGCTTTCGGGTGCTCCTTCGTGCTTGAACATTTTGGCGACGATCTGATAGCCGATGAAGAAGCCGATGGCGAACATCAACCCATACCAGCGGACGGCCAGGGGGCCGAGCTGAAAGAGAATCGGATCTGCGTTCCAGACAATATAACCGAGCATATGAAGAGTTTGGGATGGCCCGGCCTATCCGTCACAAAGTATGGACAGACAGGGCCGGGCCATTCAATTATTTGTTAGCGACGATCTCAGCAGTGTCGGTTGCGATCATGAGCTCCTCGTCGGTCGGGATGACGACAACCTTTACTTTCGAGTCAGGAGTGGTGATTTCGACTTCCTTGCCGCGGCAGTCGTTTGCCTTGGCGTCGAACTTGACACCCATCCACGCGAGTTTCTTGCAGATATTCTCGCGGGTGATGATCTGGTTCTCGCCGACACCGCCGGTGAAGACGATGATGTCAACACCCTCGAGCACAGCGGTGTAGGCACCGATGTACTTCAGGATGCGGTACTCGTACATGTCGAGGACCATCTTTGCGCGTTCGTTGCCGGCTGCGATTGCGTCTTCGAGGTCGCGCATGTCGCTCGAACCCTCCATCACGCCCGCTACACCGCTCTGCTTGTTTATGAGCTTCATCAGGCCGTCGGCGTCGAGGTTCATCTCCTTCATCAGATAAACGAGCGCACCGGGATCGACGTCGCCCACGCGGGTACCCATCATCAGACCCTCGGTCGGAGTCAGGCCCATCGAAGTGTCGATGCTCTTGCCGTCTTTAACGGCTGTGATCGAGCCGCCGTTGCCGATGTGGCAGGTGATGATTCGCTGTTTGTCATAGGGAACTCCGAGGAACTCGCATGCACGGCGCGAAACGTAGCGGTGGCTGGTTCCGTGGAAGCCATAGCGGCGAACGCCATACTTTTCGTAAGCCTCATAGGGGAGGGCGTACATGTAGGCCTCCTTGGGCATAGTCTGATGGAAGGCGGTGTCGAACACGGCAACCTGCGGAGCGTCGGGGATCAGCTCTTCGATAGCCTCGATACCGGTGATGTTGGCCGGGTTGTGGAGCGGAGCGACGGTGTAGCACTCCTTGACTTTCTCGATCACCTCGGGAGTGATGAGAACGGACTTGTTGAACTTGTCCATGCCGTGAACGACACGGTGTCCGACAGCGTCGATCTCCTTGAGGTCCTTGATCACGCCCTCTTTCGGGTCGGTCAGGATGTCGAGGACATTCTTGACGGCCGATTTAGCGTCGGGCATCGGGGTGACGATGGTCTCTTTCGAGCCGTCGGGGCGCTTGAACTTCAGGAATGAATCGGGGAGACCGATTTTCTCCACGCCGCCTTCGGCGAGGACAGCCTTCGACTCAGAGTCGATCAGCTTGTATTTCACACTGCTTGAACCGCAGTTGAGAACGAGAATTTTCATTTAATGTATAGGAAGAGAGAGGTTTATCGATTTATGAAAAGTAGCGGGAGATTAGAGGCCCTTGTCGCCGATAGCCTGATTGCAGGTGACGATGATTGTGTTGATGATATCCTCGACTGTTGCGCCGCGAGAGAGGTCGTTGACCGGAGCGCCGAGACCCTGAAGGATCGGGCCGACCGCACCGGCACCGGCCAGACGCTGAACGAGCTTGTAGGCGATGTTGCCGGTCTCGAGCGAGGGGAAGATGAGGGTGTTGGCGTGTCCGGCAACTTTGCTGTCCGGAGCTTTCTGAGCGCCTACCGAGGGAACGATGGCGGCGTCGCTCTGCATTTCGCCGTCAACCAGAAGGCTCGGATCGAGCTTGTGAACGAGCTCAACGGCATTGCGGACCTTATCCACACGCTCGTGGCTTGCGGAACCGCGGGTAGAGAAGCTCAGCATGGCGACAACGGGGTCGAGACCGGCGATGTCGCGTGTAGTCTTGGCGGTAGCAATCGCGATCTGGGCGAGTTCCTCGGTCGTGGGATCGGGAACAACGGCACAGTCGGCGAAGACGAGCATACCCTGGTCGCCAAACTTGCAACCTTCGGGAAGCAACATGATGAACGCACCGCTGACAACCGAAATTCCGGGGCGTGTCTTCAGCACCTGGAAGGCAGCGCGGAGAACGCTCGATGTCGGGCTGAGAGCGCCGGCGACCATACAGTCGGCGTCGCCGCCCTTGATCATAAGACAGCCGAGATAGAGGGGATTCTTGACGGTATAGCGGGCGTCTTCGAGCGAAACGCCTTTGTTCTTGCGGAGTTCGAAGAAGAGCTCGGCATATTTTTCAGTGAATTCTTTGTCGTCGGTATCGTGAATCTCAGCCTTCGCGATGTTCTGGAGGCCGAGTTCTTCAGCTTTGGCGAGGATTTCGTCTTTCTTACCGAGGAAGATCACATTGGCGATTCCTTCGGCGATGATATGATCCGCGGCCTTTAGGGTCCGCGGTTCGGTTGACTCCGGAAGCACCAGACGCTGGGGATGCTCCTGGGCTTTCTTCGTGAGACGTTCAAAAAGTGTCATTTTTCGTTTGGTATTATGTGAGTTGTTTCAATCTTAAGGAGGCGGGCGCGGGGGTACGCTCAGGCGCTCTGCCTATATCACCGCAAAGATAGGGATTTTTTTGCTAAAAAACGACTTTTGACGGTCAAAATATTAGGGCCGGACTTAAAAATCGGTCAGGATTGTCGGCATTGGGCCCGGGCGGCCATAGTCGATGCGTTCGGCGCCGGGGAGACGGTAGATTATCGTGGCGTCTTTCAACCCCTCGGCTACGAGCCGGCGAACGAGCTCAGGGTCGCGCGAGGCCTCGGACAATGGTATCGGAAGCCTCAGAATTTCGGTCACCTCCGCGCCGGGAATGAGGTTGTTCATGATCTCTTCTTGAGAGGGGACCGCTTTCAGTTGTGAGTACTCGGCATAGGTCCAGCGTGTGAAGGCGGTACGGTTCGATATCCCGCGGCGGTCGAGCCAGAGGCCGTCGCCGACGCTGACCGGTGTCTGAGAATAAGTGATGTCAGTCGGTGCCGGATAAGAAACGAGGGCCGTTCCCTCTTCGTTGAGGGTGACGGGTACATATTGAGACCAGTTGCCGTTCATCGAGTAGATTAAGGCACGCGGAGGTTCGCTTCCGATTCTCGACACATTGCCGGCGGGACCGGTTCCGTAAACTATCGTCTCCGTTACCTGTGTGGCCGCTTCTTGCTGTTCTGATGCCGATACTTTGGGGCGGCGTGCGGACACCATGGCGACGCAGCCTATCAAAATTAAGATTGCAAGCAGTGACTTTTTCATAGCTCTAAAATTTTATGTTAACACTCTGTCCCTCAGCGGATGTCGAGAAGTCTGTGGGTCTGGAGCGAGAGGGTCCATCTCGGGTCATCCATGACTCTGGCCACCGTTCTCTCGGTGTTCTTTCGGCGCTCGTCGGGATCGTTGACAAAACAGGGCTGAAGGTACATTAATGTAGACACACTCCGACAGGGAAGGTTAAAATATTGTTCCAGATCCTGGCCGAGATCGACCACCTTTATTTCATCGGCCCGGCTGATTCTTATCGCATCGGAGGGCAACCCGTCGGCCGCTAAGCCGGCTGTGCCCGATATCCCTGTCTTTGGCGAGAGGGTCACCCAGTCGATGTTTGACGGAAGGGGGACTGTTCCGTTTGTCTCGATGGCGACGCGTTTCCCGGTCGTGTGAAGCAGGTCTATGAAGGCAGGGTCAATCCACAATCCGGGCTCGCCGCCGGTTAGGATTATCCAATCGGCAGGATACTTCGATACTTCGGCCACGATCTCTTCGTCGGTCATCTTTTGTCCGTCGCGGTGGTCTGTGTCGCAGAAGGGACACTTCAGGTTGCACCCCGAGAAGCGTACAAAAACCGAACTGACCCCTGTGTGACGTCCCTCGCCCTGAAGCGAGTGAAAGATCTCGTTTATCAGTCTCATGTGGTGGAGGTCAGTCTTTTTCGTAGGCCGCGATGTTGCCTTCGCTTTCCTGAACTTCACAGCGGAAGCAGTTGGGGACAGTGTCGACAACCCATCGAGCGAGATTCTCGGCTGTGGGATTCATCGGGAGGACATCGTTGAGCACGGCGTGATCGAGGACATCGTGGATCTGACGCTTGATATGGGTGAAGTCAACCACCATCCCGTCCTGGTTGAGGGTCTCCGACCGGCATTCGATGGTGATTATCCAGTTGTGGCCGTGAAGTGTCGTGCATTTGCTTTCGTATGACAGATTCAGACGGTGAGCGGCCGATATTTCGAGACGTTTCTTTACGTAGTACATTTCTTTTGGCTGATTAAGAGAGAGTTAAGACTGGAGCCCGAACAGAGGGTCATCATACACGGTCGGATCATCGATTCCGGCCTCGCGCATCGCCTCCTTGCGTTCGACGCACGTACCGCACCGGCCACAATGGTGTTCGCCTCCTTTATAGCACGAATACGTGTCGGCATAATTGACGCCGATCCGTTTGCCGATGGCGGCGATGTCAGATTTGGTGATGTCGGTGTATGGGGCCAGAAGTGTTATGCCGTCGAATGTCCCCGCGGCGATGGCGTCGCTCATTGAGCTGACAAATTCGGGCCGACAGTCGGGATAGATCGTGTGGTCACCCCCGTGGTTGGCCAGGAGGACGTGCTTCAGACCTCGCGACTCGGCCAGACCGGCCGCGACGGCAAGCATGATGCCGTTTCTGAACGGAACGACGGTCGACTTCATATTGTCGGCCGCATAATGGCCTTCGGGGATTGCGTCGGCCCCGCTCAGAAGCGAAGACTCGAAATATTGGCCGATGAAGGCGAGGGGAATCACAAGATGTTGGATGCCTAAGGCGGCACACTGGCGGCGGGCGCACTCAATCTCTCGAGCGTTGTGGTTTGAACCGTAGTCGAAGGTGACTGCCAGCGCGATTCGCGGGCGGAAGTCATGAAGGAGGGTGACCGAGTCCATGCCTCCGGAGAGGACGATGATCGAGTCGGGAGCGTCGCCTTCGTTGAAGGGAGCGTCGGGGGTGTGTCTGTTTTCTGTCATTTCTTTTTGTCTTTTCGGGTGAGAGAACCGGATGTCTTGACCCTATAACGATAGGGTGGAGGTCAATATTTTGAGAAGACCTGCTCGCGACGCCGTTCGGCGAGTTGCTGATGATCGGCGTCGGCACGGTTGGCAAAGGGGTAGATACTGATACCCCCGCGTGGCATGAAGTCGCCCTTCACCTCGATATATTTCGGATCCATGAGGTCCCAGAGGTCGTTGAGGATAATGTTGACCACATCCTCGTGGAAGTCACCGTGGTTGCGGAAGGAGAAGAGATAAAGCTTGAGGCTCTTCGACTCCACCATCTTGTGGCGCGGAATATATGAGATGAAGATGTGACCGAAGTCGGGCTGGCCGGTTTTCGGGCAAAGTGTCGTGAATTCGGGACAGTCGAACGTCACGACATATTCACGCTCGGGGTGTTTGTTCTCGAAAGTCTCGAGCATCTCGGGCGCATAGTCAGTGGGATACTTTGTTCCCTGGTTTCCGAGGAGCGTAACCCCCTCAAGTTCAGCTTCTGAGCGCATATAAAAAATTTTAACACACGTTAAAGTCGCGAAATCCGAAACAATGGCCGATAGGGATTGTTCCTTAAGTGAAAGAAGATAGATTTTTGTTCATTTGTAAAATGAAGTGGTGGCGCTGCTCGTGAGAACGGCGCCTCTCCTTTTATTCCGGGTCACATTGGTCAGAGTGGTCGGACGGGTCCGACTGGTCCGACTGGTCAGACAAGTCTGACTGGTCCGACAGCTCCGACTCTGATGGCGCCAGGCGGTCGATGATAGCTTGGGCCACGACCTCGGTCTTGACCATCTCTTTCTTGAACGCTTTCTGGAACGAAGTGCCCAGAATGTAGCCGGTCAATCCGACCGGGAAAAGGATGATCATTGTCCAGCCCACCCATCTCCGTCGGGTCGGCTGGAGCATCCAGACGTTTCTGATTATGGGGAAGTCGCTGAGCAACATCGTCACTTTCTTGTCGCGACAGTCTGACAGATAGTCTATGGTATGTTCAAGGCGGTCGGCCATCACCTGTATCGCACTCCGGTCATAACCTTCGAGCCAGTATCGGACGTACCCCTGTGGCCATTTCCACTTCTCGGCGCCTCGGGCTTCCTCAATTATCGACTGCAGTTGGCCGACAGCCTCTTCGGTTTCAATGTCGTGGATAATTACCTCCTTGAAATATGAGCCGCGCTTCTGTTTCAATCCGAGCAGGCGGATAAAGAAGTTGCGGTAGCGGTCGGCGTCGAATACAGCCGAGTCGTTCATCGCCTTCACGGTCACATAGGCGCCGAGCGGAGCGAGTATGAAGGTAGACAGCCATATGCCGACCTCGACGGGCCATCGACCGTCGCGAGCCATCTTGTAGCCCGTGTTGTCGATGATATAGTAGAAGAGGAACAGGAAGACCGAAATCACGAGGGGCGTTCCGAGACCACCCTTGCGGATGATGGCTCCCAGCGGCGCTCCGATAAAGAAGAAGATCAGACAGGCGACCGAGAGGGTGAACTTCTTTATGAGCTCTATCTCATGGCGGCGGATGGTCTTCTTTTCGTCTTCGACTACAAGAGTCTCGAACTCCATGTCGCGCTGTTTCATCTCCGAGAGTCTGAGGGCCTCGGTCAGGACGTTGTTGGCTGTCCTTGGGTTCATCTTCGCCAGCAGCGAGTCGATGTTGAGCGAAGCTCCGTCCCGACTTCTCTTCAGCTCCTCTTTCGGCAGCCTGAGAACCGGCTCATTGCTGATCACCCGCTCGGCATAGACACCTCCGATCGAGTCAACTCGCTGAGAGACGGAGTCGATTGTCTGGTTGAGCTCGGCCATATTCTTGCCGACATACTGGCGTCTCATTCCCTCCTCGTCAAGACGGTTGAAGTTGGCGTCGAAACTGATCATCACCTCCTTGTCGAGGAATGTCTCGCGACGGAAGGGCACGTTGCGAGAACTCATTGTCTGGTCCCTTAGGTTCTCAAACTGCTCGCCCTCATAGAGATGGAGATAAAGGTGAGACATTTTGCCGACCATGGCGAGGCGAGCCGAGTCGGCCACGATGATCGAGGCGTTTTCCGCCCCGTTGCTGACGTCGTAGATCATCACGTCGCGAAGCATACCTGTCTCCTGATCCTTGTCGCCGACATAGAGGTTGAACCCCGGAATCTGGTCATAGAAGACACCTTCCGGTATCTCGAGCTCCGGTGACTTCTGCTTCATTGAGAAGAGGAGGGTCCACATTTTCACCTGGGCCTTCGGGAGGACATAGTTCTGGTAGAAGAAGGCGGCGATTGCTATCCCAACCATGAGGATTATCAGCGGCCTCATCACCTTGAACAGAGAGATGCCCGCGGCCTTCATGGCCGTCAGTTCGAATTTCTCGCCGAGGTTTCCGAAGGTCATCAACGACGCCAGTAGGACAGCGAGCGGTAGAGCCATCGGCACCATTGACACGGCGGCATAGAAGAAAAGCTCGAACATCACCGACAGTGCCAGGCCCTTGCCGACCATGTCGTCGATATACTTCCACAGGAACTGCATCAACACGATGAAGAGGACGATGAAGAAAGTCATCGCCAACAGCGGCAGAAAGGTCTGCAGCATGAATCGGTTCAATCGTTTGACAAGTGCCATATCAACTCGCAAAGTTACGAAAAATTGGCGGTGTGGCAAAATCGACCTCTTACTCACCTGTCTCAGAGAACCGAAGGATGCCGAAAAGAAAAGGCCGACTGCCCCAAACGCATGGGACAGCCGGTTCCTGAATGTTTTCGATATGTCTGGGTGCAGACGCTACATGCTTCTTATTTCAGAAGGTTGAGGGCATAGTCGTAGTCGGGCTCGTTGGTGATTTCCTCAACGAGAGAGGTGCCGATCACCTTGCCGTTTTCGTCGAGAACGACGAGGCCACGTGCGTAGAGACCGCGGAAGGGACCCTCGGCGATTTCGAAGCCATAGGTCTTGCCGAAGTCAGAGCGGAAGCCCGAAAGGGTCTTCACGTTCTCGATGTCGTTGGCGGCGCAGAAACGTGCGGCGGCGAAGGGAAGGTCCATCGAGACGCAGAGAACTACAGTGTTGGGCATCTCGGCTGCCATCTTGTTGAAGCGGCGAACCGAGGCAGCGCATACGTCGGTGTCCACACTCGGGAAGACGTTGAGCACAACGCGTTTTCCGCGAAGGTCGTGAAGAGAGACGTCAGACAGATCCTGAGCTGCCAGAGCGAAGTTGGGAGCTTCTGTGCCAATTGCGGGGAGCTCGCCTACGGTTACCATCGGATTACCTTGAAATTTTACTGTTGCCATATTATTTATATACTTTTTTTCGGTTAATGAGCGTCGACAGACGTTCTATGTTAGAACGCGTGAGGCTCCCCGTTGGTTCAGAACTTCACCTTGACGGCGCCTTCAGGAGTGACGGCTATGTATATCCGTCCTTTGGCCGGTGTGTCGACCTTCAGGCCGTCCAGAGTATAGAAGACAGCGGTGTCGAGATCTACCTCAGCGCTCATAATATCCCGAACCCCGGATTGAATTACATAGTCGGGCAGAGGAGCAGCCGGAGTGTCGTCACGTTCAGGTTCCATGATATTAGTTACCGAAGTATAGTCACCGAATTGGCTCTTCAACCAATTGATCTTGCCGTTAATGTGAGCCAGAACTGCCTCCTTTCGTGCAGTGAGGTTACTGTTGTCGACAACCCCAAGTGAGACAGCACCGTCGGGGCGAGGGGCGTTTTTCCAGCGTGTGCGGTCACGTTTTGCCGCCTCCGAGATATGAGCTGCATAATTGTTGATCTCGTCTTCAAGACCTTTGAAGCCGGTGTTCATGAACCAAAGCCATGTCTCCTTCAGCTTATCGTTAAACTTCTGGTTCTGACGTATGGATTCTATCCAAGTGTTGCCGAAAGGATCATGGTGATAAAAGAAGCCTTCGGTGGGACCATTGAAAGCGTTGCCGCAGTCCCAGAGTGGTGAGAAGTGCCACTTCTGATCCGCGTCTCGGTCGCGGAAAAGATATGTTGATCCGTGATAGGCCTCGACATGGGAGATCATTTCCTCTACCAGATAATACCGGACGGCATCGTCAAGATCAAGATAACTCCATAGGAGATCACTGTTGTCTCCTACGGCATCATTCATGGCTTCGAACTGTTCGGTAACAAACCTCTTCTGGATATCGGAGTACTCTTCCGGAGTGTCCCATGTGATTCGGAGAAGATCACGATATCCGCCGACAAACGATTTCTCTTCCATCCGGATCTGGTTCTCCTCTTCATAATTGTCGAGCTCTACGAGATAGCCGCCGCTGATCAAGGAGGGATCTGTCTCGTTATCATTTAGTTCGGCGATGTTGACCCGCTCTTCTTCGACGCGGATAGACTCGGTGAGGAAGTACAGACCGCGGTAGTCACCGTTGATATAGACCTCGACCGGCTGTTGGGAGGGAGTCCAGGGAAGTCCGATCCGATGCCCGAGACTGAAGCCGGTGAAATTGCGGAGGTAGCCGAAATTGTCGTCGGCGTGGGCGAGAATGGCGAAGTGCTTGCTCTTCGAGAGGCCGAGCATAGTCTGCTTCTTCCCGAGCTTGAGTTTGAAGGGCTTCTTGGCGTATGCCGTACGGGTATAGTTTCCCCGTGCTTTGATTTCAAGGGGCAATGGCTCCTCTTCCGAGCCGATATCTTCGGCTCCGAGCTCCTTCATCCACTCGCATCCGTTCATCTCGAGCCAGTACTCTCCGCTGAAATAGTTCTTGTGGGCGAGGTTGCGGTCGATCACTTCGTTGTCGAACTCGCGGGTCCCTTCGCGGTAGACGTTGATGTGGAGGATCGGCAGGGGGCCTTGTGTGAGGTTCTCGCTATAGGCGGGTGCCTCATGACCGTTGGCCGAAATATAAATCACTGTAGAGGCTGCGTTGGATCCGTCCTTGGGAAAAGTGAAGCGGATGGTGACGTCCTTCAGGTTGACCGCGTTGAGATTCGGGCCGTTCCCTTTGCCGAGAAAAGTCCACGCGTCCGAGATATCCAGTACCTCACGCTCAGGCGCTCCAAAGTTATATTTCCAGTCAGTGCCCGATATTTTGAACTGCCCGTCGAGATGGTCGAGGGTTATTTCGTAGTTGTCGCCTGTGCGCGTGAATTTATAGGCCTCCTGAACGCTCCAGGTGCCGGTCATCACTCCCCGGACATAGAATTCGGGATATCCTTCGGAGTCAAGTCTGTCATCTGCCATTGATGACAACGTGGTCACTATGAGTGACAATATTAGTACAAACTTCTTCATTATGAGTATATTAGGGTAGAAAGAAACCAAAGGAGAGCTGATGATTGGGGTGGAGAGGGGCAAGGGAGAAGATTATCCGCGAAGTATTGCGAGTGCCTTGTTGAGGGCTTCGATAAAGGCATCGACTTCTTCTTCGGTGTTGTACGCGGCGAAAGAGGCGCGTACCGTTCCGGGGATACCGAGACGTTCCATCAACGGCTGGGCGCAATGATGGCCGGTGCGGACGGCAACCCCGAGTTTGTCGAGAAGCATCCCGAGATCGTAGGGATGAATGTCGTCGACAAGAAATGAAACGACTGCGCTCTTTTCGGGAGCCTCACCGAAGATACGCATCCCTTCGATGTCGTTCAGTCTGCATGTCGCGTGCTTCAGCAGATGCTCTTCGTGATCCTCAATATCTCTGAGACCATGCTCTTCAATAAAATCGAGAGCTTTGGAGAAGGCGGCTATATCAACAAAATCGGGAGTGCCCGCCTCAAATTTAAACGGAAGATCGGCGAAAGTAGTACCTTCAAAGCTCACATGTTTGATCATCTCACCTCCGCCTTGGTATGGAGGCATCTTTTCGAGCACTGCCTTCTTACCGTAAAGGACACCGACTCCGGTCGGGCCGTACATCTTGTGAGATGAGAAGGCATAGAAGTCGCAGTCGAGGTCGCGCACGTCAATCTTGAGGTGAGGTGAGGCCTGGGCGCCGTCAATAAGAACGGGAACCCCGTGGTGGTGGGCGATAGCCGTCATCTCCTTGACCGGATTGATGGTACCCAGAACGTTGCTGACATGGCAGAAGGCCGCCATGCAGGTCTTTTCGTTGAACAGTGAGCGGTATTGCGCCTGATTGAGCACTCCCTTGTCATCGATGTCGACAACCTTCAGCGACAGTCCCCTTCTTTGTGCAAGCAGTTGCCACGGAACGATGTTGGCATGGTGCTCCATGACGGTGAGGATGATCTCGCCCCCCTCGGGGAGCAGAGAACCGTAGGATGAAGCTACGAGGTTGATGGCCTCGGTCGTTCCGCGTGTGAAGATCACCTCCTCTTCAGACTCGGCGTTGATATAGTCGCGGACCCGGCGGCGCGTTTCCTCCTGACGGTCGGTCGCTTCTTGCGAAAGAGTGTGCACTCCGCGGTGTACGTTGGCCTTGTGGTTGTCGTACATATCGACGACCTCACGGACCACACGCTCGGGAGTCTGCGAGGTGGCTGTGTTGTCAAGATAGATCAAGGGCCTGCCGTTTACCGATCTCTTCAACCCGGGAAATTCTTCGCGAACTTTGTCTACGTTCATAACTCCTCCTTTGTTTCGGGATGCGTTTCGGGATGACAAGAGCCACCGCAGTGCTCGCAACTCATCTTTTCGCCGGCGAAGCGACGCTCAACGAGGACGTGGAGACGGTCTCTGAGTTCCGGGAGGCTGACGGCGTCGATTACGTCGGCCATGAAGGCCTGCTTGAGAAACAGGCGCGCCTCGGCCTCGTCGATTCCGCGTGAGCGCAGATAGAAGATCTGCATTTCGTCAAGCTGACCGACCGCGCATCCGTGGCTGCACTTGACGTCGTCGTTATATATCTCGAGCTGAGGCTTCGAATACATGCGGGCTGTCGGTGAGCCGACAATGTTGCGGTTGGCCTGATAGGCCTCGGTGCCCGAAGCGCCATGGGCCACGTAAATTCGGCCGGTGAACGATCCTACTGCTTCATCCTCAACCACATACTTGAACAGCTCGTCTGTCCGGCAGTCGGTCGCCGAGTGGTCAATGTGGGTGTACGTCTCCAGTCGGCGCTGTTCATCTTCAATTCCCATCCCGTAGAGATGAAGCTCGGCGTGGGGAGCGGTGAAGACTCCGTGATACTCGTTGCGGGTGCGCCCGTTGAAGAGTGTGATGCCGTCGATCATCACGTTTGCTTCCTCATCGAGTCTGGTGTAGATCGTGTTGAGCCGCGAGGTCCGCTCGGTCGACTCTTCCATGTCATACCAGTCGAAGCGGCTTCTCTTGCCGGCAAATATCTCCACGACTCCTATCGAGCAGAAGTCGAGCTCAGGATTCTGGGTGTGGTCGCAGACGAGAACGCGCGCCTCGGCGTCGTCTTCAATGATCACCAGCACACGACGGACAGCCATCAGCGGCAGACCGTTGTTGAGTACGTTAACGAGCTGTATGGTCTTCTCAACCTTCACTCCTTTCGGAACGTACAGGGCCACACCGTCCTGAGCGAGCATCGTGTCGAGCGCTACGATCGGGTTTGAAAGCGGCGCGATCTGACCATAATATTTTTCGGCCACTTCGGGGTGACGGCGGCAGAAGTCGGGCAACGAGCACATCTCTACCCCCTCGGGTAGCGAGTCGCGACCTGCGCGTGTGGCGGCGAAGCTGTCGTTGAGCAACATGAACAGAGATGTCGACAGAGAAGGCACTCCGCATCTGAACGCCTCGAGTGGATTAATCGAAATTGGTACCCTCGCCAGATTCAGCCCGTAGTCCGGAGCGAGGATCTCGTTGAGATCCGTATGCTCGTAATTTTCAGCCCCCTTTTTAGGGAGGACGCAATTCTTCAGCGCCTCGCAGGCTGCCGGCCGGAGACTGTTCATCAACGGGGCCGAGTGTGAGTCTATGAGCGCCTTGTGCTCCTCATAGACGTCAATGTATTGTTTCAGTGAATTGTCGGCCATCACTCCTCCTTCCTGCCCGTTTCGGGATTAGCGTCACGTTCTTCGGCATCGACCTTCTCCTTTATCCAGTCGTATCCACGCTCCTCAAGTTCGAGGGCGAGGTCCGGACCGCCGGTCATCACGATGCGACCCTTGTAGAGGATATGGATAAACTGCGGCTTGATATAGTCGAGCAGGCGCTGGTAGTGGGTGATTACTATGGTCGCATTCTGCTCGGTCTTCAGCTTGTTGACACCCTCGGCCACGATCCGGAGGGCGTCGATATCAAGGCCGGAATCTGTTTCGTCAAGGATCGAGAGCTTCGGTTCGAGCACGGCCATCTGGAAAATCTCGTTGCGCTTCTTCTCACCGCCCGAGAAGCCTTCGTTGACCGAACGCGACGCGAGCTTGTTGTCGAGTTCGACGATCGCACGCTTCTCTCTCATCAGTTTGAGGAAGTCGCTGGCCGACATCGGCGGTTCGCCGAGGAACTTACGCTTCGCGTTGACGGCCGCGCGCATGAAGTTGACCATCGACACTCCGGGAATCTCGACCGGATATTGGAAACCGAGGAACAGACCCTCATGGCTGCGGGTTTCGGGAGCCATTTCGAGAAGATCCTTGCCCATGAACTCGGCCGAGCCACCGGTGACGGTATAGGCCGGGTTGCCGGCAAGCACCATCGAGAGCGTAGACTTTCCGGCTCCGTTGGGGCCCATGATTGCGTGGACCTCACCCGGTTTGATCTCGAGGTTGAGGCCTTTGAGTATTTCTTTGCCGTCGATTTCGGCGTGCAGGTCTTTGACTTTAAGCAGTGTATCCATTGTTTCGATTTTTCAGGAGATGGTTTTGGCGTCGCGGAGCTGAATGATGTGATACAGATCCTCACAGTCAAGGTTCCCCATCACTCCGGGCGCCAGAAGCATAACGATTTCGACGAGATTTCCGTCGTCGGCGTGGGCATATCTCATCAATTTTGAATGAGGAAACACACCCCCCGCCAGATTGTAAACAATCGAGAGAACGAAAAGGTACTTGAACGCACAGAAAATTGCGCCGGCCACGGCGTTGAGCACATCGATCTTGAAAAAGACCAACAGCGAGCGCAACATCCTCCCGATCAGGGCGAAGACAGTATAGGTCACTCCGAAGACGAGACAGTATCCGATCAGACAATAGAGAAAGGAGGCTGCCGGAGCGGCTTCGAGCATGGGCCAGAAGTCCCGGACATGCTCTGTGGCCTGTTCTCCGAAGGCGTGGGCTGCCACGGCTCCGAAGGCGAAGCCGAACACGGACGCGACCTGCCCCGTGAAGCCCTCCCGGTAACCCCGGAACAGCCCCCAGCAAGCCGTCGCAAGCACGACGAGATGAAGCAGCGCGTCAAACATACCGTTTCTTTCCGTCTCCAATCTGCAAAGTTAACAAATTCCCCCCGAATTTGAAAATCTCAGACCCCTGACGGAAGATTTGTGTCGTCGAACGAGGATGCGTCGGCCGGAGTCTCGCCCTGACCCGGATCGCTGGTTGAAGGCGCGTCGTTAGATTCCGAGTCCTTAGAGCCGGAGCCCGGAAGGGTAGCCACTGTGTCCGCGCGGGCCATAGCCGCGGCGGCCGCCTTCGGATCTTTAGGCTTCTGCGGCGGGAAGAGTTTCGACAGATACTTCTCGTTGAAGGTCTGCATCACCTCCCAGAAGTTGGGAACAAACAGAGTGCCTATCAAGGCGTTGACCGCCATACCGAAGACAACGGCTGTTCCGAGCTCTATTCGGCTGTTGGCACCCGCCCCGGTCGCGAACATCATCGGCATCACACCGAAAACGAACGCGCATGCCGTCATCATGATCGGGCGGAAACGGATGACTCCGGCGTCGTGTGCCGCCTTGCGGATAGGTATTCCGGCCTTGCGGAAGTCCATCGCATACTCGACGATCAGGATGGCATTCTTGGCCGACATACCCAACAGCAGGATCAGACCGATCTGTGAGTAGATCGAAATCGACTGGTTCATGCAGATCACACCCAGTACGGTACCCAAGACAGCCGTGGGCATGGCCAGCACGACCGCGATCGGGTCGGTCCAGCTCTCATACTGTGCCGCCAGCACGAGGATCGTCATCACGATGGCGAAGATGAAGATGGTGGTCGTCGCCGAATGTGCTTCGTTTTCCTGATATGCCAGGCCGGTCCAGGCGTACGAGTAACTCTTTCCGAGTGCCTCCTGAACAATCTCCTCCATTGCCTGGATACCCTCGGCCGAAGACACATTCTTGGCCGGAGTGGCGGTCACGGAGGCTGTCGTGTACATATTGTAACGGGAGACGGTCGGCTGGCCCATGATCATCTTGACCGTGGCCACCGAGGCGAGCGGAACCATCTGCCCATCATTGTTGCGGACACTCAGCTTCATCACATCGTCAATCTTCTCGCGTGAGGCCCCGTCGGCCATGATGTTGACCTCGAAGTCGCGGTCAAAGTCCACGAAGTCATTGACATATGTTCCACCCATGTAGGAGGAGACGGCGTTGAAGACATCGTCGATGTTGAGACCCATAACCTGAGCCTTGTTGCGGTCAACGTTGATCTCATACTGCGGGACGGTTCCTTCGTACATCGAAGTGACCTCTTTGATACGCGGGTCCTTGGCCGCGCGTTCGCGTATCTCTTCGATGGCCTGGGCCATCTGTGTCGGACCGAGAGAATTGATGTCGAGGAGCTGCATCTGGAGACCGGATGTCAAGCCCAGACCCGGAATTGCAGGCGGGTTGATCGAGAAGACCATTGCCTCTTGTATGCCGGCTGTCATTTCGTCTACTTTGGCGATGATTTCGTTGACTCCCTCCTTTCGGCTACGGTCTTTCCATGGCTCGAGCATGACCATGATGATACCGACATTCTCACCCGAGCCGCCGATAAACGACGTTCCCGAGAGGCTCATCACGTCTTTCACGCCGTCGATCTTCTGAATCTTGGCCGAGATGTCGTCGATAACCTTCTCTGTTCGTCCCAACGACGCGCCGGTCGGCAACTCTACCGAGGTCATGAAGTAACCCATGTCTTCTTCCGGTATGTAGCTCGAGGGCCATTCGGCAAGGCCATAGAAGGCCGCGAGAGCGAGAACTACAAAAATTCCGAGAGCGAGACGCGGACGGCCAAGCATCTTCGAGATTGTCATGTCATAGAAGCGGAGCACCTTGTCGTAACCCTTGTTGAACCCTTTGTAGATCACATTCTTGGTCGCCTTTCGCGGTTTTAGGAAGAGCGCGCACAAAGCCGGGGTGAGGGTCAGGGCGTTGAAGCCGGAAAATGCGGTCGAGACGGCAATCGTCAGCGCGAACTGCTTGTACAGCTTGCCGGTGATACCCGATATGAACGCCGTCGGAATGAAGACCGAAAGCAGAACGAGCACTTCACCGACAATCGGACCCTGCAGCTCCTTCATCGCCTTCTCTGCCGACTGTCGCGGAGTCAGAATCCCCTTGTCCACGAGTCGCGAACAGTCTTCGACCACGACGATGGCATCATCGACCACAATCGCGATCGCCAGCACGAGACCGAAGAGCGTCAGCGTATTGAGTGAGAAGCCAAGCAGTTTCATGACCGCGAAGGTCGCGATCAACGAGACAGGGATGGTTATCATCGGGATGATCACTGCCCGCCAGCTCTGGAGGAAGATCAGGATCACCAGCATCACGATCAATGAGGTGAGGGCGAAGGTCGTGAACACATCGTCGATTGAAGCGCGCACGAAGTCGGTCGCATTCTCAACCACGGAATAGTGCACTCCCTCGGGGAAGTACTTGCTGAGGTTCTCCATCTCGGCGATACAGCCGTCCGCTACCTCAAGGGCATTCGCTCCGGGAAGCTGGTTGATGCCGATCAGCGCGCAGGGCTTGCCGTTCAGTTTGGTGACAACCGAATATGACTGCGACCCCAGATCGATCTTGGCAATGTCTTTCAGCCGGAGAACGCTCGTCTTGTCGGAGCGGATAACTATGTCTCCGAACTCCTCGACCGTCTTCAAGCGACCTTTGCCGACGAGTGTGTATTCGAACTCTGAGCCTCCGGTGTAAGGCGGTTGACCCACCGAGCCGGCTGACACTTCGACGTTCTGTTGCCTAATGGCTTCGGCCACGTCGGCCGGAGTCAGATTGCGGGCACGGAGTTTCTCGGGCTGAAGCCAGATACGCATACTGTACTCGCCCGCGCCGAAGGCCCCGACATTACCCACACCGCTGACACGCGAAAGGGGGTCCGTCAGGTTCAGCTGAGCGTAATTCGTCAGATACAGAGCGTCATACCGCTTCGGATTGTCGGCTTCAAGAGCAAGGAAAAGGACCTGGTTGCTCGACTGCTTCGTCACGCTGACACCGGTCTGGGTGACAGCCGAAGGCAACTGATTGTCGACAAGAGCCACACGATTCTGAACCTCAACGGCAGCCTCATCGAGGTCTGTGCCGTTCTTGAAGGTGATGGTCAGAGAGTAACTGCCGTCGGAACCGGACGATGAACTCATGTAGAGCATTCCCTCCACACCGTTCACCTGCTGTTCGATGGGAACGCCCACGGTAGTGGCGACGGTCTCGGCGCTTGCTCCGGGATAATTGGCCGACACCATGACCGTCGGGGGCGTGATGTCAGGATATTGCGCTATCGGGAGCGTAAAGACCGTTATGGCGCCGGCGATCACCATCAGGATGGCGATCACAGTGGCGAAAATCGGCCTGTCAATGAAAAACTTAGAGAACATGGGCTACTTCGTTAGGCGGGGTTTAACAGACATGCCGTCGCGGGCTGAGAGAAGAGCCTTTGTAATGTAGCGGTCTGTCGGCTTCAGACCTTCGGTGACGATTCTCAGAGAATCCCGATATACTTCGCCGACCTTGATCGGGGTGTAGACCACCTTGTTCGAGTCGTTGACAACATACAGATAGCTACCGAGCTGATCGGTTCCGATTGAGGCATCCTTTACCAGAACGGCTTTCGGGTTGACGCCATAGGGAAGCGAAACGGTCACATACATACCGTCTTTCAGTTCGTTGTCCTTGTTGTCCACATTGCCTCTCAACTGGATTGTTCCGGTCGAGCGGTTGACGCTCGGAGATTCATAGTAAAGATCTGCAGTGTATTGGTGTGGCAGGTTATCGGAGAACGTCAGGGGAACGGCACGGTAAAGCGCTCCGGTGGGGCCTCCGTTTGATCCGACCATCGACTCGTATTCCGTATCCGAGACGTCGAACGATGCGATCAGACTCGAGTTGTCATAAATGGTGCAGAGAGTGACCGGAGAGCCTTCACCACCGACATATCCGCCCGGATTGATGGTCGCTGAAGAAGCATAACCCGAAATCGGGGCCGTCACGGTGCAGTAGCTGAGGTTCAGCCGGGCTTGGGAAAGGCTGGCGCGTGCGCTGGCAATCGAGGCGGCCGCCTGCTCCATGTTTGATTTTGCCTGAAGCACGTCCATCTGAGACACGGCGTCGCTCAGCAACGCCTTTTTGCGCGCCTCATACTGGCTTGAATAGAGCTCGTACTGGCTTTGGGCGGTCGCGAGCTGTGCCTCGGCCTGTCTGACCAGATCCTGATATTTGTTGGATTCTATCGTGAAGAGTACCTGTCCCTTATGGACATAGGCACCCGAGGTATAGTTCTTCGTCAGGAGCGTTCCGTTCACGCGCCCTACGACCTGGGCATCGTCTCCGGCCGAGAGGACACCGGGAAATGTCTTGTGAAGCACGACTGAATCGACCGTCGGCAGCGCGACGTCGACAGTGGGGACTTCCTGTTCGCGATTTTCTTTCTTATGGCAACCCGTGGCGACGGCAGCGACCGCGAGAATCAACAACGTTATCTTTTTCATAGTCTGAGGGTTTTTAGAATCCGCCACCTAAGGCTTCATATACTGAAATTATGTTGGTCAAGGCTTTGGCCTTGGCGGTCAACAAATTGTTCATGTTCGACAGATAATTCATCTGGGCGTCTGCTACGTCAGAGAAGGGTGTCAGTCCCTGTTTGTAGAGGTCTATCGACAGATCAAGCGACTTTTTGCACTGTGCGACCACTTCACCGTCGAGTGCAACTGTCTTCAGCGACGCTATATACTTCGATGTGTAAGTCTCGACTTCCTGGACTGCTGTCAGCACCGCGAGATTGTAATTGTCGATGGCGCTTTCCATCTGGAGTCTGGCCTCTGCTGTCTTGTAGTTTCGCGCAAGGCCGTCAAAAATGGTCCAAGAAAGGGTAGGAGCAATTTCGTAGGTCAGGCTTCGGTTGGAGAAGAGATCGCCTGCGTTTCTGGCCGAGGTGCCGATTGAGCCGGCTATAGAGAGTGTGGGAAGGAAGTCTTTCTTGGCCACTCCGAGTTGGGCGGCATACTGTGCGACTTCGGCTTCGGCCTCCATGATGTCGGGGCGACGTCTGAGAAGATCGGCCGGGACACCGAGAGCCGGAGAAACATTGCAGTCCGGGAGTGGTGCCGGAGTCTCGAGAAGGGGATGAAGTTTGCCCGGCATCTCTCCGGTCAGCAGTGCCAGGTTGTCGATCGAAGTGTCGATCATGGCCTCGAGGGCAGGTATCGACGCACGTGTCGTGGCCACCGATATCCGCGCCTGTGTGACGTCGAGCATCGAGGCCAGACCACATTCAAAGCGCTCCTCGGTCATTTTCTCGACCTTTTCCTGTTGGGCTAGATGTTCACGGGCCACTATCAGTTCCTGCTGATAGAGTCTGAGGGTGATGTAGTTCGTGGCGACGTTGGCGCTCAGGGCTACCATCGTGGCCGCATAGTCTGCACGTGAAACGTTATAAGCCGCCTTGCCTGCCTTGGCGTTGGCTGTCACTCGTCCGAACACGTCGAGTTCCCAGTTCATGTCGACTCCCAGCGAGAAGCTGCTGTAGTCCGAGGCCTTGACGACCGGCTTTGAAGTTGCTCCTGATGAGCGACCTTTCGTCCAGCCGGCCGAGAGAGAAAGCTCCGGAAAGTAATCGGCCTTGGCCTGATTCCATGATTGTCTGGCGATTCCTATACGTTTGATAGCCATCGCGACATTATAGTTCTGGCGCTCCGCGAGATTAATCAGAGAGTCGAGAGTCGTGTCTCCGAACGAGGTCCACCATTTGTCGTCTGATGGAAGCGTCTGTTCGAATTCGGAGGTATATTCCCACTGTTCCGGCAACGGTTCGCGAAGCATCTTTTCAGGAGATTCGCCCGTTTCCGCAAAGGCGCTGAATGAGGCCAAAGCAAGGGTCAAAAGCAAGAAGCTGTGTTTCATAGTAGACATCAATTAGCTCACGTATGTCCACATTTATGGCACACGTGTATCTGTAATTCAAACGAATGAGTGCCCGATCCGGTTCTCTCCCGATGATAAAAAATCTCCCGCACCGGTTAGCGAGTCCGGTGCGGGAGATATATTTTGATTCTTGATTAATGGGCCGAGAATCAGTCGCCTACCTCAATTTTTTTTGCGCGCGAGGTGCGTTTCTTCGGGGTCGGAGTGTCGGCTTTCGGTTCTTCGATACCGGCCAGGGCGCCGTCCATCATGATGCGTCCGCAGTATTCGCAGACGATGACTGCCTTGTGGGTCTTGATGTCGAGCTGACGCTGGGGCGGAATGCGGTTGAAGCAACCTCCGCATGCGTTACGCTGTACGGTCACGATACCGAGACCGTTGCGGGCGTTCTTGCGGATGCGCTTGAACGAGTTGAGGATGCGGGGCTCGATCTTCGGCTCGAGTTCCTGCGCCTTGATACGGAGCTCCTCTTCCTGCGCCTTGGTCTCGCTTATGATTTCTTCGAGTTCCTTACGCTTCTCTTCGAGCATCTGGCGATGGTCATCGAGAGTAGTGGTTGTCACTGAGATCTCCTGCTGTTTGCGGGCCATCATCTCCGTAGCCTCGCGAATCTTCTTGTCGTTCAGCTGGATCTCGAGGTTCTCGAACTCCTTCTCTTTCTCAAGGAAGGCATATTCGCGGTTGTTGCGGACGTTGTCGATCTGCTCATCATAGCGGGCGATCTTCGAGCGACGCTCCTCGGTGTCGGCTGTGCGGCGGTTGACTTCGTTCTTGAGGTCGTTGATTTCCTCTTTCAGCTTGGCCAGACGGGTCTCGTAGCGGACAATCTCGTCTTCGAGGTCCTTGACCTCGAAAGGCAGTTCACCGCGGAGAATCTTGATGCGGTCGATCTCCGAGAGATAGTTCTGGAGCTGATAGAGCGACTTGAGAGTATTCTCGACGCTGTTCTGGGTGTCGGATTTCTTTTCGGTTGCCATTATGTGTCGATTACAATATTTTAATGGGGTTATTCTCGGACTCGGCCGTGAGGACGGCGAGACCCGGGAAGTTCTCGCGTAAAATGCGCGAGAAGATTTTGAGCGAGCAGAGCTCACTTTCGTAGTGGCCTATGTCGGCCAGAACGATATCGGTGGCGAAGGTCGTGAAGTCGTGATACTTCAGGTCTCCGGTGACGTAGACGTCGGCGCCGGCATTGATTGCGTCGCCGATCATCGAGGCTCCGGCTCCGCCACAGAGGGCGACCCTGCGGATCACGAGTCTTCTGGCTTCTTCGCTATACTTCAGGTTCTTGACCTCGAAGGTGTCTTTGACTTTCCGGAGAAACTCGAGGGTCGGCGTTGGTTTGATGGAGCCGATGACCCCGAGGCCCGTGGTCGGATTTTCGCGGTTGGGACACAGCGGGGTGACGTCGCGCAGTCCGAGGCGATGGGCCATCTCGTAGCTGACACCCTCGAAAGTAGAGTCAAGGTTTGTGTGGGCCGAGTAGATGGCGACGTTGTTGCGGATCGCCTCGGCTATGATGCGTTCGGTGGCTGTGCGTCCGGTCAGTCTCTTCACGCCCTTGAAGATCAGCGGGTGGTGGGTGATGATCAGATTGCATCCCCGTTCGATCGCCTCGGCCAGGATGTCCTCGGTCACGTCGAGACAGAGCAACGTGGCCCCTATCTCCATGTTGCGGTCGCCGACCTGAAGGCCTGCGTTGTCATAGCTTTCCTGAAGCTCGAGCGGAGCGAACTTCTCGATGGCTTCGGTGATTTTATGGAGCGGAAATGTCTGTCTGTTCACCAGTGCGTCTATTATCTGCCTGGGCATGATTGTTTCTACTTATTTATTTCTTCGGGTCGAGCTTCAGTTCAAGCTCTTCGAGCTGGGCCGGATCGAGCGGTGAGGGCGATTCGTTCATCACGTCGCGGCCCGAGTTGTTCTTCGGGAACGCTATCACGTCGCGGATTGAATCCAGACCTGCGAGGATCGAGACGAAACGATCGAATCCGAGAGCGAGGCCGCCGTGAGGGGGTGCGCCATACTTGAAGGCGTTCATCAGGAAGCCGAACTGCTCCTGTGCGCGTTCGGGAGTGAAGCCGAGAAGCTCGAACATTGTGTCCTGAAGCTGGGCGTCGTGGATACGGATTGAACCGCCGCCGAGTTCGGTGCCGTTGACAACGATATCGTATGCCGTGGCGCGAACCTTGCCTGTGTCGCTGTGGAGCAACGGAATATCTTCGGGGTTGGGCGAAGTGAAGGGGTGATGCATCGCATAGTAGCGCTGGGTCTCTTCATCCCACTCGAAGAGGGGGAAGTCGATCACCCAGAGGCAGGCGAACTTATCCTTGTCACGCAGACCGAGGCGGTTGCCCATCTCGAGACGCAGTTCGCAGAGCTGTTTGCGCACCTTCATGGCGTCGCCTGTCATCACGAGCAGGAGGTCGCCGGCCTTTGCACCGGCCTTTTCGCCCCATTTCTTCAGGGTCTCTTCGTCATAGAACTTGCCGACCGAGCTCTTGACAGAACCGTCTTCTTCAAACTTAACCCAGATCAGCCCTTTCGCGCCAACCTGAGGACGCTTGACGAAGTCCGTCAGCTGATCGAGCTGTTTGCGTGTGTATCCGGCGCAGCCGGGGGCGCAGATGCCGACAACGAGTTCGGCGTCGTCGGCTACACTGAAGCCGTGACCTTTGGCCAGATCGTTAAGCTCGACAAATTCCATTCCGAAGCGGAGGTCGGGCTTGTCCGAGCCATAAAGGCGCATGGCGTCTGCCCACGTCATTCGGGGGAAGGGCTCGGTGAAGTCAATTCCCTTCACATACTTGAAGATATGTTTGACCAAGCCTTCGAACATATTGATGACATCTTCCTGCTCGACGAAGCTCATCTCGCAGTCGATCTGAGTGAACTCGGGCTGGCGGTCTGCGCGAAGGTCTTCGTCGCGGAAGCATTTCGCGATCTGGAAATAGCGGTCATAACCGCTGACCATCAGGAGCTGCTTGAAGAGCTGGGGGCTCTGGGGGAGGGCATAGAACTCGCCCGGATTCATGCGGGAGGGAACCACGAAGTCGCGTGCACCCTCAGGGGTAGACTTGACGAGAATCGGAGTCTCGATCTCCAGGAAGCCCTTCGAGTCGAGATAACGGCGGATCTCGAAAGCCATCTTGTGGCGGAGTTCGAGATTGTTCTTCACATTGGGACGACGAAGGTCGAGGTAGCGGTACTTCATACGAAGGTCATCGCCGCCGTCTGTATTTTCCTCGATTGTGAACGGAGGGGTCTGAGACGTATTGAGTACACGGAGCGAGTCGGCAAGTATCTCGATATCGCCGGTCGGGATGTTTTTGTTCTTTGAGGTGCGTTCTTCGACGCGACCCGAAATCTGCACGACAAACTCGCGGCCGAGTTTGTTGGCAGCGTCACACAGCTCCTTGTTGTCCTCCTGGTTGAAGACTACTTGAGTGATACCATACCGGTCACGGACGTCGACGAAGGTCATGCCGCCCATTTTGCGGGTGCGTTGCACCCATCCGGCGATTGTCGCCTTTTTGCCGGCGTCGCCTATGCGGAGTTCACCGCATGTTGTGTCTCTATACATACAGATTGAGGAAAATTTGTCTAATTTTCGCTTGGGTTTTGAGCGTGTCCCTGAGCCTTTCAGTTGGCATGGGGCACTAAATCGCGCAAAGATACGAAAAATTTCCGATATGACAAAACCGATCTTGCGACTTGGTCGCAAAATCGGTCTCGATTTCTTGTTTCAATAATTGCTGCCCCCAATCTTTGTGAGGGATGTCAGAGTGCTCTCAGGCGTTCGTTATTGCTCTGCGTATGAGAGGATTGTCGGGCTCTGGACGTCCACGCCATATTCGTTGGCGAATCTGAGGATCGCACGGGCCAATTTCGGCTTCAACTCTTCGGGGCAATAGCGGAAATAAGCCTCTGCGGCTCGGACGTGTGCGGCGTCGGGCATAGGATATTCTCTACGTTCGGGAAGGCCGTACATGCTGTCGGGAAGCTCTTCTCTTTCTCGGGTGTCTAATACGTCATTCATAACTTTGTCTTTTTGATATTGGTTTATGTATAAACGTATTATACCCCCAAAGGTTCACTCTCCTCCCTCTCCCCCCATGTTAAAAATTGTAGCCAAAGTGACTTTATTTACGGGCGGATGAAGGTCTCGAGGAGAATGGAGTCCGAAGTGGGTCGAATTGTGAGGCCGGCTGAGGAAGCCGGTATGAGGACCGCCTCTCCTTCGCGAAGAAGGAGGGATCTGACTCCGACTGTCGCGGGGTCAGCCATGAGATCGGGATCATGTTGCTCTAGATCGACATCGCCCTTGACGGCGATGATGATGACAAATGAGTCGAGCGACCGGTAATCCCTCTCCATTCCCACTTTCGTCTCGAGAAGATTGACGCTGAACTTCGGAGTGTCCAGAATCTCCTTTTCATCGGGACCCTTGACGGTGCAGACCAGATGTTCACCTCCACAGTCGTTGAAATCAAGGGCGCGGAAGGCTTTCTCGGTGTGAAGTTCCCTCAGATTGCCAAAGTCATCGCGTCGGCGATAGTCATATAACCGGTAGGTGGTGTCGCTCGTCTGCTGAATCTCGCAGATCAGATTGCCACCGCCTATGGCGTGGATTCGACCGGCCGGAATAAAGAATGACATCCCCGCTTTTGTTGGCATGTATCTCAGCGCCTCCTCTATCGCCCCGGTCTCCAGCATCGATTGATACTCCCCCCTGTCAACCGGTTTGCAAAATCCGTTGGCAACTTTTGCTCCGGGTCGGCTGGCGACTATATACCACATTTCGGTCTTGCCGTTCGGCAGCCCCTCTTCTTCGGCCATGCGGTCGTCGGGATGTACCTGGACAGACAGGTCGCTGGCCGCGTCTATAAACTTAATCAGAAGGGGGAATCTGTCGCCGAATCGGATGCTGTTGGCGTTGCCCAAAAGTTTCTCTCCCAACCGCTTGACGAGGCTTTCGAGACTTTCTCCGGCCCCTTCATCGCTTTTGACGACCGACACCCATCCCGGCACAGCCGAAATCTCCCAGCTTTCACCGACGTTTTCAAACGGGGGCACGATACCCTTGAGGTCAGCTATCAGCCGCCCTCCCCATATCTTGGGATGGTATATCGTGTGAAAAGTCCACATTTCGTTTCCTTGGTCAGTTCAGACCTGCAAAATTAGCAAATTATCTCGAAAGAGCGCCTATTATGCGCCAAAAACCTATCGACAGACTCATATCCCGCTGAGGTACCTGAGGGCTGTGTTGAGTATTGCGTCGTGACCCTCAATCAGTTCCGAGTCGGGAGCGTGAACTTCGATGTCCGGCTCGATTCCGAATTCTGTGGCGTTCCCTTCGGTGTCGGTAATCGGTGAGGCGGAGAACCGGATACCCCAGCCGTTGGGCATCTCCGAAGTGAACGGCAGACCTCCTCCCCCGCCCGTCGTCGCTCCGATAAGCGTCACGTTCGGCAGACTCTTCATAACGGCGGCGAAGTCGTTGGCCGCGCTGTAGCATCCCCGGTTGGTCAGCAACACCACGCGGTTCCCGTTCCACATCACCCGTCCCTTTTCGGCCGGTTTGTAGGTGATGGGGTAGGGATCCGAGAAGTCATCGTGGCCCGGTCCGGTCTTGTGCCTGATCGATCCTCCGGAAACTTCATGGTCAATCAGACGCCCGACGAGCACGTCGATGTTTGTCAGGAGTCCACCTCCGTTGTCGCGGATGTCGATTATCAGGCCGTTGCAATCTGTGAAGGCCGACATTATGTAGTCCAGACTTCCCTCGCCGATGGTGGTCGAAAAGGAGGGGTAGTACATGTATCCTATCTTCGCCGTGTCGCCGGCAAAAATTGAGTAGCTGATGCCCGAAATCTGGTAGTAGTTGAAGTTCAGATAGTCCTGCTGTATCGTGCGCCATCTGAAGTCCGCCGGATAGTCACTCCACCATGCGCGGTAGTAGCTTGTCGAAAACTGAGACGAGAGGTTGACGTGGCCATCCTTCAGCTCGTCGAGCATCTTGGTGCATATGTCGAAGAGTTCGACGCTATTGGTCTCGGCGTCAATCATCGGACGATATTTGTCATGGATCGCCTGCCAGTCGAGCTCCTTCTCATCGAAATAGCAATACTGGCGGTCTATGATACTCCAGAGGGCTTCGAAATTGCCCACCGGGTTGTCGTGAAACTCCACATCGTCACCACACGCGCAGAGGCTCGAACAACCCAGTATGACTATCCCCAGATATACTAATTTGGTCAGCTTCATGGCCACAAAATTAAAAAATTTTTCTCAGTTCAAAAAAAATTCTTATCTTTGCGTGCTATGTCAGACGAACTTACCAAGGACAACCATATTGAAGACAGACGTACCGTGCTCGGCGGTATGTTCCGCCAGTGGTATCTCGAATATGCCTCATATGTGATTCTCGAGCGAGCCGTCCCCCATATCGAGGACGGTCTCAAACCTGTTCAGCGAAGAATCCTCCACGCGATGCAGACCATCGACGACGGCCGTTTCAATAAGGTCGCCAACGTGGTCGGAAACACCATGCAATACCATCCGCACGGTGACGCCTCGATAGGCGACGCTCTCGTCCAGCTCGGACAGAAGGAACTTCTGATCGACACTCAGGGAAACTGGGGTAATATCCTGACGGGAGACTCGGCTGCGGCGCCGCGTTATATAGAGGCGCGTCTTTCCGAGTTCGCTCTCGAGACTGTCTTCTCGCCCAAGATCACCGACTGGACCGTCTCCTACGACGGCCGCAAGCGTGAGCCGGTGACCCTCCCCGTCAAGTTCCCCCTCCTTCTGGCCCAGGGTGTCGAGGGTATCGCCGTCGGCCTCTCGTCCAAGATCCTTCCCCACAACTTCAACGAGATATGCGACGCCGCTGTCTCTTATCTGAAGGGGGAGGAGTTCCAGCTTCTTCCCGACTTCCAGACGGGTGGTCTGATGGATGTCTCTCGCTATAACGACGGTGCCCGCGGAGGTGCCGTCAAAGTCCGCGCCAAGATCGAGAAGATCGACAACAAGACCCTGGCAATCACCGAGATACCTTTCTCAAAGACAACCACCACTCTGATCTCGTCGATTCTCGGCGCGATGGAGAAGGGCAAGATAAAAGTCCGTAAGGTAGACGACAACACCGCCGCCACGGCCGAGATTCTCGTTCATCTCCAGCCCGGAACTTCGTCTGACAAGACAATCGACGCCCTCTATGCCTTCACCGACTGTGAGATCTCGATTTCGCCCAACTGTTGTGTGATTCGCGACAAGAAGCCCTGTTTCCTCTCGGTTTCGGATGTCCTGAAGTATAACGTCGACCATACCCGCGAGCTGCTCGGCCGCGAACTCGAGATCCGGCTCGGCGAGGCGCGAGAGGCGCGACTCTTCGCCTCGCTTGAGAAGCTCTTCATCGAGAACCGGATGTACAAGGACCGGAAACTGGAGGAGGCTCCGGACATGGAGACGGCCATCGACCGCGTTGACCAGATGCTCGAGCCCTATAAGCCCGACTTCTTCCGTCCCCTTACCCGCGAGGACATTCAGCGCCTTTGGGAAATCAAGATGGGCCGCATCCTCAAGTTCAACTCCGAAAAGGCAGACGAGAAGATCGCCGCGCTCGACAAGGAGGTGGCCAAACTCGAGGATAATCTCGCCAACATGACCCGATACACCATCGAGTGGTTCACCCATCTGAAAGAGAAGTATGGCCACAATTTCCCCCGCCGGACAGTCATCCGCTCGTTCGACAACATCGAGGCGGCAAAGGTGGCCGAGGCCAACAAGCGCTTCTATTATGACAAGGAAGGCAACTTCATAGGCACCGGGCTGAAGGAAGGCGAGTTCCAGTTCACATGCTCCGATATTGACGACGTCCTCGTAATTTTCCGCGACGGTACCTATATGATCGTCAAGGTGCAGGATAAGTACTTCCTCGGCAAGGGAAAGAAGGTGATGCACATCTCTCTCTACAAGAAGAAGGACAACCGTTGCATTTTCAATGTCATCTACCGCAACGGTGCCCTCGGGAGCAAGGGTACTTCCCCCACAGACGAGCAGGGCAACGGTTGCTACTATTATAAGAGGTGTACGATCACGGGCCTCACCCGTGAGAAGGAATATAATCTGACCAAGGGTGCTCCGGGTAGCCGTCTCGAATGGCTGACCTACAACCCCAATGGCGAGGCGGAGACCGTACGCGTTATCCTCAAGGATGTTCCCGGCCCCGACGGACGCCGACCGCGTAACCGCGAGGTGATGGTCGACTTCTCCCAAATCAAGCCCCGAAGCAAGGACTCTCTCGGCAATCTCGTAACCAAGTTCCCCATCGAACGTCTCAGTCTCGAGCGAAAGGGCACGTCGACTCTCGAGGGCCGCAAGGTTTGGTTTGATCGCGATGTGCTCCGCCTCAACTATGACGGACGTGGCGAACTTCTCGGCTCCTTCCAAGGCGATGACCAGGTGCTCGTGATAACCAAATCGGGCGAGTACTTCACCGGCAGCTATTCAGACGAGAACCACTATGAAGACAACATCCTCCGCATCGAGAAATATGACCCGCGTAAGGTCTGGACTCTCGCGCTGTTCGATCCGTCGCTCGGCTATCCCTACCTCAAGCGTTTCGTGTTCGAACCTACTGCCAAACCCCAGCGGTTTGTGGGCAATGATGAGACGGCCCGCGTCATCCTGCTGACCGACACTGTCTATCCGCTTCTGCGCGTGACGTTTGGAGGTCACGATTCAGTGCGTCCGACTCTGACGATTGATGCCGAAGAATTTATCGGTGTCAAGGGCTTCAAGGCCAAGGGCAAACGTATCTCGACCTATGAGGTGGCCCAGATCGAGGAACTTCCTCCCGTTCGCTTCCCCGAACCGGAAGAGGAGCCGGAAGAGGCACAGGTTGAGGATGTCGAGGTCGAGGAAATAACCGATGAGACCGGTCCTCATGTCGTTCAGGGCGACCTCTTTGCCGACCTCGATGCTGACCAAGCCCAAGAGAACACTCCCGACTCAGAAACCGATATGGCATGAAAACCCCGCTTCTCTCGCTGGCCTTGACTGTCGCTTCAATCTTGCCGGTAAGCGCTACGGCAGCTTCCATTCAAACTGAAGAGGAGGCGCAGGCGCGCCATATTGTGTCCGAGTACTCGCTCGTGCTCGGACGATACGATGCGCTGTCGACATATCTGTCGCCGCTCAACTACAGCGGCTTCCGCCCGTCGCTCGCCGGTGCGTGGAGCAAAGGAATGCCCTTTGACCCTTTGAAGTGGCGAATGAGGTTTGAGGCCTCTCTCGGAGGCGGGCGTTTGCTGAACTCTCCCGGGACGGCTCTGGAATATACGGTGTCGGCTCGATTCTCGTGGGGTATGAAAAGACAATGGCGACCCCTTGACAATCTGACTGTCTCGGGAGGGGGTAATGTAGGGTTCTCGGCTGATGCCCTTTGGTTGACTCGAAACAGCAACAATCCCGTCTCTCTGCCGCTTTGGGCCGGAGTTTCCCTAACCGGCTCAGTGCGTTATGATTTCCGGTTCGGCCGTCTGCCCGTCTCGCTTACCGAAAGGGTAGAAGTCCCCACGCTCGGCGCCTTCTTCATGCCGGGCTACGGCGAATCATACTATGAGATCTATCTCGGAAACACCAACGGTCTTGTCCATTGCGGATGGTGGGGCAATTCTCCGGGTGTCAAATCTCACCTCGAACTCTCCCTCCATTTCCCGAAAGGCTCCTTGGGCATAGGCTACCTCTTCGACCTTCGCGAGCTCCACGCCAACCACCTCAAGACCCGCACCGCCTTCAACGCCCTGACCCTCACCTGGATCCGCTGATTCGTGTTCAAAATCCGTTGAGCTCCTTCATGTAGGGCTCGATGGCGTAGAGGGGGATGTTGGTGACCCAATTCTGTCGCTCATAACCCTCCATCGAAAAGCGGAGGCCGTGAAGGTGTGAGTCGGCATAGTCTACGGTGACAAACTGACGAAGTGACTTCGCCTTCACATTTCTTTCGGCCTTGACTTCGATCGGAAACAGACCACCCTCTCCCTGAAAAAGAAAATCAATCTCGAGCGTGGAGTTTCCCTTTGAATAGTAGTCTATTGTCGTCTCCGGCATGACGACAAGCTGTTCATAGACATAGTTTTCCGTGAATGCCCCCTTGAACTCAGTGAAGACATTATCACCGATCATCATCTGTGCCGCAGGAACTTTTGCCATCGCCCCCAGTAATCCAACATCAAGCAGTAAAAGCTTGAAGCCTTCTCCCATCTCGTAGAATTTGAGAGGAATGCCCGCCTTCGACACCCTCGGCACCTTATAAACCAGCGAGGCGTCTACCAACCATTGGATGGCATTCTCGTATTCCGCTCCCCGAGCCCCTTTGCGAAGGGCCCCGAACACAAACCTTTTGTTCTCCTTAGCCAATTGACCAGGAATCGATTCGAAGACGAGCCGAGCGCGCTGAGTGTCCGCCCCGGCATGCTTGGCGATGTCGGCATCGTATGCGAGAAGAATCTCCTGCTGGACTTTCCTTACTTCAGCCGGTGTTTTAGTTTCGACGAACTTCACAACGGCTTCCGGCATCCCCCCGACGAAATAGTATCGGCGGAGCAGTTCGACATATTTGGGCGCAAGTGCTCCCCATAAGTCTGCGTTTGAAGCGGACATCAGCAGACCGGCCATCTGATCCTCACCCAAAGCTCTGAGGAACTCCATGAAGGTCATAGGATACATGTGAAGGATGTCAACCTTTCCGGTAGGGAAGGAGACCCCCCGCATGTTCATGACGCCTAACAGAGATCCCGCCGTCGCCACGGCGTAGTCAGGCGCGTCGTCACAAAAGTACTTCAGCGAAGCGACGACATCCGGAACATCCTGAACCTCATCAAGAAAGATGAGAGTCTTCCCTGGCTCAATCTTTTGGCCGCTGAGTGCCGAAAGACCGAGAAGAATGCGATTAACGTCTGCATCGACCGAAAAGAGAGTCTCGATTGCCTTATTCTTATAGCAATTGATATAGACGAGGTTGTCGAACTCACTCCGTCCGAACTCCTTGAGGATATAAGTCTTTCCTACCTGCCGTGCCCCGTAAAGCATCAACGGCTTGCGCCTTTTAGAGTCCTTCCATTGCTTCAATTGTGCGTATATAGCTCTTTCCATTGATCTTCTGCATTTTAGACTGCAAAGTTACACTTTTAAGGGGGAATATCCAACCCGTTCCCACACTTTTAAGGGGGAATAATTGACCATCTACTACACTTTTAAGGGGGAATAACAATAAGTAGCCCCCGCCGGCAATCCCGACGGGGGTTTACGATTGGGTTATGTGTGGGATGATTAACGGACGATTACCTTCTCTGCTTTCGAGCCGAGAACGCGGACGTAGATGCCGGGTGCCAGACGGTTGGGGTTGGCTTCGACACCGTCGATTGTGAAGTAGCGTGCCTCTGCTTCGGTCAGATCCTCGATTGTCTGAACTGAGTCGAGTTTCGCGAAGCGAACGAGGAACGACTGGAGAACAGCCTCGTTATAGCCGCGGGCGAAGAAGAACTTCTTGTCGGCATTGTCTCCGTTGAGCTCGTACCATGCGCCAGAAGCGGCCCAGGTGTGGTCAGCTGCCTCAGCCTCTTCACCGCCGAGAACGACATAGTCGGTGCGGTCGTTGTTGTACATCTCCAGAGTGTTCTCGATCTTTTCGTCAGCGAAGAAGACAGCCATGCTGCCCTTGACCATGTTGGCCTTCACAGCCGAGATAACCATGTCGGCGGCAACCTCAACATTGCGGAGGTACTCGTTCTCGTCGACAACGTCTTCTTCATAGTAGGCATCTTCGAACGGAAGGTTAGAATCCATGGTGAAGCCGTTGTACTCGAACTTACCGAACTGGTTCTCAACGTCATAAACGGCAGGCATCATCTCGACCTCGAGAATCTCCTTGTTGAGAAGCACCTCGTCGTCGCCGAGCGCTTCAACCACATACTTGGCCGTAACGGTCTCAGACTTCACGTAAGAAGCGGTCTCCGGATCGCCGGGCGATGAGTAAGCCTCGATGGTGCAGTCCTTCTCGATCTTGATTTCTACAGGCTCCCAGGGGAAGTTGGGTGCGGTGATCCATTCGCCTTCGTCGACGCGATAAACGATTTCTTCAACCTCGTCAGCAACGACGATCTGGACCATTGTGCCTTCGAGAACCGAGCCTGCGGCCGGTGTGAAGGTCGGAGCCGGGAGGGTGTTGTCAACAAGATATGCGCCGGCGATTGCCTTCTCAGAGGGAAGGAAGCCCTCGGCTTCAACCCATGCGCAAACCTCAAACGCATCGCCGATTCCACCAACGGCGCGGAGAGTGAATTCCATCTCTTCTGTGCTCAGCACTTCGCCGTTGTTGACCTGATAATAGGTCGTGCCTACATAGTTTTGGTTAGAGATGGTGATCAGCGCGTTGACCGGCATGTGTTCGCCGAAGTCGTTCGAAGGATAGGAGATATTAGGCTCCATCAGCTGCGGGGTAGCGAGAGTGTAGGTCTCGGTTACCTGCTCAGAGGGTTCGAGACCCTCCTTTTCTGCCCAGGCAGTGATGGTCCATGTTGTTCCGGCTTCGCCGGCGAGGGGGTAGCTGACTGTGCCGGTTCCGGGTTCGCCCGATACGGTTTCGTCAACACCGGTCGATGAAATGGCGTGGATATACACCGTCGCACCGTTGGTATAGGAGGTTGCGCTCACTACTGTGCCGGGACGCAGATCGTAATAGTTGGTGTAGAGAGTCGGAGCCAGTACATGACCTTCGGTCGGCTCTGAACCCCATTCGATTGTGATCTCCGAGATCTGGTCCATGGGCGAGACGGCGAAGTAAACATATTTCGCTGGACCGTTGGGAACGATGGGTTCGCCGTTTTCGGTATATGACCAGTCACCTGCATAGTAATTGTCGACTGTCATCGGCTCCATGGAGAAGTAAGCACCGCCGACACCGGTTACCTGCTGAATGTAGCCCGAGTCGGAAGTTTCGTTGGTGATGTATGAAGTCCATCCGGCAAACGCGAGAAGTTTCGGATTGTCGGTGGCCAGACAGGCTCCCACATATTTGTATGTGTTGCCCGAAGCGCTGCCGATCAGAGTGCCGTCCTGACCCTGGAACTCATAGTCCTCGGGATCTTTGGGCTGAAGTTTGTCGCCGGCGGGGCGGGCTGCGTTGATGGTAACCACTGAGATTACGTCGACATCTGTGCGAGGAGCCGGAGCTTCGATAGTGAATGCGTCGGGATAAATCCACTCGGCGCTGACCTTGTTCGCTCCGGTGATATTGAAGAGACCCTCGGGCAACTCTATTGTGTATGTGCCGGGGTCAGTTACGGCCGGAGAGAAATTGACGGTCAGTGCGCTCTGTCTGTTCCACTCCATGGAACTGGCCGTGAAGGTGTAACCCTCAGAAGCTGTGATCTGAATCTGTTTCGACTTGTCGAGAGTCAGTTGAGAGACATTTCCGAGAGGATAACCTACGTTCAGAACGAGCGAGGTCAACTCCGAGTTGTCGTTCACCTCTCTGACATCATAGGTCAGGTTGAACTTTTCGGGTGTCCCTGCGAAAGCTGTCATCGCCGCCATAGCGGTCACAGCCATCGTGAGCAAAGTTTTTTTCATTAGGTTATGTTTAAAAGGTTAGGTAGGCAAGAGTATTTTCCGCGTCTTCTCCCACCCTCATAAAAAGGGAGTTGATAAAGACTTTCAGGGCGTTTGAAGTTAACGAGGCGAATTTAGCAAAAAAAACCGACACAAAATAATTTTGAGTATGTCAAAATTTTGCTTAAATTTGCCATTCAGAAACTCTTACCCCTCCTCGTCGTTCTCCTGCGACTTAATTTTCTTGTTGAGCCGTGGATGAATGCTGTGGAAAAATTCAATAACCAATCATAAAATGAAAAAAGTTTTACTTTCTTGTGCGATCGCTGCGTTTGCGCTCGCACAGGGTTTAGCCGCAGACTACACCTTCGGCTACGCCATCGGAGACTTCATTTCTCCGCTGAAGGCTAACACATCCTGCTATGGTGAGGCCATCATGGTTCCCGGCGATCTTCAGAATGCGTACGGTGAAGACGCTCAGATCACAGAGCTTAATGTCGCTCTCGGTTCCTTCGGCACTCAGAAGACCGATCCCCGCAATGTCAACATCTTCATCTCTGAGTCTCTCACAGGCGAAGCTCTCTACACACAGACCGCCGCGCTTGTCCCCGAACAATATAATAAGGTGGTCCTCGACACACCGTTCGCCTTCGAAGGCAAGGATATCTATGTCGGCTTCACTATCGCCGGCTGCACCAATGCCGATGCGCCCGTTGTCTGCGACGGCGCTCAGGATCTTCCCAACTCATATATCGCCTTCGGCGCTTCATTCCCCGCAATGAACCAGACATGGGCTGAGATTCAGGGGAACAACTTCGGTAACGTCGCCCTCAACCTCACCATCTCTTCGTCAAAGGATCTGAAGAACTTCATCTATCCTATGGCAACGCTGACTGATTCATATGCTTCTGTCAACGAGCCTTTTCTTGCCAGCTCGATCGTCCGCAACCTCGGCCTCGAGGGGATCAACACCATTACTGTCGACTACCAGGTTGGAGACGCCGAAATGGCCAGCGCCGAGCTTGAGGTCGCTTCAACATTCCAGCCCGGAGCTTTCGGTTATGTTGACTTTGACCTGATCGGTAAAAACCTCGGCCTCGGCCAGAAGGTTTCGCTCTCTTTCGCCAAGGTAAACGGTGAGGAAAATGCTTACAACACCATGTTCGAGGCCGGAGAGATCGATCTTCTCGAAGCCGGTACATACTTCCCCCGTCCCGTTGTGATCGAAGAGGGCACAGGCAACACTTGCCCCTGGTGTGTTCGCGGAATCGTCGGCATGGAAAAAATGCGCGAGACATACACCAACGGCACATATTTCGGAATCTGCGCCCACACTTACGCAGGTTCTGACCCGATGTACTGTGGATCCTATAGCCGAATCGCTTCAACCATCTACGGTTCAAACTATCCGACTGCCGCCGCAAACCGCATGGCCAAGTTCGACCCCTCGCCGGAGACTTGCGAAGGTTACTACAATATGATCCATGAGTCTTTCTACTCTCAGCAGAAGGTTGACATCGAGGCCCTCTATGAGACAACAGAGTTCAAGGATCTGGTTGTTACCTGCAGCCTCACATCAACCGTTGACCTCGATGAACACGCCCTCGGCATCGCTCTCGTGACAACCGAAGACAACGTCGGACCCTATGTTCAGTCTAACGCATACGCCGGTGGCCGCTATGGTGAGATGGGTGGCTTCGAAAGCAAAGGCTCTGCAGTGTCGATGATCTACAATGACGTTGCACGCACAATCGTAGACTGGAGCGGCAACAAGGAGGTCGTTCCCACCCAGCTCGTAGCCAATCAGCCCGCCGAGTGTCAGGAAATGAAGATTACCGTCACCAACGTCAAGGATATCAACAACGGTTACCTCACCGCCATGCTGATCGACACCACTTCAGGCTGGATCATCAGCGCCAACCGTATCAAACTTCCCGAAGCAATCTGGCAGAACGTGACTGAAAGCGGAGTCGAAGCTATAGACGCTGACGGTGTCGCTGCCGAATACTACACTCTCGACGGTCTCCGCGTGAACAACGACGTTCTCGCCCCCGGTCTCTACATCAAGAAAGCCGGAGAGAAGACCACCAAGGTTCTCGTGAAATAATCTCCGACCCCAAACCATACCAGAAGAGGCGACCCCCAACCGGGCCGCCTCTTTTCTATTCATCATGGTGTCATTTTGTCAGAATGTCAGAATGTCAAGATGTCAGAATGTCAAGATGTCAAAATGACAAAAGGTTAAGCAGAACCGCCCTCCGGCCATGCGGCCGGAGGGCGGTTCCCAGTGCGCACGAAGGGACTCGAACCCCCACGTCGTTAGACACTAGATCCTAAGTCTAGCGCGGCTACCAATTACGCCACGTGCGCTTATCTTCCACAAAATTACAAAAACTTTTTCATCCCTCCAAAAAAACTTGTAACTTTGCGCCCGAAAACTAACCTATCTCCGAATTAACGGAATCAACGTACTCATGAAAATCGGACTCAAAGCCCTTGTCCTCGCTGCCGCCGCGCTCTTACCCGCCGCTGCCGGCGCGCAGGAAAAGCAGGATCTCCTTAATCTTAGCCTCGGCGCACGCGTCGACTGGCAATATGACCGTACCGACGGCCATACCAATGATGACAACTCCGGCTTCACCGGAAAATATCTCATGTTCCGCGCCGACGGTAAGATCATCGACGGTCTGACCTACTCATGGCGCCAGCGCTTCAACAAGACCCTTCTGAACGGCAACTTCTTCGACGCCACCGACTGGCTTTACCTTCAGTACAAGCCCGGCCGTTGGGGTGTAAGCGCCGGTAAGGAGATTGTCGCCATCGGTGGTTACGAATATGACGCCTATCCGGTCGATATCTTCAATCCGTCGGTCTATTGGTGGAACACTCCCTGTTACGCCTTCGGTGTCTCGGGCAAGTATGACGTGACTCCACACGATATGCTGCAGGCTCAGATCACCCAGTCGATGTTCCACAACTACGCCGGCAACAAGAACAATACCTACGGCTACTCCCTATACTGGGCCGGTCAGCATGGCCTCTGGAAAACCCTCTGGTCTGTCAATCTCTTCGAGTATAACCCGGGCCGTTACATCAACTATATCGTGCTCGGCAATGAGTTCGACTTCGACAAATTCACGCTCCGCGCCGACTTCTTCAACCGCGCCGCTTCGCGCCAGACCTTCCTCTTCAAGGATGTGACCGTTATCGGTGAGCTGGGCTACAATATCGACGACAACTGGAAGGCCCACGTGAAATATACCTACGACGTCAACAAATCCGGAACCGACAAGGACTTCACCGTAGCCGACGGCACCGAGATGCACTCTGTTTCGGGCGGTGTCGAATACTGGCCTCTCAAGAAAGACCGCTGGAGCCTCCGTCTCCACGCCAATGTCGGCTACTACTGGGGACGGAACGCCAATCCGGGCGACTTCATGCAGAACAAGACCCTCTTCGTCAACGTCGGTCTCACCTGGCACATGAACTTCCTCAAACTCAAGTCACGTTGATCGCCTCCACACCCCATAGCTGATACTTCAAAATGGCAACTTTAACTATAAAGACCGTGTCTAAAAAACTGCAAAATTCCGCCTGGTCCGGTGTGATCTGTCTCGCGATCGTGATCGGCCTCTTCTGGCTTCTCGGTCAGAAGATGGGAATGGCCAACATGCTCAACACCATGATGCATACGGCCCACGACCTGCTCCTCAATACCGTCTTCTATCTGATGGCGATCTGTGTGTTGACCGGTGCGATCGGCCGACTCTTCGTCGAGTTCGGCGTGGTGAAGCTCCTCGAGACTATCCTCCGCCCGCTGATGAAACCTCTGTTCAACCTTCCCGGTGTCGCCTCGCTCGGCGCCGTGATGACCTTCCTCAGCGATAACCCGGCCATCATCTCGCTCGCTCAGGACAAGCGCTTCTCCTCATACTTCAAGAAGTTCCAGTTCATCTCGCTGACCAACTTCGGTACGGCCTTCGGCATGGGCCTGCTGGTGATAGTCTTCATGGTCGGCCAGGGTTACTTCTGGCAACCCCTCGTCGGCTTCGTCGGCGCCTTCTTCGGTTGCGTGATCTCAACCCGGCTGATGCAACGCTCGGTCCTCAAGGCTTATCCTCATTTCGCCAACGAAAGCGCGGCCGAGATCGAGGAAGAGAAAGAGGAGATTGAAGAGCACAAGAAGAAATCGGTGTTCCTCCGCATACTCGACTCCCTCCTCGACGGCGGCCGCACTGGCGTCGACGTCGGTATCGCCATCATCCCCGGCGTGCTGATCATCTCGACCCTCGTGATGCTCCTGACTTTCGGCCCGAGCTCTACGGGTGAGTACACCGGTGCCGCATACGAAGGTATCGAACTCCTTCCCTGGCTTGCCCAGAAGGTGAACATCATCTTCGAGTTCCTCTTCGGCTTCGGAGACCCGCACCTGATCGCCTTCCCGATCACCGCCCTCGGTGCCGTCGGCGCCGCCCTCGGTCTGGTCCCCAACTTCATCAGCCAGGGTTGGATCGACGGCAACGCAATCGCTGTCTTCACCGCCATCGGCATGTGCTGGTCCGGTTATCTGAGCACCCACACCGCCATGCTCGACTCGCTCGGCTATCGCGATCTGACCTCGAAGGCTATCGTGGCCCACACTATCGGTGGTCTCTGCGCCGCCATCATCGCCCACTGGCTCTTCGTCCTCTGCTCGCTCCTCTAAAGACCTTAAAGACCCTAAGGACCTTAAAGACCCTAAGGACCGTAAAACTCAAATAACCATCATTTTGTTGATAAGAGGGCTAAAAAGTCTCCAAAAGGTCCAAAAGCTACGCTTAGACGCCAAAATTGACCATCATAAAAATTTGTAAATTGCGAATTTTTGTTAACTTTGCGCCATGAATAGCCTTTGGACACTTCGTGGCGCTCCAAAGACGCTCATTCTCCTCGCGGGTTTGAGCGTCCTTTTCATTGTCGCCTCCTGTACGCATTCCTCCTCCGGAACAGCTGAAGATTATGACGCAGTGACCAAACAATTCGGGTCTCTCGTCTCTGCCGGCCGCTTTGAAAGTGCCGACAGTCTTGTGCGCGCCGAACGCGCCGAAGGTCTCGCTGCCGGCGACTCCGAACGCTGGTGTAGCTCCAAGGTACACGAGGCGGTCCTCAACTACTACCTCTATCAACCCCGCGAGATGCTCGTGGCCGTCGATTCCGCCACTTCATGGCTCGACCGTCACGAACCCACCCCGGCCCGTATGATGATGCTCCAGAAGGTCCTTCAGGCCAAGGGAACCGTCTACTCCCATTTCTACAACAACTCCGACTCAGCCATATACTACCTCACCCGAGGCGCGGAAGCGGCCGAAAAGACCGGCAACCGAAAGGAATATGCCCTCGCGCTGGCCAATGTCGCCGACGCCTACAAGCTCGCCTCGCGTCTCGACATGGCCACTGACTTCTACCACCGCGCTATCCTCGAAGCCGACACCGCCGGATTCGCCCCCGAAGACTATATCTCCCTCTACGGCGGCCTGGCTACCGTCTATACCGGTCTCCGAGACTTCGAGAACTCTTCCGTCTGGTGGAAGAAGACAATGGATCTATGGCCACGCATGATCCCCTTCGAGAAGTTCAATAACCTCAACAATTACGGCACCGACTTCTATTACCGCCGCGACTTCGAGGGTGCGCTCAAGACCTTCAGCCGTCTCGACAACTATCTTGACTCGCTCCCTTCGGCCGACTGGGAGAAGAACTTCGTGGCCGTCAACCTCGCCGACTGTTACCTTCAGCTGGGAATGACAGACAGTGTCGCTGACCTCATTCCCTCCTCCTACACCTATTTCACCGAAGTCCAGCCGAACCCCGTGGCTGTCTCCTATCTCCACACGCTGATGATGCGCCGCGACTGGCAGAAAGGGGACAACGCCTCTGTCGACCGTCTGATTGCCCAACATCCCTTCAGCGACACGTTGCGCCCCGAGATGCAGCTGCTCCGCCTCGAGTTTTTGTCCGACTACTATCAGTCGGCCGGGCGTCCCGTACAGGCCATGTCAGCCTACCGTCAGTTCAAGGAGCTCGAAGACTCGATACGGTCCGTTGCCGTCTCACAGAGCATAGCCGCCAATCGAATGGCCTTCGAACGCGACAGCGACGTGCTCCGACTGAAAGCCGCCAATGCCGTCCAGGAGGGGCGGATCCTCCGTCTGCTCGCCATCATCGGTTTTGTCATCGCCCTCCTTCTCGTGATTGTCGGCCTGGTGCTCGTCAACCGACGTCGCGTCCGCCTCCGTGAAGAGAAGATGCTCGACAAGATAGCCGCCCTCCGCACTGAGACTGTCCGCTCGCGCATAACGCCTCACTTCATATACAACGCGCTCAACCATGAGATCCGAAACCGCGACAACGGCCGGGACTCCCATCTTGAAGCCATAGTCTCGCTCCTTCGCCATCAACAGTTTGTCGCTTCTGATATCGTCACCACCCTCGACAAGGAACTCGAGTTTACAGACAACTATATCCTCGTTCAGTCTGATAATTACGTCGGCCGCTTCCGTTATGAACAGCAGCTAGACGACGGTCTCGACACCTCGAAGCTGAGGATACCCTCCATGTTCCTCCAGATTCTTGTCGAGAACGCATTCAAGCACGCCTTTCCCGGTGTCGCCGAAGATCGCGAATGTCAACTTCTTATCCGTGTCAGCCTGCTTGACTCCGAGACGGTTGAAGTCTCTGTCTTTAACACCGAGCCTACCGGCTCTCCTCAACCTGCGCCCTCGACCGGTACCGGCCTAAGGGTCATCATGGAGACCATCCGCATGATCAAGAAGCGACAGCACGCCGATATCCGATTCTCAATGAACCTGAACGCTCCAGCTCCTGACTCTTTCACCACTCCCGGCTGTCTCGCCGCCTATCAAATTCCACTGAAGTGGATGAAAATTTGACCACCATGAACACAACCGAACCCATTTCAGTCGTCATCATCGACGATGACAAAGCCTCGGTCGACGTGTTGCGGGAAACCCTCGCGACCTATCCCCATGTAAACCTGCTCGCCACAGCCTCGAACCTCAAGGAGGGGAGGGAACTTCTCAACGAACTCAACCCCGACCTCGTTTTTCTTGACATTGAATTTCCCGACGGCAACGGCCTCGACATCTTTGATGAAGACAACCCGCTCCCATCGACCCGCTTTATCTTCTACACCCTCTACTCCAAATATTACCACGAGGCCTTCCGCCTTCGTGCCTACGACTACCTGCTCAAACCCTTCGATCCTCAGGAGGTTGACCTGATCCTCGAGCGCTATCGGCTCGAAGGGAGCCTCCCCGGAATCACGGCTCCGGAAGTGCGCCGCAATCTTCCCCATCGCCCCGACGTCCTCCCGATCTCCATCACCACGTTGACCGGCGAGAGGCTGATTCTCCCCCCGAACGCCATACTCTTCTTCAAATATGATTCGAGCCGCAAGATCTGGGAGGCGGTTCTGACTACTCTGGAACGCCATATCCTGAAGCGCCACACCACAGCCGAACTTATCCTCAGCTACGGTCCCGATTTTGTGCGCACCCACAAAGCCTACATCATCAACATCAACTACCTCGGTGTACTGACCGGAAACGAATGTCGGTTGCTTCCCCCCTTCAACGAAATCACCGAAATTAAGATCTCAAAGAACTACAAGCGCCCGCTCCTGGACCGCTTCTATGACCTCTGAGCCTGTCGCGACACGTCCGGATGCAACTCACGGGGCCGTCAGCGTCGCCGGTTTCGAAAATTTTTTGTAACTTTGGGGCGATGAAATTACGAGGATGTCGTTCATACGGATACCGCGCGGTGTGGCTCTTTGCCTTCACCGTGCTCGCCCTCAGCGTGTTTACACTGTGCGCCGCGTTCTCCGCTTTCGCTCAGCCGGTTGGCGCGGATTCGGTGCGCGTCAGCGTGCTGACCTGCATGCCCGGACGCGAGATATATGCCCTCGACGGCCACTCGGCTATCCGCGTGCAGACTGCCCGCGGCGATAGCGTCTGGAACTATGGACTCTTCTCGTTCGAAGAGCCCAATTTCGTCTACCGTTTCGTGAAGGGCGAGACCGATTACATGGTCGGAGCCTATCCCACCGCCTGGTTTCTCCCCGAATATCAAGAGCGTGGATCGAGGGTTTACGAGCAGGAGGTAATCCTCTCAAAATCAGAGAAAGAACGCTTGATACGGTTGCTCCATGACGATCTGAAGCCCGAAAACCGCGTCTATCGGTACAATTATATCAAGGACAACTGCGCCACCCGAATCCGAGACCATATCGAAGAGAGCGTCGGGGGCGTACGGTATACCGACACGCTTCACTACGGCACCTTCCGTCGGCAGATGCGAAGTCACCACGACGGCTATCCCTGGTATCAGTTCGGTATCGACCTGGCGCTCGGCTCCGGGCTGGATAAAGAGATCAACTCACGCGACGAGATGTTCACTCCTCTCGAGATGATGGTCCGTCTCGACAACGCCCGGAGGGCCGACGGTTCGCCGGTGGTCAAACCACGCGCGGTGCTTGTCGAAGGCTCAGATCATGCCGTCGACGACCCTACTCCGTGGTGGCTTTCGCCCCTTGCCATCTTCACGCTGATCTTTTTCGGCATAGTTTTTGCTGCGTGGAAAGGTTACCGTCGCGGACGGCCTGTGAAATGGGTCTATGCCCTCTATTACGGAGTCGTCGGACTCGGAGGCTGTCTGATCGCCTTCCTTGTGTTCATTTCGACTCACGAGGCGACGTCGCCCAATCTCCTCATCTGGTGGCTCAATCCGTTCCAACTTCTTGTCCCGGCCTTCATTTGGTCCCGACGCACCCGGAGTGTGGTCACCGTGATGATGTACTATAACCTGGTGGTTGTCGGCATCCTACTGATTTTGTGGCCCACGGGTAACCAAAGCCTCAATATCGCCGATCTGCCTCTGATGTTGTCAGACATCGCCCTCTCGGCCGCCTGGGTCCTCACCAATCGTCAAATTGTAGGGACATCGCTTCGCGATGTGGAATCTCGCAAGAAACGTCAAAATGTAAGGACATCGCTTCGCGATGTGGAATCTCGCAAGAAACGAAAATGAACAAAATAATCACATCGGTCCTCGTCGGACTTGTCGGACTCAACGCCGTTCTGCAGGCTGAGCCTACGAAGCCCAAGCTGGTGGTCGGCATCATGGTCGACCAACTGCGGACCGACTATATAGATTACCTTCGCGACCTCTTCGGCGAGCGCGGTCTCAAGCTGTTGGTAGACAGCGGCCTGAACCTTCGCAACGTCGACTTCGGCGTCTCGGGCCTCAACGGGGGGGTGGCCACGGCCGAGGTGATGACCGGCTCATACCCGCGGACAAACGGCGTCACCTCCGTCTTGACGGCCACCGGTCAGCTCTCTCCCGATCAGCTGTCCGTCACTACTCTGTCTGACGAGCTGGCGATCGACGGCGGAGGAATGGCCAACGTCTACGCCATTGCTCCCGACCGCGCCACGGCTGTCGCACTCGGTGGTCACGCCGCCAACTCAGCCATCTGGCTCGACACCGACAATGGCCGGTGGACCACCGACGCCTACTACGGACCCCTTCCCCAGACCGCACAGCTCCGTAACGGCACGAAGAGCGTCGCCGCACGAATCGACACCATGGTCTGGAAGCCGGCCCTTCCGACCGACCGCTATCCGGGCGTCGCCCCGCAGAAGAAGTTCTATCCCTTCAGGTATACCTTCCCCCGGAACGACAGAGATGTCTACCGCCGTTTCGCCCGCACCCCGTTGATGAACCGCGAGGTGACCGATCTCGCCATCGACTTCATCAGCGGCCTTAAACTCGGAAACCGGGGAAGCGACGCCACCGATATGCTCGGAATCGGCCTGACCGCCGCTCCCTATAAGGAAGCCGCTGACGGCTCCTACCGCTTCGAGCTTGCCGATTCATATCTCCGCCTCGACGGCCAGATCGAACGTCTGATCGACGCCATCGACACTAACGTGGGTCTCGACAAGGCGGTCATCTTCCTCTCTTCGACCGGCTACTGTGACGAGGCTGTCCCCGAAGATCCGAAGTTCAGGATTCCGGGCGGCGAGCTCTCGCTGAAGCGCATGAAGTCGCTGCTTAATTCCTATCTGACAGCGAAATATGGCAACGGCGACTTCATCGAGAAGATCGAGGACAACGTGGTCTCCCTCAATCGGAAAACCATCGAGGACAAACGGCTCGATCTCAGCGTAGTCCTTTCGGAGGCACGGTCGTTCCTCAACAGAATGAGCGGCGTCGATCGTGTCTTTACCTTCGACGAGATCCTGAGCGGCAACTCGCCCGAAGCCCGTGCCCATCAACTCGCCACGGACCCCCACACCGCGCCCGATCTGACGATAGACTATCAGTCGGGATGGACCGTCGTCGATGACCTCAAATATCCCGTCACTCAAAAGGTGGTCCGCGCAAGCGCCGTGGCCACCCCCGCCTATATACTCGCCCCCGGTCTGGAGGCCGAGAAGATCAACACGCCGGTCGACGCCACCGGTCTGGCCGCCACCGTAGCCGGCATCCTCAGAATCAGAAGTCCCAACGCATCGGCACAGCCTATCCGATGATCCGTCGCCCCGCCTGCAATCCTTTTGGGGTCTAAACTTTCGTATATCAATATTTTATATTATCTTTGCAGAATATTCGGCGCCCATATGGACCCGAAAATCTGCCCGCCACTCACTCCGAGAGCCCGGAGAGAGCGGCGGAATAACAGCGTAATCAACACACTCATAAACATTTATGGGACTTAATAACCTTCTGAAGAAAATCTTCGGCGACCAGAGCGAGCGCGCAGTGCGTCCGCTGTGGAACCGTCTCAACAAGGAGATCAACCCCATCTCCGAGCAACTCCAGGGCGAGAGCAACGACGAACTGCGCGCCCGTATAGATAAAATCCGCACCGACCTGCGCACCGAAGCGCAGACCTACAAAGGGGAGATGGCTAAGCTCCGCGAGGAGATCGAGACCCTCGACTATGACAAGCGCGAACCCCTCTGGAAAAAGATTGACGAGCTCCGCGACGAATGCTACGCCATGTATGGCCGCAAACTCGACGAAGTTCTCCCCGAAGTGTTCGCCGTCATCAAGGAGACCGCGCGCCGCTTCGCCAACAACGAAACCATCGAAGTCACCGCCACCGACGCCGACCGCG
>CAZTSQ010000017.1:0-46091 GCA_964615915.1 uncultured Sangeribacter sp.
AAACGATAATCGCAGTATAAATTTTTCTGTGTCTACTTTTCGTGGGGCAGTGCAAGGCACCTGGGGAGGCCTTCGAGTTTTCCCCATATTCCCCCTGCTTTTATCCAAAAACACCGAATTATTCACCCTACTTTTGTCCAAAAATGTCGAATTATTCCCCCTGTTTTTGTCCAAATCTTGTGTAATAGACTGAAATTTAGTAACTTTGTACAAAGGAAAACCTAAAGCAAGCACCATGACCTATTTACACAGAGAAATAGACCGATATCTTGAAGCCTGGAAAGTGGCGAAACGCCATAAACCGTTGTTGCTTCGGGGAGCACGCCAGGTCGGGAAGTCTTCTTCAATAAGACATCTGGCCGAGAGCTTCTCGTCTTTTGTTGAGGTTAACTTCGAGCGTCAGCCTCAAATGAAAGATCTTTTTGACGGAAGTCTTGACCCGAAGCAAATTGTTGACAAGTTGTCGGTGCTATATGACACGCAGATAAAGGGAGACGAGACCCTCTTGTTCTTCGATGAGATTCAGGAGTGTCCGCAGGCGATAACCGCCCTTCGCTACTTTTGGGAGGAGATGCCCGATCTGCATGTGATAGGAGCTGGCTCTTTGCTCGAGTTTGCCCTCAAGGAAATCTCTACGTTTGGTGTGGGCCGCATCCGCTCTCTGTTCATGTATCCGCTGTCATTCTGCGAGTTTCTTGAGGCGAATGGAAACGGTTTGCTCAGACGTCTGCTTGAGGGTGAGGAGGAGATTGCTCCCGAAATCCATGACAAGTTGGTCGAGATCTTCAGAACCTACCTTTTAGTTGGAGGTATGCCCGAGGCTGTGAAGACTTGGGTTGAGGATCGGGATTTGATAGAATGCTCGCGTATTCATAGGGACATCGTTGGCAACTACGAGGTAGATTTCGCCAAGTATAGTTCGAAGATTAATCCGTCATTGTTGAGAGCGACCCTTCGAAGTGCAGTCAGACAGGTAGCATCCAAGTTCGTATACTCGCGTGTGGATAGCGAAGTGAAGGCGCGCGACGTGAAGGAGGCTCTTGATCTTCTTGTATTGGCTGGCCTTCTCATTCCTGTAAAAGCGACAGCTGCCAATGGACTTCCGCTCGGAGCGGAGACCAAGTCGGGGTTTGTGAAGTATCTTTACCTTGATAGCGGCCTTATGCTGGCCATGCTGAGATTGAACGGTGAAGATATACAGTCGTTGATTGAGGAGGTGACTATAGGTTCTCCCAAAGATCTCGTGAATCGCGGTCCGCTTGCCGAGATGGTAGCCGGTCTCGAAATCGTAAAGAACGGCGAAACGGATGTGCCTCCAGAGATGTTCTATTGGCTGAAGGAAGAGAAAGGGTCCAATGCCGAAGTAGATTACGTCCTCCCGATAAAGGGTGAGATAGTTCCTGTCGAGGTTAAATCCGGAGTTCAGGGTGGGATGAAGAGTCTTAAGCTATTCATCGAATCCAAGCACTCGAAGCGCGCTCTGCGCCTCTCGCTTGAGCCTCCCGGCGAGCTATCCCTCTCGGATGCCACCGTCCGCATCCTTCCCATCTACGCCATCTGTCGGCTCCGCGCTACGGTTCAGGTTTGAGGGGCTGTTAAATTGATACGAAGTGCGTGGTATTTGATACGCTAAGGAACATCTTTCAGTGTAATTTTGTACCATCAAAAAATATATCCAAATGCTGAAAGATATGAAGAAGGTTATTTTCGCGTTGCTGACGTTGGTCGGGATGTCGATGTCGGTGAGCGCTAAGACGTTGATGGTCTACTATAGCTACACCAACAATGTGGAACGCATCGTCAATGAGCTGAAGGCTCAGATTGACTGTGACGTCGTTGAAGTCGAACCGGCCGAAAAGGGACTGGACTATGCCGCAAACAATTATGCCATAGGTAGTTCGCTGATAGCAGCCATACGTAATAATCCGAACGATGCCTCATCGTATCCCGCCATTGACCCTATAGAGGTCAACCTTGATGAGTATGGCACGGTTATCATCGGCGCCCCTCTATGGTGGAGTCAGATGGCCGCTCCGCTCCAAACCTATCTGTTCCATAACGGAGAGAAGCTGGCCGGCAAGAATATCGGTCTCATCGTTTCGAGCTCCAGCAGTGGAATCAGCGGCGTCGTTGCCGATGCAAAACGGCTAATCCCTGACGGCAAGTTCCTTGAGCCGAACCTATGGATCCGCTCCTCGCAGATCTCGGACAGCCGCTCGCTGATCGCCCAATGACTCAAAGACATCAACTATTCCGACCTTCTCTCGGGTATCTCAGCTGTTGAGAGCGACTCGTCAAAGCTATCACAAATTGAAGTCTATACTCTCAACGGCTTTCCCGTCTCCGCTGACCTCACAACCCTCCCCAAAGGCCTCTACATTGTCCGCACCGCCTCCGCCTCCTCTTTAGTCAAGCTGTAAATCCAGCCCTCTAACCTTTAGAGTATATATAAAAAAATTGCAACCGCACAGGCGGTTGCAATTTTTTTGACAATTATTTAACTACAGAACAATTTTTTGAACTTTTGCATCTGCTTTTAATACGTATATGTTTTTTCCGGGGAGTGAGAAACTACAGTTTCCTTTCCCAGTCGCTCCTACTGTTCCGTTAAGGTTATACACATAAACGGGGGTCTCTGCTGATAGGCCACTTATTTCGATATTTTGGCCATTAACCAGAATGCTCATGTGATCAATGTTGTAGACATCGACCGAAGCCACAGAGCCGTACACCACTTCGCCATCAGCTGTTGTAACGCTCCTAACGTTGGAACTATTAGGCACAAGGTCAAAATCTGCAGACAGAGGGTGCGAGCTTTATGTAGTATAGTAAGGTACACCTTCAGTATCCTTCCCCTCTACGCCATTTGCCGACTCCACCCTTCCCTCCAAGTCTAATTATACTATATCCCAGTCCTGACTGCGCCTCAACAGTTGGAGTCTTATCTGCTATCCTTGGCGAGAGCTAGCCAGGCTTCGAAGTTGGCTCTCTCGTTGGCTGAGACCATGACCTTGCCTTCCGGGAAGGTTCTTACCAGATAGTTGTAGAGCTCCGCATCATCTATTGATTCGAACTTGGACGGAGGTAGGTTATTCATGGCTTTCCTTGATTATGAAGAGGGGGGAGACTTATGAAGGGAGAGGAGGAGAGGGATGGGGTTCGGGGGATCAGGGGTTGAAGAGGTCTTTGTTGTAGAAGTCGAGGATTTCGTTGGTGGCCTTGAGGGCCTGGACTGCGCGTGAGGAGGGGTTGAGCTGGATGGCGGCCAGATAGTCGTTGATGGCATCCGAGCGGCGCTGGAGGCCCCAGTAGCGCATTCCGCGCATGGTCAACGCCTCGTCGCTTTCGGGATGCTCGGCGATATATTCCGTCAGACGTGCAATGGCCTCGTCGGCCGTCAATCCGCGCGTCAGTTCTCTGAGTATTTGCTGTTCGTTCTGCATAGCTTTCTTGAATTAGGAATTAGGAGTGAGGAACGAGGAATTGGATGTACTATTTAAGAGGGGCTCGCTGGTATTCGCATCTAAGACAAATCTCCAAGGTGATCCCTAACCGTCAGAGCTGGATCTGGGTCGAGGTGACCGTGGTATCGAGGAAGAGCGAGGCGATGGCGTCAAATTTCGAAGCTGCCTCTGTCGTCTCGAAGCGTGTCGAGCTCCCTCGACTCAGACGGCAATCCATTTCGGGATGCCGCTGTAAATAATCAACAAGCGACTCGCCCACGAGGTTCCCTTGCGGTACGACCTTGATCCCCTCTGGCACATAGGCGCGGATTTTCGGATACAGCATCGGATAGTGGGTGCAACCCAAAATCAATGTGTCGATCTCCGGGTCTTCCCCAAGAATTTTGTCGATATACTTCTTGACAAAGTAGTCGGCGCCGGGCGAAGCCGCCTCTCCGTTTTCAACGAGCGGTACCCACATCGGACAAGCCAACTCCGTCACCGTCATCTCCGGGAAGAGCTTCGCCGTTTCCAGGGTATAGGAGCGGCTGAGGACGGTCCCCGGTGTCGCCAGTACACCGACATGACCGGTCGCGGTAAGTTCCGGAAGCTTCTCGATAGTCGGACGAATGACCCCGAGCACCCGTCGCGAGGGGTCCATCTCCGGGAGGTCAAGAGTCTGGATCGAGCGCAGTGCCTTGGCCGAAGCTGTATTGCAGGCAAGTATCACTAATGGACAACCCTCATCGAAGAGATGGCGGACAGCCTGTTTGGTGAACTCATATACCAACTCGAACGACCGGCTGCCGTAGGGCGCCCGGGCATTGTCTCCGAGATACAGGTAGTCATAATCCGGAAGCAGACGCCTGAAATCGCGTAGAATAGTCAGTCCCCCATAGCCCGAGTCAAAGACACCGATGGGACCTTTGGTACGGACGCTGTCAATCGAGCCTTCGGGAAGACGGTTCGTGTTGGTGAAAGTCTCGGATTCAGACTGCTTCATAGGCTTGTGTGGGGGGGGTAGATGATTAAACAAGCACGATGGCGCCGGAATCCCGCCTCCGGGTCCGCGCCATCGCGCTTTTAAGGGTTTATGACGTTCTCAGACCGAGGGTCTTAGAGGCCGAGTTTGGCCTTCACGCCGTTTGTGATGTCTACAACCGGGTCAGCGAAGTAGAGCACAAGCTGGTCCTCTTTCACCTGAACGAAGGTGAAGCCGTTCTCCTGAGAATAGGCGGTCACGGCCTGCTGAACTTTCTGATAGATGGGGACCATCAGCTGCTGCTGCTGGTTTGCGAGATCCTGCTGGGCAGTCTGTTCGAACTGCTGAACCTTTGCCTGGAAAGCCTGAAGGTCATTGAGCTTGCGTTCGCGGATGGCGGGGAGCTCGTTCTCTCCACCCTTCTGAACCTCTTCATAGAGACGTTTCATTTCATCTCCGAGTTTGGCATACTCGTCTTCATAACGCTTTGAAACTTCAGCGAGTTTGTTCTGAGCCTGCTGAGTCTCAGGCATGAGGGAGATGATTGCGTTGACATCTACGAGACCAACCTTGAGGGTCTGTGCCGAAGCGAGCATCGGGAAGATGAGGGCGACGGCCAAAAGGATTTTCTTGATCATTTTTATTTTTCTTGATTTTATTTCTGTTGCGGGAGGGAGAGAGGCCCGGGGGGAGCGGACCTATAATTGAGGACTTGCAAATTTAGCTAATTTATTTGGAATAGCCAAGTTTGGCGAGCACCTCGTTGCTGACGTCGATTCTCGGCGAGGCGAAAACGATGCTCTGAGACGACGCGCGGTCGAAGATCACCTGATATCCCTTCTCTTCGGCAACGGCCTTGACGGCGTTGTAGACATCTTCCTGGATCGGTTTCATCAACGACTGTCTCTTCTTGTAGAGCTCCCCTTCGGGACCGAAGTATTTATAGCGGAGATCAGTCACCTCCTTGTCCTTGGCTACGATCTCTTCCTCAGACTTCTTCTTCTGGTCGTCGGTCAGGAACACCTGTTCGGCCTGATACTTCTTATACATCTCCTCGGCCTCCTTGGCCATCTGGGTGACTTCTTTCTCCCAGCGCTGAGAAACCTGGTTGAGTTGTTCGTTGGCCATCTCGTAGGCGGGGACATTGCGCAGAACGTAGTCCATATCCACGAGGGCGAATTTCTGGGCCGACATGCTGCAGACTGCCGAGACAGCTACTATCAGAGTGAGAATGATCTTTTTCATATCTTTTGGTTTTGAGTCATGATTTTGATCGGACCGAAGTCCAATTTATTTTCCCTTTGACACGGGACTCCGAGACTGGTTTACAGTTCCGAGTCTTAAAAAAAGTTAGAGACAGTCGGGTTAGAACTCCTGGCCGAGCACGAAGTGGAGCTGTGAGCCGCCGCGACGTCCCCAGACTTTGTCGAAACCGTATCCCCAGTCGATTCCGAGGAAGCCGAGCATCGACAGATAGACGCGGGCACCGACACCGGCCGAACGCTTGAGGTTAAACGGCGCGAAGTCCTTGACCGAAGTCCAACAGTTACCGGCCTCTACGAAGGCGAGGGCATAGATGGTGGTAGTCGGCTGGAGCATGAAGGGGAAGTGGAGCTCAAAGGTGAACTTGCCGTAGGCATAGCCCTCGTAACCCCAGGGGGTGAACTGGCCGTTTTCATAACCGCGCATCGAGATGGTCTCCGTGGCGTAAGTGTAGCTTCCGCTCATACCGTCGCCGCCGAAGTAGAAGGTCTCGAACGGTGTCTTGTAGTACTTGTTGTATGAGCCGAGAAGACCGAAGTCAGCGCGGGTCATCAGCACGAGCGTCCACTGTCCGTCGGGATCCGTCAGCGGGGTGAAGGTCTTCGACTTGAAGCGGATCTTCCAGTACTCGATCCACTTGTAGAGCTCCGTCTCAGCCTTCTGGAGGTGAAGCTGGGTCGCTTCGTATGACAGGGTCTTGTAGTCCTTCTTCTGCCACTTTGACCACGGCGGAGTCAGATTCACCTCGAGCGAGAACTGAGAACCGCGGCGCGTATAGATCGGGTTGTCGATCGAGGTGCGGCTCAGCATGAGTCCGAGTGTGGCGGCGTTGGCCGTGCCGTTGTGCATGAAGTAGAGGTAGTCCCAGTTCTTGAGGTAGTACCAGCGGTAGCCAAGCGTAGCCTGGAACTGGAAGTAATCGTCGGGCCAAGTCAGGCGTGTGCCGAAACCGATCTGGGCGCCCGCCATCTGGAGGACCTTGTTCGGGTCGTAGGCGTTCTGGTAGGAGTAGGCGCTATAGTTGTTGCCATATGAACCCGAATAGTACATCGAGTTCATGTAGGCGTTATACCAGTTGTCGTTATAGTACGAAGAGTTGATGCCCGTCGAACGGCTGTAGTCGACCGAAACCGACAGGGAGTTCGGACGCTTGCCGCCTACCCACGGATCGAGGAACGATATGTTGTAGCTCTGATAGTAGGTCGCGTTTGTCTGGGCCGAGATCGAGAGCGTCTGGCCGTCGCCTCGCGGAATGATACCCTTGTATGACTTCGGGTTGAAGAGGTTCTTCATCGAGAAGTTGGTGAACGAGAGCATCACCTGGCCGGTGATACCCGTCTGACCCCAACCGAGCGAGAGCTGAACCTTGTCGTTTGCCTTCGACTCGAGGTTGAAGATGATGTCGACCGTGCCGTCGTTCTCGTTCGGCTCGGGGCGGATGTCGAGGTTCTCGGGGTTGAAGTGGCCCGTGGCGGCGATCTCACGCGCCGAACGCATCAGGTCACTCTTCGAGAAGAGCTCGCCGGGACGCAGACGGAGTTCACGTCTGATCACCTTCTCATACAGCTGGTCGTTACCGTTGATGACAACCTTGTTGATCTTGGCCTGCGGACCCTCGTAGACGCGCATCTGGAGCGCCACGCTGTCGCCGACCACATTCTCCTCGATAGGAACGAGCTGGAAGAAGAGGTAACCGTTGTCGAGATAGAGACTCGAGACGGCATCCTCGTCGTCGGTCGTGCGCTTGTTGAGCTTCTTCTGGTTGTAGACCGAGCCGGGGTAGATGCCGAGCACGTTGTTCAGCACGTCGGTTGAGTAGACCGTGTTGCCGACCCATGAGATGTCGGAGATATAGTATTTCTTGCCCTCGTCGACGGTCAGATAGACGTCTACATGCTTGTCGTCATACTTGACTACGGAGTCCGAGACGATCTGGGCGTCGCGATAGCCGAGCTCATTATACTTGTCGATGATGCGGTTCTTGTCGTCGGCATAATCCTGATCGACGAACTTCTTCTGCTTGAAGAGGTTGAGGAGGTTGCCCGCCTCGTTTGTCTTCTTCATCGCCCCCTTCACCTTATTGTCCGATAGGACTTCGTTGCCGTTGACATAAATCTTGTGGACCTTCACCTTGTTGTGGCGGTCAACGAGCACGGTCAGGATCGTGTGGTTCTCTTTCGAGAGGTCCGGTTCCTGACGGATGATTACCGAAGCGTTCTTGAAGCCCTTGTCGGCATAGTACTTCTCGATCACCTGTTTGGTGCGGTCGATTATATTGGGGGTCAGCTGCTGTCCGGTGACCATTCCGAGTTTTTCGTTCAGGTCCTTCTTCTCGCTGTTTTTCACTCCTTCAAATCTGATCTCGGCCAGACGGGGCTGTTGGCGAAGAACGATCTCGAGCCAGACCTTGTTGCCGACCATTTTCTCGACATTGATCTCGACCTTTGAATAGAGTCCCTGTTTCCAGAAACGCTTGACGGCCTGGGTGATGGCGTCGCCCGGGATCTGGATTCTGTCGCCCACCGACAGTCCCGAGTAGCCGAGGATCACATAGTCGTCGATCCCCTTGACTCCGGAGACCTTGATGCCGGCGATTTCGTAAGTATCCGGCATCGGCGAGTATATGATGTTGGGCGAGTAAACGGTGTCGGCGGCGGCCTCGGTCGTCGGGGTCAGCGGTATGGAGGGAGTCGCTTCCGCCAATTGGGCGGCAGCCGGGATGACTGTCGTCGCGATGAGCAGCATCAAGGCGGCCATCTGGCGTTTGAGGCGTGAAGAGTTCGTCAGTCTGAAGTTCATGTTAGGCTTATTTGGGAGCGACTTGTTCTGATGTCTTTCCGAACCGGCGTTCACGGTTCTGGAAGTCAATGATGGCCTTGGCATATTCGGCCTTGTCGAAATCGGGCCACAGCGTGGGGGTGAAGTACAGTTCCGAATATGCGTTCTGCCAGAGAAGATAGTTGCTGATCCTCTGTTCGCCACCTGTTCTGATCAGCAGGTCGGGATCCGGAATGCCTCCGGTTGTCAGTCGGCGGGAGATCAGATCTTCGGTGATGTCTTCGGGCTTGAGGCGTCCGGCCGCCACGTCGGCAGCGATCTGACGGGTTGCCTCCGTGAGTTCCCATCGGCCCGAATAGCTGAGACACATGTTCAGTTGCAGGCCGGTGTTGGCGGCTGTCTTGTCACGGGCGTCGATCAGCTTCGCGCGGGGTTCGGGCGGAATACGGTCAATGTCCCCGAGAAGATGTATCCTGACATTATTGCGCATCAGGTCGGGAAGTTCCTGTTCGATTGCCCATCCTATCAGGTGCATCAGCAGGTCGACCTCCTCCTGCGGACGATTCCAGTTCTCGGTCGAGAACGCATAGAGAGTCAGGTACTTGATACCGAGGTCTGAGGAGAGTTCGGTCACACGACGAACCGAGCCGACACCTTCGGTGTGGCCATCGCTTCGGCGTTGTCCCCGGCTTTTGGCCCATCGGCCGTTGCCGTCCATTATCATGGCGACGTGGCGCGGAAGTCGCGTCATGTCTATCTGTCGGAGAAGGTTTTCGAGATGCTCCATAGGTGTTTCAATCCTTATAGTTGCAGACCGCACACCGTTTGCTGAACTCATAGGTCAGTGTCAGTGTGAATGTCGAATACCAGTCGGTGTTTTTGAGGAATGAGCTCTTGATCGCGTGCGGATCGGCCAGCGCCGGCGAATCGAGCTTGTCGCTGAAGGTCTTTTTCATCAGACACTCCAGTCCCAGATTCAGACGCTTGTTGATCTTGAATTTCACTCCCGCGCCAACCGGCAGTGTGAAGGCGGCTCCTGTATAACCCTCTGTTGACCAGACGGTCAGGCCGAGCCCCGCGGTGATATAGGGTGACCAGCGTTTCAGTTTCCGGTATGTCTCTCCGATCCCGTAGTTGAAGAAGTTGAACTCGAAGAGCTCGGAAAGTTCGTAGAACATGGTCGAGAACTTATAGTTCGCGCCCCCGGGGAAGACGTCGGTCATGTCTGAAGAGTCGCCGCTGAGCGAGCCGGCATAGAGGCCGGTTTTCAACCCCATGCGGGGGTTGATGATGTATCGGAAAACGATCTGGGCGTCCCATCCGGGATGGGCCAGCAGGTTGGCCGTGTTCGCGTCGCCCAGATATCCTGTCATTCCGACACCTCCGCCCATGTCGAAGCGATAGTCCTCCTGGGCCGACACGCGGAGCGCCGAGCCGAACAAGAGGCCTATGAGGGCGATGATCATTAAAAGATGTCTGTTCATGACAGGTAGTTGAAAGTTGACGTTTATTGTCGGGCTTCCTTGGGAAAAGAGGCCCGGTCGAGAAGAGATAGGTTAGATGATGGGTGCGAAAGTCAGACGGGTGAGGACGCCGCGTCTGATTGTGGGCGAGAACTTCGCCCCTTTCGTGTAGCCTCCGAAGAGGTAGATATAGGGACAATCCCAAAGGATAGTAGTGCCGTCGACGGTATGCGGAATTTTGCGGTAGATTCCCGAAGGACGCGAAGCGACCTTTGTCCAGGCGTCTGCCAGCGATGCCGACATCTGTACGGACTGGACAACCTGGTCGGCGTCATATAAGGGCTCGAAACGCTCCGGCATCTGAAGCGACGTGTCGCCCGGGTGCCAGCTGACTCCGTAGTCATAAGACACATAGGTCGTCTTGTTCACCTCTCCGTCCTTATCGACACCGCCGATCAACAGCCATGTCGTGTACTCGGTCTGTATCCAGAGGGTCGATGTCTTGAGGTAACCGAAATAGGGGACGAGTGTCGCTCCCTTCAGAGCAGGCACCTTTCCTTCCGAAAGGATGGCCCATGAAGTTCCGTCGAAGGCCCAGGTGGCACTTGTCAGGTCGCCCGCGAGGGTTTCGCCGCCAAATACGGTGCCGACGGGATGCGGTGCCCAACGGTTATAGAAGAGCGTGAAGTTAGAGCGGCCTTTGATCGGGAACGAGGGGTCGGCTTCGGTTTCGTCAAACTCTCCCTTGGGCCATGCCGTATGGAGCATCTTTCCGCTTTCGTCCATGCGAAGCCCCAAGGTCCACGTTCCGTAACCGCCTATGATTGAGAGCCATTTTTCTCCAGTCGACGTCCAGGTCTTCGCATCGGCCGACTCATAAAGCTCCCCGTCGGTCGAAAGGGCATACAGGGCGTTGTCTGTGGCCGAGAATGAGCCGAGGTCCAGATCAAAGCCCGGTGTCAGCGGTGCGACATTCCATTCCCCCTTGTCGAGATCGTCGCTGACGGCTAGGGTCAGTTCGCCGTTGGCTTCCCTGACGGCTGCGTAGGCTTTATTCTTGAAAGAGACAGTCTTTTGGTCGGCGGCTCCGTCATAGCGGGACGGGAGGTTGCGCACCGCCATATCGTCCCACATCATCAGATCCGGGTCCGTTTGGTGGACATTGACCTTCAGCCGATAGGTCGCGCTCGTCTTGCCGTCTTCGGCCACGAGTGTAAACAGGACGTCGCCCGAGAAATCGACCGAGTCGGTCGGATTCTTCTTATAGTTGATGGTTTCTTCGTACGTCCCTCCGATTGATTGGATCGTAGCCCCCGATACATTCTTCGGATAAACGATAATGGGGATCAGACGGGTAACGTCTGTCCCGACGGGGAGAGAGTCTGCGTTGAAGATCACTCCATGTTCCAGGTCGATCGAGAAGAAAACCGAGTCGAGATGGGCCATGACCTTGGTGTCCGGACGCAGACGGAACGAAGAAATGGCGACGGACGATGACGGCTCGTAGCTTGTCGAGGTCTCTGATTTCTCGTTGCAGGCTCCGAGCACGACCATAGCCGCCGGCATCAGCAGAGCCAGCGCGCGACGTGCGAGTCTATTGATTCGTTTCATTCGAGTTTGAATTACAATCTGCAAAATTAACATTTCTAATTGTAATTCGCGTAATCTCAGCCTCTCAAAATCTCAAAAAAGGGAAATTTAGCTGTTTTTATGGTTCTTTAACCATCTGAGAAGGGTGTTTCCCGCGGGGAAATCGGGGTCGGCCGTTCCTCCCCTGAAACGGGGCGCTTCCAGACCCCGGCCGAGGCGACGGTCTGCTATCTCGACCCTTGTTTCGTCGGCAAGGTCCGCTTCCAAGAAGGCGTTCAGGATTGTCGGGCCCCCTTCGACCATCAGAGATGTCACTTTGTGGTCGCGATAAAGCCTTTCGAGATTGGTTTGAAGCGGAACAGATGGATCCAGAACGACAGAGCCCTCTGAATCAAATCCTTTCGGAGCCTCTCCTGATTCTCGATGGGCAAATGTCACGCGCAAGGGGTTTACCCGAGCCGGCCAATGACGCGAGTCAAGGCGTGGCGAATCAATTTCGGCTGTGCGGGGGCCGACAAGGATGGCATCGACGCCGGCGCGTTCGCGGTGCATCAGCACCTTTGTCAGCCCGGTCGACAATTGGACTGGCTGCGGATTTCCGTCGCTGTCAAGCGCGGCCATGAAGCCGTCGGCACTCTGAGCCCATTTTAGAATCACGTAGGGGCGTCCGGTTGTGTGGGCGGTCATGAACCGTCGGTTCAACTCGCGACATTCTCTTTCGAGAACACCTGTCGTGACCTCGATTCCGGCCTCGCGGAGCATCTTCACCCCGCGTCCGGAAACTTCCGGGAAAGGGTCGAGACAACCGATCACTACGCGCTTGAAACCACACTCTATCAATAGTTTGGTGCACGGCGGAGTCTTTCCGTTGTGAGAACAGGGTTCGAGGGTAACATAAATTGTCGCCTCCCTAAGCAGATCGCGGTCCTTGACCGACGCCACGGCGTTCACCTCGGCGTGACCCTCACCGTACCGGCGGTGCCACCCCTCACCGATGACAGCCCCGTCTTCGTCAACGATGACCGCCCCAACCATTGGATTCGGCGAGACAAAGCCATAACCCAGCCGTGCGAGCTGGAGTGCCCTCCCCATATAGAATTCGTCAGTTTGTCTCATAGGTCAAAGCATGGAAAGGTAACGCGAACCTGTGTCAGGGAGGACGGCGACGATCGTCTTCGACTCGTTTGCGGGATCTTCCGCAAGCTTCAGGGCGGCGGCAAGCGCGGCTCCTGATGAAATGCCGGCGAATATGCCCTCTTTTTCTGAGAGCTCCTTCATGGCGGCGAGGGCTTCTCCGTCTGTTATCGCCATCACCTGATCGACAACCGATGAGTCATAGTTGGCCGGGATGAATCCCGCGCCGATACCTTGAATCTTATGCGGTCCGGGCGCTCCGCCTTCCAACACCGGAGATCCGGCCGGCTCGACGGCCACAGCCTTGATCGCCGGATTGTGTTTCTTCAGGGTCTTGGCCGAGCCGGAGAGGGTGCCTCCGGTTCCGACTCCTGCCACCAATATGTCTACCTCTCCGTCAGTGTCGCGCCAGATTTCCTCACCTGTAGTCAGGCTGTGGATCAACGGATTGGCCGGATTGTCGAACTGGCTCATGATCACGCTCCCCGGGATCTCATCGCGAAGCTGTTCGGCTTTGGCAATCGAGCCCTTCATTCCCTCCGCTCCGGGTGTCAAGACGAGCTCGGCGCCCAAGGCGCGGAGCAATTGCTTGCGTTCGTCGCTCATTGTCTCGGGCATTGTGAGTACGACCTTGTAGCCCTTCGAGGCTCCGATCCAGGCCAATCCGATACCGGTGTTTCCGCTTGTGGGCTCTATGATGGTTGCTCCCGGCTTCAATTTGCCCTCCTTTTCGGCCGCTTCTATCATGGCGAGCGCGATGCGGTCTTTGGCGCTTCCGCCCGGGTTGAAGGCCTCTACCTTGACCAACACGCGTGCTTTGAGGCCGCGTTCCTTTTCTATATTGGTGACTTCGATCAGCGGAGTGTTGCCGATGAGTTCGATAATGCTCTTGTGGATATTCATAATTGTCTTAATTTTAGCGGTTTAACTGCGTCCCTTCTTCTCGGGCCTGTCGGTGATGATCCGGTTTGAGGTGGTGAAGGGAGGTTGTAGAACACGGCTGTGAGGCGCGACAGATTCGGTCAGCCAGACGTTGCCTCCGATGACGGTGTTGTGACCTATCGTCACGCGGCCGAGGATGGTGGAGTTGGCGTATATGGTGACGTTGTCTTCCAATATCGGGTGTCGCGGGAGATTGACCGGACGCCCTTCGTCATCGAGTGTGAAATTCTTGGCGCCGAGCGTCACTCCCTGGTATATGGTCACATGCTTCCCGATTATACATGTCTCGCCGATCACGACGCCGGTTCCGTGGTCGATGGCGAAATACTCTCCGATGGTCGCACCGGGGTGTATGTCGATTCCGGTGTTTGAATGGGCGAGTTCGGTGAGTACGCGGGGTAGAACCGGCACATTCAGCTTGACCAGTTCGTGGGCAAGCCGGTAATGAATCATCGCCTCGACGACCGGATAGCTGAGAATTATCTCCCCATAGTCTTCGGTGGCCGGATCGTTGTCATAGATCGCCTTCACGTCAGAATACAGCAATCGTTTGAGTTCCGGGAGCCGGTCGATGAGGGCCAGGGCTGTCGACGCCCCGGTCGGCTGAGGCGCGAGGGGATTGCGTAGATTGCGGGCTGTGGCCAGACATTTCGAGATCTCTTCGGCAAGCAGCCGGTAGAGTCTGTCGACGCTCACCATCAGACGGGCATGGGTCATAGACCGGCAACCCCTCAGCTGGTCAAAGAAATCGGGGAAGAGAATGATCCGAAGCTGATTGACAATCTCTCTGAGTGTCTCGACCGAGGGGAGCGGACCACTCCAACCCGGAGAGATCGCGCCGTCGTGGCCGTTTATTTCTGACATTCTGTCGGCGACCCGTGCGATTGTCATCTCGACAGGATCCTTAGCGGATTCGGTTGAAGGTATCATAACTTGACAGTCGGTTACTACTTACAGAACACCTCCACACTTTATTGGTTCAAAAAATAGCCGGGGACGACATTGGGCGTCGTCTCCGGCTGAGGCTGGCTCTTATTCAGAGGTGATTATTTTTTGGCTTTCTTGCCTTTGGTTGCTTTGGGCTCGAAACCGCGGAGGCGGAGAAGCGCCTTGGCGTCGGGGTTGTGACCGCGGAAACGCTTGAAGAGAACCATAGCGTCTTCAGTGTCGCCCGGCTCGAGGATGTTCTTCTTGAACGAAGCGGCGGTCTTCGGGTCGAAGATACCTTTCTCTTCGAAGAGCTCCCAGGCGTCGGCTTCGAGAACCTGCGCCCACAGATAGGTGTAGTAACCCGAAGCGTAGCCGTCGTCGCCGAAGATGTGCTTGAAGTAGGGTGAACGATAGCGGAAGGTGATCTCCTCGGGCATACCGATCTTTTCGGCCACTTCAGCCTCGAACTCGGGGATGTTCACGTTTTCGCCGTCGGTCTTGCCCCAATAGAGGTCGAGAAGGGCGGCGCCGGCAAGCTCGGTGGTGGTGAAGCCCTGGTTGAAGGTAGAAGCGTTCTGGATCTTCTCGATCAACTCGTCGGGAATGGTCTCGCCGGTCTGATAGTGCTTGGCGTAGTATTTCAGAAGCTCCGGAGAGGTTGCCCAATGCTCATTGATCTGAGAGCACATCTCGACATAGTCACGGTCGACGTTGGTGCCGGCGAGCGACTTGTAGTCGGCGCGGGTCAGCATGCCCTGGAGGGCATGGCCGAACTCATGGAAGGCGGTCTCGAGTTCGTCGAGCGTCAGGAGGGCCGGTGCGTCGGCGGTCGGGCGGCTGAAGTTGCCGACGTTGTATACGATCGGACGCTTCATCTGGCCATCCTCATAGAGGCCGGCGCTCTGCATCTGTTCCATCCACGCACCCTGGCGCTTCGAAGCGCGGGGGAAGTAGTCGGTCATGAAGACAGAGATGTGTTCGCCGGTCTTGGCGTCCTGAACGTCATAGACGGTCACCTCGTCCATATACTTCGGTGCGTCGGGCATTTCGACCATCTTGATGCCGTAGAGCTTCTCGGCGGCGTGGAACATGCCGTCAAGAACGTTGTTGAGGGCGAAGTAGGGTCGGATCTCGTTTTCGTCGAGGTCATATTTCTGCTTCTTCACCTTCTCGGCATAGTAATAATAATCCCACGGTGCGATCTTGAAGCCGCCGTTCTCGGCGTCGACGATAGCCTGCATGTCGGCCACCTCTTCGGCCGAACGCTTCACGGCCGGTTCGAACACCTGGAGAAGGAGTTCCTCGGCAGCCTCGGGAGTCTTGGCCATCACGCGCGAGGTCATCATCTGGGCGAAGTTGTCGAAGCCCATCAGTTTAGCCTTCTCGTTGCGGAGCTTCACGATCTTTTCGATTACGGGATAGTTGTTGAAGTCGCCATATGAAGCGAGGTTTGTGTATCCCTTGTAGATCGCTTCGCGGAGATTGCGGTTGTCTGCAAACTGAAGCACCGGCAGACGGCTCGGTGCGTGGAGCGTGAAGACCCACATGCCGTCGAGTTTGCGGGCTTTGGCTTCGTCTGCGGCCTGAGCTACCGACGAAGCGGGGAGGCCGGCCAGGTCAGCCTCGTCATAAACGGTCACGAAGAAGGAGTTGGTGGCCGCCAGCAAGTTCTTGTTGTACTGGATGAAGAGTTTCGAAAGCTCATCGTTGATCTTCACCAGCTCGGCCTTCTTGTCGGCCGGCAGAGCGGCGCCCTGCTCCGCAAACTGACGGTAGTACTTCTCGACCAGACGTTTCTGGACGGGAGTGAGCCCCATCTTGTTGCGGTTGTCATAGACCTGCTTGATACGCTGGAAAAGCGCCTCGTTGAGGTTGACCATATTGGTGGCCTCGTTCAGGAGGGGAATTGCCTCCTCTGCGATTGCTGCCAGTTCGTCGCTGGACATGGCGTTGTCATAGTGGTAGAACAGAGCGGCCGTGCGTTCGAGGATCGGCGACAGGTTCTCGAGGGGGAGGATGGTGTTGTCGAAATCGGGCACCGCGCGGTTCGCCGTGATGGCGAACAGGTTCTGTTTCTGCTGCTCGAGTCCGGCTTTGATGGCCGGGATGATGTGCTCGAGTTTGATCTGCTCGAAGGGGGGAATCTCATACTTCGTTTCGTATGAAGAGAGCAGAGGGTTGGTGTCTTCCGCCATCATGGGGAAAGAGGCTCCGCCGACGACAGCGACGGCGGCCAGGGTGAGGAATGTTCTCTTGATCATTTTTATGATGTAGGTTGATTAGTGAGTTGCCGATGGTATTTCACAGAGCGCCATGAGGGCTCTGAAAGTTAAGGTTTGGCGGGGATGTCCCGGTTGAGCGGAAGCTCGAAGACGGCGATCAGCGGATAATGGTCTGACGCATTCATCTTTGCGCGTTTGACACTCAGCGGGCGAATGTCTCCCCTATAGAAGATCTGGTCTATATGGAAATAGAACATGTGCTGGTTATACGTGTACATCGGTCCGAAGGCGGTCTCGGTGTATGCGTCTTTGAATCCTGACTTCAGGAACTGACGGTAACACCACGAGGCCGGGACATCGTTGAAGTCACCGCAGACGATCAGCGGATGCTTGACGAGCCGTAGCGAAGCCATGAGACTGTCGACTGATTCGGCCCGGAGCCTGAAGGCCGACTTTAGTTTGCCAACGATGGTGTTCTTCAGTTCGTCGGCGCTCTTTCTGGCCGAACGGAAGCCGCGTATTTCGGTGACGACCTGGCGCTCCTCTTCCGACAGATGGTAAGAGGGAAGGTGGACGTTGGCGATCATGACGATGGTTCCGTTGACGTTCACACGATAGAACCGGTAGGCCGGCGGCCAGTAGGGATTATTGGCCGGATTGAGCGTCGGCTCGGTGTGGGCCGGATATTTAGAGAAGATTTTAAGGTCGCTGTAGCCCATGCTGGGATGATAGGGATACTTCTTGAACAGCGAGTCAACCAAAGACTTGTCGAGCCATGGAGATTCGCGATCGTCCATCAACAGGAGAAGTTCCTGAAGACAGATGATGTCGGCGTCGCTTTCGAGAAGGAACTTGAGCGAGCGGTTGAGGTCTCTGTCTTGGCGAACGTCGGCCATGTGCAGACAGTTGAAGGTCACGAGCTTCAGGGTCTGCGTCCCCTCTTCCTGAGTGTTCTTGAACGAGAAGGGAATAGCCATCGAAATCGCCGACCATCCCACGACGAGAGTCGCCACACCCAGGCCGCCGGTGAACCATTTTCCGACACAGAACCAGGCGATCGTGACGATCGCCGTCAGAATGGCCAGATAGGGGAGGGTGAGTACAAGCAGAGAGGGGAGAGGGAAATATTCCGGATTGATCGTGCCTCCGAAGGCCGCCAGCAGAGTGACGGCATACAGAATATAGGAGAGGATACGGAAGATAGTCCGGATTAGGGGGGATATGATGATCACTTTCTTTGCTGGTTTAGGGGTTTGGGTTCGATAATGGGATGGGTCATCTTCCGGAGTTCAGTCTCGAGAGTCGAGTCGGTTCGACAATGCGTTGAGCTCGGCGCGTTCAGATCGCGAGAGCGACGAGTAGCCCGAGGCCCGGATCTTGTCGAGAAGCTCGTCGAGCCGCTCGCGGTCTGCGAGACGGCCGCGGATCCCGGTGAGGAGCGCTTCGTCTGCGCGGCGTCTCGAGGCTGCCTTCCGTTCGCGCCGTTCGGCCTGCAGGGTGTTGATTCTCTCGTTGATTCCCGAAAGAAATTTTGTCGGGTCGGCACCCTTGCGAAGTGCGAGGGCAGTGAAGAGACCGAAGACGATGCCTCCGATGTGGGCAGCCTGTCCGCCACCGTTTCCACCTCCGATTCCGAGCAGAGTGAGGCCGATGAAGATCAGACCGATCAAAACCAGCTTCACACGCCCGATGAGGAAGAGGTTGACCTCGAAGCGGGGCTGATAGAAAGAGACGGTGACTATAAGCGCCATGACCGAGGCCGAAGCGCCGAGAAGAAGGAGTCCGGAAGGCGAAACGGCGTTCCAAATCAGAAAGGCCACGCCACCGGCAAGACCGCCTCCGACATATATGAAGAGTAACTGTCGCTCTGTTATCAACCACAATGTCACGCGCCCGAACCAATAGAGCGTCAGCACGTTGAAGAGCATGTGGAGGACATCGGCCTGGGTGAACATGTAGGTCAGCAATCCCCACGGGCGCTGAAGGAATCCGCTCCATGAGCCCGGAAGACCGAGCCATGCGTCGAGCCTAAACCCTCCGGCTCCCACAAGCCAAACGACAAGGCTGACCGCGATGTTGATGCCGATCAGCCATGCGAGCACTTGCGAACCGATCAGCGCGGACAGCCGGTTGCGTCTTCCGTCAAAAATATCTCCCGCCATTAAGTGTGCCTTTCTTTTTCCAATATAACAGGAGAATCAATCCGAAGAGCAGACCTCCGAGGTGGGCGAAGTGGGCGATGGTGCCCGACCCCTGTACACCGAGGAAGAATTCGATCACCGCATAACCCAGGACCATCCATTTGGCCTTGATCGGAATCGGGATGAAGAAGAGATAGAGGGGCATGTTGGGGAGCATGAAGGCGAAACCCAAGAGCAATCCGAAGACAGCCCCCGAGGCGCCGACGGTCACTATCTGCGACTTGAAGGAGGTGATGGCCTCGATCAGCCGTTCGTCCCCGTGGGCGATTCCCTCTGTCACAAGCGAGTTCATCGAGTCGTAGGTCATCCCGTTGAGCGCGGCGATGTCTGCCACATATTCATGTCGCCACGAGAGGGCCCAGACGCCTTCCTGAACAAGCGCCGCGCCGATTCCGCAGACGAAATAGAAGACGAAGAAGCGTCGCGATCCCCAGACCTGTTCCATCAACCGCCCGAACATCCAGAGCGAGAACATGTTGAAGAAGACGTGCATCGGCGTCCTCTGGTCGTGGATAAAGAGGTATGTGATGATCTGGGCCGGATTGAAGCGTTCGCCTCCGACATAGTGCAGACCCAGGGTGTTGATCAGCGTGCGGCCGAATGAGGGTATGCAGAACTCAACCAGCCAGATGACGATGTTGATCAGTATGAGGTTTTTGGTCACGGGGGGCATCGAGCGCCACCACACCGGACCGGAATCGTTGAATCCCATGCTTCTAAGAATAATCTACAAATGTACGAAAAATTTCACACACCAACCAAATAAAACGTCACATGGCCCTCTTTTTACCTAAAATATCCGGCTTCCGACAAGAAGAAAGCCTCCGCTCCCGGTTTGGGAACAGAGGCTCGTATAAGGTTGCTGATTTGCTCTTAGTCGCGGCCGCCGCCGAAGATTCGGAGCAGGAAGAGGAAGAGGTTGATGAAGTCGAGATAGAGGTTCATCGCTCCTATGGTAGCCAGTTTGTCGGCCAGCGACGGGTCAAGGTTGGCGGCTGCCATACGCTTGACTTGCTGAGTGTCCCACGCGGTCAAGCCGACGAAAAGGATCACGCCTACAATCGAGACGATCCAGCCGAGCGCCGAAGAGTGGAGGAACCAGTTGACAAGCATCGCGATAATCAGACCGAAGAGGCCCATCATCAGATAGGTGCCCATCTTCGAGAGGTCCGACTTGGTGCAGTAGCCGTAGACCGACATCGCGCCGAACGTGCCGGCGGTGATGAAGAAGGTCGAGACGATCGACGTCATCTTGTAGGCAAGGAAGATCGTCGAAATCCAGACGCCCATCAGCGCCGAGAAGAGAATGAACAGCGCGAGGACCGTCGTGCTTGACATCTTGGTCACGCGGGCCGGAATGACCCACGCCATCACGAACATACCGATCAGCATAGCCCAGAAGACGAGCTGATTGCCGAAGAAGAAGTGAAGGGCGGCCGGACTCGAGGCCACGCCGAGGGCGCAGAAAGCAGAGACGAGCAGACCGACGGTCATTCTGACGTATACGCGCTTCATAACCGACCTCGTCTGGTCGACCAGCGCAGTCTGACCCCATGCTCCCTGAACGGGGGGAGGAGTCATGTTGTTCTTGTTCAGATCCATGTTGATTTGTTTTTATCTGTTTTGTTTTGGTATTCTAACGTGCAAATCCCTTGAGATATTTTACATTCTCTCAGGCATTTCCATTCCGAGCAGTGAGACACCGGCCTTGAGGGTGCGCCCGACGACGGCCGAAAGCCTCAGACGCATCTCGCGCACTTCGCGGTTCTCCTCCTTGAGAATCGAATAGTCGTGATAGAACTGGTTGTACTCTTTGGCAAGATCGTAGCAATAGTTGGCTATCAGCGACGGGCTGTAGGTTCGGCCCGCTTCGGCGACAACCGACGGGAAGTCTGCTATCTTCTGAACAAGCAAGGCCTCCTTTTCGTTCGGAATGGCCGTCGATTGGGCGTTGAGGTCGAAGTCTTCGCCGGCACGGCGGAGCACCGAGCGGATGCGGGCATAGGTGTACTGAAGGAAGGGACCCGTGTTGCCGTTGAAGTCGATCGATTCGGCGGGGTTGAAGAGCATGTTCTTCTTCGGGTCGACCTTGAGCAGGAAATACTTCAGCGCTCCCATTCCGACCATGCGCGCGATCTCGGCAGCCTCTTCGGCCGGCATGTCGGCGAAACGCTCGGCAGAAGTCGCGGCCGCGTCGGCCACCATCTTGTCCATCAGATCGTCGGCGTCGACGACAGTGCCTTCGCGCGACTTCATCTTGCCCTCTGGAAGCTCGACCATTCCGTATGAGAAGTGGGTCAGATCCTTGCCCCACTTGAAGCCGAGACGGTCAAGAAGGAGAGAGAGCACCTGGAAGTGATAGTTCTGCTCGTTGCCGACGACGTAGATCATCTTGTCGATCGGGTAGTCCTGATAGCGGAGTTTGGCGGTGCCTATGTCCTGGGTCATGTAGACCGAGGTTCCGTCGGCGCGGAGAAGCAGTTTGTGGTCCAGACCGTCGTTGGTTAGGTCGGCCCATACGGAGCCGTCATCCTTGCGGTACATGATTCCCTTCTCGATGCCGCCGAGCACGAGGTCCTTGCCTTCAAGATAGGTGTCCGACTCGTAATATATCTTGTCGAAGCTGACGCCGAGGCGCTTGTAGGTCTCGTCGAAACCGGCGTAAACCCATGAGTTCATTGTTTTCCAGAGCTCGCGGACTTCGGGGTCGCCAGCCTCCCACTTGCGGAGCATCTCGCGGGCTTCGGCCATAAGGGTTGAGGCTTCCTTGGCTTCGTCTTCGGTCATTCCCTTGGCCTGCAGTCCCTTGAGTTCCTCGCGATAGTGCTTGTCGAAGGCCACGTAGTAGTCGCCGATCAGGTGGTCGCCCTTCTTGCCCGATGATTCGGGAGTCTCGCCGTTGCCCCACTTCTGCCATGCCAGCATCGACTTGCAGATGTGGATACCGCGGTCGTTTACGATATTTGTCTTGACGACACGGTGTCCGTTGGCTTCGAGAATCTTGGCCAGCGAGTATCCGAGAAGATTGTTGCGGACATGTCCAAGGTGGAGGGGCTTGTTGGTGTTGGGCGATGAGTATTCGACCATCACGAGGTCAGAGTTCTCGTCGGCCTTGCGGAACCCGAAGTCTTCGTCGGCAGCGATCTCGTTGAGCTGACGCAGACGGAAGGCCGGGTCGATCGATATGTTGAGGAAGCCCTTGATCACGTTGAAGTCGACAACCTCGTCGAGGTTCTCCTTCATCCACCGGCCAATCTCGGCTCCGGTGTCTTCGGGCTTCTTGTGGCTCGCTTTGGTAAAAGGGAAGACAACGACGGTGATGTTACCCTCGAAGTCTTTCTTTGTTGCCTGAGTGACAACAGATTCGGGCGCGAAGTCGACGCCATAAAGCTCCTTTGCGGCTTTGGCGGCTCCTTCGGCGATTATTTGGTCAAGTGTCATTTGTTTCTACCTTTTTATACTTCTCTGCAAAATTAGTCAAAAATCGCGCCACTTCCAAATTCCCGCTCCATCTCAATTATTTCTGTTGTGCGGCGGAAATTTGGACCGATTAAAAATATTTTACTAAATTTGCGAATCGATAACGGGTATTCATTTTTATATGAGCAAAACATCTTCTGATTGGTCATCGATCACCGACAAACTGCTTAAGGGCTTCAGGACATTTCTGAAGGTCACTGCAGCTGCGGTCCTCTATTTCCTGATCTTCCAGATTTTCTACAACTGGATGAGATGGTACACGCCGTGGGCATATGAGGATGTGGAGATTCTGGTGAGGTCGATGCTCTTCAACCTCCTACCGATTCTGGCCAATTTCTACCTTATATATATTATTGTCTTCTCTAACACCAAGTTCAAGCGCGCATGGGTGAAGATAACGGTCGATGTCATCCTGACGACGACCATTCTCGTGTCGATCAACTTCCTCTTCATGTACTTCACCGGGCGAGGCGTGGACTGGGGCGGAGCCTTCTTCAACGGTATCATGATCCTTCTCGGAGTGGAGACATATTATTATGTGATCAACTACAACGCCACCATGCGCGAAAAGGCCGAGGCGCGAGAGGAGGCTCTGCTGTATCGATACGATGCGCTGAAGGCACAGATAGATCCCCACTTCCTTTTCAACTCGCTCAACATCCTCAGCTCGCTGATCGATGTCGATTCGAAGAAGTCAAAGGAGTTTCTAGTTGCCCTCTCGAGGATCTACCGTTATATCATGGCCTGCCAGAATGAAGACCGGGTGACTGTCGAAGAGGAGTTCTCCTTTCTCAAGTACTATATAGATATCTTGGAGATGCGTTATGCCGGGCGTCTGACCGTCAAGGTCGAGGTCGAGTCCCCGCGTGCGCTTCAGCGTCAAATCATTCCCTATACCCTCCAGCTGCTGATGGAGAACGTCTGCAAACACAACGTCATCTCTCCGCGCCACCCTATGACCGTCGATATCATTGTCGGCGAAGATGAGATCACATTCGCCAACCCGATTGTGCCCAAACAGGCTGAGACTGTCTCGCGTGTCGGCATACGTTACCTGACCAATCTATATTCGCTCAACAAGCGGGAATTCCGGATCGAACGAGAGAACGGCCGCTTTACGGTTTTTGTCCCTTACATTGACTGACTATATCCCTATCCCCACATAATCACTGACCCGAAAATCCATAAGGACATGAAATACATCATACTCGAAGACGAACCCTATGCTCAGGAACACCTGAAGTCGATGATAAAGAGACTGCGTCCCAATTGGGAGCTCGATTTCTCGGCCGACAGTGTCGAAGACACGATGGCATATTTCCGCGAGGGCAACCGACCCGACATATGTTTCTGTGACATTGAGCTGTCCGACGGCAATGTCTTCAAGGTGATCAACCGTTATGCCAGTGAGATTCCGGTGATTTTCATCACTGCCTATTCGACCTACTGCATGGATGCGTTCAAGGCCAACGGAGTGGGTTATGTCCTCAAGCCGATCATGGAAGAGGAAGTCGAGGATGCGATCGTGAAGTTCGAACGGACTCAGGGCCAGAGGGTAGAGCCGGCCCCGGAGCCTGACGACAAAACGAAAGATGCACCCCAAAGAGTCCTCATATCGTCGGGAGACAGCTATAGCTTCGTCGAGATGGACCGTGTCGCCTGGTTTATGAGCGAAGACAAATATGTGTTCGTGATCACCACTTCGGGCGAGTGTCTGATGACTGCCTTCAAATCGCTGGCTGAGGTTGAGGACATTCTGGACCCTCAGCGTTTCTTCAAGCTTTCGCGCAATTTGGTCTGCGCGATCGAATCCGTGCGGAAAATCAACCGATATTTCAAAGGTAGGCTGAAGGTGATTCTCAAAGCCGGTGAGCGCGAGGAGGAATGCTATGTCAGCGCGGCCCGGAGGGCCGATTTCTTGGCGTGGGTTGGAGCCGGAAGTTAATCAAACAGTGTGCGGCCTTCGATTTCGGTCTGAAACGGAAGGGGTGAGGGGAGAGATAGAGTCCATTTCGGTCGTCGTATAGTCCGTTTCGGGAGGTAAATGTCCGCCTCCGTCGGATTCAAGCTTGATGGATAGTATTATTAGCGTACATTTGCAGGTAAAGAAATCTCCCTGCAATGAAGTCTTACGTAATTTCAACAGAAGAACGCTATACCGCGATGACCCTTCAGCGGTGGCTGACCAATATCCTTCCGGATTATTCGTTGACCGCCATGCTGGAGGATACCGATTCTCTATATGAGAGTCGGGAACTGCGCGAGGCTGATTTGATAGTTTCCGACACTTCACTTTGTGACGGCGACAGTATCCCTCATCTGTGCGGGATGTGTCTGAAGACTCCGATGCTCTTCTTCAGCGCCTACGAGCGGAAATATCACGATTTCGGAGGCCTAAATGTCGTCGGTTTTCTACTGAAGCCAATCTCGGAGACAGAAATCTCAGACGTGATCCAAAGCTGTGGCTTTCTTTAATCCTCTGCCGTGATTAAAAACACAGAAATCAGATACACAATTCAATTATCTAAATCCTGCTAATTTTTAAATCCAATCAATACTCTTAACAATGAAGAAACTTTTGCTCCTTTCGTTGCCGGCACTCTGTCTCGCAACAGGCTTATGGGCTGAGGCTTCGCCCGGTTCTGAGCAAGCTCGAGTCGCAAAGGCAACCGACGTCAACCCCGGCGCCGTTGTCACCGACGGTCACATATCTACGGCGTCTTCTTCAACGACGATGGCTCAGGCTACACCTGGGGCACCGCCGACTGGGCACATCTGACCAGCAACACCATCACCACTGTGGGCGAAGACCATAAGTTCATGAGCCTTTCGGCCGACGACAAGGGTCAGTTCTACGCCATCAACTGGGAGGGTGACAAACTTCTGACTGTCGACAAAAAGACCGGCGCCATCACCGGCGAAAAGGCTATCGTGCCCGCCATCCCGACCGAAGACTATCAGCAGGGCGGTTGCGTCAACTCGAAGAACGGCACCTATCTTCAGACCTACTATACCGACGACGCTGCCGGTCTGATTCAGATCGACCTCGCTACGGGTGCAAGCACCGAGCTGACCCAGTTCCCCAACCACGAGCAGTTCATCGGTCTCTATATCGCTCCGCCGCTCGCCGAAGACAAGGCTCCCAACACTCCGGGAATCTATGTTGTCAGCCAGAACGGCGAGATGGATGCGCACATCACTCTCGGAATGCCCTCTGACTTCTATGACGGCACCGACGCTACCGGACAGACCTTTAACTATATTGTGTATGCCGACGGCGAAGAGATCCTTACCGGTTCCGCACTTGCAGGCAGCTCTGTTGAACGCACCGCTACCTTCACGACTTCAGGCAGACGCGAGTTCTCTGTTGTCCTCTCTAATGAAGTCGGCAAGTCTCCGACGGCCTCAATTTCGTGCTTCATCGGAATCGGTCGTCCCTCGACTCCGAGCAACGTCAAGGTCGAATGGGCCGACGGCGTGGCTACCCTCACCTGGAGCCCCGTGTTCTATGCTTCAGACAGCGGATACTTCAACCCTGATGAGGTGACCTATACCATTTATGACCTTGAGAAGAACGTGCTCGTTGAGTCTACCACCGAGCTCTCCTATACAGTTCAGGTTCCCGAACCGGAAGGTTCCCTGTCCTTGAAATATTATGTAAGAGCGAACTTCCGCGACAGATCATCTGACCTTGCAGGCTCGAATACCATTATCCTCGGCGATCTCACGCCTCCGTTGTCTATTGACCTTAAAGATGAGGATCTGGCCGACATGCATAACGTTTCTATTGATGGTAATGAGGACAATATCTCATGGATGCAGCACTATCTCCGTGGTATGTGTATCACCGGGTCTGACAAAGGTCATGATGACTGGTTGTTCACTCCGGCAATCTATCTGGCAGGTGGCAAGACCTATAAGTTCTCTGCTTTCGCTCAGGGTCACATCTCATGGATGAACGAAAAGCTCGAGGTCAAGGCCGGTATGGAAAATACTGTCGAAGGTATGACCATGACTGTGATCGCACCCACCGAAGTCAACGACTCTTCGACTCCGATCAATGGGTACATCACCGCTAAAGAAGACGGTTACTACTACATCGGCTTCCACGCAATGTCGCAGGCCGGCACTTCGCTCCTCTATCTCGAAGAGTACTCTATCAGCGCCCCGATCGATGCCTGCAGCCCCGCTGAGGTTACAGACGTCACCATCACTCCCGACTTCGACGGCGAACTCAACGCCAACGTATCGTTCAAGATGCCGACCGTTACTGTCGACGGCGACCCCCTCCCCAGCGACGTCAAGGTTAACGTATACGTAAAGGGTGTACTCTATGAGACTTATGACCGTCCTCTCGGTTCTGAGGTAAGCTTCGTTTACAATGCTTCGGCTTCAGGTTCATATATCTTCCGTTTCGTCACCCTCGACACAGACGGTAACGAATCTAAAGACTACACCGAAACCGTCTTCATCGGTCCCCGCCTCGCTGGCGATCCCCAGAACGTGACTCTCCTTGAGACCGGCGCAGACAAATATCTCCTTTCATGGGATGCTGTCACCACCGACCGCAACGGCGAGCCGATCAAGCCCGAGTACATCTCTTACATCATTCGTCCCTTCGAAGTTTCAGCCGACGGCTTCCTCGTTCTCGGCGATGAAATCGGTCGCACAACCGATACGACCTTCGACTATTCTCCGGCCGAACATATCGCCGAACAGGGCTACCTGCTCCTCGCTGTGGCAGCAGTCAACCGCGACCGTGAGCCTGACTTCTTCCAGACCGGCAGATGCTGGACCGGCGACGCCTACGATATGCCCGTGACCTATACCGACGCAAGCGAGGAGTATCAGTTCTCGTTCGAATCAGATATCCCCGGTTCAGATATCGTGCTCGTATCTTCAGAACAAAGCGGAATTCCCGCTCAAGACGAAGACGGCTGCATGCTGGCTGTGAAGAGCACCACTATGGGTCAGAAGTCTGTGTTCACCACCGGTCTGATCAATATCGATGGCGAAGAGCCTACCTTCAGCTTCTATGCCCGTCCGCTCCACGGTCAGGCGGAAGACGGCCGCAAGGACAACAACGAGACCGAGGTCAGCATAATCTGTGACGGTGAGGAAGCAAGACTGCTCCAGTACTCTAACCTCACTCTCCCCGCCGACGAATGGACCAAGTTCTCAGTTAATCTCGCAGGATACAAGGGTAAGAAGATCCGCATAAGCATCAAGACACTCTGTAACGGTTACATCCTCAGCCTCTATGACAACATCACGGTTGCCGACGCAAGCAATACCCTGGTTTCAGGTGTTGACGCCGAAACAACAGTCTCAGTCAATGGTCATGTGATCAATGTCGTTACCCCCGAAGACAAGAACGTAGGCATCTTCTCGATCGAAGGCCGCACGATCTTCTCGGGCAATGGAACTGCCTCGGTTGAGGTTGACCCCGGAATATACTTGGTGAAAGCAGGAGTTAAGACAACCACTATACTTGTTCACTAATCTTAAACACAATCTATAAGTCGATCCGGCCGCGTCTGTGAAGATGCGGCCGGTTTTTAGTTAACCATCCATCCTGCCTCCATACCTTTCTATCGCCGATCCTTATCTTACCAAAATGACGGCTCCGGGCGCTTTGGCGCCCGGAGCCGGATGTTTTTGACAGTCTTGGTTCGGAATTTTACTTGCCGAGGTTGTCGGCGGGTTTGAATTTCACAACCTTGCGGGCTGCGATATCGATTTTTTCTTTCGTACGCGGATTGATGCCTGTGCGTGCGGGCTTCTCAACCACAGCGAAGGTGCCGAAGCCGATGAGCTGCACCTTGTCTTCGTTCGCGAGAGCCTGCTCGATCGATTCGAGACAAGCGTCGAGGGCTGCCTTTGAGGAAGCCTTGCTGAGTCCGGCTTTCGCCGCGATCTCATTGATCAGATCTGTCTTGTTCATAATCAGTTTTATTTGTGTTCACATGATATTTCGTTATTCACGGCAAATGTAGGTGTTTTTCGCCACTCTACAAACTTTTCTTTAAGAAAAACGCCTCAAATTGAACAACTTCCGAATATTTCGGGCCTTTTTCTTCATTTTAAGGTTTTTTTAAGATTTGACTGCAACCCGTTGGCAGTCAAACGTGCTAACTTTGCACCGTCAAACATCGAGACACTGTTTCGAAGGGGCGGTCCCGACGTTTCGACACGAGAAAGTAAACCTAAAAAGAAACAGTTATGAGAACTACTCTTTCCTTCTATCAAAAGTCCGATTTCCTGTCTGACCTTGTCGATGCGTTCTTCCGGTTGCCGGATACGCTGGTCAGATTTAGTGGTGTGATGTTGCGTTCGCTCGTGAGAGCGGGCGCAACAGCAGGCCGCTGGTTCCTAAGCGACCGCGGTCAGTTCATTTTGATTCTCGCGATGGCCGCCGTTGTGTTAGGCCTTCAGCTGAGAAGCCTCCTTTGAGTAAGCCAGACAGACGATGTGATCATCGCTGCGATAGGCAAACAGCTCAAGCTCAACCTTCTCTTCGGAAGATGAGGAGTCCTGTCCTTTAAGTGTGTCGGAACCGGACCGTATGGCAGATACGTGTCCGGTTCTTTTTTTCTGCAGCGGATAGTCTGCCAGCTCGGGTAGACGTTCGATCCGGATGTCGCGCCGGAAGTCGACCCCTTCCGAAAGGAGCGCCTTGAAGACAGCTTCTTTGACAGTCCAGGCGAGTATGTTGATCTCCACATCATCCTTGGGGATCATCGACGCCTCTTCTTCTGAGAGGAAACGGTCACGGATCTTGAGCACCTGAGCGCGGTCTCGGCGTTCGGTGTCGACACCCAATGCGGTCGATATCGAGAACTTCTCGAGATCGGTTTCGGGGGTCGGGGGAAGCATGGCGACAACCAACAGCCCCGGGGCGTGAGAGACCGAAATCCGTCGCGCAGAGTCTCCGAGAAGGGGAGCACCGCTTTCGGTGTGGATTATTTCGCGATAATTACCCTCTTTGTCGTTTTCGGCAAAGATCTGTTTGGCCATCGGGAGCCAGACTTTGGCCGAACGGCCTTCGCCGCCGCTGACCTCCTCGACGTTGATCCCGACGGTTGTCGGGTGTGCCCAGTATACGAATTCTTCCATCTTTAAGATTCTTGGTCGCGGCTGATATTGACGCGGACCTCGGTTATTCTGTGTTTTTCCATCTTGAGGACCAGGAAGTTGCACGGTCCGCGCCTGAAACTCTCTTTCGGTTTGGGGAAGTCCCCCTTGATCTCGAGCAACAGACCGGCGAGTGTCTCCGCGTCTCCGATATCCCCTAGCTCTTCTTCTTCGATGTCTACGTTGCGACAGAACTCCGATATAGGCACCTTGGCATCGAAAACATAAGTCGATGGGCCTATGCGTCTGAACATAGAGTGGCGCTCGTCATATTCGTCGTCGATTTCGCCGACGATCTCCTCGATGATGTCCTCGAGGGTGACGATTCCGCGTGTGCCTCCATATTCGTCGACCACGATCGCTATGTGGATCTTCTTCTTGCGGAAGTCCTCGAGCAGGTCGTCGATCATTCGGGAGTCGGGAACGAAATATGCTTCGCGAATCAGCGTCTGCCAGCGGAATGAATTGTCGCGCTTGCCGATGTAGGGGAGAAGGTCCTTACTGTATAGCACACCGCGGATCTCGTCCTGGTTTGTGTCGTAGACCGGAAGGCGCGAGTAGCCGGTAGACCGGATTATCTCGACCACCTCTTCCCACGTTGCGTGATACTCGATGTCGGTGACGTCCACGCGTGAGATCATGATGTCCGAGACCTCTTTCTCTCCAAATGAGAGGATGCCTTCGAGCATCTCCTTGTCCTTGCCCTCCTTGAGGTCAGAGATTTCGAGTGCTTTTTCGAGCTCGTCGGTGGTCAGATTGGCCTCTTTCTTGGTGATCAGGTGATTGATCAGGCTCGTAGACTTGACCATCAGCCGAGCAAGGGGTCCGCTGAGCTTGTAAAGCAGAGTCACGCCGGATGCGGCAGAGAGCACCCACTTCATCGTGCGGTTGCGCGCGACGAGTTTCGGCATGATTTCACCGCATAGAAGCAGGAGGAAAGTGAGGAAGACTGTCTGTACGAGGAAGTTGACCAGCGAGCTGTTGAACTTGACGACCTGATTGATCGCGAAGGTCAGCAGAACGACCATCGTGATGTTGACCAGGTTGTTGACGATCAGGATAGTGGCTAAGAGTTGCTCGGGGTTTTTAAGGAGGGCCATCGCTTTCGAGGCCTCTTCCGATTCGTCTTCCTCAAGTTCTTCGAGCTCGGAGCGATTGAGACCGAAGAAGGCGATCTCGCTGCCGGAGACGAAACCTGACATTGCCAGGCATAGGCAGGCGATGAGTACGATTGCACCCCACGCCACCCAGTTTTCGGGTGTAATGAATTCAATGGCGCCTGTGGCGATGCTTGCAAGCCGGCCGCACAGGCTCATGGCCGGTAAAGGGTCTGTATCCAATTTTAAATCGATTTGCTGCCGTTGTGAGTGTATCTTATCCCCCATTATATCCCAGTTGCTATAGACAGTGCGATGCTACCGGAATATACTGTTGGGTCTCACTCAGTCCCTCTTTCCGAAGTCGGCAGACGGTTGACTGCGCAAAATTAGCTAAACTTCACGTCTTTACCAAATTTTTCTCCATCCTCTATATCTTCTCGGCCTTCCAGTCGTCGATGCGTCGTTTTTCGGAGGAGAAGTTGATGCCGATGGCTATGATCTGGCGGTTGTCGACCGACCAGGGGAGGTGATACTCTTTGCGCTTGATCTGGTCGAGAGCCTCCTGAGCTGTGCTGTCGTATTTCAGCTCCATGATGTAGATGTAGTCGGGAGTGCGCACGAGGATGTCGATCCGACCGTCCGAGGTATGGTACTCGGCCTCGGAATAGACCCCGACGAGCTTGAAGACAAGGAACAAGACGTTGCGCACATCCTTTTCGGCATCGATCTGCAGCTCATAAGACAGCCCCGCAAACAGGGAGATGAGGCGCTTCATGACGGACTCAACCTTGCCGGCTTCGAATTCGTCGACCAGATCTCTTATGAAGAGCTTGGCGTCTTCGTTGCGCAGGTCAGCATAGTATGGAAGGATGTACCCATAAAACCCCTCTTTAACCTCCTCGTTCGGGTAACCAAGTTGGAAAAGGTCACGCCGTTCATCATAGTCCTTGATGGTAAGATAACCTGTCTGATAGAACAATGCAATGGGGTTGAGCCGATCGAAATCCAGCCCGGACAATTGGTCCTCGCTTCCCCTTGCTTTGTAGAGGTTCTCGAGGTCCACGTTAGTTCGCCTTAGTAGCTTCATGAGCAGAGACGGAGTTCCGGTCCGGATCCAATAGCTCCCGAATTTCTCGTCCTCGAACGTATTCAGAAGAGAATACGGGTTATAGATGTCCGGGCAATTTTCCGAGAAGTGATAACCGTCATAGCGCCGCTTGAGCGTGGCGATAATTTCGTCACGTGTCTTGCCACGGGCTTCGGCCAGGGCTGAAATGCCTTCCTCGAAGTTCTCGAACATCTCGGCTTCAGTGATGCCGCAGATGGCCGCGAACTTGTCATTGAAGGAGATATCCCGGATGTTGTTGAGATCGGAAAAGACGCTGAGCTTGCCGAATCGGGAGACGCCGGTAAGGAATACCAGCCTGAGGTACTCGGCCGAGCTCTTGAAGTTGGAGTAAAGGCCTGCCAACATTTCGCGATACCGCTCGAAACGTTCCTTGTTGTCAAGGGTTTTGACCAGCGGCTTGTCGTATTCGTCGACAAGGATGACAACTTTCTTACCGGTCTTTTGAGAGACTGTGCGGATAATATTTCTAAACCTTTGGGCGTGTTGCGGTACCGGAGGAACGATTCCATACATCTCTTCCCACTCCAGTAGATGGCTTTCAATCAAGGCTTCCAGTGCTCCGTCGACAGAATAATCGGCTGTATTCAAGTCAAGGTAGAGAACTGGGTGCGGTTCCCCGTCCCAATCGATTGAGTCAATATACAGGCCCTTGAAGAGCTCCCGTCTCCCTTGAAAGAAACACTTGAGGGTAGACAGGAAGAGGCTCTTCCCGAAGCGTCTGGGACGTCCGAGAAAGTAATATTTGCTTCCTTTGGCTATAATCTCGACATAACGGGTCTTGTCGACATAGAGCCATCCGCCTTCGCGAATTTCTTCGAAGGATTGCTCGCCTATGGGATATTTTACCGGTGTGGTCATACTCGTGTCTACTGATCTTCTGGCAAAAATAGTGAAAATCTCGCTAATTGCCAACTGCTTTGCCCATAAGTAAAGAAAAATGGCAACGATCCCAAAAGCTCGGACGCTTTTGTGATCGTTGTTAGTTGATTGGTAGGAGAGGTGGATGTTTAAATCCTAGCATGATAATCATTCGGTTATCTGTGCTCGGACAAAAAGTCCGCTATTGGGGCTTCTCGCCCGGTTGTGTAAGGGACAATATAGAACATTGGAGGGGCACCGCTTCTAAACTTAACTTGAAGAAGCGGTCTTCATGAGAGGAATTCCTTGTTATATTGACGATAGTGGCAAAAGGAAAATATGTTTCGCGAACAATTGTTCCCCAATCTCCAGAAAATGCCACTATTGGTTCACCCCTCTCCGAGGCGCTGTTGAACTCATCAATCCAGTTCTGCGAACGTTCGTACGGCCCGTGATCTACAGATATTTCCACCTGATAATTATCCCATGCGGATGTGGCATAACTGAAGTCTCTTTTTGGAATGATTGAAAATTCAATACCCTCTTGAGGAATTCTTCCTTCCTTGGTATCTACCTCGTTCTTTCCGCTAACAGTGGTGAGTTGTATATTCTCTACCTCGTACTCGAAGGGCCTTACCGGATCTCCTTCAAAATACGTATCTTCTCGATTACATGCCGCCATGAGTATTAGACATGTTATCAGTATGAAATATTCTATCTGCTTCATTTAATCCTTAAATGCTTCTTAAAATTGATGGTGGTGTGTCAAAATGAACTGATCTACTTTCTTATTCCTTACCTTTCTGTATCAGATCGATATCAGCCCATGTGTAAATATAGGACATTCCCAAACTGAATCTCCTTTTCCAAGGATTAGGATTCTCGTTTATGATGATTTTCATAGAGAAAGGGAAATGTGTCTCCCTTATGATTTCACCCCATTCTCCAGAAAACTGGACGTAGGTGTCCTCACTAGCTGTTCCTGTTTCTTCTGAAACCGTTCTTAAGCCCAAGATTTCTTCCTCTTCATCCTCAATAATTGGGAATGGATGAGGCTCGATTCTTTCATCATTAATGCTTAAGGTTACAAGATATTCCCCTCCTCCTTCAAACTTGTACTTAGGAGTAATTTCAAAGATAACCCCCTCCGCCGGAATTGTTGCTTTTCTGTCAAATTTTCCACTCGACTTTAGCTTTATTCCTGTCGCAGTGTATTTGAAGGGTTCGAACTTCTCCCATCTGTCGCAAGACTTTGTGAAAAGGGCTAAGCCGATCAAACCGATCAGAAGAAAAGAAAACTTCTGGAGTAGGTTTTTCATGTTGTTAGAATTTTGATTATTGGTGCCACAAAGAAAGAGAAAACTTTTGAGATAGAAAAATTTTTCACTTATTTTTTTGTGTTTGCAATGTAACCGGTAAAGATTACATGAGATAAAATCAGCGACCGAGGCGCATTTTATGTTATAAAGCATATTGAATTAATGATTATGCTTTGGGTTAGTCAAGCAAAAAAAGTCGCGATCTAGATAGATCACGACTAAAAGAGTCAATTTGGATGTAAAGAGAAAATGGAGACTCAGATTCGTTCGGCCTTCCAGTCGTCGATGCGGCGCTTCTCGGAAGAGAAGCTGATGCCGATGACTATGATCTGGCGGTTGTCGACCGACCAGGGGAGGTGATACTCTTTGCGCTTGATCTGGTCGAGAGCCTCCTGAGCTGTGCTGTCGTATTTCAGCTCCATGATGTAGATGTAGTCGGGAGTGCGCACGAGGATGTCGATCCGACCGTCCGAGGTATGGTACTCGGCCTCGGAATAGACCCCGACGAGCTTGAAGACAAGGAACAGGACGTTGCGGACATCCTTTTCGGCATCGATCTGCAGCTCATAAGACAAGCCTGCAAAGAGAGAGATGAGGCGCTTCATCATGGCTTCAACTTTCCCGGCTTCCAATTCAAGCACCAGATCACGGATAAAGAGCATGACGTTCTGGCTGCGAAGATTGGTATAGTAAGGGAGAATGTATCCGTAGAAGCCCTCTTTCACCTCCTCGTTAGGATACCCGAGTTGGTATAGCTTGAAACGTTCGTCGTAACCCTTGATGGTCAGATAACCGGTCTGATAGAACAGTGCGATTGGATTCAGATTTTCAAAGTCGAGCCCCGATAATTGATTTTCGGTTCCTTCGGCTTTGTAAAGGGTTTCGAGGTCGACGTTGGTACGCCTCAACTGTTTCATGAGCAGGGAGGGTGTGCCGGTCTCGATCCAGTAGCTACCGAACTGTTCGTCTTCGAAGGTATTGAGTAAAGAATATGGGTTATAGATATCCAGACTGCTACGGGAGAAGTGATAACCGTCATAACGCCGCTTGAGCGTGGAGATAATTTCGTCGCGCGACTTGCAATGGGCTTCGGCCATAGCAGAGATGCCCTCCTCTAAGTACTCGAACATCTCGGTCTCCGTGATGCCGCAGATGGCGGCGAACTTGTCATTGAAGGAGATGTTCCTAATGTTGTTGAGACCGGAGAAGACGCTGAGTTTGCCGAAGCGGGAGACACCGGTAAGAAAGACCAGCCTAATGTAGTCGGCAGAGCTCTTGAAGTTAGCATAAAGCGAGGCGAGCTTGGAGCGATAACGTTCGAACCTCTCCCGATTATCCAGGCTGTTTACGAGCGGCTTGTCGTACTCATCGACCAGGATTACCACACGTTTACCGGTCTTTCTGTAAGCCGCTTCGATAATGTCCTGAAATCGGACGGAATGACTTCCCTCTTTGGGTATTACCCCGTAAGCTGTTTCCCACTTTCTTATTTGATTTTCGAGTAGTTGCTCGAATTCCCCGTCTACCTTATAATCAGGTATATTAAGGTCAAACAGGAGAACGGGATATGGTTCCCATTCCCAATCAATGGAGTCGATATAAAGATCCTTGAACAAATCCCGCTTACCCTCGAAGAAGCACTTCAATGTAGCTAGGAAGAGGCTCTTCCCGAAGCGTCTGGGACGTCCGAGAAAATAATATTGGTTGCCGCTGGAGATTATCATCTCGATATAACGGGTCTTGTCGACATACAGATAGCCCCCTTCGCGAATCTGCTCAAAGGACTGTTGGCCCACAGGGTATTTAACAGGTCTGTTCATTCTCGTGTTGATCTTCTGGCAAAAATAGTGAAAATCTCGCTAATTGCCAACTGCTTTGCCCATAAGTAAAGAAAAATGGCAACGATCCCAAAAGCGTCCGAGCTTTTGGGATCGTTGTTAGTTGATTGGCGGTGATAGTTTGGGCCTCAGTGCTCATTTACCTTCCTGAGTAAGGTTAACGAATGCTTTGCTCAATCCAGGTCCACTCAACGTAATTGTAAATTGCCGATGTTTGGAACTATTATTAGGTTCTATGATTACAGTTGCCGTATACGGAAAGACGCTTTCTTGAGTTATCTCTCCCCAATTTCCTTTGAATTTAGTAAAAGGTTCTTTCTTCTCAAGTATCTCCTTCATGCACTTCTCTGGATCTCCGTCTTTTTCAATAAGCGAATGTTCTTGAGTCCCATCAACTGCAAGTCTGTAGAGGAAAAAACACCATTCAGATGGTACCTTGAGCGACTCATCAGAGGGGGTGATTTGGAACTTCAGACCCGAATTTGGAATTTCTCCTTCCCAGTGAAGCTCATTTTTCCCCTCAGTAAGGCTGAGTCCTTTCACTTCGAAGGTAAAAGGCCACGCGTCATCTCTCATTACCACGTCTTCTTCACCACATGAACAGATGGCACAGAGACAAACCAAGTATATGAGGATATTTTTCATGGTGTTACGGTTTTAGAGTTAAATTTGATTTGTTCCGCAAAGGAAGCGAAAATATTTGGGATATAAAAATTTGATGCCTAATTTTTTTTGCTTGCAATCTAACCCGTAAGGCTTACATGATATAAAATCAGCACTCAAAGCTCATTTTATGTTATAAAGCATATTGAATTAATGATTATTCCTTATGAAAAGCAAAGTAAAAAGCCGCGATTTGGGGTGATCGCGGCCAGATGAGTAAGGGAGGTCGTTGGGGAGGAAGGGGAACGGTCAGATTCGTTCGGCCTTCCAGTCGTCGATGCGTCGTTTTTCGGAGGAGAAGTTGATGCCGATGGCTATGATCTGGCGGTTGTCGACCGACCAGGGGAGATGGTACTCCTTACGCTTGATCTGATCGAGAGCTTCCTGGGCCGTGCTGTCGTATTTCAACTCCATGATGTAGACGTAGTCGGGAGTGCGGACAAGAATGTCGATCCGTTCGTCTGAGGTATGGTACTCGGCCTCGGAATAGACCCCGACGAGCTTGAAGACAAGGAACAGGACGTTGCGGACATCCTTTTCGGCATCGATCTGCAGCTCATAAGACAAGCCTGCAAAGAGAGAGATGAGGCGCTTCATCATGGCTTCAACTTTCCCGGCTTCCAATTCAAGCACCAGATCACGGATAAAGAGCATGACGTTCTGGCTGCGAAGATTGGTATAGTAAGGGAGAATGTATCCGTAGAAGCCCTCTTTCACCTCCTCGTTAGGATACCCGAGTTGGTATAGCTTGAAACGTTCGTCGTAACCCTTGATGGTCAGATAACCGGTCTGATAGAACAGTGCGATTGGATTCAGATTTTCAAAGTCGAGCCCCGATAATTGATTTTCGGTTCCTTCGGCTTTGTAAAGGGTTTCGAGGTCGACGTTGGTACGCCTCAACTGTTTCATGAGCAGGGAGGGTGTGCCGGTCTCGATCCAGTAGCTACCGAACTGTTCGTCTTCGAAGGTATTGAGTAAAGAATATGGGTTATAGATATCCAGACTGCTACGGGAGAAGTGATAACCGTCATAACGCCGCTTGAGCGTGGAGATAATTTCGTCGCGCGACTTGCAATGGGCTTCGGCCATAGCAGAGATGCCCTCCTCTAAGTACTCGAACATCTCGGTCTCCGTGATGCCGCAGATGGCGGCGAACTTGTCATTGAAGGAGATGTTCCTAATGTTGTTGAGACCGGAGAAGACGCTGAGTTTGCCGAAGCGGGAGACACCGGTAAGAAAGACCAGCCTAATGTAGTCGGCAGAGCTCTTGAAGTTAGCATAAAGCGACGCGAGCTTGGAGCGATAACGTTCGAACCGCTCCTTATTGTCCATACTGTTTACGAGCGGCTTGTCGTACTCATCGACCAGGATCACCACCCGTTTACCGGTCTTTTTGTAAGCCGCTGCGATAATATTCCGGAACCTTACGGCGTGACTATCGACTTTAGGGACAATTCCGTACTTGTCTTCCCATTCGCTGATCTGATTCTCAATCAATTCCTCGAACTCACCGTCTACCTTGTAATCAGGTATATTAAGGTCAAACAGGAGAACGGGATATGGTTCCCATTCCCAATCAATGGAGTCGATATAAAGATCCTTGAACAAATCCCGCTTACCCTCGAAGAAGCACTTCAATGTAGCTAGGAAGAGGCTCTTCCCGAAGCGTCTGGGACGTCCGAGAAAGTAATATTTGCTTCCTTTGGCTATAATCTCGACATAACGGGTCTTGTCGACATAGAGCCATCCGCCTTCGCGAATTTCTTCGAAGGATTGCTCGCCTATGGGATATTTTACCGGTCTGTTCATAATCGTTCCTCCTTATCTGCCTGCAAATATATAAAAAATTATTGGGATTTCCTATTCTATGGGACGTCGACCGAGTTCGGCTGTTAGGCGAGAGGCACGGGCTTGAGGTAGATGGCAGAGCCAGCCCTCGATATGGCCTTTGAAACCGGTTTTGCGAAGGGCACGGACGTGAGTGCGAAGCTGTCGCCACTCTCCCTCTTCAGGCTCGCGCGTGAGCTTGAAGTTGATGACCAAGGCCGTCCGACCGTCGGGCGAGATATGGATGCGGTCCGGGATGCGGGTCTTGCGTCGGCTGTGAATCAGCGGGCGGTTGGTGTATACTGTCCATCCTTCGGGGGGTAAAATAAACCGTCGGGTGTCGTCAGAATTGATTACCCCGGTGAGCAACTCTTTGATATTCTCGAGCTGGGAGCCTGTCCATCGGCCGCTGACCTTCATCGGCAACATAGCGCGGTCCAGGTTGCCGACGGCGCCCAAACGGCCGAGCAGTTCGCGAAGCAACGCCAGTTCCGAGCCCGGAATCACCTCGTCTTCATCTGTCATCTCGTCTTCGTAGACCTCTTCAGGATCCTCATCCGAACCCGCGAGATGAGCTGCTTCAGGTGTAACCTCTTCTTCACCTTCTTCATTCATGCTCTCGCTCGCATCGTCGACAGAAGCCAATGAAGATTCAATTTGAAAATGGAGGGCGGGGAAGGAATCGTTTACTGGATAATCCTTGGCCGCCTTGGAAACCCCGGCTTCGGTAGATTCGTCTGCAGACTTACTTCTCGAGGTCAGATCCACGGGTGAGCCATAGGTGATTTCAATGTACTTACGCGGAGGTGTCGCCTCGATCGAAGACACCTTATCGGTGATAACTTGAAGGTCGGCCACATCAATGACATAGGGCTCCTTATCCGTCGGGACTGAAGCGAGGGCATTCTCGGGGTCGAGGAAAGTTTTTAAGATACCCTCTCCGACGCTTGCAATTGCGGGAATCTTCACCTCTGGATCAGTATTATCTGCTTCTTCCTTCTTCACCTTCTTCTTTTTCGAACCGTTACCGGCTGACCCTTCATCAGTTTCTCCCTCATCTTCTTCCTTGGGCAGACATGCGGCCAACTTAGGGGTCAGAGTGTCCAAAATATAGAGCTCGTGTTTGGCACGTGTGAAGGCGACGTAGGCGGCATTGAGTTCATCGGTCGCGACATTCTTTTTGTTTTCTGTCAGCGTAGCCTGATGATAAGTGCCTTCGAGCTCTTTTTTTATCTCGATCGGCAAAGTCGGCGGTAGCTCATAGCCGGGTTGTTCGGGTAATTGGGGTTCCATCCACGCCGTGTCGGTCATGAAGTGGGATTTGGAGAAGGTGAACGACCCATTGGGGACTATTACCGCCCCGAACTCAAGCCCCTTCGACGAGTGAACGGTCACCACCTGTACGGCATCGGTGTTCTCAGGCGAAGAGATGGTCAGTGCGTCGCCGTGCTTGTCCCACCATTTGAGGAACGTCGGGATGTCGGCCAGATGATTCTCCGAGAACTCGAGGATACTGTCCTGAAAGGCCGCAAGGAAAGGAGCTTCGGCTCTCCTGATTGCTTCGGGAACGAAGGTAACGACAATTTGCTCTACCAACGCCGGGAGGGTGACGACCGACATTCCGGCAAGCATCTCGCGCAGGTCGGTCGACATCTTCGGGGTGTCCTTAGCTGCGAAAACAGCATATTTGGCGACGGGATCCTCGATTTCTGCAACTGTATCTTCGGCTTCCGAAGGCTTGATCACGGAGGGTCGGGTAAAGGGAACGGTACCGGCGATTGCCCTCAGCGCCTCAATGATTGTCCGCACACTGCGGGCATTGGTGACCTTCAGTGAGTCCTCGCTGACAAATCTTATAGTGCGTACCTCATCTGTATCAGCAGCCTCAAATTGACGCGCGTTGAAATCAAGCAGCGCGCTGATGACATCCGTGCCGATCAGGTGGGTCTTCACAAGCACCGCAATATCCTTCTGACGGAAACCTCGCTCCTGCAGCTCCAAAATGAGCGGCCCGAGCTCGTTGTAGTATTCGGGATAGTCGCCCGAATCCTCCTCTTCCGAGCCTGCAGCTGAATCGGCCGGTGCCTTCTCACCTTCGTTTTTGGGGGGTGTGAAAAACCGGAGGCTCACAAACCCCTCCTTTACGGTTTTGGCCGAATCCGAGGCGTTAAACTTTTTTGAGAACTGAATCACATCGCCATAGCTCGAGGTGTAGTCCATCCCGGCCCTACACAGAGAATGGAAGAGGAAGTTGTTGAACCTCACGATGTTGAGATCCGAACGCCAGTTGGTGTTCGTCTTCGGGTCGGCTCCCGCATCGTGAAGCAGCGGGAACTCCTGCTTGACAGCGGTCGTGATCAAAGAGGAGTCAGCGTTGCGGAAGCGATAGATACTCTGCTTCGGATCGCCGATGATCAGATTTTCCTTCCCCCGGCTTTCGCTTTCGCGCAGAAGGGGAAGGGTGTTCTCCCATTGGAGACGCGACGTGTCCTGAAACTCGTCGATCAGAAAATGATCCAGCTTTGCCCCGAGACGCTCGTATATAAAGGGAGTCTCGTCGTCGCCGATGATGGTCCGCAGAATCGAGTTGGTGTCCGATAGCTGGAGGGAATTGGCGTCGACCATCAGTTCGTCGATCTTCTTTTTAATCTCCCACGTGAGTGCGAGCCGGCGCAGGGCTTCGGCATAGACCATCCACGATTTGACCTCCTTATTCGGGTGATGTTGAAGAAAATCAGTCAGCGGAGCGGATATCTGGTTTACTAATTCGAGTAGTTTCGGGTCGTCACCCTTCCCTGCCTTCAAGGGACTCTTGAGCATAAAGAACTCTCCGCCCCCCTTGAGGGTATAACCCTTCTTCCAGTTTAGCGATGCCAGGGCATTGAGTCGGGCATAAAGATAGCCTACCAGATTTTTCGGATCGATTCCGTTGGAGGCTATATGAGCGAGCGCCTCGCGTGCGATTCTGCGGATCAAGGCGGCCTCTTTCCGCAACGGCATGATGTACAGGTTATCGTAGAAGTCGATGATCTTGCCGATATATCCTCCCGGGTGATCTTTCCCTTCGGCTTCGTGGACATAGAAATATTCGCGAAGGTCTTCGAGCTTCTCCTTGAAACTTTCGCTCTCCATGGTCTTCAGCATGGAGAGGACGTCGTTATATATTGTGCTGTTTCCGGGTGCGAAAAGATTCCATTTGCCGCTGGCGCTCAGAGAGTTTTCGACGGTTTTCGAGGCCCAGTATCTGAACAGCCCCGACGATCTCGAGGTGTTGAGGTCCGAGAGCGCCGTGTCGAGTCCAAGGGCGGCGACATAGTTCGAGTCGAGCTCAAGCTGGAAATTGTCAGGCAGGTCGGCCTCATAGGTGAAGGTACGCATCACCTGCTGGAAGAAACTGTCGATCGTCGAGACCTGGAAGTCGCTGAACTCGTTGAGCAGAATCTCAAGCGCTTCGCGCGATACGCGAGCAATATCCTCCGGTTTGGCTCCGAGCGTCTCGACGAATTCCTCGAGATAGTCGATCTTTGAGCGTACCTTTCTGTCGGCCTCTTCCTCTTCATGGGTCAATGTGTGGCCGTTGGCAGGAACCGGAGGCGAGTAATTTGCCAGGGCCGCGAGCTTCGAGATGATTCTCTGCTTCATCTCGCCCGTAGCCTTATTGGTGAAGGTGATGGCGAGGATGTGGCGGAGCGAGTCGACAAGTTCGGGGCGTGTCCGCAACCGACGCTTTACGGGATACTCCGTTGCCGAATCTTCACCGACGGGAACAGTGATGTAGAACAGAATGAACTGTTTGGCCAGTGTGTAAGTCTTTCCCGAACCGGCCGAAGCGAGCTGTCTGGTTAGCATATGGACCCCGTTATAGATTATTTCACTCCTTTGACTCTGAAGCCGAGCGCGCGGAGGTGAGCGGCCGCTTTTTCCCGACACTCACCCTGAAGAAGGATCTCGCCGCCGCGCGAGCTACCCCCGGTTCCGAGCGCACGGCGAAGTTTGGTGGCGATTTCGGCCACTTCCGAGTCGGGAAGCGTGAACCATTCGATGATGGTCGCCGACTTCCCGCCGCGCCCCTTGCGCTCAAAGACCACGTTCAGTTCGTCTTTATATTTTCTTCGGCCCTCGTCTGCGGGCGTCGGAGTCTGTGATGTTGTCTCATCATTCCCTTCGGGGAGGTCGCCCGAGGCCATTAGGCCCGCGAGGGCATCTTTCCAATCGTTAGCCATATCTCGTGTGGATTAGAAGATTATCTGAAGGCGAGCCTGGATGGCGTTGATACTCTCCGGCTCAAAGCCCCCACGGTCAAAAGTGTGGGTGTAGCTGTAGCGCAGACGCGCAACCATATACCGGTTGATATAATAGTTGAACGTGCAGCTGAGGTCGTTCACGCGTCCGCCGAGAATCCCGGCCGAAGCGTCTGAGAGCGAAGTGTAGTTATAGCTCAAGACAGCTTCGAGCGACTTCGGCGAGGGGGTACCTATGCCGGCGAGAGCCTCCGTGTAAGGGTAGGTGTTGCCTAAGATAAGTCCGCGGAGGTTGACGTATGTTCCCTGGGCGCGATAGGGACAAAGGCCGTCGTGGCGGTTGACCTGCATCCAGAAATATTGGCTTTCAAGGGCGACGCGTCCGTGGTTGAGCATCAGTTCGGGCGTCAGCTTGAAGAGGTTGCGAGAGTGTGAGACTCGGCTTTCGATCGCCCGGGCCTGAACCACGCGTGTCGGGAAATTGGCTCCGAAGGTGAAGAGGTCGTGAGGGTCGCCGTTGCTGTCGGCCGTGCGGGCATACTGCGGAGTGGCAAAGGCTCCGCTGAAGCCGATCTGAATCTTGTTGACGTCGTTGATCAGCGGCCGGGCTACGAGTCGGGCGCGGGCTCCGACACCGAGACGGGTGAGCTGATCGGGTCCCATGAGGACGGTCGTCGCCATCGGTTCGGCGTGGACTGCCGCCGTCGCAAACCACTTCGGAGCGTGGTAGTAATATGAGATACCTATCTGATGCGCCTCGTTGAAGACACTGTTGCAGAGCGGTTCGTACATTGAGATCTTCATACAGGCCGCCGTCGAGTTCTGATAACCGAAGTGGTGAAGGGTCAGACCGGCGCGCAGGCAGTGGTTCGGGTTGAAGTCATACTGAAGGTAACAGTCTTTCAAGCCTACCTTACCATAGGCCAGTCCGGCCTCGAGTTTGGCTGTCCATTTGCCATATCCGAGCTGGAAGCCGAGACGCACCTCCGGAATCGCGACGCCATCGGGAAAATCTTTTTTGTCTTCGCCGGCAAAGACCGCACCGTCAAGCAACAGTGTGCCGATCGGGGTGACTGTCAACGGCTTCTCCGGATTCCCAACCTTCAGGGCGATGTCCGCCTTAGAGGCGAGAGGGGAGAGGAGTGCTGACAGAACAATGAAAAATGTGAGAACAGAACGTGTTTTCATGGATGTTGGGGAAGTATTCAAGGATGTTGTTTTACGAATGTTTGGTCACCAGCCGACCGAGCTCATTGATATCTCCTGTGCGGTCAACGAGGTTGCCGTTGCGGTCGATGATATAGAAACACGGAACAGCCGGGACGTTATAGTCTGTGGCCGCAGAGGAGGTTGAGTTGTGATCGAGCACAGTCACCCAGGGGACGTTGGCGGCCGATTCGCGCCATTGTCCCGGATCTGCATCGAAGCTGACCGAATATACAGCGAGGTCTCCGCCTCGTTGACGGATAAGGTCGGCCAGCACACGGTTGGCGCGCAGTGTGGCCTCGGTTGTCATCACGCCGAACATCAGGACTGTCGGCTTTCCTTTGCCGGCAACCGAAGAGAGGGCGACCATCTTTCCGTTTTCATCGGGAAGCTCGATCGGGATCAGGCTCATCTCCTCCGCCTCGATTACAAGCTTCTTACCCTCGGCCGAATTCGCGGCGCGACGGGCGGTCAGCACAGTGTTCTCGAGCAGCGGGGTGCGCGGATCGTCGGGCTTATGCTCCTTGAAGGCTGTGGCGACAGCCGAGAAAATTCTCAGGTCGTTCCGGTCGTTGGGATCGAAGAGGGGCTTGTTGTCTGCGATCGTACGGGTGAGGATATAATAAGCCACAACCGACCCCTGTGCGTTCTGAAGATATTTGGAGAAGACCCGGCGTTTGAAGGCTTTAGCAGAGTCGGCGACAGTTCTGTTGGGGGCGAAGGCGCGAAGATCTTTCTCGAAATCGGAGAGTGCGACCGCTTTGTCTGACCCCGTGAGGCTCCACGACGATGAGAAGTCCTTATAGTTCGCCTTCAATGTGACGGTTTCTGTTGAGTCGACGGGCACATATGCATATCCGTCGCCGATTCGGAGACGATAGACCTCGGGAGAGCCGGTAGCCGGATATTCGATCTTGAAATCGCCCTTGGCTGAGGTGCGCACAGAGTCGAGGACGATCCAGCGGCCGGCGAAGTCGGCCTTTTCGAGGACAACCGCCTGGTTGTCGGCCCCCTCGATGTCGCCTTTGATCGTGAAGTTGTTATCTGAGCAGGCTGTGGTGAGCAGGCTCAGTCCGCAGATAACGGATAGGGTAGCGCGGCTGGCGCTTTTCGGTATCTTCATGATGTCGTGTAGTTTGAAAACTCGTTGAAAGATGAAAGGACCTCGCGAAGAGGACACAATTTAGGCCTACAAAGGTAACAAAAGTTAACGTGTCGGCAAAATCGCGCCCGAAACCGAGTCTGGCATCAAATTTGTGGTTGCGTATGTCACGAAATTTTGTTAATTTTGCGCCCGAATACGCAAAGAAGAAAAATATACTACTAACCAGCTATGTTAAAGCCAATTAAGAAAACCATCGAGCTGGGTGACGGTCGCACGATCACAATCGAGACCGGAAAACTCGCGAAACAGGCCGATGGTGCGGTTGAGGTCCGTATGGGTAACACCATGCTCCTCGCCACTGTCTGCTCGGCACAGGAGGCCAACGAAGGAGTCGATTTCATGCCTCTGACGGTCGAGTACAAGGAGAAGTACTCCTCGATAGGTCGTTATCCCGGAGGCTTCCTCAAGCGCGAAGGTCGTGCGAGCGATTACGAAATCCTCACTTCCCGCCTCGTAGACCGCGTTCTGCGCCCCCTTTTCCCCGATAACTACCACGCTGAGACGTTTGTCAACGTGACCATGTACTCGGCCGACGAAAACGAAGCCCCCGACGCGCTGGCCGGTATCGCCGCTTCGGCTGCCCTCGCTGTCAGCGACATCCCCTTCAACGGCCCTATTTCAGAAGTGCGCATCGCCCGCGTAGACGGCAAATGGGTGATCAACCCCACTTTCGAACAGATGGAGCAGGCCGACATCGAGCTGATGGTCGGCGCCACCTATGATAACATCATGATGGTCGAGGGTGAAATGAATGAGGTTTCGGAAGCCGAACTTCTCGAAGCCCTCAAGGTAGCCCACGAAGAAATCAAGAAACACTGTCTGGCCCAGATCGAGCTGATGAAAGAGGCCGGAAAGGAAGTTAAACGCGAATATAACCACGAGATCAACGACGATGCGCTCCGTGCCGACGTCCGCGAGAAGTGTTATGACAAGGCTTACGCCATCGCCAAAGCAGGCAGCGCCGACAAGCACTGGCGCAACGACTCGTTCAAGGCTATCCGCGACGAGTATATCGAGAACCTCCCCCCGATGACCGAGGAACAGCTCGAGAAGTACACCGAAGACCAGCGTATCGCTATGGTCAAGCGCTACTATCACGACGTCGAGAAAGAGGCCATGCGCCGTTGCGTACTCGACGAGGGTATCCGTCTCGACGGCCGCAAGACCACCGAGATCCGCCCCA